>CAZOHT010000001.1:0-21830 GCA_964579825.1 uncultured Anaerolineaceae bacterium
GTCCTGCCGATGGCGGTCGGCGTCGCCATCAGCCCGATCCCGATCATCGCCGTGATCCTCATGCTGGTCAGTCGCCGGGCACGCGTGAACGGGCCGGCGTTCATCGTCGGCTGGCTGATCGGCCTGGGTGTCATCGGCATCGTGGTCATCGGGCTCGGTGGGGCCGTCGGCGGCTCCGGCGGCACGGCGACCTGGGCCCTCTGGCTCGAGGCGATCCTGGGCGTGCTGCTCCTCGGACTCGCCGCTCGCCAGTTCCGGGGTCGGCCGCACGACGGCGAGACACCCCCGACGCCCGCCTGGATGGGTGCGATCGACGCCTTTACGCCGGTCAAGGCGCTGGGCGCGGCGGCCCTCCTGTCCGGGCTGAATCCGAAGAACCTGCTCCTCGCGGTGGGCGCCGCGGCCACGATCGCCCAGACCGACCTGCCGACAAGCGAACAGGCCGTCGCCTACCTCGTCTTCGCGGTCATCGCGACCCTCGGCGTCGCCCTACCGGTCGTCATCTACTTCGCCCTCGGCGATCGCGCGCCAGGCGTCCTCGACCGGATGAAGGGCTGGCTGGGCGAGCACAACGCGGTGATCATGGCCGTCCTGTGCCTGGTCATCGGCGCCAAGCTGCTCGGACAGGCCCTGGGCGGCCTGACCGCCTGACGGTCGCCGAGGACGATCGGGTCGACGGCCTTCGGTCTACGGGGTGACGATCGCGAAGCTCGGGTCGGGCGTGTCCAGCACCGCAAGGAGACGCCCGAGGACATTCGGATCGCCCGCGGTCTGGATGCCGTCGAGGCCGGCGCCGCCGAGCAGCCCGAGGAGCTGGGTCTTGGTCAGGGTCAGGGTGAGATCCGCTCCGGTCCCCTTGAACGGGTGGTGGATCAGCACGCCGTTGCTGAGCTGCATCCGGACGTCCTCGCCGACGTCGCTCAGGTGCCAGTCGATCGTGAGCGACTCGTCCCAGGCCCTCGGCCCATCCACGCGGATGGCGATGGAGTCGAACAACTGCTCGACCGTCAACGCCGAAGCCATGCCCCCGCCGGTGTCGATCGGCGTCGCCTTGATACCCGCTCGCAGTTCCTGCGCCCCGGTCAGGTAGAAGTTGCGCCAGGTGCCGTTCTCCGCCCCGAACCCGAGCTGCTCGTACGTGTCGGCCAGCGCGGCCTTCGCGTCGGCGTCGTCCGGGGAGGCGAAGACGGCGTGTCCGAGCAGTTCGGCCGCGAACCGGAGGTCGCCGTTCGCCGCGAACTCGCGACCCTTGGCGACCACGGCGGCCGTCCCGCCGAGCAGGGTCACGTAGCGGGTCGCGGTCTCGACCGGCGGATGCTTCCACAGACTGCTCGGGTTCCCGTCGTACCAACCCATGTATCGCTGGTAGATGGCCTTCACGTTGTGGCTCACGGACCCGTAGTAGCCGCGGGTGTGCCAGGCGCGCTCGAGCGTCGGCGGCATCTCGATCCGCTCGGCGATCTCGATGCCGGTGTAGCCCTGGTTGAGCATCCGGAGCGTCTGGTCGTGGAGGTACGCGTACAGGTCGCGCTGCTCGGACAGGAACCGCACGACCCGATCGCCACCCCAGGTCGGCCAGTGGTGCGAGGCGAACGCCACGTCGGTCCCGGCGGCGAACAGGTTGATCGCCTCGGTCAGGTAGCGCGACCAGATCCGTGGGTCGCGCACGAGGGCGCCGCGAAGGGTCAGCAGGTTGTGCAGGTTGTGCGTGGCGTTCTCGGCCATGCACAGGGCCCGTCGAGCCGGGAAGTGGAAGTTCATCTCGGACGGGGCCTCGGTCCCGGGCGTCAGCTGGAAGACGATCCGGACGCCGTCGATCGTCTCCTCCTGGCCGGTATGGGTGATGTCGAGCGTCGGCGGGATGAGACCGACCGACCCGAGCGACGTGGTCATGCCCAGGCCGGCGCCGATCTGGCCGCGCGGGCCCTTGTCCAGGATCGCCCCGTACATGTACGAGGCGCGCCGGTTCATGGCCACACCGGCATACACGTTCTCGGCGACGGCATGGTCAAGGAACCCAGCCGGGGCGATGATCGGCACGCTGCCGTCGGTCACGCCGTGGACGCCCCCGAAATGGTCGGCGTGCGAGTGCGAGTAGATGACGGCGACCACCGGACGGTCGCCACGGTGCGCGCGATACAGGGCCAACGCGGCCGCCGCGACCTCCGCCGAGATGAGCGGATCGATGACGATGACGCCGGTGTCGCCTTCGATCAGGCTCATGTTCGAGAGGTCGAGTCCGCGGACCTGGTAGATCCCGTCGGTGACCTCGTACAGGCCCTGCCGAGCCACGAGCTGGCCCTGGCGCCACAGGCTCGGGTTGGCCGTGGCCGGCACGTCGGCGTCGAGGAAAGCGTACACGTCGTTATCCCAGATGACTCGGCCATCCGGTGACTTGACCACCGCGGGATCCAGCTTGCCGATGAATCCTCGGTCCGCATCCTCGAAGTCGGTGCGGTCGGCGAAGTCAAGGGTCGTGGCCATCGGGTCCTCCTGCATCGGTTCGGGCTCCGGTGTCCGACGCGCGGAGGTGGGAGCGGCAGTCGGTCGATGATACCGCCGGGCCCTCGGGTCAATACGTGACGGTACGACCCTCATGACCGGCGAGCGACGGGCGATCGATCCGGAACGGGTCGTCCGGTCCGATGCCGCCCGCAAGCACCGCCGCCGCCAGCCGACGACCCGCCTCCGGCGCCGACTCGACGCCCCAGCCGTTGTCGCCACCATGCATGAACAGGCCGTCCGGGCCGCCCGTCGGGCCGATGATCGGACGGCCATCGGTGGTGACCGTGTACTGGCCGGCCCCGACCGACACCTCTGCTCCCGACAGGCGCGCGGCGAGGTCCTGCCAGAACGGCACCAGGCGACCGGCGGCGTCCATCGCCATGGCCGGGAACGTCCAGTCGACCGGCACGTCGATCGCGGGTTCGCTCGGCGCCTCGGGCAGGCCCATCCCGAGGAAGGCGCCGCCGCCCTCCGGTCGCCAGTACGCGTGCGTGTCCATGTCGACCGTCATCGGGCCGTCCGCCGGGATCTCAGGGCGTGCCGCGATCATCGCGCGATGGCGGCGAAGGGCTTCGACCGGGAGGGTGACCCCGGCGGTCGTCGCCAGATCGGCGGAGAACGGGCCGCCGGCCAGCACGCACCGCCGAGTCGCGATCGTCCCGCGAACCGTCTCGACCCCGGCGATGCCGCCTCCGTCCGTGATCAACCGGGTCGCCGTGGTGCGCAGCAGGACCGTGGCGCCGCTCGCCCGGGCGAACCCGTACGTCACCTCGTACGGCGACACCCAACCATCGTCGGCTCGATAGGAGGCCGCCGTGACGTCCGGCCCGAGCCACCGGAATCGGCGGCGCGCCTCGTCCCCGTCGAGCGCCTCGGAGTCGTAGACGCCCAGCCGACGATGCCCGGCCACGAAGGCCGCGACATCCGACGGTCCCGACGAGGCACCGGTGATGAACAGCCAGCCACCACGATGCAGGCCGATGTCCCAACCCGGCAGCCCGATCCGCTCCGCGAAGGCGCCGTAGAACTCGATGCTGGGCAGGACGAGGGCCGCGTAGTCCGGCTCATCCCATTGCGCCCGGAAGCACGCGACGGACTGGGCCGTGGTCAGGCCGGCGAGTTGCTCACCTCGCTCCACGATCACGACCGAGAGCCCGGCCTGCCCCAGGAAGAAGGCGTCGCTGGCCCCGGCGATGCCGCCCCCGACGATGACCACGTCGGCAGTCGACGGGACGGTGTCCGGCGCACTGATGATCGTGCCCATGGCACGACCATACCTGCCTGCGGTCTCGCGCGCCCAGCCGTGACGAAAGGACCCGATGCTCCCGCCATTCCGGACCATCCGGCAGGGTCAGGGCCCGCCGACCGAGGGCTACCCTCGACATGGCTCGTCGATGGCCGCGCCACTGGGCCACCCACGAACGCGACATCGAACCAGATCGCCATGGGAGGCCCAGCGTGAACCAGCGATACGAGTGCCTGGACGGCAACGAGGCCGCCGCCCGCGTCGCCTACGCGGTGAGCGAGGTGATCGCGATCTACCCGATCACCCCGGCGTCCCCGATGGCCGAGCACTGCGACGACTGGTCGGCCGCCGGCCGGCCCAACCTGTGGGGCAAGGTCCCGGACGTCGTGGAGATGCAATCCGAGGCCGGCGCGGCGGGCGCCCTCCACGGGGCGCTCCAGAAGGGCGCGCTGGCGACGACCTTCACCGCCTCCCAGGGCCTGCTCCTGATGGTGCCGAACATGTTCAAGATCGCCGGTGAGCTGACGCCGGCGGTGATCCATGTGGCGGCGCGGACGATCGCCACCCACGCCCTGTCGATCTTCGGCGATCACAGCGACGTGATGCACGCCCGGACGACGGGCTGGGCGATGCTGGCCGCCGGGTCCGTGCAGGAGGCGCATGACTTCGCCCTCGTTGCCCACGCCGCGACGCTGCGGGCGCGGGTCCCCTTCCTCCACTTCTTCGACGGCTTCCGGACCTCGCACGAGATCGACAAGATCGCCGTGCTCGAGCCCGAGGACATCGGGGCGCTCGTCCGCGATGAAGACGTGCTGGCCTTCCGCAGGCGCGGCCTGACTCCCGAGGCGCCGGTCGTGCGGGGCACCGCCCAGAACCCGGACGTCTTCTTCCAGGCCAGGGAGGCGTCCAATCCGTACCACCTGGCCGTCCCGGGCATCGTCCAGGAGGTCATGGACGAGCTGGCGGCCCGGACCGGGCGGCAGTACGGCCTCGTCGACTATCACGGGGCGCCCGACGCCGAGCGAGTCATCGTCGTCATGGGCTCCGCGAGCGGGGCCATCGAGGAGACGGTCGACGCGCTCGTGGCCGACGGCGAACGCGTCGGGATGTTGCGCATCCGCCTCTTCCAGCCGTTCCCGGCCGACCGGATCCTGGCCGCGCTGCCGGCGACCGTCCGCGCCATCGCCGTCCTGGACCGTACCAAGGAGCCCGGGGCGGTCGGCGAGCCGCTGTACCTGGGCGTGGTCGCGGCCCTCAGCGAGGCGATGGACGGCGAGACGCCACCGTTCGCGGTCGCGCCGCGGGTGATCGGGGGTCGCTACGGGCTGTCGTCGAAGGAGCTGACGCCGTCGATGGTCAAGCCGATCTTCGATGAGCTGGCGGCCGCCCGCCCCAGGCGCCACTTCACGGTGGGCATCTACGACGACGTGACCCATCTCAGCCTGCCGATCGACACCGGCTTCCGGCACGTGGCCCCGGCCGGCGAGGTCCGAGCCGTGTTCTTCGGGCTTGGCTCGGACGGGACCGTCGGCGCCAACAAGGCCTCGATCAAGATCATCGGCGAGAGCACCGACCTGTTCGCCCAGGGCTACTTCGTGTACGACTCCAAGAAGTCGGGCTCGGTCACGGTCTCGCACCTGCGCTTCGGTCCGGAGCCGATCCGGTCGACCTACCTCGTCGAGGAGGCGGACTTCGTCGCCTGCCACCAGTTCGGCCTGCTCGGCAGGACGAAGGTCCTCGAGCTCGCGAAGCACGGCGCGACCTTCCTGCTCAACGCGCCGTACGGACCCGACGAGGTCTGGGATCACCTCCCCGTGGATGTCCGACGCCAGATCGTCGAAAAGGACATCGACGTCTGGGTCGTCGACGCGCTCGCCGTCGCCGCCGAGGTCGGCATGGGCAGCCGCATCAACACCGTGATGCAGCCGTGCTTCTTCCAGCTCGCCGGCATCCTTCCGGCGGACGAGGCGATCTCGCGGATCAAGACGTTCATCGAGCGGACCTACGCGAAGCGCGGCGAGGCGGTCGTGGCGCGCAACTTCGCGGCCGTGGATCGCGCGCTCGCCGGCCTCGCGCATGTCACCGCCGGCCCCGTCGACGACGCACCGCTCGCGGCCCAGCCGGCACCGGGCGCCGCGCCCGACTTCGTCGAACGCATCACCTCGCGCCTCATCGCCGGCGAAGGTGACCTGCTCCCGGTAAGCGCGCTCCCGGTCGACGGCACCTTCCCGACCGGGACGACGAAGTACGAGAAGCGCGCCATCGCCCAGTCGATCCCGATCTGGGATCCCGCCATCTGCATCGACTGTGGCAAGTGCGCCATGGTGTGCCCACACGCGACCATCCGGATGAAGGTCTTCCCCACCGCTGCCGTGGACGCGGCACCGGCGGGCTTCCCGAGCAAGGAGTTCAAGTCCCGGGACCTCGCCGACCACCGGCTCACGATCCAGGTCGCACCGGACGACTGCACCGGCTGCGGCGTCTGTGTCGATGTCTGTCCTGCCAAGAGCAAGACCGACACGAGCCACAAGGCCATCGACATGGCGCCCGTCGCCGAGCACCGCGATGTCGAACGGGCCCGCTGGGACTTCTTCCAGTCCATCCCACCGCTCGATCGGAGCCTGATCGCCCACGACACGGTCAAGGGCAGCCAGGTCCTGGAGCCGCTCTTCGAGTTCTCCGGCGCGTGCGGCGGCTGTGGCGAGACGCCCTACATCCGCCTGGTCAGCCAGCTCTTCGGAGACCGGATGATCGTTGCCAACGCCACCGGCTGCTCGTCCATCTACGGCGCCAACCTGCCCACGACACCCTGGACGGTGAACGCAGCGGGACGAGGCCCGGCGTGGGCCAACTCGCTGTTCGAGGACAACGCCGAGTTCGGGCTCGGCATGCGGCTCGCGCTCGACGCGCAGACCGACCAGGCCCGCCAGTCGCTCGAGCGCCTCCGGCCGACGCTCGGGGGCGAGCTCGTCGACGCCCTGCTGGGGGCGCCACAGGGCACCGAGGCGGAGATCGTGTCGCAACGCGAACGCGTCACCGAGCTGCGCGCGGCCCTGGCCGCCGTGCGCGGTCCGTTCGCCCCCGACGCCCGACACCTGGAGACGCTCGCCGACGACCTCGTCCGCAAGGGCATCTGGATCATCGGCGGGGACGGCTGGGCCTACGACATCGGATTCGGTGGCGTCGACCAGGTCCTCTCGTCCGGTCGCAACGTCAACATCCTGGTCCTGGACACCGAGGTCTATTCGAATACCGGCGGCCAGGCCTCGAAGGCGACCCCTCGCGGCGCCGTGGCCAAGTTCGCGGCCGCCGGAAAGGGCACCGCCAAGAAGGACCTCGGCGCGATCGCCCGGTCGTATGGCAACGTCTACGTGGCCCAGGTCTCGATGGGGGCGAACGACCTCCAGACCACGAAGGCCCTGCTCGAGGCCGACGCCTGGCCGGGTCCGTCCCTCGTCATCGCCTACAGCACCTGCATCGCCCACGGCATCGACATGGGCAAGTCCATGACCCACCAGAAGGATGCCGTCAAGAGCGGGTACTGGCCGCTGTATCGCTTCCAGCCCAGCGAGGTGGAAGGCGGCCGGCCGTTCAAGCTGGACTCACACGCGCCTTCCATCCCGATCGCCGACTTCGTCGCGAACGAGACCCGCTTCGCCGTCCTCCGGCGGACGGATCCGGACCGCGCGGCGGAGCTCGCCGGGCTGGCCCAGGAAGACGCGGACGAGCGCTGGCACTACTACGAACAGCTCGCCGGCATCGAGCGCACCGTGCCGCACGTGCATCGACCCGACCCGGACATCCTGCCCGATGTCGAGAGTGATGCCGGGTATCGCTACGAGCGCGAGAGGGACCCGTCATGAGCGTGGATCTCCGCACCACCTACCTGGGCCTCCCCCTCCGGTCGCCGATCGTCGCCTCGGCCGCGCCGCACAACGGGGAGCCGGCCACGGCCACCCTGCTGGAGCGGGCCGGCGTCGGCGCGATCGTGCTGCCGTCGCTGTTCGAGGAGGAGATCCTGGCGGAGCAGCTGGAGCTCGACCGGGCGCTCGACCAGGGGACGGAGCAGTTCGCCGAGGCCCTGGACTACTTCCCGGCGGTCGGTTCGCTCATGAGCGCCGCGGACCGGTACATCACGTCGCTCGAGCGGGTCAAGGCCCGGGTCGGCGTGCCGCTGATCGCGAGCCTCAACGCGAGCACACCGGGTGGATGGGTGGACTACGCCCGTCGGATCGAGGCGGCCGGGGCGGATGCCCTGGAACTCAACCTGTACCACATGACCGCCGACCCGAGCCGCACGGCCGGCGAGAGCGATGCGCTGGACCTGGCGCTCATCGCCGCGGTCCGGGCCGCGATCACGATCCCGCTGGCGGTCAAGCTCAGCCCGTTCTACTCCGCGATGGCCCACTTCGCCGCGGCCGCCGTCGATGCGGGCGCCGACGGACTCGTCCTGTTCAACCGCTTCTACGGGCCGGACCTGGACCTCGAATCGCTCGAGGTCGTCCCACGACTCGACCTGAGCGCGCCGTGGGAGCTTCGGCTGCCGGTGCGCTGGATCGGCATCCTCCGGCCCCAGCTCGGCGCGGGCGTGTCGCTGGCCGCGACGTCCGGCGTGCAGACCGGTCTCGACGCGCTCAAGGGGCTCATCGTCGGCGCGGACGTGGTGATGATGACCTCCGCCCTGCTGCGGCATGGCCCGGGTCACGTCGCGACCGTGGAAGCCGAACTCCGAGGCTGGCTCGAGGACCACGACTACGACTCGGTCGCGCAGGTCCGAGGGAGCGCCAGCCAGGCGCGGGTCGAGGATCGGTCGTCGTTCGAGCGGGCGAACTACATGCGAAGCCTGCGCTCGTGGGCGACGCCCGGGCGCTGATCGTCGGCCCCGCCTCCGCCCGCCGGGTCCCGGGGCGATGCCGGGCGACTCGGCCCGGGCCACTCAGCACCCCTCGATGGGCCGGTGGGCACTGTTGCGCACATGCGCATGGGTCCAGTCTCAGGGCATGGACCACACCGACGAGATCGACGCACTCCAGGCCGAATTCCTGAAGACGCTCGCGAATCCGCGGCGACTTCGGATCCTGCACCTCCTGTCCGCCGGCCCGGTCGGCGTCGCCTCCCTGGCCGCCGAACTCGGCATCAGCCAGCCCAACGCCTCGCAGCACCTCGCGGTGATGCGATCGGCCGGGGTGGTGGAGGCCGAGCGTGACGGTCGCGAGGTCCGGTACCGCATCGCCGACCCGGAGATCGTGGTCGCCTGCGGCATCGTGCACGCGGTCCTCGAGCGCCGGTTCGGGCGGCTTGCCGGCCTGACCGGTGCGACCCGTCCGAGCGTCGCCCCCCACCAGCCAGCCATCCACACGAGGTGACCCCATGGAACAGCCACTGAACCTGGTCCTCTTCTCCGGAACGGACGACAAGCTGCAGGCCGCCGCGGTCCTGACCGCCGGCGCCGCCGCCCTCGGGAAGCCCGTCCACATCTTCCTGCAGTACTGGGCGCTGGACTCGTTCCGATCCGACCGGATCGCGCTGGACCACGGCCTGGCGCCGGAAGCCGGAGCTGCCGGACGGGCCGCCGTGGACGACCTCGCCGGCGCCGGGCAGGCGAGCTGGGCGGACACGCTCCGCCAGGCCAAGGACCTCGGCGACGTGGATATCCAGGCGTGCTCGCTGTCCATGGACCTGCTCAAGCTCGAGCCGTCCGATCTCGATCCGCTCGTCGACGGCGTCGAGGGCGTCACCGCCTTCTACCTCAACGCCGACGAGGGTCGGATCGTCTTCATCTAGCCAACGAACCAGCCAAGGAAGGAGCCATCGTCATGCCGGTCATCGAGATCAGCCAGTCCATCGATGCGCGCGGGCTGTCGTGCCCGATGCCGATCGTCAAGACCGCCCAGGCCGTCAAGGCCATCCCGTCGGGTGGCGCCATCGAGCTCCTCGCGACCGACGCCGGGTCCATCAAGGACGTGGCGGCCTGGTGTCGCGCGACGGGCAACGAGCTCGTCGAGCAGTCATCGGATGGCGCGGTCTACCGCTTCGTCATCCGTCGGAAGTGAGGACACGATGACCACCGAGACACGCACCACGTTCGACCCGCTGGCCGAGGCGATCGCCGCCGCGGACGGCTGGCCGGAGGCGACCGAGGGGACCCTCCCTGAGCCCGCCGAGGTCGTCGACGGCGAGGTGAAGCCCAAGGACTTCCTGATCATCGCCTACAGCGGTGAGCTCGAGAAGGTCTGGGCCACGATGATCCTCGCCTCCACCAGCGCCGCGATGGGCGTCAGGACTCGCGTCTTCGTGACGTTCTGGGGCCTGCAGGTCTTCGTCAAGGACTCGAAGCGCATCACCGGCGAGAACGCGATGCAGAAGATGATGTCCGGGATGCAGCGCCCCGGCATCAGCCATCGCAAGCTCTCGAAGATGAACTTCTTCGGGATGGGCCCGTGGATGATGCGGCGCCTGGCCAAGCAGTACGGCGTGGCCAGCCCGAAGGAACTCCTCGAGGCCGCCCAGGCGCTCGGCGTCGAGTTCATCCCGTGCCAGATGACCATGGACATGTTCGGGTTGAAGCCCGAGGACATGATCGAGGGCATGGGCGAGCCCGCCGGCGCCGCCACGGTCATCGGCCTCCTGACCGGCGACTCCACCCCCCTGTTCATCTAGGAAGAGCGTGACCGAAATGACCGATACCGCCGTCACCATCACCCGCACCGTCGACGCCCGCGGCAGCTTCTGCCCGGGGCCGCTGATGGAACTCATCCGCTCGATCCGTGAGAGCCAGGTCGGCGACGTGATCGCCGTGTACTCCTCGGACAAGGGCTCCAAGACGGACATCCCGAAGTGGGTCGAGAAGGCCGGTCATCGACTGGTCGCCCTCGAAGCCCGCGACGGCTACGACGAGATCGTCGTCGAGAAGCTTCGGTAGGGCCGTCATGCAGCGCATCCTCATCCTGGGTGGCGGTGTCGGGGGAACCCTCACCGCCAACCTCCTGGTCAAGAAGCTTCGAGCCCGGATCGACCGCGGCGAGGTCGAGGTCGTCGTCGTCGATGCGACCGGCCAGCACGTCTATCAGCCGGGCTTCATGTACATCGCGATGGGCGGTGAGCGGGCGTCGAACCTCGCCCGCCCGGAGCGAAGCCTGCTCGACAAGCGCGTGACCCTGGTGATCGGCGAAGTGGCGAGCGTGGACGAAGTCGAGGCGAAGGTCGTCCTGACCGATGGACGAGAACTCGAGTACGCCCATCTCGTCCTGGCGACCGGCTCGCGCATCGTGCCGGAGGCCATCGAGCACTTCGACACCGAAGCCCAGCACTTCTACACCGCCGAGGCGGCCGCCAAGCTGCGCGCCGCACTCGACGCGTTCACCGGCGGACGGATCGTCATCGGCATCGCCGGGATGCCGTACAAGTGTCCGCCGGCGCCACTGGAGGTCGCGTTCCTCATCGAGGCGGAACTCCGCGAGCGACACCTGCGTGGGGTGACCGAGCTGCACTTCTGCTCGCCCATCGGGCGCGCGTTCACCATCGAGAGCGTGTCCGAGATGGCCACGCCCATCCTCGAGACCAAGGGCATCGAGCTCCACACGTTCTTCAACGTCGAGGCGATCGACCCCGAGCGCAAGGTCGTCCAGAGCCTCGAGGGCGAGGAACTGCCCTACGACCTGCTCATCCTCGTCCCGCCGCACAAGGGCCAGCAGTTCCTCATGGACTCCGGCCTGGCGCCCGCGCCCGGCGGCTGGCTGCCGACCGATCGCCACACGCTCCTCGTCGGCGACCGGGCGAACGTGTACGCCCTGGGCGATGCGACGGACCTGCCGCTGTCGAAGGCGGGCTCCACGGCCCACTTCGAGGCGCCCGTCGTCGCGGAGCGCGTCATCGCCGCCATCGAGGGCCGGACCCCGTCCGGCAAGCACGCCGACTACGAAGGCAAGGTCATGTGCTTCTTCGAGATCGGCGACGGGAAGGGCACGCTCCTCCAGTTCGACTACGAGCACCCGCCCCGCCCGCCGAAGCCGAACCAGCTCTGGCACCTGGGCAAGATCGTCTTCAACAAGACCTACTGGCACACGGTCCCCAAGGGCCGCGTCTGACGCGGCGCCGATCCTTCCCGGCGCCAGAGCGGCGCGGTCCCACACCGGCGGGGCCGCGCCGCTCACTCGTGCCGAGCCGGTCGCATCCCTCGTGCCACGCCGCGGCCTGGGTTCGTGACGGTCCGGGTGCCGCGGCCTGGGTCCGGGGTCAGAGCTCGTGCGTGGCGCGTGCCTCGCGCCCGAGCTGATCGCGGAAGTCCGGATGGGCGATCTCGATCAGCGCACGCGCGCGTTCCGGCACGCTCCGTCCGAACAGCTCCGCGATGCCCCACTCGGTGACCACGGTCCGGACGTGCGCGCGGGTCGTGACGACGCCGGCGCCCGGAGCGAGCGTGACTGCGATCCGTGACCGCGTCCCGCCGGCGGCGGTGGACGGGAGGGCGATGATCGCGCGCCCGGCTTCGGCCAGGGCGGCGCCGCGGATGAAGTCCATCTGGCCACCGACGCCGCTGTACATGCGGTGGCCGATCGAATCGGCCACGACCTGGCCGGTCAGGTCCACCTCGATGGCCGAGTTGATGGCCATCATCCGGCTGAACGAGCGGATGACGTGCGTGTCGTTGGTGAAGTCGACCGAGCGCATCTCGACCATCGGGTTGTCGTGGACGAAGTCGTACAGGCGCTTCGTGCCCATCATGAAGGCCGTCACGATCTTGCCGCGGTTGCGCTCCTTGCGCGCCCCGGTCACGACCCCGGACTCGACGAGGTCGACGATGGCGTCGGTGAACATCTCGGTGTGGATGCCCAGGTCGCGCTTGCCGCCGAGGGCGAGGGCGACCGCCGACGGGATCGCCCCGATCCCGAGCTGGAGGGTCGCGCCATCGGGGATGAGCTCGGCGACATGCTCGCCGATGCGCCGCTCCACGTCCCCGATCGTCCCGATCCGATGCTCGTACGGCGGCACGTCCACCTCGACCGCGAGGTCGATGTCGTCCACGTGGATGAAGCTCTCGCCGAGGGTCCGCGGCATGGACCGGTTGAGCTGGACGATGACCGTCTTCGCGGCCCGGATGGCGGCATGCATCGCCTCCACGGACGTGCCCAGCGAACAGAAGCCGTGGCTGTCGGGCGGGGTCGCGTTGACGAAGACCGCGTCGAGGGGGAGCGCCCCCGAGTCGAACAGTCGCGGGACGTCGGACAGGAAGATCGGGACGTAATCGGCGCGACCGGCATTGATGGCGGCGCGGGCGTTCGGGCCGATGAACAGGGCACGATGGCGGAAGTGCGGGGCCATCTCGGGTGCCAGGTGCGGGCCGGGACCCTCGCAGTGCAGGTGGACGACGCCGACGTCGCGGAGGTCCGGCGCGCGCGCGACGAGCGCGTCCAGCAGGACCGAGGGGGTCGCTGCCGCGCAGTGCAGGTAGACCTGGTCGCCCGACCGGATGCCGGCGACGGCCTCCGCGGCTTCGACGATTCGCACGTTCGCAGTCTGCACCATGGCGGGCCCTCGGGATGTGAGCCATTCGGCCCTCGATTTCGGGCCCGTCGCCACTCCCGACCCGAGGAGCGCCCGGCCAGCCTGTAGAGGTGACCCGGAGGAGCACGCCTGTCCCGGTGCCCGCCGAGTCGGGCTCCCGTGGCGACGCGGATGGAGGTGGATGTGATGATGGTCACGCACACGACCGGTCCCACCGTCGAGAGCGTCATGACGGTCTCGCCGGTCGTCATCTCGGAGGACGAAGCCATCGCCGGCGTCGCGGAGCTCCTGGCCGGCTACGAGATCAGCGGCCTGCCCGTGGTGGATGCCGCCGACCGGCTGGTGGGTGTCATCAGCCAGACCGACCTGATCCGTCTCCAGGCCGCGGCCATCCCGTGGCACGGCTGGCACGGGCTGATCGTCCGCGACCTGATGACCAGCCCCGCCCAGACGATCGACGGCCGGGCGAGCCTCGACGAGGCCGCCCGCCTGATGACGGGGTCGGGTATCCATCGCCTGGTCGTGGTCGATGACGACCTGGCGCCCATCGGGGTCATCTCGGAGAGCGACCTCGTCCGCGAGATCGCCGAGGCATGTGACGACTGCTGAGGGACCCGCGACGGTCGGCGAGCTGATGTCGCCCGATCCGATCGTCGTGTGGCCCGACACCTCCGTTGCCGAGATCGCCGAGGTCCTCGATCGGGCGGGGATCAGCGGCGTGCCGGTCGTGGACTGGAGCGGCTTCCTGGTGGGCCTCGTGAGTCAGTCCGATCTCCTGCGCGTCCGCGCCACGGAGGAGCTCTGGGCGGACTGGTCCCGGCTCAGCGCCCGCCACATCATGAGTCGGCCCGTCCTGACCGTGACCACGGATATCACGGTCCATGAGGCGGCCCGGCGGATGGAGGCGCAGCACGTCCACCGTCTGGTGGTCGTCGCGGACGACGGAGAGACGCCGGTCGGCGTGCTGTCGGCGACGGACCTCGTGCATGCGATGGCCGGGCCTGCCGCGAACGACTGAGCGATCCGGAGCGCGACGACCGCGACCGCCGTCGCGCGACCGCGACCGCCTCGGTGGCGAGGGTCAGCCAGGGGGCGCGGCCCGCAGGTCGATGGTGACGTCCTCGGTGCCCGAGCCGGAGTCACGGGTATGCGCCGGCCAGCCCAGTCCGGCCAGGAGCCGGTGGATGGGACCGTTGCCGATGTACGACGTGGCCGTCAGTGTCGTGAAGCCCTCCGCGCGGGCCCAGCGCACACCGGCCTCCATCAAGCGCCGACCGATCCCCTGGTGCTGCACGGCATCCGCGACGGCGATCGCGACCTCCGCGACGTTGCCGCCGGCGGGCTCCAGGCAGAGGTGGCCGACGATCGGCTCGTCGCCGGGCTCGCGACCATGGGCGACCGCCACGAATCCTTCGCGGTGGTCGTGGTCAGGCGTGCAGAACGACACGGACTGCTGATGGCTCAGCACGGCGCCCGAGGCGAAGAAGCGCGTCCGGCGACTCTCGTCGGACAGCCCGGCATAGAACCGCTCGAGCTCAGGGATGTCGGAGCGGCGGATCCGGCGGATGCTGACGCCCCCCGACGACCGTGGGGCGGTGCGGTGGGTGATCGGTCGAGTGCGGGTCATGGCGTCCATCACCTGGACCATAGTCGTCGCGATGCGTGGTCCCACAGGGTCGGTCGGCCCCTGTGGCAGGGTCATCGGACCCGGATCGTTGCGGGACGCAGGCGCGTCAGCCCGGCCAGGCTGGCCGCACCGCCGGCGCCACGGCCGGAGTGTCGGCGCCCGCGGCGTGTGGGCCGCGAGCGCCGGGTGCAGCCTGTGTGGTCGCTATCGCGCGACGACGACCGTGGCGGTCGCGTGCGTCGCGACGTGCTCGGAGACGCTGCCCTGGAGCATGCGGTCGACCGAGCCGAGGTCGCGGGTCCCGACCACGACCGTGTCGTAGCCGCCCTTCTCGGCCATCCGCTCGATCATCAGCGCCGGATCGCCCATCGGCTCGAGCAACTCGGCTTCGAGCCCTTCAGCCCGGAGCAGCTCGCGCGCTTCGACGAGCTCGGCGGCGTGGACCCGGCCGTCGTCCCACGGATCGACCGGCGACCGGCCCGGGTGGCGCGGCACGACGCTGACGACGCCGATCGGGGCGTTGAAGGCCTTGCTCAGGGTCGCGGCCGTCTGCAAGGCCCGCTTCGACGGGTCGGTCCCGTCGTAGGCCACGAGGATCTTGTCCATCTCGGACTCCTTTCGCGAGGAGTCGACGTCGGACCCCGACTCCTACCCAAGCGTGGACGCCCGGGGGGCCTCGGACTACGGCCATCTGTCACGAATCGCGCCGCCACATGGCGACCTGCGGGGTGACCGCGGCCGACGTCAGAGGCCGTCGATGGACCCGTCCGGCTCGACGGACAGAGACGAACGCGCGGCCGCCGCACGGTAGGTCGCGGCGTCGAGCGACAGGACCGGGCAATGCACGTCGTACAGCTCGCGCGCCACCACCGCACCGACGACGAGGATCTCGTCCGGCTCACCCAGCAGGATGGCCAACGGCCCGAGCCCGACGCGCAGGAGCTCGGCCAGGATGGAGCTCGACGAGCTGGAGCCTCGGACCGCCGGCATCGCCAGGATGTGGCCGGCGACGGATCGGCCATGGTCCGGATGACGCGCCTCGATGATCCGTCCGGTGGCTGGATCGACCCCGCCCCAGAAGCTAAGCGGCTCGGCCAGCGCGAGGACCGGGCCCTCCGCCCGACCGGGGACCAGCACCATCCCCTGCAGCGGCGCCGTCACGTACGACTCCGCACGACCCGCCCGGCCTTGGCCGACAGGACACAGTCCCGCAGCGACCCGTAGACGACCCGGGCGCCCAGGTTGGCCGGCGCGTAGTAGGCCCACTTGGCCGAGTTCGTCATCGTGGTCCCGGCCGGGTCCCGCATGATCGTGGGGAAGAGGTAGGTGCAGGTGTCGGTGACGATGACCACGCCGGCGGCCGCCAGGTCCTCCAGCCAGCCGCGCTCGGTGATCTCGGCCAGGACGCCACGCGACGTGTTCACCGTCAGTTCCACCCGCAGCGGGTCGGCCGTCTCGGCCAGGAACGATCGGAGTCGACCGAATTCGGCGACGGAGAAGTGCGGCGTCCCGACGGCGACCGCGTCGATCGGACCGTCCGGGACGGTCGCCAGGCTCGCGAGCGTCGCCTGGAGCGCCGCCAGGTCCACGCGGACCCGATCGGCCGCACGACCCGCGCCGACGGCCGCCTCGAGCGTGGGTGCCTCGGGGGTCAACCCGACCGCGTGGAACATCGCGACCGAGCCCGACGACGCGGCGCCGGCGCCCAGCGCCTTGAGCGCATCCTCGGTCGTGTCCGACGGCAGCCCGACGATCGCCGGGACACGGCCCGCCGCAAGCCGGCCGACGGCGACGCCGAGCGCCCCGGCCCCCGACTCCTCCGCCAGCCACGCCGACGTGTCCGGTTCCAGCTCGACGACCAGTCGGGCGAGCCGGGCCTCGGGACGGTGCAGCCCGGCATCCGGGACCCAACCCGCGACCGCCGCGGCGGCGTCGGAGAAGTCCCCGTATCGTGCCGTGCGGGCCCCGAGGACGGAGTTGACGAAGACGATCGCGTTCGACTCGGCCCAGGCGACATCCTCGCCCAGGCCGGGCCGGTCGGCGGCCTGGTAGGGCGCACAGGTCAGCGTGGGCTGGCAACCCAGCGCCAGGTAGCCGTCAACGAGGCGACGACCGGTCGAGGCCTCGGCCGCCGTCCCGTGGAAGAGCCACGGGTGCACGAGGTCGAGCGCCGCGACATTCAGGGTGGTCGGCACGGCGACCCGGGCATCGACGGACGTCAGCCACTCGACGAAGTCCTGACAGGCCTGCCCGTGGTAGAGGACGCTGTCGATGTGGGCGCGGCTGACGGGGATCAGGCGTTCCGCACCGGAGGCGCTCGCCAGGGCGAGGATGATTCGCATCGCCCGCGCGACGCCTTCGCCCCGGCCCCCGGCCGCCGCATCCGCCTGGGCGTCGGTCAACCGGAGCGCGGCGGGTTCGGTCACACCGCCGAGGATACCGGGGCTATCGCCGGTACGCGGCGTCCATGGCGCGGCTGGGCTCCGGCGGTGGCGGAGCCTGGTCGTTGAGTCGCTTGACCCAGATGGGAGCCGGCGCGCCATCCGTCCCGGTCGCGGACGCGCCCGCCTGGCCCGGGCCGCGTCGTGCGCCGCCGTCGCCGCGCCGACGCTCGGGGTCGGTCCGGGCGGATCGCATCAGCGCCTCGAGATCGGGCGGTGGCGGAGTCGGCTCGACCGGCATGTCGTCGTCCTTGCGGCGACCGAGCAGAAGCAGGACGAAGCCGGCGAGCCCGCAGGCGCCGAGGACGGCCAGCGCGCCGAGCGGTGAGTCCGTGGGGGTCGCGGCCGCGGCGCTCGGTGCCCACCCGGGACCCGGACCGGCGACGGCGGCACGGTGGACCGAGGCGCTGGCGGGCCCCGCTGCGCCGAGCGCCAACGCGGCAGCGAGTCCGGACGGCCCGGCCAGGCGGGCGACGATCCGTGGCTTGCGCGGCGATGGCATCGGCAGATGGGCTCCCCGGTCGCATCGGTGACCCGCGATCGCGGTGCCATCCGATGCACCGGACTGTGCGCCAGAGGTCCCGGAAGGACCATGACGCGTTCGTCACCGAGGGTCCGGTTCACCCACGCACCACGATCCTCGCGGCCCGGTGCGCCGATGCACGTCCCGGTTCGGGGGAGGACCTTCGTACTACCGGGACACGGCCCGGTCTACCCGGACACCTCCCGGTCTTCCGCCGAGGTCGAGCCCCGCTCGAGCCGAGCTCGCATCAGTTCGGCTCCGTCTCGCTCGGACAGGCGGTAGTTCCAGCCGTCGTCGCCGCGCCAGGTGTCGCCTGACAGGTCGGCGCCCGGCTCCGCCGAGCGGGCGTACTCGAGCCTGACGACCCGCGGGACCGCGCCGACGTCGGCGCCGCCGCCGGCCGCCAGCACGCCCTCCTCCAGCCAGTCTGCGTAGACCGCGTTGTTGGCATGGTCCATCGGGTCCAGCTCCTGCGGTCGCACGGCGAAGTCGAGGCGGGTGGCCTCCGGCGGCGTCGGGTCCAGCGCCACGCGACCCAGCGGGAACGTGGCCTGCGGCGTCCCGAACGCCTGCTCGAACTCCGGCGGGATCCGCGTGGGACCCCGGGCGTCGAGCAGCACCCAGTCGACATGGGTCCAGGCCACGAGCGTCCCGTCACCGTCCACGAACTCGGTCCGCCGTCTCGCCCAGACGCGTCGCTCGCCGGTCACGAGCGTGGTGCCGGTAAGGGTCGTGCCGTGCGGGATCTGCCGATCGACCGCGACGACCGCGGCCCGAGCGAGCCAGGCCAGGCCCCGTTCCGCGTACCAGGCGCGATCGAAGCCACGCTCGGCCGAGTGGAAGGAGGCGAGGTCCTGGGCGTAGCGCAACAGGCTCGACGTCCGCAGCAGACCGTCCGGCCCGGCCTCATCGAAGCGGACCCGGAACGGGACCGAGCACGTGTGCTGGACGGCGACCATCAGCCCCGCCCAGCCAGACGGTCCAGCGACTCCAGGCTGATCAGGCCCGTCCCGGCGACAGGCGCGGTCTGGCGATCGAGGCGGACCTCGCACGACAGCCTGGCATCGAAGACGACGAGGGCGACGCTCAGGCGCTCGTCCTCGTCGGCAGCGTGCGTTCGCGCGTCGTCGAGCTGGTGGAGCACGTCGGCGTTGATCCCGCGCGCGCCCCACTTGCAGTCATACGCCTCGGCCGCGCCGTCGCGCTCCACGGTCACGTCGTACGGGTGGATCTCCGCACGGACGCCGTCGAACAGGATCCGACGCTCGCGTCGGACGTCGGCCGCCCCGACCCGAGCGGCGAGGAGGCGTTCGGTCAGCGCTTCCACGACGGCGCCGCGGAGCTGGTTCCGGATCTCGTCGCCTCGGTCGGCGATGGCCAGGGCCGACTCGAGCAGGGCGTCGGCCTCGGCACGAGCTGGAGCGTCGGCCGCGAAGACCGTCGGGAACATCTCCCGCCAGCCGGCCGGGTCGAGCGACTGCCCGTTCATCACGGCCCGCGCCATGACCCGTTGGCCGTGGGTCGCGCCGGCCAGCAGCTCGGCGGTCCGGGCCACGATCGGGTCGGCCTGGATCCCGGCATAGACGACCGTGCGAGCGTCCCTGGCCGCGTCCTGGAACCTCATGCCGTCTCGCCGATGGCCAGGAGGACGACCTGTGGGAACGTGGACAGCCAGTCGATGGCGCGATGTGGGTCCTCGATCAGGTCCACCTCGGCGATGGCCCGGTCGATCGCCGCCGCGGCCAGGCCCGCAGGCGCATCGCCGCGGGCCGCGTCGACCGCCTCGAGGCGTGCTCGCCAGGCGGCGCGGAGATCGGTGACATAGGTCCATTCGTCCTCGACGTCCTCGCCAAGGTCGCCAAGCCGGTCGTAGGCGTCGAGGGCTGAAGACAGCACGTCGTGGATCGTCGGGCCGGTCATGCCCGTAGCGTACGGGCTGGACGCTCAGGCGGCGGCGCCGCCTCGGTCAGGAGATGGCGGCCGAGCGCGGGCCGGACCGTCGGCCGCGGGATCGGAGCCCGCCGCGTGGTCTGGCCGGGTGGCCGGCGGCGGGACGCGCGTGCCGAAGCAGGAGTCCCTCGAGTCGACGGCGCGCCTTCTCATCCCAGGCTCGCGAGTAGATCTGGGTCGCGGTGGAGCGCAAACGGGCGGCCTCCGGGCGATGGCCATCCGATTCCAGCTCCGCCACGCGATCCAGGATCGCGCGATACAGCGCGGGCAGTTCCTCGGCGAGAGAGTTCGGGTCCATCCTCCCGAGGATGGGGGACGTTCGTCGACGTGGGAATAGCCCACCCGTCCGGTCCTGCCTCGGCGATGGGATCAACGGCGACGCCGACCGGACGCGGCATCCGTCGCGGCGAACGGCGCCTCAATCCCCCCGATGGGCGCCTGAACGGATCCCGAATCCGGCGAAGGATTCGCCGTTCCACGGCCGTCGATCGAGCTCCAGCCGATCCACGCGACCCGACGGTGGCCCCTCGCGCAACCGATCCACGAATGCGTCGAGGGCCGTCGCCGGACCGGTCGCCACGCAACGGACCGAGCCGTCCGGCTCGTTGGCGACCCAGCCGGTCAGTCCCAGCAGGCTGGCCTCGCGCTGGGCGTACCAGCGAAACCCCACCCCCTGGACGACCCCGTGCGCGACCGCCTCGAGGACCTCGTCCATCACGCCGCCCGGCGGCGAGGCCAGGCCAGGACGAGGGAATCGAGCACGAGCTCCGGGGCGACGTTGCCGGCCACGAGCTCCGCCGCGCGGGCGAGACGCCGCAGGAAGTCGGCGGGCGCATCGGGCGCGAGCCCGGCCGCGGCGGTCGCGAACTCCTCGAGCAGCTCGGGATCGCGGATGGAGCGCGAGCCGTCGGCCGCGACGAGCGCCAGGTCGCGCGAGACCTCCATCCAGACCTCGATGAGCGCCTCGGCGGCCCGGCGTCGGCGGGCGGCCGGTACCGCTCGGGTCGTGGGGTCGTCGTCGGCCGCGTCCTCCTGCCCCGGCTCGGCGTCGGCGAGGCCATCGGCGGTGGCGGATCGGCTGGGCACGCTCGCTGGCCGCGAGGCAGCGCGCGCCCGGCTCCGCCCGGGGATCATGGCGAGACCGGCGTCCGTGGCGGAACCCACATCCGCCTCGGCTTCGGTCGCGGCAGACGCCTCCAGCGCGTCGAGCAGGCCGACGGCCGTCGGGGTCGCCGCGCGGACGGCCGCCAGCCGAGCCGACGGCGAGGCGTCCAGCCAGTCGAGGAATCCGCGGGCCAGTTCACCACGCGCCCGGACGGCGTCCTGGGAACGGGCGTAGGCGAGGGCCACACCCGGCCGGCCACCCGAGATCCGGGCGAGCCGGGCGGCCAGCGGGCGGTCGGCGATCCCGTGCTCGAGCAGGATGGCCTCGACATCGCGAGCGTCGACGCCTCCCAGTCGCAACCGCGCGCAACGGGAGCGCACCGTCGGCAGGAGTCGATCCTCGTCGTCGGCGCACAGGATGATGGTCACGCGGGCCGGCGGCTCCTCGAGCGTCTTGAGCAGGGCCGCCTGGGCGTCCTCGTTCATCCGATGAGCCGCGGCGATGACCGCGACGCGTGCGCCACCCTCCATCGGCATCATCGCCAGCTCCTCGGCCAGGTCGCGGACGCCCCGCGACTTGGCGTCGCGCCCGCCGATGACGATCTGGCCCCCGGCTCCCTCCGGTCCGAGCCGGTGCAGATCCGGATGACCGCCGTGCGCGACCATCCGGCAGCCGCGGCAGGCCCGGCACGGACGATCGGTCGGATCGGGAGCCGTGCACAGCAGGCCGGCCGCGAGATCGAGCGCCAGTGTCGTCTTCCCGACCCCGGCCGGACCGGACAGCAGGACGGCGTGGGGCGCCGGGCCGCGGACCATGGCACCGACGGCCGCGAGGGCCGCCGCATGGCCTCGAGTCCGGGCCCGATCCATGTCCGTCAGGCGGGGTCGGACTCGGCCGGCTTGCGCGTGGACGCTCGCTTCGGCTTGGCC
>CAZOHT010000001.1:21930-71062 GCA_964579825.1 uncultured Anaerolineaceae bacterium
TCAGGCGGGGTCGGACTCGGCCGGCTTGCGCGTGGACGCTCGCTTCGGCTTGGCCGGGGCGGCGTCGGTCGACCCGGCCGACTCGGCCGACTCGGCGGCCGATGCCTTCGCGGCGGCCGGCTTGCGCGTGGACGCTCGCTTCGGCTTGGCCTCGGGGACGTCCGCGTCCGATGCCGTGGCCTCGGTCGAACCGACGGCCGACGCCTTCGCGCTGGCCGGCTTCCGCGTGGACGCCCGCTTCGGCTTGGCCGGGGCGTCCTCTGTGGCGCCCTCGGTCGACTCGGCCGACTCGGCGGCCGATGCCGTCGCGGCGGCCGGCTTGCGCGTGGACGCTCGCTTCGGCTTGGCCTCGGGGACGTCCGCGTCCGATGCCGTGGCCTCGGTCGGACCCGTTTCGCTCACGCGGGACGTCGTCCCGGTGGCGAGCGGGGCGGCCTTGGGAGACTGGGCGAGCTGGGCCCGGAGCTGCTCTTCGAGCTCCGGCGGGACCTCGGACCACTCCCCGGAGCCACGCGACGGGGCGGGCGCCTGGTCCCGGCGACCGAAGTTCCCGCCGGCCGTTCGCTGGGCCTGGTCGTGAGCCGGGGTGGAACGGGCGCTGACGTCCGGGTAGCGGTTGATCCCGCCCGAGCGACCGCCGCCGTACCGCTCGCGCTCGATGGCCGACCGGTAGGCGGATCGTCCGCCACGGGCGCCACCGCCGCCGCCGCCGGACCGGCCGGCACCGCGTCGCTGTTCCGCGATGAGGTACTCGGGGATCTCCGGCTCGTCGAAGTCCTCGTCGTCGGTGACCGGGGCGCGCCCCGCTCCGGCCGAGGCCGGCGTCCCGATCTGCGAGTCCCACACGGACCCGAAGGGGTTCGTCCGCGGGGCCCGCGGAGCCACGGTGGCGGCCGCTTCATCCTCGGCCTGCTCGGCCTCGATGTCGGCGACCAGGTCCGCCTCGGCCGGCCGGGCCTCCGCATCGCGGCCCGTCATGTCGCCATCGACGCCGTCAGCTCGGCCGCGACCGCGACCGCGACCGCGACCGCCTCGTCGGCGTCGGCGGCGCTGGCCGTCCTCGCCTTCGGTCTCGACGTCGCGTGCGGCCCCGTTCGACGACGTCCGCTCGGCGACATCGCCGGCGGCATCCTCGAGATCGTCCAGGGTGAACACCTCGGCCGCGGCCAGATCGGCCTCGGTCAGCGATCCAGGCAGCCGCGCCAGCTTCTCCCCGGGGAGGGCGACCACACCGGCCGCTCCCGAGGCCGCGACGGCGTCGCCGCCACCGCTCCGGGTCCGGCCACGTGAACGCGTCGATGCGGTCGCCGCAACCGGCTCGGCCTCGCCCGATCGCCCGCGACCACGGCCGCGGCCCCGACCCCGACCGGCACCGGTCCCGTCCGTCTGCTTGTCCGGCACCTCGGTCATCGACAGGTCCTCGCCGTCGTCGGAGACGCGGCGTCCCGACCTCGAGCCCTTCTCGACCCGGGCCAGCTGGACGATGTCGGTGAACAGGTCCGCCACCTCGATGAGGTCCGAGCTGGTGTTCCCGCGGAAGCTGATGACCTCGACGCGGACGCCCTGCTCCTGGACCGCCCGGATCGCCGGGGCGAAGTCGCCGTCGCCCGACACGACGATGGCGATGTCCAGGTTCCTGGCCGTCTTCATCATGTCGACGACAAGCTCGATGTCCAGGTTCGCCTTGACCTTGCCGTCGCCGTACTTGCGGATGTCCTTGCTGACCACCTTGTAGTTGCTGCGCCGCAGGAAGTCATGGAAGTTGCGCTGGTTCTCGTTGTCCGGATCGAGACCGGTATAGGCGTACGCGCGCACGAGGTCTCGTCCGGCGGTGGCCGATTTGAGCAGCGTGACGTAGTCGATGTCGACGCCGGCGGCCTTGGCCGCATAGAAGATGTTCGCCACGTCCACGAAGACGGCGACGTTCTTGCCCACTGGTACTCCTTGGGTCTAGGGGGTCCGTCCGACCGGCGCGATCACGCTGCTCGGCTGGGCGGTCATGAGGGGCGACGCGCGGCGGCTCCCGCCGCGGTCACGGTTCGTTGGAGGCGAGGTCCGGCCAGGCCGAACCCGAGGCGCTCGAGTCGTGTCCGCTCCATCGGATCGTCCGGCTGGACCGTCTCGACGACGGAGCAGCCCTTGTTGCTGGCCGATCGAAGCAGCTCCTCGACGAGGGCTTCGGTGACGCGGTCCGCATCGTGCCCGGGATCGACGACCAGCAGGTCGATGGTCCCGACATAGCCGCCGGCGATGACCGACGGCCGAAGGGCGAGGACCGCCCCTCCCACGACGTGTCGCTGCGTCTCGGCGACGACGACACTCGCCTGCGGCAGGTACACGAGCTGGCGAAGGAGGTCCGCAGCATCGAGCGCGCTCTCGCCACGTCGCACCCGACCGCCTTCGTCGCGCAGGGCGACGATGCGGTCGATGTCCGTGACACGGGCTGCTCGGACCAGGTATTCCACGCCGATCGGGTCGTACCTCGCAGGGCTGGCGCTCCGGACTCCCTCGACCGGGTTCGGTCGAGGCCGATCGAGGCCCGCGGTCCCTTCGTCGGCGGCGAGCGATGTGACGCTCGCGACGCGCTGACGGGTGCGGCCATCGACTCTGTTGCAATCGGATCGCCGGTGGGTAATATACGGCATCGCTTCGGCGACCATCTGCGCGCCGCCCGCCATGGACCTCGTGACACCACCCGTCACGCACCATCCGCACCGTGATCGTCGACTCCGGAGGGGAGACGACCGAACCGGGCGGACGGGCGTCGGGTGGCTGACCGAGTCACCGTGTCCGGTCCGGGGCCGGATGGATTCGACCGGTGATCTTTGGAGGAGTATCGGATGAAATTGCACAAGGTGAGTGCGCTCGCGGCCGTCAGCATCCTGGCGTTCGCGGCGTGCAGCAGCAGCGGTGCGTCGACCGCACCGAGCACCGGGGCGAGCCAGCCCCCGGCCGAAAGCATGGCCCCGAGCGAAGGCGCTGTCGATCCGCTCGGCACCGTCGAGATCCCGGCCGGCGAGCCGGTCCATATCGCCTACTGGGGCGTCCTGTCGGGGGCCGATGCGTCCCTGGGCGAGGACTCCAAGCAGGGCGTCCAGATCGCCATCAACGACCTGGGTGGCACGTTCAAGGGCCACGACATCCTGCTGACCACGGAAGACGCGCTGTGCACGCCCGAGGGCGGCGCCACCGCGGCGACCAAGCTGGCCGCAGACAGCACCCTGGTGGGCCTTGTCGGTTCGGCCTGCTCCGACGAGGTCGTCGGTGGCATCAAGACGATCACCGAAGCCGGCCTGACGACGATCTCGCCGTCGAACACCCGCCCGGCGCTGACCGCCGAGGATCGCGACGCGACGTACGCGGGCTACGCCCGAACGGCGCACAACGACGCGTTCCAGGGCAAGGTCGCCGCTGAGTACGTCTACAACGAGATGGGCCTCAAGAAGGCCGCGACGATCCACGACGGGTCCGGCTACGCCGAGGCCCTCGCCGGTGTGTTCGCCAAGGAGTTCACCGCGCTCGGTGGCGAGATCGTCGCCGCAGAGGCGATCGCCAAGGGCACCACGGATATGAGCACCACGCTCAAGACGATGGCCGCGGCTGGGCCGGAGCTCATCTACATGCCGCTGTTCATCGCCGAGGCGGGCTTCCTCAAGTCCCAGATCCCGACCACGACCGGCCTTGAGAACGTCAAGACCCTGGGCGCGGACGGCCACTACTCCGCCGACTTCCTGAAGGCTGCCGGCAACGCGGCCGTCGGTCACCTCCAGACCAGCCCGAACTTCTCGGCGTTCACCGGTGACTACGCCGGCTTCGTCGCGAAGATCAAGGCCGAGTTCGGCAACGACCCGCTCAGCGCCTTCCACGCGCAGGCCTACGACGCCACGAACATGCTGTTCGCGGCACTCGAGAAGGTCGCCGTCGAGAACGCGGACGGTTCGCTGACGGTCCCGAAGGGCGCCCTCCGCGACGCCATCTTCGCGACCAAGGACTTCGTCGGCCTGACCGGTACCCTCAGCTGCACCCCCACCGGGGACTGCGGCGCGCCGGTCATCGCGGTCTACGAGATCACCCAGGCCGACGTGGATGCCGGCAAGATGCCGTCCACGCCGATCTGGCCGTAACCACGCGCTAGCTCCACGCACCTCGTCCTGAGGCACGTGGACTCCCAGGAACGAGCGGGCTCCGCCCGCTCGTTCCTGCAATCGCCGTCAACCCAGACGGAGACCGCCAGTTGAACGCCCGAAGACTGGACCGGTTGACGGACGTCGCGATCGACGTCTTCATGTTCCTCTTCCGCGCGATCATCATCCTGGTGGTCGTGCTCGGGTCCATCCTGACCCTCCTGGGTGGGACCTACACCCCGGCCGACTGGTTCGAACTCGTCGGCGCCGGCCTGACCCAGGGCTCGATCTACGCGATGATCGCCCTCGGGTACACGATGGTCTACGGCATCCTGCGCATGATCAACTTCGCCCACGGCGAGATCTTCATGGCGGGCTCGTTCGGTGGGTACTTCGCCTTGATCGCGATGGCGCAGGCCGGGTTCCTGTCCGAGAACGTCCTCACGAGCATGTTCGCGATCGCCTTCGCGATCGTCGCCGCGATGCTGGTCTCGGTGACCCTCGCCGTCGGCGTGGAGCGCATCGCCTACCGACCGCTGCGGAACTCACCCACGCTCGTCCCCCTGATCAGCGCGATCGGGGCGTCGCTCTTCCTGCAGTATTCCTTCCGCGGGTTCTTCGGGTCCGGCATCTACGCCTACCCCACTCCCCGCTGGCTCGAGGCTCCGGCGCCCGTCCCGCTCCTCAGCATGCGCTGGGTCGATGTGCTGGTGGTCGTCGCCTCGCTGGCCATGATGACGGTGCTCTACCTGTTCGTGATGCGGTCACGGACCGGGACCGCGATCCGGGCCGTGTCGGAGGACAAGGGCACCGCGGCCCTGATGGGCATCGACGCCAACCGCGCGATCGTCCTGACCTTCGTCATCGGCGCCGCGATGGCCGGTGCCGCCGGCGTGCTGTACGGCCTGGCGTTCATCCAGGTGACCTTCGCGATGGGGATCTTCCCCGGGATCAAGGCGTTCACGGCGGCGGTCCTCGGCGGGATCGGCAGCGTGCCGGGCGCCCTCCTCGGCGGCCTGTTCCTCGGCCTCATCGAAGCGATCGGCCCGACGCTCTTCTTGACCGGCTTCGGCGTCCCGGCCACGAACCAGCTCAAGGACGCCGTCGCGTTCACGATGCTGGTCCTCGTCCTGGTCTTCCGTCCATCGGGCATCCTGGGTGAGCGCGTGACGAGGAGCCGAGCGTGACCGCCGTGACCGCACCGACGGGCTTTGCCGCCCAGGCAACGCCGAGCTGGCACCTCCGCAAACTGATCCAGATCGGCGTCATCGGTGGCGTCGTGGCCATCTACCTGTGCCTCGTCGGGATCGTGCCGGTCTTCGCCGAGCGCCCACTCATCGTCGGCTTCATCGAACTCGGGCAGGCCGTCCTGTTGATGGTCTTCGCCGCCGGTGCCTACCTTGCGGCGCGTCCGTTCGCGGCGACCTCGCGCGTCCGATCCGTGGCGGTCGGGGCGTTCGTCGGCACGCTCATCGGCGCCTTCCTGACCGGCCTGGTGCTGGTCGGCTCGGTCGTCGACATCCGGGCCGTCTTCATCAATGCGTCGCCCGACCTGTACGCCCTCCTGACGAACGGCATGGGCACCGCCGGGGCGTGGTTCCCCATGGTGGTCGGCGCCATCACCGGCGCGATCGCCGGCGTCGTCATCTGGTTCCCGGACGCCTTCCGCATCCCGCTCATCTGGAGCCTGGCGATGCTGGTCTTCTTCGGCCTCTTCGCCGGCTTGCTGCGAACGCCGATGCTGGACTTCCCGGCGATCGCCGACCTGGCGCGCTTCCTGTTCGCCGCGGAGGGCCTTCGACCGCCGGGCGCCCTGATCGCCTTCTTCGGGACGTTCGCGGTCGTGGTCATCGTCCGCGCCACCAAGCCGAGGCAACGGGTCGATGCCCTGCCGACCGCGCAGCGACGCCTCGTCGTCGGCCCGCTCGCCCTCCTCACCATCGCGCTCGTCCTGCTCTTCCCACTGGCACTCGGGCCGTTCTTCGCCCAGGTCATCGCGATCGTCGCGCTGTTCGTCCTGCTCGGCCTCGGTCTCAACATCACGCTCGGCCTGGCCGGGTTGCTGGACCTTGGCTTCGTGGCGTTCTACGCGGTCGGGGCGTACACGGTCGCCCTCCTGACCTCGACCGCCGAATATGGCATCGCCGGATGGACGTTCTGGCAGGCGATCCCGTTCGCGGTCCTGTTTTCGATGCTCTTCGGCCTCTTCCTCGGCCTGCCGATCCTGCGCATCCGCGGTGACTACCTCGCGATCGCCACGCTGGGCTTCGGCGAGATCATCCGGATCCTCGCCGGCTCGGACCTGCTCAAGCCGTGGCTCGGTGGACCGCGCGGGATCCTGAACATCCCGAAGCCGTTCGACGTCCCACCGACCCACTGGCTCGCCGGCCCGGTCCAGATCTACTACATCGCGCTCGCCTGTGCGGCGATCGTGGCCTTCGTGGCCTGGCGCCTGCGCGGCTCCCGGCTCGGGCGCTCCTGGATGGCCATCCGCGAGGACGAGGACGTGGCCGAGGGGATGGGCGTCAACCTCGTCCAGACCAAGCTGCTCGCCTACATGCTGGGAGGCGGCTTCGCTGGCCTCGCGGGCGGGATCTCGGCGGCCCTGGTCGGATCGGTGTTCGCGTCCAGCATCCAGCTCCAACTGTCGATCAACGTGGTCGCCATCGTCATCGTCGGCGGCATGGGCAGCATCCCGGGTGTCATCCTCGGGGCGCTGTTCCTGATCGGGCTGCCAGAACTGTTCCGCGAGTTCAGCGACTACCGACTCCTGTTCTACGGCATCGCCCTGATGGCGATCATGATCGTGCGCCCGGAGGGCCTGCTGCCGTCCAAGATCGCGCGACGCGAACTTCACGCTCCGGACGAGCTCATCGACGTGCCGAACGAGGAGTTGCTGACGAGGACCGAGATGGACGAGGCCGAGACGCCGGCGTCCGCGGCCGCCACGGCGGCCGCCTGGGTGGCGTCGGATGGACCGGAGGTCGAGGACCTCTATCAGGGCGACCTGAAACCGCCGACCAGCCCCGGAGGGGCGGCATGACCACCCTGCTCGAGGCCACCAAGGTCACCAAGCGGTTCGGCGGGCTGACGGCCGTCAGCGAGCTCGACTTCACGCTCGAGGAGGGCTCGATCGCGAGCGTCATCGGACCCAACGGTGCGGGCAAGACGACCTTCTTCAACTGCCTGACCGGGTTCTTCCACGTGGATGAGGGCAGCATCACGTTCGCGGGCGACCCGATCCACACCCTTCGCCCGGACGAGGTCGCGCACTACGCCATCTCGCGGACCTACCAGAACATCCGGCTGTTCGCGAGCATGACCGCCATCGAGAACATCCTGGTCGGCCAGCACAACCATCTGCGGGCGACCTGGTTCGGGGCGATCGTGCGGACCCGCTCCCAGCGCCGCGAGGAAGCCGAGGCCCATGCCGAGGCCCTGCGCCTGCTCGAGTTCGTCGGGCTCAAGGGCCGTGGCGACAGCCTCGCCGTGAAGCTGCCGTACGGCGACCAACGCCGCCTGGAGGTCGCCCGGGCGCTCGCCAACAAGCCGCGCCTGCTGCTGCTCGACGAGCCGACCGCCGGGATGAACCCCTCCGAATCCCTGCAGATGACGGACTTCTTCCGGAAGCTGCGCGGCGAACTCGGGATCACCGTCCTGCTCATCGAGCATGAGATGCGGGTCGTGATGGGCATCTCCGAGAAGATCACGGTGCTGGACTACGGCAAGAAGATCGCCGAGGGCACCCCCAAGGAGATCCAGTCCGATGCCCGGGTGATCGAGGCGTACCTGGGTCGCGACGGCGCCGCGGAGGCGACCGCAGCGGCTGCCGCCGAAGCCGCGGCCGCCGCCGCTGCCCAGCCGACGGGCGACAGTGGAGCGAACGCCTGATGACGAGCCCGGCCCCCGTCCTGTCGGTCACCGACGTCAACACCTTCTACGGCAGCATCCACGCCCTGCGCGGCATCTCACTGGAGGTCGGTCAGGGTGAGATCGTCGCCCTCATCGGTGGGAACGGCGCCGGCAAGAGCACGACCCTCAACTCGATCAGCGGACTCGTCCGGCCTCAGAGCGGCTCCATCCAGTTGAACGGCGTGGATCTGGCGAAGTTCCCGGCGCACGAGATCATGGCCATGGGCATCGTCCAGGTCCCCGAGGGTCGCCGCATCTTTGCCCGGCTGACGGTGACCGAGAACCTCCGGATGGGCGCCTTCGTGGTGAAGGACAAGGCCGCCATCGCGGAACGGATCGACCGCGCGTTCGCGCTGTTCCCGCGTCTCAAGCAACGCGAGCACCAGGTCGCCGGGACGCTGAGCGGCGGCGAGCAGCAGATGCTCGCGATGAGCCGAGGGTTGATGTCCGATCCCAAGGTCCTGCTCCTCGACGAGCCGTCGATGGGCCTCGCCCCGAACCTGGTCGACCAGATCTTCGACACGATCAGCGACCTGCACCGCCAGGGCACGACGATCCTGCTGGTCGAGCAGAACGCCCGCAAGGCGCTCGAGATCGCCGATCGCGGCTACGTCATCGAGACCGGCCAGATCGTCCTGTCCGGCCGCGGCGAGGACCTGCGCGACGACGAGTCCGTCCAGAAGGCGTACCTGGGCATCGACTGAGTCCGGGCGTCCGGCCTGGACGCCCGCCAGGGTCAGCGACCGGCTGCCAGCGATCCCAGCATCGGGAAGCCGATGACGCGCTTCAGCCCCGGATCGCCGACACGGACGACCGGCCAGCCAGTGGACGCGTCGTGGACCGTGACCGACGGACCCCACTCGGCCGGCCCGCCGGTCGCCGTCACTCCAGGACGTCCCAGCGCCGCCAGGAAGCGCCCGCTCTCAAACAGGGTCAGCGAGTCGTAGGCGGCGAGGGCGGGCCAGCGCTCCAGGACCGTGAGGGTCTCCGTGTCGAAGACCCAGATCCCGGAAGTGCTCTTCGTCCGCGGGCCGTTGCCCACGACGAACAGGAGCCGGCCGTCCGCCGAGCCGACCATCGACCTCGTCCCCGGCCAGTCCGTCGCCGATCGTCCGTTCGTCCAGACCACCGGGTCCCCACGGACCGGTCGTGGCTCCAGCACCTCGACGCCGGTCGGCGGGTCCAGGTCGTCCTGGGGTTGGCGGGCGGTGCGCAGTCCTCCGTGGATCAGGTCCAGGGCCAGCAGGCGATGCCCATCCGGCACCCAGGCATAGGCCAGGCCGTCGGTCGCGTCGAGCAGGACCTGGTCGAGGGCCCGACCCGCATCATCCGTCTGGATCTCGCTGAGCACGCGCCCGGCGCTGTCGTACCGACGGATCTCGAAGGCGACGTCGGTAGGACCGGGACCCGTGGCGTATCGACAGCCCTTGGCGATGATGTCCGGCCCCACGAAGTCGATCCAGGCGCACGGCTCGACCGACAGGTCCACCCCGGAGTCGGCGATGGCGTCCGACGGTGTGACCGTGCCGAGCTCCCCTTCGTCGATCCGGGTCACCCAGGCGTGCCGAGTCGAGGTCACCGTCTCGGACGCGGTCAACCGTTGCGCCTCGGCCATCGCCAGGACGTGCCGGCCGTCCGGCGCGACCCGCAGGGTCGGCGCCTCCTCCGACAGGATGATCGATGGGTCGGCGGAGGACCGCTCCAGGTCCGTCGCATCCACTTGCCGGCCGGTCAGCAGGTCGAAGCTCAAGAGACGGACCCGCCATCGGTCGAGGGTGCGCTCGGACAGGAGCAGGTAGCCGAACCGGCCGTCGGGCGACGCATCCAGGGCGGCCTGGTAGGCCGCCGGCGTGTCGCCGGCCACCGACGCGCCGGCGATCTCGAAGACCGTCGTGCGGGCGAGTTCCTGGAGCTCGTCGTCGCGACGGATCAGGACGAGCTTCGACGGCCCGTCGAACGCATCTGGCGACTCCCAGCACAGGCAGACGGTGGCGTCCTGCTCGCCGAGCAGGAGCAGGTCGCCGCTCGGCTCGGCGACGGGTTGATCCGAGTGGACCGCGTTCCCCAGGCGCAGCCAGCGGGTCGAGTCGTAGTAGGTCACCAAGACGTCGTCGATCGGCGCCTCGGGCGCCGTGAACCACTCTCGAGGTGGCATGGGCGTCGCGGTGGGTGCGGCCTCGGCGATCTCGGGCGTGACCGTCGGCCGAGCAGTGGCGGACCGGCTCGGCTCGGCCGATCGGGCGGCCTGGGCGGGCTCGGGCCCGGGTGTCAGGCGGGCGGTGACGAATGACCCGACGACCAGTCCGACGACCAGCATCCCGACGACCAGCGGACGTCGACCGCCGCCCGGCGCGACCGGCGTCGTGGCGAAGGTGGGGCCGTCGCGGTCCGACATCGGCACACCCTACACCGGGCGCCGTACCATGGCAGCCATGGACCTTGGATTGACGGGCGCTCGCGCCCTGGTGGGCGGCGGTAGCCGCGGCCTCGGTGGGGCGATCGCCGAGGCGCTCGCCGGGGAAGGAGCGAAGGTCGCCGTGGTGTCCCGACCCGGCGCCGGACTCGATGCGCAGGCGGCCCGCCTCGGCGCGCTGGCGGTCGGGGCCGACCTCTCGACGAGGGACGGCCCGGCCGCGGCGGTCGAGGCCGCGACGGGCGCGTGGGGCGGACTCGACCTGCTGGTCGTCAACTCCGGCGGCCCCCCGCCCGGCCGTTTCGAGGACCTCGACGAGGAGACCTGGCTGCGGGCCGTGGACGGCACGATGCTGAGCGCCATCCGGCTCCTCCGGGCAGCCCTGCCGTGGCTCCGTCAGGGGCGTGACCCGGCCATCCTGATCATCCTGTCGAGCTCGGTCCGCGAGCCGATCCCGGGCCTGACCACGTCCAACCTGATCCGTCCGGGGCTGGCCGGATTGCTCAAGTCGCTGGTCGACGAGATCGCGCCGGTCCGGATCAACGGGGTGGCCCCAGGACGCGTGGCGACGGACCGGATCGCCCAGCTGGACGGGGCACGGGCGGCCGCGGCCGGCGTGGACGTCGCGGAGATCCAGCGGCGGACCGTGGAACGGATCCCGTTGGGGCGGTATGGCAACCCAGCTGAGCTCGGCCGGGTGGGGGCCTTCCTGCTCTCGCCCGCGGCGTCGTACGTGACCGGCTCGATCGTGGCCGTGGACGGCGGGATGATCCGCTCCCTTCCGTAGGAGGACCCGGGCGGCCACCGGCGGCGGGCGGCGAGCGGCCGCGCGCTCGGCCGGGTTCCGGTCAGATGCCGCCCCGGGGCAGCACGCAGCTCGCCGTTTCGGTCAGCTGCTGTCCCTCCCAGCACGTGGCGACCGGTATCGGTCAGCTGCGTGGTCCGGCTGGCGGAGCCTCCGGGCAGACTGGCCGGCGGGCAAGCCGTCCCGGGCTAGGCCGGGCTGACCCGATCGGCTAGTCCGACAGCTTCGAGCACCGCATCGAGGTCGGCGATCGTCCCGGCGTCCAGCCCCGGACCCGGCGCCCGCAGGCGCTCCGAGGCGATCGCCCCTCGACGACGGTAGATGTGCTTGCGGATCGCGAGGTTGATGCCCGGCTGGTTCTCGAACCGGATGAGCGGCATGATCCGGTGGAAGGTGGCCTGGGCGCCGGCCTCGTCGCCCGCCCGGAACGCCGTGACGATCTCCACCAGGAGCTCGGGGAAGCCGAATCCGGTCATCGTCCCGACGGCGCCACGGCGCAGCTCCTCGACGAGCATGATCCCGCCCAGCCCGCCGAGGATGCGCAGGTCCGGGCGGGCCGCGAGCAAGCGACCCACCTTCGGCGGGCTCGGCTCGTCTTCCAGCTTGACCACCCGACACGACGGCGAGGCGTCGGCGATGGCCACGAGCACGTCGACAGACATGTGGACACCGCTGCTGGCCGGGTGGTCCTGGACCACGACCGGGATCGCGATCGCATCCGCGACGGCCGCGTAGTGGGCCAGGAGGGCCGCATCGTTCGGCCGGGCGAGGGCCGGTGGGGCGAGCATCACCGAGTGGGCTCCGGCGGCCTCGGCCTCCCGCGCGAACGCGACCGCCCGATCCGTGCCGGCATGGCTGACCCCGACACACACCGGCAGGCCGTCGGCGGCGCCAAGGACACCCTCCATGACGGTCCGCCGCTCGTCGTCGCCGAGGCGGCCGACCTCACCGAGGACGCCGAGGATGGTCATGCCGTCCACGCCGCAACCGGCGACGAAGCGCGTGAGTCCGGGCAGGCTGGCCGCGTCCAGCGCGCCGTCCGCGGCGAACGGCGTCGGGACGATCGTCCAGACCCCTTCGAGTCGCTCGGGTCCGCCTGCGGTCACCGGTAGAAGGACTCGCGCGACATCGTGTAGGCGGATCGCGCCAGCATCACCAGCCCGGCGGCCGTCACCCACAGGCCCGGCCCGTCGGTGAACACCTCAGCCGGCTGCGCGAACTGGAAGGCACCGTTGCCGATGAGCACGACGATCCGGATCGCGAAGGCGAGCCAGCCGACGATCGCCAGCACGGCGAACGACAGCCAGCGGTCGAGACCCAGTGGCCGGTCGCCGGCGGCGTATGGCAGGGCGACGAGGGCCAGGCTGACGATCCCGCACAGGAAGACGACGATACCGCTGCCATCGAGGCCGTTGCCGCTGACCGCGGGGATCCCGGTCGTCCCGCCGACGGTCCACCACGGCAGGATGCAGCCGATCACGATGGCCAGGCCGGCCAGCGCCGCCAGGGTCCGTCCGCGACCCAGCGGACGACGCTGCATGCTCATCCGCCCGGTTCCGGCGCGTAGGCCTCTGGCTTCAGGACCCCGACGTACCGCAGGTTCCGATACAGCTCCCCGAAGTCGAGGCCGTAGCCGACCACGAAGCTGTCGGGGATGACGAACCCCGTGTAGTCGACGGGGATCTCGACCAGGCGCCGCGCGGGCTTGTCCAGCAGGGTGCAGATCCGGAGCGAGGCCGGGTTCTTGCCGCGCAGGTAGCGGATCAGGTAGTTGAGCGTCAGCCCGGTGTCGATGATGTCCTCGACGATCAGGACGTCCTCGTCGACGATGCTGGCCGACAGGTCCTTGAGGATCCGCACGAGGCCCGACGACTCGGTGGATGCTCCGCCATAGGAGCTGACCTCCATCAGGTCGATGCGGACGGGGATGTCGATGGCGCGCATGAGGTCGGCCATGAACGGCAGCGACCCCTTCAACACCGACACGAGGGTGAGATTCCGACCGGCGTAGTCGGCACTGATCCGGGCGCCGAGTTCGACGACCTTGGCCCGGATCTCCTCCTCGGTCAGGAGGACCTCCCCGATGTCGGCGTGCAGGTCCCGGGACGCCGTCATCGGTGGACCACGGATCCTTCCGGGCTCGTGGCGACGGTGGCTCGTCGTCGGCGGCCCGCCGACGGCGCGTCGACGATCGGATCGGCGGCGGTCAGGCGCAGCGCGGCCGCGGCCTCGTCGGCGGCGATCGCCTCATCGGTGGCGGCCGCGACCTCGTGCGGCGCGGCCACCTGGCCCAGGGTCCCGGAGAAGGCGTCGGCCAGGGCGAGCCGGCCGTACTTGAGCATCAGCGCGCGGAAGTCACGGGCGTAGAACAGCTTGATCTCCACGTTGGGGTAGAGCTCGCGCAGCCGACGCAGCTTGCGGTTCTTCTTGCGGACGAGCTTCTGACGGAGCGTCGTCATCTCGAGGTACAGGTCAAGGTCCGGCAGGTAGAAGTCCGGCGAGAAGCTCTCGACGACGTCGCCGTCCGTGTTCCACAGGATCGGGAACGTGTCCGGCTCGTACTCCCAGCGAACGGCGTAGAAGTCCAGGATCCGCGCCATCTCCGCCTCGCTCGCATGCGCGAAGGCAGGGGTCACCGGCCACCCGCCAGGAGCCCGCGCACATCGCCGTCCCAGCCGGCCAGGTGCTCGCGCATCGCGGTCACGTCGGCGGTGCTGATCGGCGGCAGGGGCATCGCCGGCGCCGTCGTCAGCGGCGCCGGGTCGGCCGCCACGTCCAGGACGGGCGGATCGCCCGGTTCGTCGGCGGCCAGCAGGAGGCCCAGGGCGGAGCTGCCGCAGCTGGGACAGGCAAGCTCGACGAAGGCCAGATCGTCACGGTGGGCGAGGATGCGGATCCGCCTGGCCGGGACGCCGGCGCCGCACGCGGTGCACGTGGCACCGTCGGGAAGGGGGCCGAGGCGATCGCCGGGATGCATCGGACGCAAGTGTAGCCGAATCCGGCTGCGCTCCGCCCGGCCCGTCTTGCGACGGATACCCCCAGGGGGTATGATCGGACCATGAGCGAGACGACGGCTCGGCGAGCGACGGCGCCGGTCGACCCCAGCCACTTCCGACACAGCTACTCGAAGGACAAGGCCCAGCTCGTCCGACGGCTGTCGCGGATGGAAGGCCAGGTCCGCGGCATCGCCCGGATGATCGAGCGCGAGGAGTACTGCGTCGACATCCTGCAGCAGACCGCGGCGCTTCGGGCGGCCGTCGACGCCCTGTCGATCCTCGTCCTCGAAGACCACGTCCAGGGCTGTGTCCGGACGGCCGCCGAGCGCGGCGAGGCCGACCAGTACGTCGACGAGGTCATCGATGTCGTCCGCCGAACGCTGGGCCGACCGGTCCGGGGGACCGCGCGCTCCTAGTCACCTGGATCCGTCACGGTACTTCCGTCCCTGACCCGCGCGCCCGTCGGGTGGTGGCCGGCGCGGTCGTCACCGTGGACGATACGCACCACGTGATCGAATCCCGCACGAGATCCCCGCTCCACGCCCTCGACGTCCAGGCGCCCCCACCGCTGAAGGAGCGTCGGTCATCGTCGCGTCGCGCCGAGGACCAGCTTGCCTCCCAGGAGGCGCTGCTCCTGGCGCGCGCCCTCGACATCCTGGCCGGGGACGCCGGCGCCGAGACCCGCCTGGCCGATCTCCTCGACCTGCTCGCGCGGACGGTCGGGGCGCGCCGCGCCGCCATCGTCGCCGAGGGGACCGAGCGTCGGGTGGTCGTCGGGATCGGCCGGGACGAGGACCCGACGGCCGGGCTCGCGCTGGCCGCGTGGCTGGACAGCGCCGCGCCGCGCAGTCGGGCGGACCGGGCCGCCGCAGCTCCGGCCCGGATCGCCACCGCCGAAGGCGCGCATCCGCCGCGTGGGACCCGTCCGCTCCTGACGCCCGCGTACGCCCAGGTGGCGGTGCCGACTGCCGGCCGGGTGACCCTCGGCTTCGCGTTCGCCGACCCGGCCGACGCCGCCCTGGCCGACCTGCGCCTGCCGCGCAGCCTGGCGCGCCACGCGGCGGTCGCCCTGGCCCTCGTGACCGACCAGCTGGCCGCCGAGCAGGAACTCGCGATGCTCCGGGCGAAGGAGGCCGAGCGGACGACGTTCGTCTCGACGGTGGCGCACGAGCTGCGCACGCCGCTGACCGGCCTGGCCGGCTACCTCGATCTCATCCTCGGCGGTTCCGTCGACGACCCGGAGGTCCAGCGCGAGTTCATGGAACGCGGGCGTGGCATCGTGACGACGATCGCCGAGCTCGTCGGCGACCTGCTGGAGCTGTCCCGGCTCGAGTCCGGCGCCCTGGCCCTCGACAGTCGGCCGTTCTCACTGGCCGACGCCCTCCGTCACGTGGCCGAGGGCCTGGACCCCATCGCCATGGACCGCGGGATCGCCCTGGACGTGTCCCTCCCGCCACGCCTCCAGGCCGCGACGGGCGATCGGCGACGGGTGGAGCAGATCGCGACCAATCTGGCGGCCAACGCCCTCAAGTTCAGCCCGGCCGGTTCCACCGTCGGCCTAGCCGGCTGGTTCGACGGCTCGGTCGCCCTGGTGGCCATCCGCGACGAAGGCGGCGGCATCGACGCCGACGATCGCGCCCGCATCTTCGAGCGGTTCTACCGGATGGCGGGCCACGACCGGATCACCGGTACCGGCCTCGGCCTGCCGATCGCGCGCGACCTGGCGCGGTCGATGGGTGGCGATCTCGCCGTCGCGAGCGTCCCTGGATCGGGATCCACCTTCGTGCTGGCGATGCCAGGACCGACGGCGGTCGCGCCCGAGGTCATCGCGTCCAGCCTGGAGGGGGCCCTTGCGGCTGCGGAGCTCCAGCTCGAGGAACAGGCGGTCCGACGAGCCATCCGCGAGCTCGGCTGAGGACGGACGGCCGACTTATCCACGAATCCACGTCCTGGTGGCCAGTTCGTGGATAACCCCGTAGACGCCCGCCCACGACGACGCGTACCGTCCGACATCCGCACTGGGGTGGGCCGGGTAACGCGCGCCGGAAGGGGTTCGAGGAGACTCGGCCGGGAACCGAACGGCGCACGGAAGACCGATCCCGATCCTTCGGTGCGAGACGATGCCGACGCCGGGAGTGGCGCCACGCGAGGTCGCGCGGCACGCAGACATCAGGAGGCGTGCCCTGGATCCAGCGCGTGAGCCACTCCCGACGCGCGTCGAGGATCTCCCCGACCTGCCGGCGGCGGCGGTCGATGCCCTCGATGCCGGGCTCGCCACCCTCGATCTCACCCTCGCGCCCGCCGCCCTGTCGGCCATCGAAGGTCACGCGAGACTGCTGCTGGCCTGGACGAACGCCATCAACCTGACGGCCATCCGGGAACCGGTCGATGTCGCGACCGCGCACATCGTCGACAGCCTGACCGCGGTCGCCGTGATGACCGCGCGCGGCATGGACCGGTTCTTGGATCTCGGGTCCGGGGGCGGGTATCCGGGCCTCCCCCTGGCCGCCGCCCTTCCGGCCGCCCGCGCGCTCCTCGTCGAGCCCGTCAGGAAGAAGGCGCGATTCCTCGAGGCGGTCATCGCGGCGACCGGCCTCGAGGCGACCGTCGAGGCGGCGCCCGTCCGAGCCGAAGCCCTCGCCTCGGACCCCGAGCACCGTGGTCGCTGGCCGGCCGTCACGGCGCGCGCCGTCGCCGCGTTGCCGGAACTCGTCGAGCTCGCGTTCCCACTCCTGGCCCCCGGGGGCAGCCTGATCGCCTGGAAGCGCGGGGATCTGGCAGTCGAGGTCGCCTCCGCCCAGCGCGCGGTGGCCGCCCTGGGTGGCGGGACGATCGAGGGCGTGCCGGTGGACGTCGCCGGGCTGGACGGACACGTCCTGGTGGTCCTCACCCGGACCGGGCACGTCCCGGCCGCCTATCCCCGCGATCCCGGCGCCAGGCGGCGGCGACCGTGGTGATCCGGCCGCTGCTACGCTGACCGGCGATGCGGATCGCGGTCGTCTCCGACGTCCACAGCAACCTCGTGGCGCTCGATGCCGTCCTCGCGGACGCGGGTCCCGTCGATGCCGTCTGGCATCTCGGCGATGTCGTCGGGTACGGGCCGGACCCGAACGGTGTGGTCGACCGGTTGCGCCAGCTCGGCGCGGTCGGCGTCCGCGGCAATCACGACGCGGCCGCGGTCGGCGGGCTCGAGATCGAGCTCTTCAATCCGGAAGCCCGAGCGGCCATGGAATGGACGCGAGCGGCCATCTCGGAGACGACGCGGACGTGGCTGCGTGCGTTGCCGATCAGCCGGTCCGAGGGGGAGCTGACGCTGGTCCACGGCAGCCCACGCGACCCGACGTGGGAGTACCTGACGTCCGCCGCGGTCGCCCGCGGATCGTTCGAGGTCCTGCCGACGCCCCATGGACTCAACGGGCACACCCATCTGCCCGCGGCCTTCGTCCTCATCGACGATCGCGTCGCGGTCGCCCGAACGCGTGACGGGGATCAGCTGTCACTGGCCGGCACTCGCACGCTGCTCAATCCCGGCAGCGTCGGACAGCCGCGGGACGGCGATCCGCGCGCGAGCTACCTGATCCTCGATCCGGATGGTGCGGTCGCCACGTGGCATCGGGTCGACTACGACGTCGGTGCCGTCCAGGGCGCGATGGCGGGAGCCGGACTCCCGAGCCGGCTTGCCGCACGACTGGCGCACGGTGTCTGAGGGCGCCCGGTGATCGGCGGTCGCCGACCGCTCCAGGGGCGCAAGCCGGGTGACAAGCGCGTGCGCCTGGAGCGACCGCACGCACCCTACTTCCGCTACACGGCCCCAGGCCAGCTCACGGCCAAGGAGGCGGCCAGTACGCCGACCTCAGGGACCGGCAAGGCCCTGGCGTCGGTCCGGGGCTTCTTCGTCGGACGTCCACTCGCCAGCGAGGACGAACTCGGCGAGCGACTGGCCAAGAAGAAGGCGCTGGCGATCTTCAGTTCGGACGCCATCAGCTCGTCCGCCTACGCCACCGAGGAGATCCTCCGAGTACTGATCCTGGGCGGGGTCGTCGCGCTGGCGTACGGCCTGCAGGTGAGCATCGCCATCAGCATCCTGCTGGCGATCGTGGCCTTCAGCTACCGACAGATCTGCATCGCCTATCCGACCGGCGGCGGGTCCTACGCCGTCTCGCGGCGGAACATCGGCCGGACCGTCTCGCTGGTGGCGGCCTCGGCGCTCCTCATCGACTACGTCCTGACCGTCGCGGTCTCCACGTCGTCGGCGGTCGAGCAGATCACGTCGGCCTTCCCGGGCCTGCTCGACTGGCGCGTCGTCATCGGCGTCGGGGCGATCGGTCTCATCACCGTGGGCAACCTGCGTGGCCTGCGCGAGGCCGGCAACATCTTCGCCATCCCGACATACCTGTTCGTGTTCTCGGCGCTGGTGATGATCGCGGTCGGCTCCTTCCGGATCCTCGTCCTGGGCGAGGGCGACGGATACCAGGAGCAGCTCATCGGCCAGGTCGAGGGGACGCTCCAACCGCTGTCGATCATCCTCCTGCTCCGGGCCTTCGCCGCCGGCGCGGTTGCCCTGACCGGGACGGAGGCGATCGCCACCGGCGTGCCCGCGTTCAAGCCGCCCGAATCGAAGAACGCAGCCGCGACACTCGGCTACATGGCCGCCCTGCTGGCCGTCCTGTTCATCGGCATCACGTTCCTGGCGGTGAGCTACGGGATCACCCACGTCGAATTCCCAAGCCAGACGGTCATCTCCCAGGTGGCGCGGACGGTCTATGGCGATGGCGTGCTGTTCTTCCTGTTCCAGGCATTCACGGCGCTCCTGCTCTTCCTCGCCGCGAACACCAGCTTCAACGCCTTCCCACGCCTGCTCGCCATCCTGGCCCAGGACGGCTACATGCCACGCCAGTTCGCCCTCCGCGGCGACCGGCTCGCCTACTCGTACGGGATCCTGGTGCTCGGCGGCGTCGCCGCCCTGCTGGTGATCGGGTTCGGCGCCGTGACGCACTTGCTGATCCCGCTGTACGCGGTCGGCGTCTTCATCGATTTCACGATCAGCCAGTCGGGCATGGTTCGCCACTGGTTGCGCGAGCGATCGCCGGGCTGGCGGCGTCGACTCTCGATCAACGCCTTCGGCGCCGCCCTGACCGGGGCGGTCGCCATCGTCGTGACCGCCGCCAAGTTCACCTCGGGGGCCTGGCTCGTCCTGGTCCTCATCCCGGTCCTGGTCCTGATCATGTCGTTCATCTTCCGCCAGTACGAGGGCCAGGCCGCGGAGCTGCACGTCCGGGACGAGGGCATCCTGCCCGGACCGCATCGGGAGCAGCGAGTCGTCGTCCCGGTGAATGGGATCAACCGGGCCGTGATCCAGGCGATCAATTTCGGTCGCGCGTTCGGCACCGACCTTCGCGCGGTCTACGTCACGGATGACATGGACAGGGCCGAGGAGCTGCGCGAGCGCTGGATCCGGCAGTTGCCGGACGTTCCCCTGGTCGTGGTCGAGTCGCCGTACCGGGCGGTCATCTCGCCGGTCGTCGCCTATCTGGACGTGCTCGACCAGGCCTGGCCGCCGGATCGCGAAGCGCCGATCACCATCGTCGTCCTGCCCGAGTACGTGGCCCGCCACTGGTGGGACCGCTTGCTGTATAACCAGACAGCCAAACGTCTCAAGGCCGCACTCGTCGGGCGCGAGCACACGGTCATCGCCGACGTCCCGTATCGTCGCGGCCACTGACCGGCGGGCGACCGACCAACAGCAGATGGAGTCCTCGTGATCGGAGGGAGGCGACCGCTCAAGGGTCGCAAGCCGGCAGACCGGCGCGTCCGGGTGGAACGTCCGCACTCACCCTACTTCCGGTACACGGGACCGGGCCAGATGGTCGCCAAGCCGGCCGCCAGCGTGTCCCTGACGCCGGTCGGGCGGTTCCTCGACCGGACGCGGGCCATCCTGTTCGGGCGTCCCCTCGCGAGCGAGGAGGAGATCGGCGAACGCCTCTCGAAGCGCAAGGCACTGGCCATCTTCAGTTCGGACGCCATCTCCTCGTCGGCGTATGCCACCGAGGAGATCCTGCGGGTGCTGCTGGTGGCTGGGGCCTCGGCGCTGTTCCTGTCGATCCAGGTCTCGATCGCGATCACCATCCTGCTCGCGGTCGTGTCCGTCTCGTACCGCCAGGTGTGCCGGGCCTATCCCAACGGCGGCGGGGCCTACGTCGTCGCGAAGACGAACCTCGCTCCGATCGTCGGGCTCGTCGCCGCCGCGGCCCTCCTCATCGACTACGTGATGACCGTGGCCGTCTCGACCGCGGCGGCGATCGCGCAGATCCAGTCGGTCATCCCGGCGGCGTACGACTTCCGGATCGAGATCGCCTTCGTGTCCATCTCGCTGATCACGATCGCCAACCTGCGTGGCCTGCGCGAGTCCGGCAACATCTTCGCGGTCCCGACCTACCTGTTCGTCGGGCTGACCCTCACGATCATCGCGATCGGACTCGTCAACATCGTGGGTGGCACGGTCGTGCCGGCTACGCCCCAGCCGGACGCGGTCCCGTTCCCGCCGGTGCCGGAGGCGCTGACGCTCCTGCTCCTGATGAAGGCGTTCGCCGGCGGCTCGGTCGCCCTCACCGGCGTCGAGGCGATCGCCAACGGGGTGCCGGCCTTCAAGCCACCGGAGTCACGGAACGCGGCGAACACGATGACCGCGATGTCGATCCTGCTCGGCATCCTGTTCATCGGCCTGACCGTCTTCGCGGTCCAGTACGACATCCGTCCGACGCTCGAGGGCGGCCCCTCGGTCGTCGCCATGATCGCGGAGACCGCCTTCGGTCCGGGATCCGGGCTGTTCGTGACGTTCGCGGCCAGTACGGCCCTGATCCTCTTCCTGGCGGCCAACACAAGCTTCAACGCGTTCCCTCGCCTGGCGGCGATCCTGGCCGAGGACGGCTACATGCCGCGCCAGTTCTCGTTCCGTGGCGATCGACTCGCCTATTCCTGGGGCATCGTGCTGCTGGCGGGGATCGCCTTCACGCTGCTCTGGGCGTTCGGTGGCGACACCCACTCGCTCATCCCGCTCTACTCGGTCGGCGTGTTCGTGTGCTTCACCCTCAGCCAGGTCGGGATGGTCCGGCACTGGTTGTCGGCGCGGGACGCCGGCTGGCGCTGGCGGATGTCGGTGAACGCGTTCGGCGGACTGCTCACCGCCGTCGTGCTTGGCATCGTCGTGTATGAGAAGTTCTGGGACGGCGCGTGGATCGTCGTCATCCTGGTCCCGGCACTCGTCGGGATGATGCTGTTCATCCATCGCCAGTACACGCTCTCGCGCCGTGAGCTGGCGGTCCGACCGGAGCTCGTGTTCCGGTCGCCCCACCGCCAGGAACGGGTGGTCGTCCCCATCCCCGGCCTCACCCGGGCCGTCGTGCAGGCGATCAACGTCGCGCGATCCATCGACGATGACGTGCGAGCCGTGTACATCACCGCCGACCCCGACTCGGCCGCCGCCGTCCGCGAGGACTTCGAGCGCCAACTGCCTGGTGTGCCGCTGGTCGTCGTGGAGTCGCCGTACCGGGCCCTCGTGGGGCCGTTCCTCGCCTACCTCGACGTCCTCGACGCGGCCTGGCCGCCGGACGAGGACCCGCCGATCACGTTCGTCGTCGTCCCCGAGTACGTCGCCCGTCACTGGTGGGAGCGCATCCTGTACAACCAGGCCGCCAAGCGCCTGCGGTCCGCGCTGCTCGGCCGGCCCCGGACGGTCGTGGTCAACGTGCCCTACAGGCGGGAGGATCCCGAGCTCTTCGATGCTGCGATGGGCGGCCGGGGCGAGCCCGACTGACCCGACCCGGTCCAGCCGGACCGGTGGTATCGTGACCACCCATGTCCGACAGTCGCACCTTCGCCTACAAGCGCGTGGTGGTCGCCCTCAACGGCGGCACCAGCGATGCCCGGATCGTCCGACTGGCGGCCGAGACCGCTCGCGAGCACAAGGCCGAGTTGATCGCCATCCACGTCGTCGAGATCGACTGGACGCTGCCGTTGGATGCGGATATCGCCGGTCGATCCGAGGAGGTCCAGCGGGTCCTCGACATGGCCGAGGAGGTCGCCGAGGGCTCGAAGCAGCGCCTCGAACCGGTCCTGCTCCAGGCGCGCGACGTCGGCGCGGCGATCGTGGACGAGGCGGCCGAGCGTGACGCGGACCTGATCGTCCTGGGCGTCCCCTTCCGGACCCGGTATGGCGGCGACTTCGCCATCGGCCGGACCATCCCCTATGTCCTCCAGAACGCGCCGTGTACCGTGTGGGTCGTGCGCGAACCGATGTCCGAGGAGTCACCAGCGTGAAGATCGTGATCGTGGGTTGTGGGCGGGTCGGAGCGGCCATGGCCGAGCTGTACGACGCGACCGGGCACGAGGTCGTCATCGTGGATGCCTCGACGGCCGCGTTCGACCGGTTGCCCGATGGCTTCCGCGGCCGGGCGGTCCGCGGTGACGGGACCGACGAGGATGTCCTGCGCAAGGCCGGGACCGAGGGCGCCGACGTCTTCCTCGCGCTCACCGAGGGCGACAACCGCAACACGATGGCCGCCCAGCTGGCGTCCGAGGTGCTGGGGGTCCGCAAGACCATCGCCAAGCTCAACGATCCGGTCCGCGCCGCGGCCTACGCGGAGCTCGGGATCGCCACCCTGTGCCGGACCGGCCTCATGCTGGATGCGGTCAACGGCTATCTGGGACTGCCGGCGTCCGGGCTCCCGGGCATGCGGGCCCCGAGCGGACACCACCCCGGCGCCGCGCATCACGAGGATGTCGGATCTGCCGAGCCGGTCGCGGCCACGACCGCCGCCCCATCCGGACAGGAGGCCTGAGCCGTGTTCGTCCTGGTCGTCGGTGGCGGGAAGGTGGGCTACTACCTCGCCAAGGAACTCATCGAGGCCGGCCACGAGGTCGCCCTCATGGAGAAGGACCCGGGCCGGGCTCGGGCGATCGCCGATGAGATCGGGTCGATCGTCATCGGGCATGACGGCTGCGAAGGCAAGTACCTCGGTGAGGCCGGGGCGAATCGGGCCGACGTCGTGGCCGCAGTCACCGGCGACGACGAGGACAACCTGGTCATCTGCCAGATGGCGAAGCACCACTTCGATGTCCCTCGGACGATCGCCCGCGTCAACAACCCCAAGAACGAGGCGCTCTTCCGGCACCTGGGCGTGGACGAACTGATCAGCCCGACCCGGATGATCCTGGGCTCGATCGAGCAGGACATCCCGGTCCACGAGCTGCTCCACCTGGCGGCCCTGGGCGAGAACGAGCTCGAGCTCATCGAGGCCCACCTGCAGTCCGGTTCGCCCGCGATCGGCAAGGCCCCGCGCGACCTGTCCATCCCCGACGGCTGCTCGCTGTTCGCGGTCATCCGCGATGGCGTGGCGACCCCGCTCCGACCGGACACGGTCATGCTCGAGGGCGACAAGATCATCGCCATCGGCAAGCAGGAGTGCTCGGACCTGCTCCACGACCAGCTCATCGGCGACCCGGAGATCACGCAGACCGCCGGAGCCTGACGAGGGCCGGACCACGCACGGTCGCCCACAACCACGCTCGACCCGGGCGGGATGCCCTCGGCGATACACCGGTCGAGCAACACTCTTGACAACATCATTGTCAGGGTTCTAGCATCTTCGATGTAACGACTGCGGGCGTATCGGACGCCCGCTCGGACCATCGACAGGAGGTGCATGAACATGACGATCGTGCGCCGCGCCTCGCCCCTGGGCGAGCTCGTCTCGCTCCGGCAGGCGATGGACCGGCTCTTCGAAGACAGCTTCGTGCGACCGCGCACGTGGGCCACGGCCGAGGCCGGTGGCTTGCCGCTTGACGTGACCAACGGCCCTGATGCGCTCGTCATCGAGGCGGCCCTGCCCGGCATCCGGCCGGACGACGTGGAGATCACCGTGGACGACGGAACGCTCGTCATCCGTGGGGAGAGTCGCTCGGAGCGGACCGAGACCGAGGGCGAGACCCTCGTTCGAGAGATCCGCCGGGGCAGTGTCAGCCGTGCGGTCAGCCTGCCCGCCGGGCTCGAGCCCGAGCGTGCCGTCGCGACCTTCCAGGACGGTGTCCTGACCCTGCACATCCCCAAGGCCGAGTCCGTCAAGCCTCGCCAGATCCGCATCACCCCGACGTCGGACGGCCAGGCGACCCAGGTCGCCGAGACCGCCGAGGTCCCGGCGATGGAAGCGTCGGCTGTCGGTGCCGCCAACGGAACGGGCGGCTGAGCGCGTGGCGTTCGGCCGGCCGGAGCGCGATCCCGAGCGTCCCGTCTACGTCATCAGCGTGGCGGCGACGCTCGTCAGCGCCCATCCCAGGACCCTTCGGATCTACGAGGACGAGGGGCTGCTCTGTCCGGCCCGAACGCCCACCAACATCCGCCTCTACAGCGAGAACGACATCCGGCGGCTCACCTGGATCCGCCACCTGACCCGCGACCGCGGCGTCAACCTCGCCGGGATCAAGCTCCTGTTCGAGCTCGAGGAGCGACTCGGGGCCCGGATCCTGGAGGCGCTCTACGCCGAGGGGACGGCGGACGCCGGTGACGCCGACCGGCCGCCGACGAGACCCATGCCGACCACCACGACCACCACGACCGCCGCACCCGCGGCGTCCGCCGAACCGACCCCCAGCACCAGCGCCGACCGAACACCGGCATCCAGCACCGTAGGAGACACCTGATGGCCAAGCGACCGTCCACCCCGGTCGACGAGCAGCCCGAGCCGCTCGATCAGTCCGAATCGATCAGCGGACCGCGCGTCCTGCCGCTCGTCGCCCTGCGTGAGACCGTCATCTTCCCGGAGATGATCGTCCCGCTCCAGGTCGGTCGCGACAAGAGCGTCAACGCCCTCAACGCCGCCGTCGCCGATGGCGGACCCATCGCCCTGGTGACCCAGCGCCAGGCCGACCAGGAAGACATCAACGACGCGTCCGAGCTGTACACGATCGGTACGCTGGCCAAGATCGCCCAGGTCGTGCAGCTCCAGGACGGGACCGTCCGGGCCATCGTCCAGGGCCAGGGCCGGCTGCGCGTCCACGGATTCACCGCCACGGACCCCTACCTGCAGGCGACCGTCGAGGAACTTCCCGACAGGACGCCGGAGGGCGTCGAGGTCCAAGCCCTGATGCGCACGGTGCAGGCGCAGATCGAGCAGTACGTCGCCAATGGCGCGCCCGTCCCGCCCGAGGCCGCGGTCGCCGCCCGCAACATCAGCGAGCCGGGCCTGCTGGCCGACATGGTCGCCTACAGCCCGGACATGTCCACCGAACAGCGCCAGGAACTGCTCGAGACGATCGACGTCGTCGAGCGCCTCAAGCTGGTCAGCACATTCCTCGCCAACCAGATCGAGATCCTCGAGCTCAAGGGCCGCATCCAGTCCGAAGTGAAGTCGGAGATGGACAAGACCCAGCGCGAGTACATCCTGCGCGAGCAACTCAAGGCGATCCAGCGCGAGTTGGGCGAGGACGATCCGCAGCAGGCCGAGATCAACGAACTCCGCGAGAAGGTCGAAGCGGCCGGCATGCCGGACGAGATCAAGGCGCGTGCGATCAAGGAGATCGACCGGATGAGCCGGATCCCGTCGGCCTCGCCCGAGGTCGGCGTCATCCGGACCTACGTGGATTGGCTGGTCAGTCTGCCCTGGGACGTCTCGACCGACGACCAGCTCGACATCAAGGAAGCCGCCCGCATCCTCGACGAGGACCATTACGGCCTCGAGAAGATCAAGGAACGGATCCTCGAGTACCTCGCCGTCCGCACGCTTGCGGACGAGATCCGCAGCCCGATCCTCGCGTTCGTGGGGCCCCCTGGCGTCGGCAAGACGTCGCTCGGCAAGAGCATCGCCCGCGCGATGGGGCGCAAGTTCGTGCGCATGAGCCTGGGCGGCATCCATGACGAGGCCGAGATCCGCGGCCACCGCCGCACGTACATCGGCGCCCTGCCGGGGCGCATCGTCCAGAGCATCAAGACCGCCGGTTCCAACAACCCGGTGTTCATGCTCGACGAGGTCGACAAGATCGGGATGGACTTCCGAGGCGACCCGAGCTCGGCCCTACTGGAGGTCCTCGACCCGGAGCAGAACAGCACGTTCCAGGACAACTACCTCGAGGTGCCGTTCGACCTGAGCAAGGTCCTGTTCGTCGCCACGGCCAACCTGCTCGACCCGATCCCGGCCGCCCTGCGCGACCGGATGGAGGTCGTCCAGCTGCCTGGCTACACGGAGACCGAGAAGATCGAGATCGGCAAGCGCTTCCTGGTCCCCAAGCAGATGAAGAACCACGGCCTCAAGGACAAGCACGTCGAGATCACCGACGAGGCGATCACCGAGCTCGTGCGCTCGTACACCCACGAGGCCGGCGTCCGCAACCTCGAGCGCGAGCTCGCCAATGTCATGCGCAAGGTCGCGCGGCAGGTCGCCGAGGGACGAAGGCGCAAGACCGTCATCGACGTGAAGCGCCTGCACGACCTGCTGGGCCCGACGCGATTCGAGTACGGGGAGCTGGAGGCCGAGGACCAGACCGGCTCGGCGATCGGGCTCGTCGTGACCGAAGTCGGTGGCGATGTGGTCGCCATCGAGGTCACCCGGATGGAGGGCCGCGAGGACTTCATCCTGACCGGCCAGTTGGGCGAGGTCATGCGCGAGTCGGCCCGGGCCGGCCTGTCGTGGACCCGTGCCCATGCCGCCGAGCTGGGGATCCACCGCGAGGTCTTCGAGCAGAACACGCTGCACATCCACGTCCCCGCCGGCGGGATCCCGAAGGACGGTCCGTCGGCCGGGATCACGATGGCGACGGCGGTCGTGAGCGCCCTGACCGGGATCCCCGTCCGCAAGGACGTGGCGATGACGGGCGAGATCACCCTGCGTGGTCGGGTGCTGCCGATCGGCGGCCTCAAGAGCAAGATCCTCGCGGCGCACCTGGCCGGGGCCAAGATCGTCATCCTGCCGCGCCGGAACGAGAAGGACCTGCGGGATATCCCCGACGAGATCCGCAAGTCCATCAAGCTCGTCCTGGTCGACAACATGGACCAGGTCCTCGATGTCGCCCTGCGGCGCAAGCCGAAGGCGCTGCCGTCGACGACCACCGACAAGGCCAAGATCGTCAAGGAGGGCGCGTCCGACACCAAGCCGGCCGCGACCCGCGTCCCGCTCCCGGACTATCCGCCGGCCGACCAGCCGCCGGTCGTCGTCCGGGCGCCCTAGAGGCGCGACCCAGGTGGCGGGCGGACGGCCCGGAGCGCCTGACCTCCAGTACAAGGACTACTACGCGGTCCTCGACGTCCCGAAGACCGCGTCCCAGGCCGAGATCAAGAAGGCGTTCCGCAAGCTCGCCCGGCAGCATCACCCCGATGCGAAGCCGGGCGACGCCGTGTCCGAGCGACGCTTCAAGGAGGTCAACGAGGCCAACGAAGTGCTGTCCGACCCCGTCAAGCGCAAGAAGTACGACGCGCTCGGGGCCGACTGGGCCGCCTACGAGCGCGGCGGCCACGGCGCTCGGGGCGCGGCGACCGGTGACCCGTTCGGTCCCGGAGGCCCCTTCGCCGGCTATGCGCGTTCGGGCGGTGGCGGCGGCAACGTCCGCTACGAGTTCCGGACGGGTGACGCCGGCGCCGAGGGCTTCTCGGACTTCTTCCAGATGTTCTTCGGAGCCGACGGCCCGGCCGGCGCCACCTCGGGCGGCGCCGGGAGCGGTCCTTCCCGCGGCACCCGGCCGACGGGCGGCATGGGCTTCGAGGACATCCTCGCGGGGATGGGCATCGACGGCCGCTCCGTCGGCGACCCGTCACGAAAGCCCGCCCCGCGGGCTCGCCATGAGGCCACCGCCGAGCTGACCCTCGAGGAGGCCTTCCACGGGACCACCCGGCTCGTCGAGGTCGATGGCAAGCGGCTCGAGATCACCATCCCACCTGGCGCCGACACCGGCACGAAGATCCGGCTGAGCGGCCGGGCCCCGGGCGGCGGCGACCTGTACGTCGTCGTCAAGGTCCGGCCCGACCCGCGCTTCGTCCGCCGTGGCGCGGACCTCGATCGCGACCTCCCGCTGACCCTGGGCGAGGCGCTCCTCGGCGCCGAGGTCCATGTCGAGACCCTCAAGGGCCGCGTCCTGCTCAAGATCCCGCCCGGCACGCAGCCGGGCCGAACGTTCCGCCTGACCGGCCAGGGCATGCCGCGGTTCAAGGGCTCGGGTCACGGCGACCTGTTCGTCCGGGTCCGAGTCGTCCTGCCGACCGACCTGTCCGAGGAGGCCGCCGCCGCCGTCAGGACCGCGCTCCGACTCATCGACCAACCCAGTCCCCGCTGATCAAACACGAACCGAGAGACCACGATGCAACTCGATCGCTTCACCCAGAAGGCCCAGGAGGCCATCGTCGCCGCCCAGGCCACCGCCGCCAGGCTCGACAGTCCCGTGCTCGACGCTGAGCACCTGCTCGACGCGCTCGTCGAGCCCGATGACGGCATCCCCGCCGAGACGCTCCGCCGACTCGGGGTGGACCTGCCCGCCTTCCGGGGCGAGCTGGCGGCGGCGCTCGCCCGGCGGGCTCGGATCAAGGGCGGCTCGCTCGCCCTGGATCCGCGAGCCAAGCGCGTCATCGAGCGCGCAGAGGATGAGGCCCGACGACTCGGCGACGAGTACGTGTCGACCGAGCACCTGCTCATCGGCGCTGCCGAGGTCGGAGGTGAGGCCCAGTCGCTGCTCGAGCGGCACGGCGCCGGCAAGGAGGCCATCCTCGGCGCCCTCCAGAGCGTCCGCGGCGGCCAGCGAGTCACCTCGCCCAACCCCGAGGGCACCTACGCCGCCCTCGAGAAGTACGGCCGGGACCTGACCGCCGAGGCGCGCGCCGGCAAGCTGGATCCGGTCATCGGGCGGGACGACGAGATCCGCCGCGTCATCCAGGTCCTGTCGCGCCGGACGAAGAACAACCCGGTCCTCATCGGCGAGCCCGGTGTCGGCAAGACGGCCATCGCGGAAGGCCTCGCCCAGCGGATCGTCCGCGGCGACGTGCCGGAGACGCTCAAGGACAAGCGGGTGGTCTCCCTGGATCTGGGGGCCCTCATCGCGGGGGCCAAGTTCCGCGGCGAGTTCGAGGAACGGCTCAAGGCCGTCCTCAAGGAGATCAAGGACGCCGAGGGCCAGGTCATCCTGTTCATCGACGAACTCCACACGGTCGTCGGGGCCGGTGCCGCCGAGGGCGCCATGGACGCCTCCAACCTGCTCAAGCCGATGCTCGCTCGAGGCGAACTGCACACGATCGGCGCGACCACCCTCGACGAGTACCGCAAGCACATCGAGAAGGACGCGGCGCTGGAGCGGCGGTTCCAGCCGGTCCTCGTGGATCAGCCGACGGTCGAGGAGACCATCTCGATCCTGCGCGGCCTGCGCGAGCGATACGAAGTCCATCACGGCGTGCGCATCACGGACTCCGCGCTCGTCGCGGCCGCGACCCTGTCGGACCGCTACATCACCGAGCGCTTCCTGCCCGACAAGGCGATCGACCTGGTCGACGAGTCGGCGTCCCGCCTGCGGATGGAGATCGACTCCATGCCGATCGAGCTCGACGAACTCGAGCGCCGCCGGATCCAGCTCGAGATCGAGCGCGAGGCCCTGCGCAAGGAGACCGACGACGCGTCCAAGGCACGGTTGGCGATCCTCGAGAAGGAGCTGGCCGACCTCGAGGAGGAGTCGGGCGGCATGAAGCAGCGCTGGGAAGCCGAGAAGGCCGCCATCGCCGCCATCCGGGCGACGAAGTCCGAGCTGGAGTCGCTGGCCACCCGCATCGAGCAGGCCGAACGGGAGGCCGATTTCGCGACCGCCGCGGAGCTCAAGTACGGCACCCACAAGGAGCTCATGGACCGGATGGCCGAGCAGGAGGCGACGCTCGCCGCCCTGCAGGGTGCCGGCGCCCTGCTCAAGGAGGAGGTCGACGCGGACGACATCGCCGAGATCGTCGCCGCCTGGACCGGGATCCCGGTCAGCCGCCTGATGGAGGGCGAGACCGCCAAGCTCATCCACATGGAGGAGCGCCTGCACGAGCGCGTCGTGGGCCAGGATGAGGCGATCCAGGCCGTCTCGGACGCGGTGCGTCGCGCGCGGGCCGGGCTCAAGGACCCGGGCCGGCCGATCGGCTCCTTCCTGTTCCTCGGGCCGACCGGCGTCGGCAAGACCGAACTGGCGCGGGCGCTCGCCGAGTTCATGTTCGACGACGACGACGCGATGACCCGCATCGACATGAGCGAGTACATGGAGAAGTTCGCGGTGTCCCGACTGGTCGGGGCGCCCCCCGGGTACGTGGGCTACGAGGAAGGCGGCCAGCTGACCGAGGCCGTCCGACGCCGGCCGTACCAGGTCATCCTGCTCGACGAGATCGAGAAGGCCCATCCGGACGTCTTCAACGTCCTGCTCCAGGTCCTCGACGACGGCCGCCTGACGGACAGCCAGGGCCGGACCGTGGACTTCAAGAACGCGGTCGTGATCATGACCAGCAACGTCGGCAGCTCCGCCATCGCGGCGACCAGCGGCGACGAAGGCGACGAGGCGTACGACGCGATGAAGCGCGCCGTGACCGATGCCCTGCGGGTCCAGTTCCGGCCCGAGTTCCTCAATCGGATCGACGAGGTCATCGTCTTCCACCCGCTCACCACGGAGCACCTCGGCGCGATCGTCGACCTGCTCCTGGCCGACCTGTCGCGCCGGCTGGCGAGCCAGGACCTGACCCTCGAGGTCACCGCGGCGGCGAAGTCGCTCATCGTCCGCGAGGGCACGGATCCGGCCTACGGGGCGCGCCCGTTGAAGCGGACCATCCAGCGACTGGTCGAGAACCCGCTCGCGCGAGCCCTGGTCGCCGGGGAGTTCTCGCCCGGCGATCGGATCAGCTGCGAAGCGGACCCGACCTCCGGCACGATCGTCTTCTCGACCGAGCGATCGACGGTCGTGACCGACGGGTCGGCGACCCGCGATGCTCGCTCCAAGCCCGAGACGACGGGCGCGGGCGCATCGAATGGCAAGCGCTCGCCGCTCGATCTGCCGCCGACGAGCCCGCCGCGCGGCGACGGCGAGCTGGTCAACTAGGGCGGTGCGCTTCGACGATGCGGTCGGGCGGTTGGCCCGATTCCCGGACCCGCTCCCGAGCGGCGCCGCCGCCCTCATCCCGGTCCTGGTCGGGGCCGATGGGCCCGACGCTCGGCGACCGCGCTGGCCGACCGGCGAGCGACCGATGCGGCCGGCCGGCGTCCTCGTCCTGCTCTTCCCGGATGCCGACGGCGTCGCCCGGGTCGTGCTGACCGAACGGGCCTCCCGCGATGGCCACCACAGCGGGGAGGTAAGCCTCCCGGGCGGCAAGGCCGAGGCGCATGACGCCGACATCGCCGCGACCGCCCTGCGCGAGGCGGCGGAGGAGGTCGGGCTCGACGCGGCCGCGGCGGAGGTCGCCGTGGTCGGGCTCCTGGAGCGCTTCAGCATCCCGGTCAGCGACTTCGAGGTGACGCCGGTCGTCGCGGTCGCGAGGCATCAGCCGATCCTGGTCGCATCGGAGGCGGAGGTCGCCCGGATCGTCGTGCCGCCCGTCGCGGCCTTCCTGCCGGGCGCGCCGATCACGATCGTCGAGCGGACGATCGGCGAGTGGCCGCTCCGCTATGGGGCGTACGACGTCGAGGGGCTGTCCGTATGGGGCGCGACCGCGCGGATCCTCAGCCAGCTCGGCGCGGTGCTGGCGTCGTGACCGAGGCCCGTCCGGTCCTGATCCGCCGTGCCGAGGCGGCTGACGCGGTGGCGATCACCGAGCTGGTGGCGGACGCCTACGGGCGCTACGTCGAGCGGATCGGCCGCCTCCCGAAGCCGATGACCGCGGATCAGCTCGCCGCGGTCCGCGACCATGAGGTGTGGCTGGCCGTGGACGCCGTGGACGACACGCTGGCGGGCGTCCTCGAACTCATCGTCGTGCCGGGATCGTTCTTCATCGAGAACGTCGCGGTCGCGCCGAGCCGCCAGGGAGTCGGCCTCGGACGCCAGCTGCTGGACCTCGCCGAGTCCGAGGCGCGCCGGCGCGGCTACGACGCGATCGGGCTCGAGACGAACGAGCGATTCGTCGAGAACCTCGCGATCTATGCGCGGCGCGGCTACGTCGAGACGGGCCGGACGCTCGTCGGGGGCACGGCGGTCATCCAGCTCACCAAGCGCCTCGACGACGTCTGAGCCGGCGGCCGGAACGGGGCCAGCGAGGGGGGGCTGGCGGCAGGCAGCCACGGATCCATCCCGCGTCCGGAGCCAGGAGCCGGCAGTCACCGATCCAGCCGGCGGCCGGAGGCAGGGGTCGGCAGCCACCGATCCAGCCCGCTCCTTGTCAGATGCTGTCCCGGCCAGCACGTGGCGCCGCGTTTCCGTCAACTGCTGGGTGGGCACGGCATCTGACGATCACAGGAGCGTCGATCGTCGGGATGGGGCCTGTCCAGGTCGCGCTCGGTCGTCCCGTGCTGCCTGGAGCAGCATCTGACTCGACGTGGTCGGGCCTGGCGCGAGAGGCCGGCGCGCTCGGTCGTCCAGTGCCGGTTCGAGCAGCATCTGACTGAACGGTCGGGCCTGGCGCCGCAACGTGCGGGCGGCACGCGGAAGGCATCGTCCAGGTCCGGGATGTCGCGACCGCAAACGGGCGGGTCAGGCTCGCGTCAGGTCAGGTCGGCTCGCCGCTTGCGTCAGGTCAGGTCGGCTCGCCGCTCGCGTCAGGTCGGCTCGCCGCTCGCGTCAGGTCGGCTCGCCGCTCGCGTGGTCGGGCGTGATCGTGTGGCCGTCATCGGTGAGTGCGCCTTCGCCACGGGCGGCCGGGGTCCCCTCGGCCGCGAGGGCGAGGGCCTGACCGTCAAGGACGACCTGGTCGTCCGCGCCGGCGAACTCGACGACGAACGCGCGCATCTCCGAGTGCTCGGTCCACGCCGCATGGGTGAGGTCCGCGGGCCACAGGACGGCCTCGCCGGCCGCCACACGGGCCCGCTCGTCCCCGACCCCGACCCAGCCGCCGCCTTCGATCACGATGAACCAGGTCGTGTTCGGGTTGGCGTGAGGCTCGATCCGCGCGCCGCGCGAGAACGCCAGTTCGCTGACGACACCGCGCGCATCCGAATGGATGACCTGCCCGGTCAGCCCATGTGTCCCGATCGGCCCATCCGGCCGACGATGGCCGACACCGAAGCGGCGGATCTCGATGGGCACGTCGCGCTCGTCGGCGGGACGGTCAGCGCCGGCGGCGCTGCCGGCGGCCACCGCGCTTGCGGATCGTCGCGTCCGGGTCGCTGAACTTCCGGGCCGAGGCGTACTTCTGCTTGGCCAACTGCTTCTCGTAGGCCGCGAGGAACGGCGGGAAGCGCCGGAACCGGACCCAGATCAGCGTCCCGATCCCGGCGATCTCGATCGCCAACACCAGGAAGAAGTCGAACACGAACACGCACGCGATCAGGATCATGCTGAACGTGATCAACCCGGTCCACCAGATCCACTCCCACATCTCGAGGTATGGGGCGTGGCGATGGAGAGCCCGCGTCCGGGTGATGTACAGGACGATCAGGACGATCAGGAGGCCGAGCGCGGCGATCCAGGTCAGGTTGAACAGATCCGGGAAGTTCCGCCGGTTGAACGACTCGAACAGGTATTCCCAGGGAGGCAGTGTCACGCGGACGGTCTCCGTTGCGCGGGTGGATGGGACGGTCGGAGTATGCCATGCCGCACGGTATACTCGGCCCGACGGTCGCGGTGACAACCCGGCCCGCCCGGCCGCGCGCCCAAGCAGCGCCGCCGACGCATCGCCTGCTCGGGGAGGAGAAACCGGTTGCGAGCCCTGCTGTCGGTGGCGAACCGCGACGGGATCGCCGCACTGGCCCGCGATCTGCGTGCGCTGGATGTGGAGCTCTTCGCGACGGACGGGACGCGTGAGTTCCTGGTCGCCGAAGGCGTCGACGTCGCGTCCGTCGCCGACCTGACATCGGGCGAGCCGACCGTCGGTGGCCAGGTCAAGACCTTCCACCACGCCGTCTACGCCGGCATCCTCGCCCGTCGCGATGTCCCAGCCCAGCTCGCGGAACTCGAAGCGCAGGGCATCGGGCTGATCGACCTCGTCGTCGTGAACGTGAAGCCGTTCGCGCCGGCGATCGGCGTGAAGCTCATCGGCCTGGACGAGGCGATCGAGATGATCGACGTCGCCGGGGCCGCCCTCCTCGGAGCCGCCGCGCGCAATGCCGCCGGGGTGGCCGCTGTCGCCGATCCGGCCCACTACGCGCGAGTCACCAACGAGATCCGAGAGATGGGCCAGGTGAGCCCGGAGACGCGGGCGCAGCTCGCGGCCGAGGCCTTCAGCACGGTCGCCGCGTATCACGCGGAGATCGCCGCCTACCTCAACCAGATCTCGGGCAACACGTTCCCGCGTCGCCTGGCGATCGTCCTCGAGAAGGTGGACGACCTGCGCTACGGCGAGAACCCACACCAGCGGGCGGCGTTCTACCGCGAGACGACGCATCGGAGCGGCACGCTGGCCGACGCGACCCGGATCGCCGGCGACCTGCCCAGCTTCAACAACCTGATGGATCTGGACGCGGCGTACCGGATCGCGCGCGACTACACGGCCCCGACCGTCGCGATCGTCAAGCACACGGACCCGGTCGGCCTGGCGTCACACGACGAGTTGGTCGAGGCGTATCGGCACGCCCTCGAGACCGACCCGGTCGCCTCGTTCGGTGGCATCGTCGGCGTGAACCGCGAACTCGACGGCGCCACCGCCCGCGAGATCGCGGCGAACGCGTACGAGGCGGTCGTCGCCCCGTCGTACAGCCAGTCCGCCCTCGGGATCCTGCGCGCCAAGCACGGGCTGGAGATCCTCGCGGTCCCGCCCGACCCGACCGAGGGCATGCGCGACTACGGCATCGCCAACCTGGACTTCAAGCGCGTCGCCGGCGGCCTGCTCGTCGAGAGCCTGGACGACCTGGGCCTCGATCGCGGCCGCCTGCAGGTCGTGACCCAGCGCCGGCCGACGCTCGAGGAGTTGACCGACCTCCTGTTCGCCTGGCGGGCCGTCCGCCATGTCCGCTCGAATGCGATCGTCCTCGCCCGCAACGGCGCGACGGTCGGGATCGGCGCGGCGCAGGCCTCGCGCCAGGTGTCGGTCGAGATCGCGCTCCGGCGCGCGGGCGACCGCGCGAAGCTGTCGGTCATGGCGTCGGACGCCTACTTCCCGTTCCCGGATGGCATCGCCGCCGCCGCGAACGCCGGCATCACCGCGATCATCCAGCCGGGCGGATCCATCCGTGACGAGATGGCGATCGAGGTCGCGGACCGCCATCACCTGGCCATGGTCTTCACCGGACGACGTCACTTCCGACACTGACCGGGAGGTCGCCATGGAACAGTTGCTCGCCCTCGACATGGCCCGGGTCACCGAGGACGCCGCCATCGCGTCGGCGCGCTCGATGGGCCGCGGCGACCGCAACGGCGCGGACAAGCTCGCGACCGAGGCCATGCGCCGGACGATGGACGAGATCGACTTCGCCGGCCGGATCGTCATCGGCGAGGGCGAGCGCGACAAGGCCCCGATGCTCTACATCGGCGAGGAGGTCGGCCAGGCCTGGCGTGATTCGGATGCGCCACGCGTCGATATCGCCGTCGATCCGCTGGAAGGCACGAACCTTGTCGCCCACGGGCAGGCCGGGGCGATCACCGTGCTCGCCGCCTCCGAAGCCGGCGGCCTGACCCACGCGCCCGACACGTACATGGAGAAGCTGTGCGTCGGGCCGGTCGTGGCCGGCCGGGTGGACATCCGCGAATCGCCCACGGAGAACCTCGGCCGCATCGCCGAGGCGCTGGGGCGGCGCGTCGGCGACATCACGGTGGTCATCCTGGAGCGACCCCGACACGACGCACTCATCGCCGAGGTCCGCGAGGCCGGGGCCCGGATCAAGCTCATCGGGGACGGGGACCTGTCGGCGGCGATCAGCTGCGCCGTGTCCGGCACCGGCGTGCACGCGGTGATGGGCACCGGGGGCGCGCCGGAGGGTGTCATCACCGCTGCCGCGCTGCGCTGTCTTGGTGGCGAGATCCAGGCCCGTTTCCGCTATCGGAGCGACGACGAACGCGAGCGCGGCGCCCGGATGGGCCACGGTGACGAGGATCGCGTGTACATGACCGAGGATCTCGCACCGGGCGAGAACCTGGTCTTCGCGGCGACCGGGGTGACCGCCGGCGACCTCCTCCAGGGCGTTCGTTTCTTCGGTGGCGGCGCCCGGACCCATACGCTGACGATGGCGTACCAGGCCAAACAGGTCCGCTTCATCGACACCGTCCACATGTTCGACCGGACCAGCCCGCCGCGCGTCCGGCTGTAGTCGCGGACGACGGTCCGCTCGGAACGACGACTGGGAGGCACCCGCCATGGCACTCGACGCGATCAACCTCGCCGAATGGATCGAAGCTAATCGCGACTCGCTGAAGCCGCCGGTCGGCAACAAGCTCCTGTACGGGGACGGCGAGTTCCAGGTCATGATCGTGGCTGGTCCGAACACCCGGCGCGACTTCCATTGCGAACCTGGCGAGGAGCTGTTCTACCAGCTGAAGGGCGACATCCTGCTCAAGCTCATCGAGGACGGCGTCCCGCGCGACGTGATCATCCACGAGGGCGACACGTTCCTGCTCCCGGCCAACACGATCCACTCGCCGCGCCGCCCGGCCGGCACGCTGGGCATGGTCGTCGAGCGCCAGCGCACCGAGGACGAGGAGGAGACGATCACCTGGTACTGCGAGACCTGCGGGAACATGCTGTACCAGTTCAAGGGCGTCATCACGGACCTCGGGACGCAGCTGAAGCCGGTCATGGACGCGTTCTGGGCCACGCCCGAGCTCCATACGTGCACGGTCTGCGGCGCGGTCATGCCGCCCCCGACGCCCGCGACGCTCTGAGCCGTCCGTGCCGCTGGATCGGATCGACGTCCATACCCACATCCTGCCGCCGGCGTGGCCGGACCTGCGGGCACGGTTCGGGTACGGCGGCTGGCCGCAGCTCGAGCCGCTCGGCCCGCGACGCGCACGCATCGTCATCGACGGCCGCTCCTTCCGCGAGATCGACGACGACTGCTGGGATCCGGCGGTCCGCCTGGACGATTGCGACCGGACGGGGGTCCAGCTCCAGGTCCTTTCCACCGTCCCGGTGATGTTCGCGTACGACAAGCCGGCGGCCGACGCCGCGGTCGTCGCGCGGCTGCTGAACGACCACCTCGCGGCGGTCGTGGCCGACGGCGCGGGGCGGTTCGCGGGCCTCGGCACGATCCCGCTCCAGGATGCGGACCTGGCCATCGCCGAGCTGGAACGGTGCGTGACGGGGCTCGGCCTTGACGGGGTCCAGATCGGGACGCACGTGGGCGAACGGGACCTGGACGATCCGGCCATCGAGGCCGTCCTGGCCGCTGCGGATGCCCTGGGAGCGGCCGTCTTCGTCCACCCATGGGACATGCTGGCGCCGGAACGGATGACCCGGCACTGGCTACCGTGGCTCGTGGGGATGCCCGCCGAGCTGGCCCTCGCGATCGCCTCGGTCGTGCTGGGCGGCGTCCTCGACCGGCATCCGTCGCTGCGCCTCCTGTTCGCCCACGGCGGCGGCGCGTTCCCGGGTCTCCTCGGACGGGTGGAGGCCGGCTTCCACGCGCGCCCGGACCTGGCCGCGACGGCGACCGACACGGAGCCGCGCGACGCCGTCCGGCGGATCTTCGTGGACTCGCTCGTCCATGACGCCGACACGCTCCGGTTCGTGGCCGGGATCGTCGGGGCGGATCGGGTGGCACTCGGGACCGACTACCCGTTCCCGCTCGGCGAGGCCGTCCCAGGCGCCACGATCGAGGCGTTCACCGAGCTGGCCCCGGCATCCCGGGAGCGGATGTTACGCAGCACGGCGCTCGCGTTCCTCGGACGGTCGGTGGGACCGACGACGGGTGCTGCGGACGGTCCGGCCACGGACGCGGCCGGCGGTCCGGCCGTGGCCGCGCGATGACCGCCGAGGCGAGCGTGCGGACCGACGAGGCGTTCGCCCTCGAGCTGGACGCCGCCGACCCGCTCGCCCCGAACCGCGCCCGCTTCCACCTGCCGGTGGGCCTCGACGGTTCCCCGCGGATCTACCTCGCCGGCCAGTCCCTCGGCGCCCAGCCGAAGACCGCTCGTGCGGCGGTCGAGGCCGAACTCGATGCCTGGGCCCGATATGGCGTCGAGGGCCACTTCCACGAAGGCGCGACGTGGGTCGCGTTTGACGAACCCCTGCGCGAACCCACGGCTCGGCTCGTCGGGGCGCGACCGAGCGAGGTCGCGACCCTCAACACCCTGACCGTGAACCTGCATCTCCTGCTGGCCTCGTTCTTCCGGCCCAGCCGCGGGCGGACCAAGCTGCTCATCGACGCGCCCACCTTCCCGTCCGATCGGTACGCGGTCGAGTCGCAGCTGATCCACCACGGCCTCGACCCCGCCGAGCACCTTGTCATCGTCGGTCCCCGCGAGGGCGAGACCACGGTCCGAACGGAGGATCTCGGGGCCGCCATCCACGAGCACCGCGACCAGCTCGCGGTCGCCCTCCTCGCCGGCGTCAACTACGCCACCGGCCAGGTCCACGACATCCCGCGGCTGACGGCGGCGGTCCATGCCGCCGGCGCACTCGCCGGGTGGCAGCTCGCCCACTCCGCCGGGAACGTGCCGCTCGCGCTCCACGACTGGGACGTCGACTTCGCGATGTGGTGCACGTACAAGTACCTGTGCGGCGGACCGGGCTCGATCGCCCAGATCTTCGTCAACGAGCGCCACGGCGCCGATCCGACCGTGCCACGCCTGTCGGGCTGGTTCGGCAACGCGCTCTCGACGCGGTTCCGCATGGCCGAGACGTTCGATCCCGCCCGCGGCGCCGACGGCTGGCAGCTCTCGAACCCGCCGATCCTCGCCCTCGCGCCGGTCCGCGCGTCGATCGCGATCTTCGACGAGGTCGGGATGCCGGCGCTTCGGGCGAAGACGTTGCGACTGACGCCCTACCTCGCCGCGCTCATCGATTCGGTCGGCGGGGTCGAGATCGTCACGCCGCGCGAGCCGGACGCCCACGGCGCCCAGCTCAGCCTACGGCTGCCGGACGCGAAACGGCGCCTGGCGCGCCTGGAGGCTGCCGGCGTCGTCGCCGACTTCCGCGAGCCCGACATCATCCGGGTCGCCCCGGTCCCGATGTACAACTCCTTCCACGACGCCTGGCGATTCGCCCAGGCCCTCTCGGAGACCGCGTGACGACGATCCTTTCGAACCACATCGACGGCCGATCGACCGAGCCGATCGACGGGTCGTACCTCGACGACACGGATCCTGCGACCGGCGCGGTCCATGCCCTCGTGCCGGCATCCGAGTCGGCCGACGTGGAGCTCGCGGTGGCGGCCGCCAGGCGGGCGTTCCCGGCCTGGTCGGCGACCCCCGCGGCGGAACGCTCGCGCATCCTGGTCCGCCTCGCCGACGCGCTCGAGTCGCAGATGGACGAGTTCGTCCGCGCCGAGAGCATCGACTCGGGCAAGCCGGTCGCGCTGGCCCGACGCCTCGACATCCCGCGGGCCGTGGCCAACCTGCGGTTCTTCGCGACGGCGATCCTGCACACAGGGTCGGACCTGTTCCCGACCGACGACCGAGCCCTGAACTACACGCTCCGTCGCCCGCGCGGCGTCGCCGGCCTCATCTCGCCCTGGAACCTGCCGCTCTACCTGTTCACCTGGAAGATCGCGCCGGCCATCGCGACCGGCAACACGGTCGTGGCCAAGCCGTCCGAGCTCACGCCATGGACCGCCGCGATGCTGGCCGAACTCAGCGTCGAGGCCGGACTGCCGCCCGGCGTCCTCAACGTCGTCCACGGCCTCGGCGCCACGGCCGGGTCGGCCATCGTGGACCACCCGGACGTGCCGGCGATCTCCTTCACCGGCGGGACCGCGACCGGCGCCACGATCGCCCGGAGCGCGGCGCCGGTGTTCAAGAAGCTCTCCCTGGAGCTCGGCGGCAAGAACGCGACGGTCGTCTTCGGGGACGTCGATCTCGACGAGGTCATGCCTGGCATCGTGCGCTCGGCGTTCGAGAACCAGGGCGAGATCTGCCTGTGCGGCTCGCGTCTGTTCGTCGAGGCGCCGCTTTACGACCGCTTCGTGGCCGCCTTCGCGGCGGCGGTCGGGCGGCTTCGGATCGGCGACCCGCTCGACGAGGCCACGGAGCAGGGAGCGCTGGTGTCGGCCGGACACCGCGACAAGGTCGAGTCATACATCCAGCTATCGCGCGACCTCGGCGGCGAGATCGTGACGGGTGGCGAGCGACCCACTGGCCTGCCGGCCCGCGTTCGCGCCGGCTACTTCGTGCAGCCGACCGTCGTCACCGGCCTGCCCGTCGACTGCCGGGTCAACATGGAGGAGATCTTCGGCCCGGTCGTCACGATCACCCCGTTCAGCGACGAGGCCGACGCGGTCGCGTGGGCGAACGGCACCCGCTACGGCCTCGCGGCCTCGGTCTGGACGAACGATCTGCGGCGCGCGCACCGCGTGGCCGGCGCCCTCGATGCCGGCACGGTCTGGATCAACACCTGGCTCCTGCGTGACCTGCGTGTCCCGTTCGGCGGGATGAAGGAGAGTGGCGTCGGGCGCGAGGGCGGCGACGAGGCCCTGCGCTTCTTCACCGAACCCAAGACCGTCAGCCTGGCCCTCCAGTGAGCGACGAGCCATGAGCGACGAATCGGTCCTCAGCGAGCGCGCCGCCGAGCCGGTCGGACCGTACCCGCACGCCCGGCGCGTGGGCGACCTGCTCTTCCTGTCCGGGATCGGCCCCCGCGAACGCGGCATGGCGGCGATCCCCGGCGTGACCCAGGATGCGACCGGCACGGTCGTCGCCCGCGACTTCGAGACCCAGGCGCGAGCGACGTTCGCCAACGTGCGAGCCGTGCTGGATGCCGCCGGCGCCCACTGGGACGACATCGTGGACGTGACGGTGTTCCTGACCCACATGGACGAGGACTTCGGCGCGCTCAACCGGATCTGGGCCGACGCGTTCCCCGCCGAGGGGACCCGGCCGTGCCGGACGACCGTGGAGGTCAGCCGTCTGCCGACCCCCATCGACATCGAACTCAAGGTCATCGCCCGCGCGAAGGGGTCGGGATGAAGGGGTCGGGATGAAGGAGTCGACATGAGCGAGATCCTCCAGTACGACCCGCCGCGCCGCTGGGCGGCCGCGTCCCGGGTGGGCCAGGTCCTCTATCTCGCGGGGGAGACCGGGACCGACCCGGCGACGATGCAGGTGGTCGACGGCGGGATCGAGGCGGAGACCGAGCAGGTCTTCACGAACATCCAGTCGACACTCGCGCACTTCGGCGCGGACCTGGGCGACGTGGTCAAGATCACCGTCTTCCTCACGGACATGGCGGACCTGGCGGCGGTCGGTGCGATCCGCGCGAGGCACCTCCCTCGGCCGGTGCCATCGAGCGCGATCGGCGTCGTGGCGCTCGCCTCGCCCGACATGCACGTCGAGATCGAGGTCATCGCCGAAGTCCCGACGCCGGACTGACGCGTCCGGGCGGATCGCGGGCCGTCGTGTCCTGCCGACGCGGTAGGCTTGGGATCGGCGCGCACCCTGGCGGCCCCACACCGGAGACGACACCACGATGACGAAGATCGGCTACGCGGCGATGCTCGAGCAGTTCCACCCGACCGACCTGCTCGACTACTGCGCGGCGGCCGAGGCCGCCGGCTTCGATGCCGGCTTCATGGTCAGCGAGCACTTCCATCCCTGGACGCCGCAGCAGGGCCAGAGTGCGTTCGCCTGGGCGTTCATGGGCGCGCTGGGTGGTCGCACGTCGTTGCCGTTCGGGACCGCCGTCACCTGTCCCGGCTTCCGCTACCACCCGGCGGTCATCGCCCATGCCGCGGCGACCCTCGGGGCGATGTACCCGGAGCGCTTCTACCTGGGCCTGGGTGCCGGCGAGGCACTCAACGAGCACGTCATCGGTGGCGTCTGGCCGGAAGTGCCCATCCGCAGCGCGATGATGTTCGAGGCCATCGAGATCATCAACAAGCTGTTCACCGGCGACGTCGTCCGACACGACGGCAAGTACTTCACGCTCGAGCGCGCCAAGCTGTACACCCGACCCGAGACGCCGGTGCCGATCTACGTGGCGACGGCCGGACCGGTGAATGCCAAGAAGACCGGCAAGTTCGCCGACGGGATCATCACGGTCGGGGCCGCCGACGAGAAGATGCAGATGATCTGGGGCAAGTTCGAGGAGGGGGCGCGCGAGGTCGGCAAGGACCCGACGGGCGCACCGAAGCTGCTCCAGATCCACGTCTCGTGGGCACGCACCCAGCAGGAAGCCGTCGACAACGCGATGGTCGAGTGGCCGAACGGCGGGATGGCCTTCTTCCCGAAGCAGGACATCAAGAACCCCGAGGACTTCGAGGGCATCGCCAAGCTGGTCCGACCCGAGGACTTCAAGAACCGGGTCCTCATCAGCGACGACCTCGAGGCGCACACCGCCCACATCCAGAAATACGTGGACATGGGCTACGACGAGGTCCATCTCCACAACGTCGGGCGCAACCAGGCCGAGTTCATCGAGATCTTCGGACGCGAAGTCATCCCCAACCTGCGCCTGGGCTGACCGAAGCGGGGCGGACGGGCGGCGGGGATGGCCGGGCCGCACCGAGCATGATCGCCGTGATCTATCGGCTCGACGGCGAACACGCTTGCCAGACACGCAGGTCCGACCAAGTCGTCCGAAGGCCACGCTGGTCCATGACCCAAGCGATCAACGTGAGCGATCACCGTCAGGCGGTCACCGTCAGGCGGTCACCGTCAGGCGATCAACGTCAGGCGATCAACGTCAGGCGATCAACGTCAGGCGATCAACGTGAGCGATCACCCTGAGCGATCACCTGCCACGACGGTCGTCAGTCGGACCCCAGGCGGATCTGGCCGTGTCCCAGCTCCCGATCGGGCGGACGGCACCGGGACCTGCCGCGGCCTCCTGACGGACGCGGGCCGTGGTGACCGTCTCGTGCCAGCCGGGCGGCACGAGCCAGCGTGCGACATCGGACAGCGGCGCCAGGACGAACAGCCGCTCGTGCGCCTCCGGGTGTGGCACGACCAGCAGCTTGGTGGCCTTCGCCGGGTCGATGGCGGCGTCGTTGGAGCGGGCGTCCGCCGGGCGCTCCACCGACACCTGGGCACGCCCGAAGATGAGCAGGTCCAGGTCGAGTTCGCGAGGGCCCCAGCGCCCGCGGACCTGGCGACCGGCGTCGCGCTCCAGCGCCTTGAGCGAGGTGAGGAGCGCCAGCGCGCCGAGGGCCGGATCGTCGCCCGCCGGCACGTCCAGCGCGACGACCGCGTTGTGGAAGTCCGGCTGGTCGGTGACACCGACGGGAGCCGTCGCGTACAGCCGCGACACGTCCCGGAGCCTGACCCCGGGGAGGGTCGCCAGGGCGTGCACCGCGCGGGTCAGCGTCGTCCGCGCCTCCCCGACATTCGCCCCGAGGCCGACGTAGGCCCGCACTCGTCGCTCGCGCATCGGCGCAAGACTCGCACATCGGCGAGACCTATCATCAGTCGCGATGCGTGACGTGGCCGAGACCCGCGACGGCGGTGCCGTGGACGATGCCGGTACGGCGGGTGTCGGGTTCGACGCCATCCTGGCGTCCCGCCTGCCGGACTTCTCCGAGGCGGACGCCGTTCGGATCGCGGGCGAGACCTTTGCCGTCGAGGCCGCCGCTGCCACGAACCTCGGCAGCGAGCGCGACCAGACGTTCCTCCTCTCAGGCTCTGCCGGCGAGGGCGTGGCGATCATGAAGATCTCCAACTCGGCCGAGGATCCGGCGACGCTGGACATGGAGGCGCTCGCGGTCCTGCATGCGCGGCGGGCCGATCCGACACTCCCCGTCGCCCTGCCACGGATCGCGCCGGGAGCGGATGCGGAGCGCATGGGAGCTGCCGCCTACCGCACGCGGACCGGCGGCGCGACCGCCGACCCGACCGAGCGCCACCTCGTCCGCCTGTATGACGTCCTGCCCGGCACGGGCCGAAGCGATCCGCAGGCGCTCTCGGACGCCGCGATCGCGGACTGGGGCGAGATGACGGCTCGCCTGGCGCGAGCCCTCCGCGGCTTCGCCCACCCGAGCGCGCATCGGACGATGCTGTGGGACATCCAGCACGCGTCGAGGACTCGTCCGATGCTGGCCGACATCCGCGATCCGGACCGGCGCGCCGCCGTATCGGTGGTCCTGGACCGGTTCGAGGCGGTCGTCCTCCCGGCCTGGCCGCTGCTGCGGACGCAGTGCGTCCATACGGACTTCACCATCGACAACGCCCTGGTCGACGAGGACGGGCGGATCTCCGGCATCGTCGACTTCGGCGACATGAGCTATTCGGCGATGGCGGTCGACATCGCCTCGGTCATCGACTCGCTCGCGAACGGTCGCGACCCGGCGGAGCTCTTTCGCGTCTCGCGACTGGTGCTGGACGGCTACCAGCGGATCACGCCGCTCGAGCCGCTGGAGTTGCAGCTGATGGGCGAGCTGATCGCGACCCGGTCGGCGGTGACGATCGCCATCCCGGCCTGGCGTGCCGCGCGCGGCCTCGAGGATGCCGAGTTCGCGGAGCGCTACACGGCCTCGGCCGAGGTCATCGTTCGAACGATCCTGGACACGGGCTGGGAGTCGGCGGCCCGACGACTCGGGGCGCCTGGAACCCCGCCGGCCAGCACGCCACTGGCCGCCCGGCGCGAGGCCGTGCTCGGACCGGCCCTGGAGCCGCTCACCTACGAGCACCCCATCCACATGGCCTCGGCGCGCGGTGTCTGGATGACCGACGTCGACGGCCGCCGCTACCTCGATGCGTACAACAACGTCCCGTGCGTGGGCCACAGCCACCCCCGGGTCGCCGAGGCGACCGCCCGCCAGGCCCGCCTCCTGAACACGAACATGCGCTATCTCCACGCGTCGGCGATCGAACTGGCCGAGCGCCTGGTCGCGACCTGCCCGCCGAGCCTCGACACCGTCCTCTTCGTCAACTCGGGCTCTGAGGCGAACGACCTCGCCTGGCGGATGGCGACGACGTGGACCGGCCACGCCGGCGGCCTGTGCACGACCCGCGCCTATCACGGCATCTCCGAGGCGAGCGCCGCCCTCTCCCCGGAAAGCTGGGAGGGCGCGAGCCGGCCGACCCACGTCGAGACCTGGGCACCGCCCGACACCTACCGCGGGACGCACGGCGACGCCTCCGAGTTCGTGGCGGCTCTCGAGCGGCTGGCCGATCGCGGCGTCGCTCCAGCCGCCACGATCCTCGACGGGGTGCTCACGAGCGACGGTTTCTACGACCTGGATCCGGCGTACGTCGCCGAGCTCGTCCGCCTGACCCATTCCGCGGGCGGCCTATGGATCGCCGACGAGGTCCAGGGCGGGCATGGCCGGACGGGCGACGCGATGTGGTCCTTCCAGCGATTCGGGATCGTGCCCGACTTCGTGACCCTCGGGAAGCCGATGGGCAACGGGCATCCGGTCGCGGCCGTCATCACCCGTCGCGAGATCGCCCAGCGGTTCGCGGCCGAGACCGTGTTCTTCAGCACGTTCGGCGGGAATCCGGTGTCGGCAGCCGCCGGCCTGGCCGTGCTGGACGTCCTCGAGGACGAGCGCGTCCTGCCGCGGGTCCAGGCGGCCGGCGCCGCGCTCCGTGCCGGGATCCGCGAGGTCGCGACGCGCCACCCGGCGATCGGGGACGTCCGCGGGATGGGCCTCGCGATCGGGGTGGAGATCGTCAGCGACCGCGCGGCGAAGACACCCGACCCGGTGACGACCGCCGCCGTCAAGGAGGGGCTGCGCGACCGCGGCGTCCTCGTCGGGACGACCGGCCTGGCCGGGAACATCCTCAAGGTCCGCCCGCCCCTCGCCTTCACCACGGCCGACGTCTCGGTGTTCCTCGACGCCCTCGAAGGGACCTTGTCCGGCGGCTGACGCCTCGCGACATCGATCGTCTGATCGACTCACCCGTTTCGGTGACGCCGTGCATCTACGCTTCCGAGGGCGGGTGTGCCGCCCGAACGCGGAGGGAGGATGACCGTCGAGGCGCTCCGGCGCGGACGGCCCGAAGTCCTGGCCACCCTGCTCGACGAGTATGGGCGGGAGATCCAGGGCGTGGCGTACCTGGTCCTGCGCGACCGACACGCTCGTCGACCTGGATACCGTCGAGACCGGCTTCGACACGACGTTCGACCAGGTCCGCCACCCACGGTTCACGCCGGACGGGTCCGCCGTCATCTTCGGGATCAACCAGACCGACGGTGCCGGCACGGCCGTCCGGCGTGACCCCTGGGTCGCGTGGCTGGACGGCGGCCCGGTCCTGCCGCTGTTCCCCGGACCGACGTCGGACAACGAACGTGGCTTCTACACGAGGATCAGCCTGCAGCCCGTGCCCTGACCTCCAGGCGGTGTCCGGCCCGAGCCTCCCGAGGGGCTCCGGCTAGACTCGCCACGTGCCGCCCGTCGTCGTTCGCATCCTCCACCCGCTGCCGGACTCGGCGGCGGGCCCGCTCGTCCGATGGGTGGCGGAGGGACGGGCGGCGCTGGCGCAGCGCCACCGGCGTGGCTTCGAGGTAGCGGGCGCGAGGGACGTGGCGGTGGTCGCCGGGTCGGCCGACGGACGGACGTTCGGCTCGCGACTGCGGGAACTCCTCGCGATCGGCGGGGCCGGCGGGATCGGTGGTCTCGTCGTCCTCGGCTCGGGTTCCATCCCGCTCGCCACGACGGCCGACCGGCGTGACTTCCTCGACGTGGCCGGCGCAGACGACCGCCTGGCGCTCGCCAACGATCGGTACTCCGCGGACATCATCGCGATCGCCCGCGCGCACGAGTTGCCGGAGATCCCCGACCTTCCGGGCGACAACGCGCTGCCGCGCTGGCTGAGCGAGCTCGCGGGCTACGACGTCCACGACCTCAAGCGGCGGTGGCGGCTCGGCGTGGACATCGACGGGCCGCAGGATCTCGTGCTCATCGGTGACGCCGATGCCCCCCGGTCGGTCGATACGGCCGTCCTCCGGAGCCGGCTCTCGGGTGTCCGTCAGGTCGCCATGGATCGAGGCGCCGAACTGCTCGTCGCCGGGCGGACATCGTCGATGACGCTCTTGTGGCTCGAGCGCCACACGGCCTCCCGAACGCGCGCGATCATCGAAGAGCGCGGCCTTCGCGCCGGCGCGACGACGAACCGACGACCCGCCGCATCGGTCCTCGGCGCGCTGCTCGACCGCGACGGTCCGGCGTCGCTCGGCGATCACCTGGCGCGACTGGGCGACGCGGCGATCGTGGATACGCGGGTCCTCCTCGCCCACCGGCTTGGTGCGGACGACCGGCTGTGGCCCGATGCCGAGGACCGGTTCGGCTCGGACCTGCTGCTCCCCGAGCGCATCGCGGATCCGTGGCTCCGAGCGCTGACCGCGTCGGCCGTCGCCGCGCCGGTGCCGATCCTGCTCGGCGGGCACACACTCGTCGGCCCCGGTCCGCGCCTCATCATGAGCCGGAGATGGACCTGACATGGACCTGACGCCCGGACTTCGCCGCGTCCCGCCGCCGGACCTCGAGTCGGTCGGGCAGGACGAGCCACTCGCCGAGCGGATCCGCGAGGAGATCCGGCGCGACGGCCCGATCACGTTCGCGCGGTTCATGGATCTCGCCCTGTACGACCCGGAGGGCGGTTACTACCGATCGAAGGAGGCCCGACCGGGCCGAGCGGGCGACTTCCTGACCGCGCCGGAGACCCACCCGATCTTCGGCGGCACGCTGTCGCGCTTCGTGGATGGCGCGTGGGAGCGCCTCGGCCGGCCGACACGGTTCGTGATCCGCGAGCACGGCGCGGGCGAGGGTGCGATGGCCGTGGCGATCCTGGGCGGCGTGCGGGATGCGGGCGGCGAGCTCCTCCACGCCATCCGCTACCAGCCGGTCGAGGTGGATCCACGGCGCGTCGCTGCGCTGCACTACCACGTGTCGGGCGTCGGGATCGGAGACGTGGTCGAACCCCCGGCGGACATGCCGATCACGGGCATCGTGCTCGCCAACGAGGTCCTCGACGCGCTTCCGGTCCACCGCGTCGTCCAGCGCGGGAACGAACTGCTCGAGGTCCGCGTCGGCCTCGACGGCACGCGCTTCATCGACGTCGAGACCGCCCCGTCGACCCCCGCCCTGTTCGTCAGGCTCGCCGCGGAGGCCGTGACCCTGGTCGACGGCCAGCGCGCGGAGGTTTGTCTCGCCCTCGACGCCTGGATCGCCGAGGCGGCCGCCGGCCTGGCCCGCGGCATCCTCCTCCTCATCGACTACGGTCACCCCGCCGCCGAGCTGTACGACCCGATCCGCCGTCGGGACGGCACGCTCCGAGCGTACGTCCGCCACACGGTCCACGACGACCCATACGCGCACGTCGGGCGCCAGGACCTGACCGCACATGTCGACGTTGATGCCGTCGACCGTGCCGCCGGGGCGGCCGGCCTGACCCACCTGGGCACGACGACCCAGGCGGAGTTCCTGGTGGGCCTCGGGATGGACGAGCGCCTGCGGGCCATCCAGACGGACCCCGAGACGACGATGGAGGCGTACCTCGGGGTCCGCTCCGCGGTCATGCGCCTGCTGGATCCGGCCGCGACCGGCCGCTTTCGGGTCATGGCGTTCGGGCGCGACTGGCCACTGGACCGGGACGGCTCGCCGGTCTCGCTGCCTGGCTTCGACTACCGCACGACGTGGCGCTGACGACCCACGCCTGACGGCGCACCGTCCCGCGAGATGCGCGGCCCAGGCGCGACTAGGGCATATGCCCTATTGCGGCCGAATCGACCGAACCA
>CAZOHT010000001.1:71162-191447 GCA_964579825.1 uncultured Anaerolineaceae bacterium
GCGGCCCAGGCGCGACTAGGGCATATGCCCTATTGCGGCCGAATCGACCGAACCACCAGGCTTCGGCTGGCCGCGACCTACGGCCAGCCGCCGGGGAGCGGGGCGTGGACTGGCTTGCGCGCTCGGTGCGCCCTGCTCCCCGACCTCTCTCCGCACGCCCGCCCGACCCTCGCTCCGGCCGCCTCGACACGCTCCGAGATGCCACCCCGCGAGGCTCGCCACGGTCGTCCCGCTGATAGAATGAGCGCGCCTCGGTGGGCTGCCCAAGCTCGTCCATCGATCGCGACTAGGGGTTCCTCGGGTCAGCGGCGCCACCCGGGCGCGTCGCTCGAAGGGAGATCGGTTGACCTCACTCTGGTACATCGTCGGCTTCGCCTTCGCGGGCGTGTCGTTCGTCTTCCTGACGATCGGGATGGCCTGGCTCATCTCCCACCGCAATCGCGGCGATGAGCACAAGGGCCTGCCGTACGAATCCGGGATCGACACCTATGGAGACACCCACGGCCGGTTCGGGCTGTCGTTCTACATCTACGCGCTCCTGTTCGTCGCGTTCGACATCGAGGTCATCTTCATCTACCTCTGGGCGATGGACTTCCGCTCGCTGCTCCTCGGCGGCCTCGTGAGCATGGGCATCTTCGTCGGCGTGCTCCTCCTCGGGCTCGCGTACGCCTGGCGGAAGGGGGCCCTGACATGGCGGTGACCCCGGACCGGCCCACGGACGCCCTCATCCCGACCGAAGGCGACGACGCCACGGGTCGCGCGCTCATCTCCCCGATCATCGTCCCGAACGCCCTGTGGCAGGCCGCCGATCCGCTCGCCTACGACGGCGGGCGCGACAGCGACATCACCCACCTGCGCGAGTACGAGGCGAGCGGCCTCGGCCGGCGCGACGACGCTCGCTGGGGCGGCGTCCTCGAGGTCATCCCGACGAAGGCGGACTACGTCCTGGATCTCATCCGGATGAACAGCCTGTGGCCGCTGCTGTCCGGCCTGGCCTGTTGCGCCATCGAGATGATGTCCACCGCGACGTCCAAGAACGACATGGACCGCTGGGGCATGTTCCCGTTCCGGGCGAGTCCCCGTCAGGCGGACGTGCTGATCGTGGCCGGCACCCTCACCACCAAGATGGCCGGGCCGCTGGTCCGCCTGTGGGAGCAGATGCCGGAGCCCAAGTGGTGTGTCGCGATGGGCGACTGCACGTGCTCGGGCGGTCGCTACAAGCGGAGCTACTCGACGGTCGAGGGCATCGACCGGGTCATGCCGGTGGACGTCTACATCCCCGGCTGCCCGCCTCGCCCCGAGGGACTGATCTACGGGATGATGAAACTGCAGCAGCTGGTCAAGGACCGGCGCGGCCACTGGCCGGACCGTGCGATCGGCCCGACCGTGCCGACGGATCTCTAGGATGGATCGAGCCTTCAAGGCGCGCCTGGAGACCCGGTTCGGGGCGACCCTGACCGGTCCCGTCCGCCAGCGCCACGACGAGACCGAGATGCGCATCGCCGCGGGCGACGTCGTGCCCGTGTTGACCGCCCTGCACGACGAGCCGGATCTCCACTTCGAGTTCCTGGCCGACCTGGCCGGCGTCGATACCGGCGAGGTCATGCAGGTCGTCTACCACCTGTGGAGCGAGACGACGCCGGACTGGCTGCGGGTCATCGCTGACGGCCTGTCGCGCGACGATCCGCGCGTCCCGTCCGCCACCTTCCTGTGGAAGGGCGCGGAGTGGATGGAACGCGAGGCCTACGACATGTTCGGGATCATCTTCGAGGGCAATCGCGACCTGCGGCGCATCTACATGTCGCCCGACTACGCGAGCTTCCCGCTGCGCAAGGACTTCTTCCTGCCGGACGACGCGGCCCGTTCGCCCGGTGCCGGCGTCCGCCCGATGGAACGGACCCAGGCGCCCAGCAACGTCCCGTCGACAGCGCTCGTCCGCCGAGGTGGGGCATCGTGACCACCAGGCAGCCGCCGCACCAGTCGACCGACGACCCGCGGGTCACGCTGGACCGCGATCTCGGCGTGTTCGAGCCGATCCCGCCGTACCCGACGCGGACCGAGCGCGAGGCCGAGTTCTACACCCTGGCCGACGGCGAGATGCTCATCAACATGGGCCCCCAGCACCCGTCCACCCATGGCGTGCTTCGGGTCGTGCTCAAGCTCGACGGCGAGAAGGTCGTGGACCTGGACCCGGTCCTGGGCTACCTCCACCGCGGCGTCGAGAAGCTGTGCGAGAACGCGGACTACCACCAGGCGATCTGCTACACGGACCCGCTCGAGTACGTCAGCTCGCTGTTCAACGAGTGGGCGCCGGTCATGGCGTTCGAGAAGCTGCTGGACGTCGAGGTCCCGCGTCGCGCCGAGTACATCCGCGTCCTTTCGGGTGAACTGAACCGCATCGCCAGTCACGCCCTGTTCATGGGCTGGATGGCCCTGGACCTGGGCGGCCTGACGCCGATCCTGTGGTCGTTCATCGAGCGCGACGAGATCGTCGACATGCTCGCGGCCCTGACGGGTCAGCGGATGCTGTTCAACTACTTCCGGATCGGCGGCGTGAACGGTGACCTGAACCACGAGTTCATGAGTCGCCTGGGCGACTGGATGAGCCGCGCCACGCAGCAGATCGACAACAACATGGGCCTGCTCAACGAGAACGAGATCTTCGTGCGCCGGATGCGCGGCCTGGGCACGATCGATACGGCGACGGCGCTCCGGATGGTCATGTCCGGCCCGAACCTGCGCGCCACGGGCGTCCCGTTCGACGTCCGACGGGCGCATCCGTACAGCGTCTACCCGGAGCTCGAATTCGACATCCCGACCCGCTCGGAGGGCGACTGCCTGGCGCGCTACCTGCTCCGCCTCGACGAGGTCCGCCAGAGCATCCGGATCATCGACCAGTGCCTGCACCAGATGCCGGACGGTCCGGTCATGGCCAAGCTGCCGCGCCTCCTGCGTCCGCGGCCAGGCCGGGCGTACGCGGCGGTCGAGGGTCCGCGCGGCCAGTACGCGACCTACGCCATCAGTGACGGCACGGATCAGCCGTTCCGGATGCGCATCCACGACCCGTCGTTCATCCACCTGCAGGCGGTCGGCGTGATGATGCCGGGCCACCTGCTCGCGGACACCATGGCCATCATGGCCAGCCTCGACCCGATCATGGGCGGTGTCGATAAATGACCGTCATCTCGAACTCCTGGAACCGGCTGACGCTGCCCGGGAAGGTCATCTTCACGGCCATCCCGCTGCTGGCCGCCCTGACCGTGGGGGCGGTCGTGGCGGTCGCGCTGCTGGGCGGGATCCTGGTCGACCTGGCCGCGGCGAACCTGGAGGTCGTCCGGTTCCTCGTCGCCGCCACGGCGATCCTGCTGATCACGGTCCCGACCGCATTCCTGATCATCTACATGGAGATGAAGATCATCGCGCTGATGAACCTTCGTCTTGGGCCGGACCGGGTCGGGCCGGCGGGCTCGGCACTGTCCGTCGTGCACGGCCTAAAGGTCCTCATGAAGGAGGACTTCACCCCGACGGGCGCGGATCCCCTCGTGTTCACATGGGCCCCGGTCGTGACCTACCTCGCCAGCGTCATGACCCTGCTCGTCATCCCGTTCGCGCCGGGCTTCTTCGGCCAGGACATCAACCTGGGCCTCCTGTACTTCTTCGCGATCGGCGGCCTGTCGGTCGTGGGCCTGCTGATGGCCGGCTGGTCCAGCTACAACAAGTACTCGCTGCTCGGCGGCCTGCGCTCCGCCGCTCAGGTGATCAGCTACGAGATCCCGCTGACCCTGTCGGTCGTGGGACTGATCCTGCTGGCCGGCACGATGAGCCTGAACACGATCGTCACCAACCAGTCCGGCTGGTTCACCGACTGGTACATCTTCCGCCAGCCGTTGGGCGCCCTGATCTTCTTCATCGCCGCCGCCGCCGAGGCGAACCGGACGCCGTTCGACCTGACCGAGGCGGACTCGGAGATCGTGGCCGGCTTCGCCACCGAGTACTCGGGCATGCGCTTCGGGTTCTTCTTCTTCGCCGAGTACGTGAACGTGTTCATCATCTCGGCGCTGACGGTGACCCTGTTCTTCGGCGGCTGGAACGCGCCGTTCCCGTTCCCGGAGATCACCCTGGACCTGGATCCCGGCTCGCTCGGGATCGGGCTCCTGCTCCTGTTCCTGGTCGTCCCGCCGCTACTGACCGTCTTCTTCGCCGCCCCGATCTGGCTGGTCAGCAACCGGATCAAGGGCTGGCAGGCCCTCCTCGCCGGCTTCGTGCTGGCGAACGTGTTCCTGATGACCGTCATCGGGGCCATCGCCTTCGTCGGCCTCGACTGGGTGGCCGGCCTGCTCTGGTTCCTGGGCAAGACCTATGCGTTCGTCTTCCTGTTCGTGTGGATGCGCGGCACGCTGCCGCGCGTGCGTGTCGACCAGTTGATGGACTTCGCCTGGAAGTGGCTGCTGCCGGCGGCCCTGCTCAACCTGTTCGTCACCGCGGTCGCGATCGTCATCACCGAGTCGATGCGAGCGCCGCTGTGAGCCTGGTCCCCGGCCTCGGGATCGTGCGCGGGATGAGCCTGACCCTGCGCAAGTTCTTCGAGCCCAAGGTCACGATCAAGTATCCCGAGGTGCGGCTGGATCCACCGCACAAGTTCCGCGGCCGGCTGCAGCTGCTGTACGACGAGTACGGCACGCTCAAGTGCGAGACCTGCTTCCAGTGCGCCCAGGCCTGCCCGATCGAGTGCATCGACATGGGTGGGATGGACACGCGCGGCCGCTACCACGTCCACTGGGGCGCCCCCGAGACGTACGGCGAGCGACGCGAGGAATCGGCGCTCCGTCGCTCCGGCCGGCCGGTGCCGGATCCGGCATACGTGCCGTTCGCCGCGGTCGACATCGCGAAGGTGGACGCCGTCCTGGAGGAGTTCGACCACGACCCCGCCCGGATGCTCGACATCCTCGAGGCGACCCAGGCCGCGTATGGCTACCTCCCGGTGGCCGCGCTCAAGCGCATCAGCCACAGGACGGGCGCCTGGTACGCGATGATCTACGGCACCGCCAGCTACTACGCGCACCTGCGCTTCGAGCCGCCGGAGGCGACCGATCAGGCCGCCGCCGTCCTGGCCCACCGTCCGGCCGAGGCGACCTACCTGGCCGCATTCGACAGCGCCCTCGGAGGTCGCGCGTGACGGCGACCCGCCTCAAGACCCCCACGGCCTGGCCGACGATCCTCCTGGAGCGAGCCGACGCCGCCGACCCGCTGGACCTGGACGCCGCCGTCAAGGCCGGCGCGTTCGAGGGGCTCCGGGTCGCCATCCGCGACCTGGGGCCGCTCGCCACGATCGCGACCGTCGCCGCCTCCGGCCTGCGGGGCCGCGGTGGTGCCGGCTTCCCGACCGGACCGAAGTGGCGGCTCGCGGCCGGGACCGAAGCGCAGCGACGGTACGTCGTCGCCAACGGCTACGGCGCGGACCCGGCGTCCGGCACGGACCGCGCGCTCCTGACCCTGGACCCGTACGCGGTCATCGAGGGGACCGCCATCGCGGCCGTCGCGATCGGTGCCACGGAGTCGTTCATCGCCGTCCGCGCGGAGGACACCGCCGCCATCCGCGGACTCGAGGCGGCCATCGGAGCGGCCACGGACGCCGGCTTCATCGGCTTCGACGTGCCGGGGCTGGGCCACGACCTCATGATCTCGGTCCGGCCCGTCCAGGGCGCGTACATGCTGGGCGAGGAGACCGTCCTGCTCAAGGCGCTCGAAGGCAAGCGTGGCCAGCCGGAGCAGCGCCCGCCGCATCCGGCCGAGCGCGGCCTGTACGGGATGCCGACCGTCGTCAACAACGTCCAGACGCTGGCGGCCCTCGGCTGGATCCTGCGACACGGAGCCGACGCCTTCGCCAAGACCGGCGCCTACGACTGCCCGGGTACGGTCCTCGTCCAGGTCCGGACGCCGGGCGGGGAGGGCATCGCCGAGGTCCCGTTCGGAACGCCACTACGTGACATCGTGGCCCTCGGTGGGGCCATGCCGGCCGGGCGTTCCGTGAAGGCGCTCCTCGTCGGTGGACCGTCGGGCGGCCTCCTCCCGCCCGACCGGCTCGACACGCCGTACACGTTCGAGGGGCTGCGCGCGGTCGGCGCCCACATCGGGTCCGGGTCCGTGGTCGTCGCCGACGATCGAGCCTGCATCGTGGACCTGGCCCGCCTCCTGACCCGGTTCTGTGCCGGCGAGGCGTGCGGCAAGACGATCCCCTGCCGCATCGGGACGCGCCGGCTGGTCGAGATCGCGGACCGCGTCGTCGAGGGTCGGCCGAAGCCGACCGACGGGGCGCTCCTGGCCGACCTGTCGGCCGACATCGTGGCCTCCGCCCTGTGCGACCACGAGCGCCTGACCACGCTTCCGCTCACGAGCGGGATGCGATACTTCGGTCCCGAGTTGGACGACCACATCCTCCGTAGCACCTGCCCAGCCGGCGTCTGTCACCCGATCGCGGTGACGGTCGGTGCGAGTTCATAAGGCGACCCATGGCTGACCTCATCACCCGCCCCGAGAGCCGCCCCGAGACGGTCGATGCGCCGCAGGAGCCCCTGGCGGAGCCATCGCTGGCCGAGCGCCTGCTGGACACGCAGTCGCCGCAGCGGCCGCAATCGTCGACGCGGATCCGGATCGAGGTCGACGGCCGCGTCGTCGAGGGTTTCGAAGGCCAGACGATCCTGGAGGTCTGCCGCGACAACGGGATCGAGATCCCGACCCTCTGCTACGAGCCCAAGCTCCCGGGCTTCGGGGCCTGCCGGATGTGCGTCGTCGAGGTCGAGGGCGAGGAGCATCCACCGATCAGTTGCTCGCGGGTGTGCGAGCCGGAGATGAAGGTCCAGACCCAGACCGAGGAGGTCCGCCGGCTGCGTCGGACGAACCTCGAGCTCATCTTCAGCGACCACAACGCCTATTGCCTGCCGCCCTGCCAGAACAAGTGCCCGAGCCACATCGACATCCCGGGCTTCCTCAAGGCCAACGCCGAGGCGAACTGGCGCGAGAGCGCGCGGATCTTCAAGCGGACCATCCCGTTCCCGTCCGTCCTCGGCCGCGTGTGCCCCGCCCCGTGCGAGGAGCACTGCCGGCGTGACGAGGTGGACGAGGCCATCGCCATCCGCGACAGCCACCGCTATGCCGGCGACCAGGTCCTCAAGCAGATGCTGGACGACGGGATCGACCCGCCCGTCCCGTTCGAGCGCCAGGCGGCCTCGGGTCGCAAGGCCGCGGTCATCGGGTCCGGCCCGGCCGGCATGGCCGCTGCGTTCTACCTGCTCCTGGCCGGCCACGACGTGACGATCTTCGAGCGCGACCCGGCCCCAGGCGGGATGCTCCGCTACGGGATCCCCCAGTACCGGCTGCCGAAGGTGGAGGTCCTCGAGGCCGAGTACGAGGCGGTCATGCGCCTCGGCGGCAAGATGGTCTGCAACGCCGGGCTCGGCACGGACTTCACGCTCGATGACCTGACCAATCGGGGCTTCGACGCCGTCGTGGTCGCCATCGGCTGCTACGACACGAACAAGCTGGGCATCCCGGGCGAGGACGCCGCCGAGTGCCTGGACGGCCTCGAGTACCTGCGCACCGCGACGCTCGGCCTGCCGTACCCGGATCACGCCGGCAAGCGGGTCGTCGTCATCGGCGGCGGCTTCACCTCGATGGACTGCTCGCGGACGTCCGTCCGCCAGGGCGCCGCGGAGGTCACCCTCGTCTATCGGCGCGACATGAAGGACATGCCGGCCTCGGGCGAGGTCCACGAGGCGATCGAGGAAGGCGTCACGGCCATCTTCCAGGCCGGCCCGGTGCGGGTCGTGACCGACGATGCCGGCAACGTGACCGGGGTCGAATTCATCCGCATGGCGCTTGGCGCCCCGGACGCCTCCGGCCGGCGCCGCCCGGAACCGGCGCCCGGCACGGAATTCATCATCCCGTGCGACCGCGTGCTCCTGGCCATCGGCCAGGGCCCGGAGCTGGACTGGCTGGATCAGCCCGGCAACACCGGCCCGGAGAAGACCAAGCAGTGGCGCCTCAAGGCGGACGCGGTCACGTTCGAGACCGGCCGGCCGGGCGTGTTCGGGACGGGCGACGTGCGCATCGGCGCCGCGACCGTCGTCCAGGCCATCGCCGAGGGCCGTCGCTCCGCGTACGCGGTGGACGCGTACCTCAAGGGCATGGACCTGACCGCCATCCGGACCCGCCAGACGCTGGCCGAACCGCAGCCCGAGTTCCTGTCGATCGTGCCGTTCACGAGCGAGATCAAGGAACCGCGCTACCGGTTGACCGCGATGGAGGCCGAGGAGCGCAACCACAACTACATCGAGTACGAGCTGCCGTACACGCGCGAGGAAGCCGTCGCCGAATCGACGCGCTGCCTCCAGTGCACCTGCGAGGCGATCGGCTTCTGCGACCTGCGCCGCCTGGGAATCGAGTACAGCACGACGCTCAAGACGCTCGAGCCGCAATACCACCAGGGCGCCGGCTACCGGAGCGTGACGGAGAACCGGTTCACGGGCCTCAACCACGACTACGTCCGGGACGACTCCCACGCCTTCATCCTGCGCGAGCCGTCCCGCTGCATCGACTGCGGTCGGTGCGCCCAGGTCTGTTCCGAGGTGGTCGGCGCGGCCTGCTACGACTTCATGCGCATCGGGTTCGACACGCTGGTCACGACGCCGCTGGACATGAGCTTGAACGACACCCCGTGCGTGTCCTGTGGCCGGTGCGCCGAAACGTGCCCGACCGGCGCCCTGATGCCGAAGCCACGCGTCCTGCAGAAGTACGAGGTGGACGAGAGCCGCTGCATCCTGTGCGGGATCTGCGTCGACGCCTGCCCGTACGACGCGCTGCGCGACGGTGCCGACATCGAGCTCGCCCACACGGACCGGAGCGAGCCGACCATCGACCTGATGGCCATCGCCGCCATCGACCGCGAGACCGAAGTGACCTACATCCGACGCGAGCGCGACTGGGCCTCGCGTGCCGAGGCGGCCGGCCGCATCGTCGATCCGGCCCGACTGCTCCCGATGCTGCCGCCCGCCCTCGACGGCGTCGCGACCCGCGGGAACGGCAACGGCCACGGGCACGGCGGACACGACCACGGGTCGGCGGTCGCCGTCATCCCGGCCCCGCACGAGTCGTAGGCGACCGTGGGCAAGCTCGTCGCGCAGGTCCTCATCGCGATGATCGTCCTTGGGATGGTCACCGGGGTGGCCGTGCTCATGCTCCTGTTCCTCGGCCAGGACTGGGACGACGCCCTGTTCTGGATCCTGTCCGCGATCATGGTCATCGCCGGCCTGCTGGTCGTGACGATGCGTGACATCATCCGCTGCGGCCTGGCCATGATCGTGTGCTTCGGTTCGCTCGCCGGCATCTACGTCCTGATGGGCGCGCCGCTCATCGGGGCGGCCCAGGTCATCGTCTACATCGGGGCCATCAGCGTCCTGATCCTGTTCGCGATCATGCTCACCCAGACGAAGGACGCGCCGTCGCGCCTCGTCTTCCAGACCCAGGCCGGTCCGGCGGCGATCGCCTCGGTCGTCATCGCGGTCGTGATCGCGCTCGCGGTGGCCGCCACGGACTGGGGCGCCAGTGCGGAACGGGCCATCGCCAGTGCGAGCGCCGTGGCCACCGAGCTCTTCACGAACTACGTCCTGCCGTTCGAGGTCGTCAGCGTCCTGCTGCTGGCCGCCGTCGTGGGCGGCGTCTTCCTCGCCAAGCGCGAACCGGGCGGCCCGTCGTGAGCGACAGCCTCGACGCCTACCTGGTCCTGGCGGGCATCCTGTTCGCGATCGGCACGTTCGGGTTCCTGGCCCGCCGCAACGCGATCAGCATGCTCATGTCGATCGAACTGATGCTCAACGGCGTCAACCTGTCGATCGTCGCTTTCGGTGCGTTCATCCCATCGCTCGGCGTCCAGGGCTCGGTCATCGCGCTCATGGTCATCGCGGTGGCCGCCGCCGAGGCGACCGTCGGCCTCGCCATCGTCATCGCCATCTACCGCAACAAGCGAACGCCGTTGGTGGATGAGTACGACGCCATGAAACGATGACGCTCGACGAGTCGAGCTGGGCGACGCTCATCCCGCTCATCGCGATCCTGCCGCTGGCGGGCTTCGCGATCACCGCCCTCATCGGCCGCCGGCTGCACAAGCAGGCGCACTGGATCCCCGTGTTCGCGGTCCTCGCCGCCTGGGTCATCGCCATGCTGGTCAGCTACAGCTCGCTCACGGGCGCCGAGCCGTTCGGCGAACACGGGTACGGCGCGACGCTGTTCACGTGGATCCCGGCCGGCGACTTCGTGGTCGATGTCGGGTTCTTCGTCGACAACCTGACCGCCTGCCTGCTCATCGTCGTCACGACGATCGGCCTGCTGGTCCACATCTACTCGATCGGCTACATGAGCCACGACCCGGGCTACTGGCGGTTCTTCGCCTACCTGAACCTGTTCATGTTCTCGATGCTGTTGCTGGTCCTGGCGGACAACTTCCTGGTCGTGTTCGTGGCCTGGGAGCTGGTCGGGTTGTCGAGCTACCTGCTCATCGGGTTCTGGTATCGGAAGCGATCCGCGGCGCTCGCCGCCAAGAAGGCGTTCATCGTCAACCGCGTCGGCGACGTCGGCTTCGCGCTCGGGATCATGCTCATCTTCGCGACCCTCGGCACGCTCGACATCCAGCACGTGCTCGAGCGGATCGGCGAGGTCGAACCGTTCGTCGTCGCGGCGATCGCCCTGCTGATCTTCGCCGGGGCGATGGGCAAGAGCGCCCAGTTCCCGCTCCACGTCTGGCTGCCGGACGCGATGGAGGGTCCCACCCCGGTGTCCGCCCTCATCCACGCCGCGACGATGGTCAACGCCGGCGTCTACCTCGTCCTGCGCTCCAACCCCATCTTCGCCAGCGCTCCAGGCGTCATGGTCGTCGTCGCCGGGATCGGCATCTTCACGGCCATCCTCGCGGCGTCGATCGCGATGACCCAGACGGACATCAAGCGGGTGCTGGCGTTCTCCACGCTGAGCCAGCTCGGGTACATGTTCGCCGCGTTCGGCGTCGGGGCGTGGACCGCCGCGATCTTCCACCTCATGACCCACGGGTTCTTCAAGGGCCTGCTGTTCCTCGACTCGGGTTCGGTCATCCACGCCGTCCACGAAGAGCAGGACATGCGCAGGATGGGCGGCCTCTCGAAGAAGATCCCGATCACGTACGTGACGATGCTCATCGGCTCGCTGGCCATCTCGGGCATCCCGCCCCTGGCCGGCTTCTTCAGCAAGGACGAGATCCTGGGCGAGTCCTTCAAGCTCGGGTTCTGGTGGGTGTCCCTGGTCGGCTTCATCGTCGCCGGTCTGACGGCGTTCTACATGTTCCGGCTCATGGGCCTCACGTTCTGGGGCTCGTTCCGCGGTCCGAAGGCCGTCTGGGACAAGATCCACGAGTCGGTCCCGGTCATGACCATCCCGCTCATCCTGCTCTCGATCCCATCCATCTTCCTGGGCATGTACCTGGGGCTGCCGCTGGGTGACAGCCGCCTCCACCACTGGATGGAGCCGGTCTTCGAGGAGGGCCAGCACATCCTCTACGGGGAAGGCCATGAAGAGGCCGCGTACGCCCTGTTCGGCATCGACGGTGCCCTGATCCTCGCGAGTGTCACGGTCGCCGTGATCGGCATCGCCATCGCCTGGCGCCTGTTCGGCGTCAGCCTGCCGGGCCTCCACCGCGACCCGAAGCCCGAGCAGGTCCAGGCGCTCACGGCCCGAGCGCCGTTCCTCTACCGGGCATCGCTCAACAAGTGGTGGTTCGATGAACTGAACCACTTCCTGTTCATGGTCGTCGGCGGCAGGATCGCCTACGCCATGTGGTGGTTCGACCGCGAGGTCGTCGACGGGACGGTCAATTCGCTCGGCCGAGCCACGGTCAAGACCGGCCGCGGCCTGCGCCTGGTCCAGACCGGCCGGGTGCAGAACTACGCCCTGGGCATCGCCGTGGGCCTGATCGTCATGGCCGCGTCGTTCCTGCTCCTGGTCCAGCGATGATCGACATCGGCACGTTCCCGATCCTGTCGCTCATCGCCTTCCTGCCGCTCATCGGCGCGCTCGTCGTGGCGGTCCTGCCGGCGTCGGCGGCCCGCGCGACGGCGCTCGGCTTCGCCCTGCTGACCTGGGTCGTGTCCCTGGTGCTGCTGGTCGGCTTCGCGCCGACGGACCCGGCCTTCCAGTTCGTCGAGTCCATCCCGTGGATCCCCGACTTCGGGATCGCCTACAAGGTGGGCGCCGACGGCCTGGCGGTCGCCCTGGTCGTCCTGACCACGACGATGTCGTGGATCGCGATCCTCGCCAGCTTCAAGCCGATCCAGACCCGGATCAAGGAATACATGATCTCGTTCCTCATCCTCGAGGTCGGGATGATCGGCGTCTTCATCGCGCTGGACCTGTTCCTGTTCTACATCTTCTGGGAAGTCGTGCTCGTGCCGATGTACCTGATCATCGGTATCTGGGGCGGTTCGAATCGGATCTACGCGACGATCAAGTTCGTCCTGTACACGCTCGTCGGGTCGCTCCTGATGCTCGTCGCCATCCTGGCGACCGCCTTCGCGTACCAGAGCGGGCACGACGGATCGTGGGCGAACGCCTTCGACTTCGTGTCGCTGCGGGAGTACGCCCGCACCACGGGCTTCGCGGACGGCCTCCAACTGGCCGCCTTCCTGGCCTTCTTCCTGGCCTTCGCGATCAAGGTCCCGATGTTCCCGTTCCACACCTGGCTGCCCGACGCGCACACCGAGGCTCCCACCGCCGGCAGCGTCATCCTGGCTGCGGTCATGCTGAAGCTGGGCGCCTACGGGTTCATCCGCTTCGCCCTCCCGCTCTTCCCGGACGCGTCCCAGACGTTCGCCCCCGCGATCATCGTCCTGTCGCTCATCGCGATCATCTACGGCGCCGTGGTGGCGATGGTCCAACCGGACCTGAAACGGCTCGTCGCGTACTCGTCGGTCAGCCACATGGGCTTCGTGACCCTGGGCATCTTCGTCTTCACCGAGCAGGGCCTCCAGGGCGCGATCCTGCAGATGATCAACCACGGCCTCATCACGGGTGCCCTGTTCCTCCTGGTCGGCGTCATCTACGAGCGGACCCACGATCGGACGATCGCCAAGATGGGCGGCCTGGCATCGCGCACCCCGGTCTACGCCGCGGTCTTCGGCTTCTTCACCTTCGCCTCGGCCGGCCTGCCCGGCCTGTCCGGGTTCGTCGGGGAGTTCCTCGTGCTGGTCGGCACGTTCGTGGTCCTGCCGGGGGCCGCCGCCATCGCGGCCTTCGTGATGATCCTGGCCGCCGGCTACCTCCTGTTCATGTATGGCCGGGTCGTGTTCGGTGAGCTGTCCGACTTCCTCGCGGGCCTGGGCGACCACCTGACCGACATGACCCCGGTCGAGATCCTGACCCTCGTCCCGCTCGGTGTCCTCGTGGTCGTCTTCGGCCTCCAGCCGGGCCTGTTGCTCGACCTCTTCGACACGACCGTCACCACCACCCTGTCCGAGGTGGAGCCGGCGACGGCCATCGCCATCCCGGCCGAGGTCGCGACCGTCGTGCTGGGGGCCATCGTGCTGGGCGTTCTGGCTCGCACGGCGTACGCGGCGCTGCACGCGCGCCCGGCCGCCATGGGAACGGACGGCGGGGCCGCCCATTGAGCTACCAGGACCTCACCACCATCAGCCCCCTGGTCGCGGCCATCCTGACCGCGTGCGCGGTCATCGTGATGGACCTCGTCCGGCCCGGCAGCAAGCCACTGGCGATCGCCACCGCCTACCTCGGCCTGGCGATCACGGCCGGTCTCGTCCTGAGCGTCGGGCAGACGCCGTCCAGCGCGTTCGGCGGCACGTACACCGTCGACGGGCTGACGACCTTCCTGGACCTGCTGTTCATCTCGATCGCGGCCCTGACGATCGCGTTCGCGCCCGACTACCTGCTGCCGCGGACCCTGCCGGTCCCGGAGTTCGCGGCGATCCTCCTGTTCGCGATGACCGGCGCGATGCTCATCGCCGCATCCACGGAGCTGCTGCTCCTGTTCATCGGTCTCGAGCTGATGGTGCTCCCCGGCTACCTGCTGGCCGGCTTCCACAAGACCGACGCGTACTCGACCGAGGGGGCGATCAAGTACTTCCTGCTCGGATCGTTCAGTTCGGCCATCTTCCTGTTCGGCCTCGCGTTCGTATGGGGCCTGACCGGCACGACGATGGTCGACGGCGTGGCGGACCAGCTGGCCAAGATCGTCGCGGGCGAGGCGCCGCTGTCGCCCGGCCTGGCGATGGGCCTCGCCTTCATGACGACCGGCGTGGCGTTCAAGATCGCCGCTGTCCCGTTCCACTACTGGACGCCGGACGCCTACCAGGGGTCGCCGACCCCGGTCACCGGCTACCTGTCGGTCGGCCCCAAGGTGGGCGCCTTCGCCTTGATCATCCGCCTCTTCGGCGAGGCGCTCTGGCCGCTGGCCGACGTGTGGCTGCCGATCATCCTGATCCTCTCGACCCTGACGATGAGCCTCGGCAACCTCGTCGCGCTGACCCAGGACAACGTCAAGCGGATGCTGGCGTACAGCTCCATCGCCCACACCGGCTACATGCTCGTCGGCTTCGCGGCCTTCGCCGCCGGACAGCTCGACGGCCTCGAAGGATTGCTCTACTACCTCGCGGCGTACACGTTCATGAACCTTGGGGCCTTCGCGGTCATCTCGGCCATCCAGAAGCGGACGGGCGTGACCTCCGGTCTCGGGACCTTCGCCGGACTGATCCGACGCGAACCGGTCCTGGCCATCGTGTTCACGCTGTTCCTGCTGTCGCTCACCGGGATCCCGCCGACCGCCGGCTTCTTCGCCAAGGCGTACGTCATCATCGCGGCGGTCGAGGCCGGCGGCGCGACCGCCGTCCTGGCGGTCATCGCCGTGCTGAATGCGGCCGTCGCGGCGTTCTACTACCTGCGGGTCATCGTCTACATGTTCATGCGCGAGCCGGAGACCGATGCCACGCCGCTTCGCCACGGCTCGTTGCTGTGGACCGGGCTGGCCGTGGCCACCGCCCTGACCATCATCCTGGGACTGTTCCCGACGCTCATCCTGGACATCGTCGGCGATGCCGCTGCCGCGGTGGCCCTGGGCCACTGACCCTCCGACGGCCCGCGGGGCGTGGGAGCCCTACGTCGCGGTCGACACGTCCAGTCCGATCTCGTCCTCGACCCGGGCCGGGATGAGCGCGAAGGCCAGGACCCCGGCGAGCAGGCACGCGATGACGCTCAGGACGAGCGCGGCCGGCAGCGAGGCCGACGCGAGGGCGCCCGCGATGACGGCGCCGAACGGGTAGCCCATGAAGTTGAAGGCCATCGAGACGGCGAACGCGCGACCCATCCAGGCCGGATCCGTCCGTCGTTGCCTGACCGTGAACAGGGCGATGTCGAGCGGCCCGTTCGCGAGACCGAACAGGAACATCGAGCCGACGACCAGCCCGAGCCCGATGCCCGGGGCGATCGGCCCGAAGGCGCCGGTCGCGGGCAGCAGGATCGCGATGATCGGCGCACTCAGCAGCATCGGGATCGCCAGCATCGGGACCTCTCGTCCGCGCGTGTCGCGCCGGCCGAAGATCAGCGCGGAGATCATCCCCGACACCCCGGATGCCGCGAAGGCGATCCCGACCCACGCCTCACCCTCGCCCAGCACGTCGATGACGATGAGCGGGATGACGATCGTCACGGCGCCCCAGCACAGGTTGAGGACCGTCATCGAGAACCCGAGGCCGCGGATGGTCCGGTTGTTCCAGGCATAGCGCATACCGTCCATCGAGTCGCGCAGCAGGCGACCGCTCGACACCGTGGTCGTCGGTGGTTCCCGTAGCCCGATGAGCGCGGCGGCGGCCAGGCCGAAGGGGATCGCGATCGCGATCATCGCCTCCGGCGCCCCGAGGAATGCGACGAGGCTGGCGGCGATCGGTGGTCCGAGGATCGTGGCGACGACGTACCCGTTGGCATCGATCGCGTTCGCTCGCTCCCACAGGTACGACGGCACCATCAAGGGGATGATCGTGCGCAATCCGACGATGCTGAGGATGCTCGTGAGCGAGGTCACGATGACGATGAGGACCAGCAGGGCGACCGGCAGCAGGCCGGCCAGCGCCAGTCCGCCGATCAGGACGAGGCTGACGAACGCGACGGCGTAGTCGAACGCCATCAGGCGGACGCGGCCGTGCCGATCCAGCAGGGCCCCGGCGATCGGTGCGATCAGCAGGCCCGGGAAGATGGAGGCGAAGGTGACGATGCCGGCAAGGGTCGGCGAGTCGTACTGGGCGAGCGCGAACAGGACGATCGCCACGCCGAACATCGTCTGGGCGATGCGCGCGAGCTGCATGGACGCGACCACGCGACCAAGCTGCGGCACGGCGAAGACGGCGCGATAGGAGGCCGTCGGCGTGGGGTCGAGGTCGGGCACCAAACCGATGCTAGCGGGTGTCGGACGATCGGGTGTCGCGGTCGACCAGGCGGGCGATGGCGGCCAGCAATCGCGCTGCGTCGTGCGGGGATGCCAGGTGAAGATCGGCCGCCTCACGGACGGCATCCGGCATCCCATGCGGACCGTGGACGGCGACGGCCAGCCCGTCGACGGTGCCCTCCACCCGGGCGGCGCGCAGCACGGCGAAGGCATCGGCGTCGCTGATGTCGTCGCCGAGCGCGATCACCGCGTGCGGACGGTGCCGATCCAGCAACCGTGCCATGGCCTCCGCCTTGCCGCCGGCGGCGGTCGGTCGCAGGTCCACGACGAGCCGGCCCCGATAGTGGGCGAGCCCGTGCGCCCCCACCTCGCGCTCGGTCTCGCGCAGTGCCTGGTGGACGGCATCACGCGCCGCGTCGCGGTCCGCCGCGCCGCGGAAGTGGAAGGCCACCGACGGCCCCTTCGACTCGACGTAGAGCCAGCTCGGGTGTCCGAGCCGACCCCCGACGCCGGCGGCCAGCGCCCGCGCGACCGGGACGTGTGCCTCGAAGCCGGGCTCGTACATGGTCTCGAGGGAGCCGGGCTTCGCTCCGCGAGGCAGCCAGCCGGACTGCAGGCCGTGGTCACCCAGGTAGTCGATGCCGCCCACGCGGATGCGGCTCGCGGCGTCGCCGACGGTGCGGCCGGTCAGGATCGCCGTCCGACACCGGCCGGGATGGGTCGCGCCGACGCGCGCCAGGTGACGGAGCGACCGGCGGGCGAGCGGCTCGATGGCCGCCGCGGTCGGGTCACCGGAACCGCGCGCCAGCGTCCCGTCGAAGTCGGACACGACCAGGAGCAGGCCCGGCGTGTCCAGGAGGGACGCCAGTCGGGCGCGGACCGCCGCCCCACCGACGCGGTCGTGGCGAACGGTCAAGGCGTGACGGTGACGTCGGGGAGGATCGACTGGAGCCCGCGGGCCATGATGTCGGGGCCGATGCCGCCGAGCGCCCCATCGCGCACGATGCCGTCCGCGTCGATCCAGAAGTGGACGGGCAGGGCGATCGCGTCCCAGTCCGCGGATGCCTTGCCGTTCGTATCCAGGCCGAGCGGGAACGTGGCCGAGAGCGACTCGGCGAACGCCGCCACGGTGCCCTCGTCCTCCTTGACATCGATCGCGAGGACCACCAGTCCGGCCTCGGCGTAGCGAGCCGCGAAGCCGTTCATCAGCGGGAACTCGTCCTGGCATGGCGGGCAGTAGGTCGCCATGAAGTTGACCCAGACCGGCTTGCCCCGGAGGTCCGCGAGATCGATCGTGCCGCCACCCACCTGGGGTACGACGAGGCCCGGAGCTGGTTCACCGATGTGGAACAGGCCCGCGGCGCTGGCCGATGGGACGGGCGATCCGGATGACGCGACGGGCAGCGAGGCCGATGGCTCGTGGCTGGCGGGCGGCACGGACGCGACGGGCGTCGCGGACGGCTCCGGACTCGGGATGACGGCGGTCCCCTCCGGCGCGAGCGCGTAGATCCCGCCGAGCACGAGCGCGGCCACGAGGATCCCGGAGAGGAGGCCGGCCACGACGGCCAGACGGGGCGACATGGGCCGGAGGGTACCAGTACCAGCGGCCGACGGCGGTCCGGGCGACTCGCTGGTACGATGCCGGTCCCATGGCCGACCTGGCGGATCCCGTCCGCTCACGCGTGATCCCCGCCCTCCTGACCGCCGTCGGCGTCACGATGCTGGCCGTCGGGCTGCTCAGCTACACGACCCCGGTCGATGCCGGCCCGCTCGGCTCCGACGATCCGACACCGGGCACCGGCCTGGCCAGTCCGTCGGCGCGGATCACCCTCCCGCCCATCGGCTCCGCCGGCCCGGAGACGCCCGCGCCGACGTTCCCAGCCGATCGCGTGGCGACCCGGGTCCGCATCGCGGCGCTCAGGATCGACCTCCCGGTCATCGAACCGCCGCCCGGCGATGTCTACCCGCTGTGCGACGTCGCGATGTTCCTCGATGCCAACGGGGCGCTCGGCCAGCCGGGCCAGGGCAAGGCCACTTACCTGTACGCCCACGCCCGCGACGGGATGTTCCTGCCCATCCTCGACGCGTCCAAGATCTCGAACGGCAAGAAGATGCTCGGGATGGTCGTCGAGGTCTACACGAGCGACGACCAGCGCTTCCTGTACGAGATCACCGAAGTCCGCCGACACCAGCTGGAGCTGAACGACGCCCTGACCGCGACCAGCGAGGAGCTCTGGCTCCAGACGTCGGAGGGCCCGAAGGGGACGCCGGGCAAGACCCAGGTCGTCGCCGCCTTCCTGTCGCAGGAAGCGGCCGATCCGGGCGAGTCGCACCCGACCCCGAAACCGGTGGTCTGCGGCTGACGCTCGGGGTCCCTAGATCCAGTCGATCTTGCGCAGGAAGGCGAGGCCCGCGCCAGCCGCGACCGCCACCAGCGCTGTGACCACCCAGAAGCCGCCCGCCTCGCCGCCACCGATCGCCGCGTTGGCCTCGCTCATCCCGAAGATGCCCGCGACAGCACCGATGCCGGCCAGGATGACCGTCACGCCGGTCAGGCGCTTCATGATCACCGACAGGTTGTTGTTGACCTGGGTGAGGTAGACGTCGAGTGTCGCGGACGCCAGCTCGCGATACATGTCGAGCTCGTCCGTCAGGCGGATGAGGTGGTCGTACACGTCGCGGAAGTAGACGATCTCGTTCTCGTCGATGAGCGGCATGTCCCGGTTCGTGAGCTGGTTGAATACCTCGCGGACGGGACTGATGGACCGGCGGACCTCGATGAGCTGGCGCTTCAGCTCGAACACGCGCTCCAGGGTCTGCGGGGTCGCCTTGAGCATGACCTCATCCTGGACCTGGTCGATCGCGTCGCCGAGCTCGTCGGAGAACGGGAAGTAGCCGTCGACGATGTCGTCGCACAGCGCCCACAGCAGGTGGTCCGGTCCGTGCTTGAGGATCGCCTCCGTGCCGCCGCCCAGGTGATGGGACATGTGCGGATCCCAGCCGGACCCGTGCACGGTCAGCAGGAACCCGAGGCCCAGCACCATGTCCAGCTCCGAGGCGACGACCCGGTCCTCGTACTCGAGGTGGAACAGGACGAGATGGACGACGCCGTTCGTCATCTCCAGCTTCGCGCGCTGGTTGCCCTCCAGGACGTCCTCGACGATGAGCGGGTGCAGGGATAACGCCGCGCCGACCGCCTCCACCTGGGCCGTGGACGGTCCCGCCAGGTCGATCCAGACACTCGCATCCGGGGCGCGCAGCAGATCGGGCAGGTGCGTCAGGGCCTCGGGGCCCGACGTCTCGCGCAGGTGACCGTCCACGATCGCCGAGACCCGCAGCGTGCCTGGCGTGTCCGTCGCGCCCGGCGCTCGCCGGCGGGCGACCGGCTCGCCGGCCCGCAGGTGCCTCGGGTCAGCCGTCGGGGCCTTGGCTGGTATCGGCGTCGCCATCGGGATCCGGACCTCCGGCAGTGGCCGCACGGGGAGCGGCCGCGTCGTCGGTGAGCATACGCGTCCGGCCACCGAGCACGAGCGATGGCGGGATGGCCACCGCGGTCACGGCGGCCGCCACGACGAACAACCCCACCATGATCCGGGCGGCTTCGCGGGAGGCCCACGCCTCGAGGGCGTCGACCACCAGCGGATCGCGCAGCGGCCGTCCGTGGAGGTCCTCCGGGATGAACTGGAGGTAGGCGTCGGGAGTCGCATAGACCTGCTCGGACAGACGGTCGATCGTCGTCGACCCGTAGGCGGTGAGGATCGCCAGCCCGACGGCCATCCCGACCATCCGGGCCACCGTCACGACAGCCGAGGCGACCCCGAAGAGGCGGCGGCCGGCGGCTTCCACCGCGGCCGTGGATCGTGGCGTGACCGTCAGGCCGAAGCCGAGGCCGAATGCGCCAAGGGCGAGGGCGACCTGTTCGATGGCGGTCTCTGGGGTCCAGGTCGACATCGACAGCAGGCCGCCGATGCTCAGGGCGAGCCCGACGACCGTGATGAGCCGCAGGCCGAGCGCACGGGCCAGGAAGCCCGAGACGAGCGCGCCGACGGCCGTCGCGCCCGCCAAGGCCCCCAGCGCCAGACGCTGTTCGGCCGGGCCGCCGTACAGGACGCGGTCCACGAAGACCGCCGCCCCGATGATCGCCGTCGCGAACGCGTAGCCCGTCAGGGCCGAGACCAGGGTCGCGGCGCTGAACGGCAGGCTGCGGAACAGGCGCGGGTCGATGAACGGGTCCGTGGAGCGCAGCCCGGCCAGGATGAAGGCGACCGACGATCCGACCGCGATCGCGAGCAGGACGATGGTGACGGTCGTCGGATCCAGGCCCGTGTCGGCGATCTCGGTGGTCCCGATGAGGGTCAGTCCCACCAGCCCGGACAGGAGGGCGACGCCGAACAGGAAGGCGCCGAAGAGATCCACCCGTCCCGCCCTCCGCGGGGTGTCCCAGCCGGGGGCGGCGGCCCAGGCGACGACCAGCGCGATGAGCGCGATCGGGATGTTGACGTAGAAGATCCAGCGCCAGGACGGGGTGACGAAGTCCGCCAGGGCGCTGTTCGCGAGACCGGCACCCATGAGCGCATCCTCGGGATGGACCGATGACAGGATCGCGGCGCCCAGGAACGGGCCGGCGGCCATGCCCAGGAACGTCAGAGCCCCGATGAACCCGAGCGCGCGCGGTCGAGCATCGCCGCTGAACAGGTGCGAGGCCGCGGCCGTCCCGACCGGCACCAGCACGCCGCCGCCGACGGCCTGGACCAGACGGGCGGCGATCAACTGGTCCAGGCTCTGGGCCATCCCAGCCAGCATCGAGCCCACGATGAAGATGACCAGCGCGCCCATGAGCAGGCGTCGGGCGCCCCACAGGTCGGTCAGGCGGCCCGCCATCGGCATGGTCAGGATGTAGACCAGCAGGTAGCCGTTGATGATCCAGCTGGCCTTGCGGAGCTCGATCCAGGCCGAGCTGCCCGCGGCGTCCACCAGGCTGGCCAGGATCGACGGCAGCGCGACCGCCGTGATCATCAGTTCGAGTCCCGCCAGGAACACGCCGGTCCCGAACACGACCAGCAGCACGATGGCCGTTCGACGATCCATGGGCGGAGTGTAGAGGCGCGAGCGCCGACGGCTCGAAGAACGGTCTTGACATGGACCTCGCCGCGCCATAGCATCAACGCGCATTGATATAAACCGTCGTTGATACGAAGCCTGCAGCACCTGTCACCGGAGCCCGATGTCCCCCTCCCCCGCCCGCGTCCGCGGCACCATCGCCGCCGCCGTCGTCCAGCCGGACGACCTGCGCCAGCTGCGCGCGTTCCACAAGGTCATGGCGGACGTGAACCGGCTACGCATCCTGCGCCGGCTCGCGGACGGTGACGCGACCGTGACCGAGCTGGTCGATCACGTCGGCCTGTCCCAGCCGCTCGTCTCGTGGCACCTGACCCGACTCCGCGCCACGGGCATCGTGGAGACCCGACGCCAGGGCCGCGAGACCATCTGCCGACTCCGCGAGGAAGCCCTCGATGAGTTCGCCGCGCGCCAACGCGCCGCGCTCGGGCTCGTAAGCTAGACCCGATGACCATCTCCAACGATTCCCGCACGCGGATCAAGAAGGTCTTCGAGCCGATCGCGCTCGGGATGGGTCGCCTCGGCCTGACGCCTGACGGTCTGACCCTCATCGGATTCGGCATCACGGTCGTCGGGGCGATCCTCGTCTCGCAGCAGCTGTGGCTGGTCGGCGGGCTGGTCGTGTTCTTCGGCGGCGTGTTCGACATGTTCGATGGGACCCTCGCCCGGGCCACCGGCCAGACGAGCCCGCTCGGGGCGTTCATGGACTCCGTGTTCGACCGCGCCGGCGAGGTCGTCGTCTACATCGGGATCGTGGCCGCGCTCCAGGCCGTGGGCGTGGCTGATGGGACGCTCCTCGCCGCGGCCGCCCTCGGGTCGGCCGTCATGGTCAGCTACACCCGGTCCAAGTCAGACGGCCTCGGGTTCACGGCCGGGACCGGCATGGCCGCGATCGGGGTCATGCCGCGCGAGGTTCGCCTCGTCATCCTGAGCCTCGGGCTCGTCCTGGCGGGGCTCCTCGGCGCCACCTGGGGCGTCCCGGAGGGCCAGGGCGCCGGCGGAGCGGCGATCCCAACGGGTATCGCCGCGCTCTTCATCGCCCTCGGCATCATCACCATCGGTTCCGTCATCACCGTCATCCAGCGGATCCTCCATGTCCGCAGCCAGGCCAGGTCGGCCGCCACCAACTCGACCCAGTAACGGGAGCAGGGAGAACCACGTGAGCAAGAACAACGGCAAGAACGGCAGCACGCCGGACAACACCTGGGCGGGGTCCGGGCGGCGCGGCGACGGCAAGATCCGGGTCGCCATCGTGGGCGTCGGCAACTGCGCCAGCAGCCTGGTCCAGGGCCGCTACTACTACGAGGACGCCAAGGCCTCCGACTTTGTCCCGGGCCTGATGCACGTCGACCTGGGCGGCTATCACATCCGCGACATCGATTTCGTGGCCGCCTTCGACATCGACAAGAACAAGGTCGGCAAGGACCTGTCCGAGGCGATCTACACGAAGCCGAACAACACCTACGTCTTCCAGCAGGTCAAGCACCTGGGCGTCAACGTGGACCGCGGCATGGTCCATGACGGCCTGGGCAAGTACCTCAGCCAGGTCATCGAGAAGGCGCCGGGCGAGACGGCCGACATCGTGGGCATCCTCAAGGAGCGCGAAGTCGACGTCATGGTCAGCTACCTGCCGGTCGGCAGCGAGGAAGCGACCAAGTGGTACGCCGAGCAGGCCCTCGCCGCCGGTGTCGCCTTCGTCAACGCGATCCCGGTCTTCATCGGCCGCGAGCCGTACTGGCAGCGCCGCTTCGCGGAGGCCGGCCTGCCGGTCATCGGCGACGACATCAAGAGCCAGGTCGGCGCGACCATCAGCCACCGCGTCCTGACCCGCCTGTTCATGGATCGCGGCGTCCGCCTGGACCGCACGTACCAGTTGAACTTCGGTGGCAACACGGACTTCCTCAACATGCTCGAGCGCGAGCGCCTCGAGTCCAAGAAGATCTCCAAGACGAACGCCGTCACCTCGATGCTCGACTACGAGCTGGACGAAGACGACATCCACGTCGGCCCCAGCGACCACGTGCCGTGGCTCAAGGACCGCAAGTGGTGCTACATCCGGATGGAGGGCACCACCTACGGCGACGTGCCGCTCAACGTCGAGATGAAGCTCGAGGTCTGGGACAGCCCGAACAGCGCCGGCGTCATCACCGACGCCATCCGCTGCCTGAAGCTCGGCCTAGATCGCGGCCTGTCCGGGACGCTCGTCGCCCCGTCCAGCTACTTCATGAAGAGCCCGCCCCAGCAGATCCACGACGACATCGCCTACAACCGGGTGGAAGCGTTCATCCGGGGCGAGGACAACGAGACGCTGGTCGGCACGGAAGCCCCGAAGAAGCGGACCTACCGCAAGCTCGCGGCCTCCAAGGCCAAGGCGGCCGCCGCCGCGCAGTGACCGGCGGCGAGCGCCGACTCGAGGCGCCGCACCGCCGCGGAGGGGCCGCTCCGCGCATCGTGGAGCGGTCCGTCGTCCTGGCCTACCGTGCCGCGGCGTGGGTCCTGCGCACGGTGCCGGCGCGTCCGGCCGGGGCCCTGATCGGACTCGGCGCCCAGGGGTCGTACCTCCTGTGGCCCACCAAACGGGCCTGGTCGAACCGCAACTTCGGGCACGTCCTGGGGCTGCCGCCGGATCACCCGCGGGTCCGGCGCCTGGCCTTGCGCGCCTACCGGGCGTACGGCGACTACCTCGTGGAGCTCATGCGCGTCCCGTTCATGCCGACCGATGAGGTCGTCAAGCTCATCGAGCCGCTCGATGCGACGGAGGTGGCGCACCTGCGCGCCTCTGCGCCCGACGGCGGCATCATCTGCACGGTCGCCCACGTCGGGAACAACGACGTGATCGGCGCCGCCATCGCCCACCTCGGTCTGCCGCTCAACGTCGTCGCGGACGACTCGTCGTTCCCGGAGCTGTTCGACCATCTGCGTCGCCAGCGCGAGCAGTGGTCGGCGACGCTCATCCCGTGGCGCAACCTGCGGGCGATCTTCGGGGTCCTGCGGCGCCGTGAGCTGCTGGGCCTGCTCGTCGACTGGGGGTATCGGAGCGACGGGATCCCCGTGACGCTGTTCGGGGCGTGGACCACGCTGCCGGCCGGTCCGGCCACGCTGGCTGCGAAGACGAAGTCCCGGATCGTCCCGATCATCACCACCCGCCAGCCGGATCGCCGCCTCCGGGTCACCTGGGCGGACCCCATCGAGGTCCCGTCGATGGACCCCGCGGACCTGCAGCGGGCGACGCAGCGGATCGCCGACGCCCTGGCCGTGACGATCGGGCAGGCGCCCGAGGAGTGGTACAGCTTCAAGCCGATCTGGCCCGCCACCCAGGACGAGGCGCTCGACCTGGAACGGCGAGCGCTCAAGATGCAGGCGGGCAGGCCGGATCCCGGGCCGAGTGCGGCCCTGCATCGCGACCCCGACGACCAGGCACCCGAGGCCGAGCGCCCCGCCGAGGCCGCATGAGCGGTCGGCTGATCTCGAACCTGCGTGGGCGGGCGCTCATGGCCGCGTCCTGGCTCGCGTGTCGGCTGCCCGAGGGCCCGCTCTTCCGCGCCGCCGAGCTGGGCGGCGATCTCTGGTATCGCGTCGCCCCGGACCGAGCCGCCCAGGCCCGGCGCAACCTGCACCGGGTGTGCGCGTCGCTCGCGGCATCGGGGCGCGGCACGCCGGCGATCCGGGCGGCCGCGACGGATCCGGCAGCGCTCGAACGACTCGTCCGTTCCGCGTTCCGGCACAACGCCCGCTACTACCTCGAGGTGGCTCGGACGCCGAGCGTGACTCGGCCGTGGATGGACGAGCGGCTGGCACTCGACACGCCCGAGCTCATCGCCGAGGCCGTCCAGCCCGGCAAGGCCGTCCTGTTCGTCGGCCTCCACTTCGGCTCGGTCGAGCTGCCCGTGCTGTTCCTCGCGTTCCGCATCGGGCGGACGGTCACGCCGATGGAGACGATCGACGACCCCGGGTTGCAGGCCTGGTTCGAGCGGACGCGCGGCGTCAGCGGCGTCGAGCTGGTCGGGCTGCGCGAGGCGCGCCGGACCCTCCAGGACGCGCTCCGCAACGGCACGTCCGTCGGCCTCGTCGGCGACCGCGACCTCACCGGCGGCGGGATCCCGATCCCGTTGTTCGGCGCCCCGGCGACGATGCCCATGGGGCCGGCGATGCTCGCCGTCGAGGCCGGGGTGCCGGTCTACGGCATGGGCGTCCGACGCACCCGCAACGGGCACTACCGCGGACGCCTCGTCCCGGTCGAGGTCCCACCCGACGGCACGCGGCGAGAGCGCGTCACGACCACCATGACTCGGCTGGCCGAGTCGTTCGAGCGCATCATCGAAGACGCTCCGGAGCAGTGGTGGGCCGTCTTCTTCCCGATCTGGCCGGACCTCGAGGAGGCTGCGGCATGACCGGCGCCGACGAGTCGCACGGGCGCGCGGACCTGCACATCCACACGGTCGCGTCGGACGGCACGGCCGCGGTCACGCAGGTCCTCGACCGGGCGGTCGAGCTCGGGCTCGACGTCATCGCCATCACGGACCACGAACGGATCGATGCGGCCGTCGCCGGCCGGGCCATCGCCCGGGACCGGGGCCTTCCGCTCGAGGTCCTCGTCGGGGAGGAGGTCACGACACTCGGCGGGCACCTGCTCGCGCTCGGTCTGACGACACCGGTCCGATCCTACCGGTCGCTCCGGACCACGATCGCCGAGATCCACGACCAGGGTGCCCTGGCCATCCCGGCCCACCCGCTGGTCCCCTATCCGCTGTGCGCCCAGGCGTTCGTCCTCCGTCGCCTGATGGACGACGGCGACGAGTCGGTCCATCCGGACGCCCTCGAGACCTTCAACCCGACGTCGCTCGGGCGCCCCCGGCACGCCAGCGTCGTCCGGTTCGCCGGGCTGTACGGCCTCGCCCAGATCGGCAACAGCGACGCCCATGCCCTCGACGCCGTCGGGATCGGCTGGACGACCTACCCGGGCCGGACGGCGGACGACCTCCGGGCGGCCATCGCCGCCGGCACGACCCGCCACCACGGCACGTTCCACGAGACCCTCGGCCAGCTCGGGACCTTCCGCGAGCAACTGCGCAAGCGCGGCCGCGACGCCCGCGACGAGACACTGGGCCGGGTCCGCAAGGACGGCACGGGCCGGGACCACGGCTATCCCGGTGGGCGCCTTCGACCACCGCGCTACGAACCCGGATCGGGTTCCGGTCCGGCATGAAGATCGGTCTCGTCTGCCCGTACATCTACCCGGAGACGGGCGGCGTCGCCCAGCATGTCCGGTTCCTGTACGAGAACCTGCGCCTGGCCGGCCACGACGTCCGGATCGTCACCGCGAGCCACGGCCCGCAGCGCTCGTCCGAGGGCGACATCATCCGGCTCGGGATCGGCTTCTCGGTGCGGGCCAACGGCTCTGTCGGGACGCTGACGTTCTCGCCCCGCTACATCGGCCAGGTCAAGCGGATGCTCATGGAGGAGCAGTTCGACCTGCTCCATTTCCATGAGCCGTTCGTGCCGTTCCTGTCGCTGTTCCTGCTGCGCGAATCGACCAGCGTGAACGTCGCCACGTTCCACGCCTACGCCGGCTTCTCGCCGTCGTACGAGCTGGGCAGCCGGGTCATGCGCGGCCACGCCGCCCGCCTGCATGGCCGCGTGGCGGTCAGTGCCGCCGCGCGCCACTTCATCGACCGGTTCTTCCCGGGCGACTACAAGGTCATCCCGAACGGCGTGGACGTGCCGCGCTACGCCAACGCCGTGCCGATCGCGCGCTGGCAGGACGGCACGCCCAACATCCTGTTCGTCGGGCGCCACGAGCCGCGCAAGGGCCTGCTGGACCTGCTGAAGGCGCAGCGCATCCTGCGCAAGGCCGGCTACGGCACGCGATTGCTGGTCGTCGGCTCCGGGCCGCAGGAACGCGAAGCGCGCCGCTACGTGGCGACGCGCGGCCTCCAGGGGGTCGTCTTCCTCGGTCGCGTGACCGATGCCGAGAAGGCCCAGCTGTTCCGGACGGCCGACGTCTACTGCTCGCCGGCCACCGGCGGCGAATCGTTCGGGATCGTCCTGCTCGAGGCGATGGCCGCCGGGGTCCCGATCGTCGCCTCCGACATCCATGGCTACAAGGGCGTCGTCCGGCGCGGGCGCGAGGGCCTGCTGGTCCCACCGCGCGATCCGAAGGGACTGGCCGAGGCGATCGGCCGGCTCCTCGACGACCCTGGCCTGCGGGCGCGCATGAGCGAGGCCGGGCAAGCCCGCGCCGCCGACTTCAGCTGGCCGCGCGTGACGGCCAAGGTGGAGGAGTACTACGGCTTCGTCATCCGGCGACTCGCGGCCAGTGACTCGCTGCCGTCGGGCTTCCACGCCGAGGTGCCTCAGGCGCCGCCGCCGGTGCGCGCCAGGACGTCGCCGTCATCCGACGACGAGGGCGCCGGATCCGGCTCGGCCAGGGAGAGTCGCCAGGACCAGGCCGAATAGGCGACGACCAGGCAGGTCACGAGGATCGCCACCGTCAACACGACGAACATCGGGGTCAACAGCGGCGTCGGCACACTCCGGTCCACCGTGCTGACCGGGAACTGGAAGGCATACAGGTAGGTCGGCAGGATCCCCTGATAGGCGGCCACGACCGCCGACGGCAGCGGCAGGGCCGAGATGTTCGGATAGAGGATCGCGAACCAGCCGACCACGGCGACGCCGAACCCGAGCACGAACCGGCGTGGATCGCGCGAGCCCACGATCTGGATGGCCAGGTAGGCGAGGGGCAACAGGACGACCAGGGCGATCGGCTCGGCGGACACGTTGGTCAACGTCAGGATCGCCGTGTCCGGAAGACGGCCGGCGATGGCGAGCCCGAACGCCACGGCGATCCCGGTCAGCGCCAGGGGTCGGAACGACCGCCAGCGGCGTCCGTCCTGCGAACCCTCGACCTCCTCGAGGCCGACGAACTGGCGGATGAGGAGCACCAGGCCGCCGACCACGACGATCGCGAGGCCGAGCGTCCGGACGGTCAGGACCGCGGTCGGGATGACCGCGGGACAGGCCGCCGAGTTCGGGTTGACCGATTCCACGCCGACGAGCGCGCACAGCGGTCGGTCGAACAGCCACAGCAGGGCCGGGCCCATGATCGCGATCCCGGCCACGATCCGCGCGAACCGCCACGTCCGGCGCGACGCGCCGTGCCAGATCTCGGCGAAGAAGTAGGCCAGCGCCAGCACGACGAACGGGAGCGCCGTGTAGTAGTGGTACTGGAACGCCGCCCGGTCGATGCGGGCCCACGGGACCCACTGGGCGGCGAACCCGACGGCGATGAGCGTCAGTGCCAGGCTCCGACGCCTGAACGCCAGGTAACTGACGAACGCGAGCGCCGGAACGCCGAGCCACCAGATGACGAGACTGCCCGCGTCGTACAGCGCGGCGCTCGTCCCCGCAGCCAGGCCTTCCTGGTAGAACCACACCGGCTTCAGGTTGAACGGCCAGGCCCACCACGGGGACGAGGCGGGGTGGGCCGCCGTGAGGCCGTTGTGATAGCGGTACATCTGCGCGGTCAGGTCGAGCAGCGTCTGGCCATCGTGACCGGCCGGCCAGCCCGGGACGATCTGGTGACCGTTGATCATCGCCCACGGGATGTACGAGACGACGTACACGCCCAGCGGGAGCGCGACCAGGCACATCGCCGCGTAGACGACCGGGATCCCGAGCAGCCAGCCGGGCCGGAGCCAGCCGTCCGGTGCGGGTGTCGGCGGATCGAGGTGACTCGCCGGATCGCCGGGCGATGGTGGCGTCGCCAGTGGTCCGAACCCGATCCGTCCACCCAGCCAGAACAGCGCGGCCACGACGCCCGAGCCGAAGGCAAGGGCGAAGGCGACCTGGATGGGCGTGAAGGCCAGCATCCCGAGGGTCATCTCGGTGCCGGCCGTCCCGCGAGCGGCCGTGACCGCGAACACGAGCCCGCCCAGGACCGCCGGCGCGGCGACCGCGAAGCGCAGCTCGTCGTCGGTCCAGGCGACCGGGTGCAGGATCGCGGTCACCACCCCGATGAGCGTTAGCCCGACCATGATCAACAGGAACGTCAGGTTCCCGAAGCCCTGGCCCTCGGGGACGGTGATGGCGAGGTACCCGAGGACCGACGTGATGCCGATCATCCCGAGGATCGCGAGGACCCGGCCGAGGGCGCTCCGGACCAGGATCAGCAGCACCAGCGCCCCGATCGCGTAGGCGGCGACCCACTTCGAGGACAGGGCGAGGCCCAGGAGCAACCCGATGATGGGCATGGCGATCCAGAACGCCCGACGGCCCTGCCACCAGCCGGTCCAGAGCGCGGCGAACAGGGTGTAGGCGGCCACGATGAACAGGCCGACATAGACATCGTTCATGCCGATCCGCGACTGGACGAAGAACATCCCGTCGAACACCACGAACAGCGCGACGAGGCCGGCCACGAACCGCCGCCTGAACAGGATCCGGGCGAGCAGGTAGAGCAGGGCCGCCGTGATGGCCCCGGCGATGACCCCGGGGAACCGCCAGGCGAATGCGTGCGATCCGGCCTGCACCGAGGCGGACGCGCCGTCGGCCGTGAACAGGAGCAGCTGCTGGCGGTCGTCGGACGGGTACTCGGCTTCGAAGTCGGCCGTCCACGTGGTCGGGGTGAAGCCGTCCGGCAGCCGGGCGTCGGCGAAGACCGCCTTGCCGTGCGGCTCGATGACGTAGACCGTCCAGGGACCGGCCGACGACGCCCCCGGCGCCAGCCCGAGCACGTGGACCATCTGGGTGGCGCGGTCGTAGATGACCTCCGTGCCGGCCCCGGGCAACTCGTTGCGATCCGTGGAGACCGGTCCATCCTTGGCACGGTCCCCGCCGACCGCGATGACATCGAACTTGGGGTCCTCGGCGGTGCCGACCGTGGCGAAGATCACGGGATCGCCCACGTCGGTGACGAGCGCCAGCCCGTGCGCGCCGCCTTCCTCGGCGATCGTCTCGATGATCGCGGCGGTCGTCGGGTCGATGAACGTCACGCCATCGGCGGTCGCGGTCGCGACGCGTTCGACGTCCGCGATCTCGATCCCTGGCAGTGTCCCGTCGTCGATGGCGGTCTGGATGTTGGTCTTCGTCGCGGCATCGCCTGGGCTGCCGAGCACGACCGTGTCGGTCGCCTCGCGCAGCTTCGCCTCCAGTGCGCCGGCGTCCCCGTCGAGCAGGTCGGCCAGGGTCGACGCGACCGCGGTCGGATCGTCGATCGCCGACGGCGTGGCGATCAGCGCGGACCCGGTCCCGCCCGGCGCCATGTCGACGAGCTGCGGCAGGTCCAGGCCGCGCAGGACGTCCCCGGAGTCGACGTCCACCATCGACAGGTGGTCGCCGGACGCCACCAGGAGCGTCAGGGCGTCGTCGAGCGGCAGGAGGTCGTCCACGCGCGAGCCGACGCCGGGTCCCAGGTCCACTGGCGCGAGGCCGACCTCGAGCCCACCGAGCCCCATCGACTCGACGTCCATGGTCGCGATCCGGCCGTCGTCGTAGCCGATGATCAGCTCCAGGCCGGTCGCGCTCATCGCGAGCGCCGTGGCACCCGGTGCGGTCATCGTGCCGATGAGCGCCCGCGTCCGCAGGTCGTAGGTGCGGATCTCCGTGCCGGTCGCCACGTGCAGGCGCTCCCCGGCCCGGCTCCCGTCGGCGCCGTCCGCTCGACGCGGCTCGACGACGGATGCCGTGACCGGCGCGCCGAGATCGCTCGTCGCACTGACATCGTCCTCACCCCACAGGACGAGTCCGCCGGCCATCGCGTACTTGGCGAGGTGTGGGTGGGTCCACTCGTAGATGTCGTGGTCGATGCCGTAGCGCCAGCCCTGCAGGAACTCGGTCGCCGTTCGGGCGTGATACACCTCGTCGAAGTGCATCTGGTAGGGCTCGGCCAGCCGGAAGGTGCGCAGGCCCATGGTCGCGACGACCAGCACGACCATGAGCCACAGGTCGAGTCGATCCAGGCGCCCGCCCCGTTCGCTCAGCAGCTCCCGGGTCCGGTCGGCACGGAACGGCGCGGCGTCGAGCAGGCCACGGAACCAGCCGCGGTACCCGGCCCGCTCGATCGAGGGCCGCGGGCTCCAGGTCGGCATGACGACGGCTGCCGTGGGGGCGGCCGCGACGACTCCGGCACGCGTCGCCGTGAAGGCGGTCGGGGCGGCGGCGGGGGCGGCGGCGGTCGCGACATCCGGCGCGGGGGCGATCGGTCGGGCGTCGGGCGGGTCGTCGACGAGCGACTCCTCGGGCTCAGGCGCGGCGGCGACCAGGTCGTCGGCGAGGCGTGCCCGGGCACTCGAGCGGAGCTGGACGAGGATCCAGGTCATGACCGCCCCGTTAAGGAGGGCGATGAGCGCGACGCCCACCTCGGTCCGGATGGCCGAGCCGATCCGGAGCCAGTCCTCGACCCCGGGGTTGGTCGTGTACAGGGTCGTCAGGACGACGTACATGTTCAGGAACGTCGTCACGGTGGCCAGCGCGTAGGCGATCCGCCACCGCCAGGAGATGGCCGCGAGCATGATCGCGAGGGCGAAGAACGGGAAGCCGTAGCGCTCGTGGACACGGGTCGGGACGGCGAAGAACGCGAAGGCGATGACCGTCAGGCCGAGCAGGATCGTCAGCCGGTCCGGGCGGCGGGCGACGACGAACAGGACGGCGACGATGACGGCCGCCAGCAGGACGGACCCGATGGCGACCGCCGGGATGGAGCCGATGAGCGCGACGCCCGAGCCGCAGCGCTCCGGCCCCCACGGTCCGTCGCACACCCACAGGCCGGAGTTGGCCAGGCTGTTGCCGGTGTCGCCCAGGACCAGGGCCCACGGGTTGTAGGCATTGACCGTGAGGTACGGGTAGCCGCTCGCGGTGGAGAGGATCTGGTCGAGCAGGCCCGACGTGACGTAGGGCGGCGTCGAGGACAGCTCCAGCACGGACAGCCCGAACGGCAGGCACATGGCGTAGACCGTGGCGACGCCGACCAGGCCCGTCGTGACGATGCGGATCGGACGGTCCGTGCGCCGCTCCCACGCCCGAAGCCGGTCCAGCCGGCCGGATCCCGCCTCCGCGTCATCCGGCCGCGAGTCGGTCGGCCACAGGGCGCGGCGGATGGTGACGACGGCCAGGATCGGCACCAGGATGCCCAGCTGAGGCTTGATGAGTGCGGCGACGACCGTGAAGACGGCCGCTCGCTCCGGTCGATCCCGCCAGACGTCGCGCAGGCCCAGCAGCAGGAACACCACCCCGACCGAGTCGACCTGGCCCCAGACGACGCTGTCGAACCAGGTCACCGGGTTGAGGACGGCGACGAGGGCCGCCCCGAGCGCCAGGCTCCGCCGACCGCCCAGCTCCAGGATCATCGACCAGACGAGCCAGGCGATGGCGAGGTCAGCCAGGATGGCCGGGACCTTGATCAGGTCGCCGATCCCCCCGATGGCGTTCCCGACCGTGCCGACGATCCACAGGATGTACAGGTAGCCGGGCGTGTAGTCGTGGAAGAAGTCGCGTTCGTAGAAGCCGTACAGGCCGTTGGTGGCGAGGTCGTTCGCCCAGAACTTGAACGCGCTCAGATCGACCCCGAAACCGGAGCCAGGGAGCAAACGTGCGATGATGAGTCGGAGGACGAGACCGAGCGCGAGGACCAACAGGACCGCGCCGACGGCTCCCTGCGTCCCGGTCGACCGCGACGGCGCTCCTGTGCCTCGCTCGATCCCTTCGGAGGCGGGGCCAGTCACCGGGAACGGCTCCTGCACGAGCGTGGAAGGTGGATCGGAGCGTAGCACAGGGTCGCCCCGCGGACCCCACAGCCCCCTGGCCTCACCCGCGAGCGGCTCGCCTGCTGCTGCTGGCCGTCGGCGTGGGCCTCGTCGTGGTCGCCCTGGCGGTCTACCAGTCGACCCGGACGGTCCGCTTCTACGACCACTTCGTGTGGCAGGCAGCGGCCTTCCTCGAGGGCCGGACGGCGATCCGCTACCCGGTCTTCGCGTCGGACCTGACCACCGGGAACTTCTACTTCCAGGACGTCCTGCCGGTCATCGTCACCGACGGCATCCCGCGCGCGATCCTGCCGTTCCCACCGCTGCCGGCGGTCCTGCTCCTGCCCTTCGTCGCCGTCTGGGGGCTCGCCGCCGACGACCAGCTGCTGTTCACGGTCCTCGCGGCGATCGATGTCGGGATCTGCTGGTGGATGCTCGGACGGCTCGACGTCCGCGTCGCCATCCGGCTCGCGACCACGCTGTTCTTCGCCTTCGGGACGGTGTTCTGGTACTCCGCCCAGCTCGCGACAACCTGGTACCAGGCGCACATCGTCGCGATCGGGCTGACGATGGTCGCGATCGGCCTGGCGCTGCGGGCGGACCCTCGGGCCCAGGTCGACGAGACCGCGGAGCCGGCTGACACCAGCCAGGTCGAGGTGGATCCGGACCCGGCGCGGCGCCGGCGGCCCTGGTCGATCGAGCCCGACCAGTTCGTCAGTGGGCTCCTGCTGGGACTCGCCGGCACCGCGCGGCTCACGGTCGTGCTGGCCGCCCCGTTCTTCCTGCTGGTCGGGGCCGGCGGGAGCTTCTGGCGGCGCGGCTGGTCCGCGGCCGTCGGGGCGGCCGTCCCGATCGGGCTGCTCCTCGCGTACAACGTGGTCTCGACCGGCCACCTCATGAATCCGGCCTACGACTACCTCTACCGCATCGAGGCGGCCGGCTATCCCAGCCTGGGGTACCGCCCCGACTGGGCCATCGAGGACGCCCGCTACCTGCCCCAGAACATCGGGGTCATGCTGTTCACGCCGCCGGACATCCTGCCGACCCACCTGCCCGACGCCCTGGGCGTGGCGAACACGCCGGTCTGCACGGAGCCCGGTGCCCAACGTGGCCTGTTCGACGTCCGCTGTCCACTGGCCGTGCCGTCCGACGTCGGGATGAGCCTGCTCCTCGTCAGCCCGGCATTCCTGCTCGGGTTCGCCGCCCTGCGCGACTACGGCCGGATCCGGGTGGTGACCGGCGCCGCACTCGCCGTCCTCCTGGTCGCGGTCATCAACCTGATGCACTTCAGCCAGGGCTGGGTCCAGTTCGGCTACCGGTTCAGCAACGACTTCGTGCCGTTCGCCCTGCTCCTCGTCGCCCTCGGCTTCGAGCGGCTGGCGCGTCGCCATGCCTGGGGGATGCCGCTCGGCATGGCCCTCGTCGTGCTCTCGATCGCGGTGAACTTCTGGGGCGTGGCCTGGGGAAGGCTGCTCGGATGGTGACGGGGGGTCGGCTGGTCGGCTGGATCGCACCGGTCGCCGTGGGCGCGATCGTGTTCGCGGCCGCCCGATCCGCCCTGTTGCCCGGCCTGGGGTTCTGGGACACCGCTGAGTACCAGGCCGTGGGCCCGCTCCTCGGCACCGCCCACCCGACCGGCTTCCCGACGTGGGTGATCCTGGCCTGGCTGGCCTCGATCGTCTTGCAGCCGTTCGGCGACCCGGCCTATCGGATGAATCTCCTGGCCGCCATCTGCCTCGGTGTCGCTGCCGCGGTCACGGTGGATCTCACTCGGGTCCTGACCCGGTCCACGGCGCTCGGGGTGATGGCCGGGCTCGCGATGGCCCTGGCTCCCGCGGCCTGGGCGATCGGGACCCATGCGGAGACCCATGCCCTGCACCTGGCCCTGGTCGCCGTCCTGTTGTGGCTCCTGGTCGGCTGGGAGGACCGCGCCCGGGACGAGGCCGATCCGTCCCGCCGCGACCGGGCCGACCGCTGGCTGCTCGCGGCGGTGGTCGTGTACGCCCTGGCGGTCGGCAACCACTCGCTGACCCTGCTCCTCGCCCCGCCGATCGGCCTGTTCGTGCTGGCGGTCCAGCCGGGCATCCTGCGCCGGCCCGGGTTGATCGCCCGGTGCGTCGGCGTGCTCGCGGTGACCCTGGTCGTGGTCTACCTGGAGCTCCCGGTGCGGGGCGGCGCGATCGCCGGACTGACGGCGCCGCTCGTCTACGGCCGGCCGGCCACCTGGGACGGCTTCTGGTACGTCGTCCTGGCCGAACAGTTCCGGGGCAGCGTGGTCGATCCGTTCGGCGACCTCGGCGGCAAGGCGATCGCGGTCGTGACCCGGGCGACGCGGGAGTTCGGGCCGCTGACGCCGCTCATCCCGCTGGGGTTCCTGGCGACGGCGGTGCGCCGGCCCCGGTACGCCCTGCTGACCGGGAGCGCGGCGGCGATCACCTGCTTCTTCGCCGCGTCGTACGTCAACGCGGACATCGGTCGGTACTACCTCGTCCCATGGCTGGTCGCCTGGACGTGGCTGGCCGTGCTTGGATCGCTCGTGGCGGTCGCCGTGGCGAACCTGGTCGCGTCGCCCGGCGATTCGTGGGAGGGGACGGGCTCGAAGGCGTACCGGCGGACCGCCACCGTCGTGGCGATCGGCGCCGCCGCCGTGCTCATCGCGCCGACCCTGGTCGCCGTCCCGGCCCGCCATCGGGCGGTCGACGAAAGCCGTGACCGGAGTGCCATCTGGTGGACGGACCATGCCCTGTCGGTCATGGAGGACGATGCCCTCATCGTCAGCTGGTGGAGTTACTCCACGCCGCTATGGTATGCACAGCGCGTGGAAGGTCGACGACCGGACCTCGCGATCATGGACGACCGCACCATCCTGGACCTGGACCTTGGGGACATCTACGACGTGATCGACCAGAACCTCGGCAAGCGACCGGTGTACGTCATCCGGGACGACCAGCAGCAGATCGAGGAGCTCGCCCGTCGCTACGAGCTCGAGTTCATCGACGGCAATTCGGCGCGGACCCTGACCCGGGTCGTCGGCGTGAAGGCGGCGGCGGAGTGACCGCCGTCGCCGACCCTGGAACGGCCCCGGCTGCGGGCGCGACCAGGGTCGCCCGGCTGTCGTACTTCTTCCCGGCCCACAACGAAGAGGCGAACCTCGAGAGCCTCGTCGAGGAGGCCCTCGCGACGCTGCCCGGACTGGCCGAGACGTTCGAGATCATCGCGGTCAACGATGGCTCGAAGGACCGGACACGCGAGATCGCCGACGACCTCGCCTCCCGCTATCCGGACGTCGTCCGCGCCGTCCACCACCCGACGAACTACGGCTACGGCGCCGCGCTGCGATCGGGCTTCGCGGCCTCCCGCTACGAGCTCATCGCGTTCACCGACGGTGACCGCCAGTTCAAGGTCGCCGACATCGGCCGACTCACCGCGAGGCTGGCCCAGGCGGATCACCCGGACGTCGTCGTCGGCTTTCGGATCAAGCGGGCGGACCCGCTCGTCCGGACGCTCTATGCCCGGGCGTACCGGCTCGCCAACCGGATCTTCTTCGGGCTCAAGGTGACCGACGTGGACTGCGCTGCGAAGCTGTTCCGGCGCGAGGCCCTTGCCGACATCCATGTCGAGTCGGGCGGCGCGTTCTTCTCCGCCGAACTGCTCATCAAGCTGCGCTCCGCCGGACGGACCGTGGTCGAGGTCGGGATCCCGCACTACCCGCGCACGGCGGGCTCGGCGACCGGGGCCAAGCCATCGGTCATCCTGCGCGCCGTCCGCGACTTCTGGCGGCTGCGGCTCAACGCCTGGGTGAACCAGCGTCGCGCGTTCAAGCGTGGCGGCGCGATCCTCGGGGAGTAGACCTAGCTGGCTCGGCCCTCGCCGCCGCCCGGATCGGTGTCGAGCGAGTTCACGAAGTCGCGGAACATGTCCAGCCGCGGATCGACCACGCCGCCTCCCAGCGTCTCCAGCGGCTGATCGTCCGTCCCGTCGTCCGTGAGGCCGGGACTGCCTTCCCCGAGGCCGGCCTGGTCCATCAGCTCGACGGTGGCGAAGATCTTCGACCCGGTCCGGACGGCCAGGGCCAGGGCGTCGCTCGGTCGCGCATCCACCTCGATCAACCGGTCGCCCATCGCCAGGACGAGCCGGGCGTGGTAGGTCTCCTCGGCCATCTCGACCACGACGACCCGGTCGATGTGGGCCCCGACCGCCTCGAGGGCCGACGCGAACAGGTCGTGGGTCAGCGGGCGTTCCGGCGTCAGGCCCTGGAGCTTCATCGCGATCGCGCTGGCCTCCCACTGGCCGATCCAGATGGGCAGGTAGCGGTCCCGATCCGTCTCCTTGAGGATGACCACGTGGCGGCTGGAGAGCATGTGGACTCGAACGCTCTCGACGACCATCTCGACCAGGATCGCGTCTGCCATGACCGGGATTATCCCACGGGCGTCGGGGCCGGCGGCCCCGCCCCGCGACGCCTGCGCCAGACCAGCAGGAGCCGCGCCGCCACGACCCCGGCCACGAACCCGCCGATGTGGGCGAAGATCGCCACGCCGCCGTCCGTGCCGGCCAGGCCGAGCGACGCGATCCCGTCGATCAGCTGGAGCACGAACCAGAAGCCGAGCACGACGACCGCCGGCACGTCGATGAGCTGGTAGAAGAACCCGAGGAAGACCAGCGACGTGATGCGCGCCCGCGGATACAGGACGAGGTAGCCACCCAGGACCGCGGCGATCGCGCCGGACGCGCCGATCATGGGGATGGTCGACGTCGGGTCGATCGCGACCTGCGCCAGGCCGGCCGCGATGCCGCCGCCCAGGTAGAAGGTCAGGAACGCCGGTCGCCCCAGATCGTCCTCGATGTTGTTGGCGAAGATCCACAGGAACAGCAGATTGCCCAGCAGGTGCAGCCAGCCACCGTGGAGGAACTGGCTCGTGATGAGCGTGAGGGTCTCCGCCGTCAGGAAGCCGCTCGACGTCCAGGCCGCCACCAGGTCCGCCGGGACCACGCCCCACTCGGTCAGGAACGCGTTCAACGCCTCGTCGCCACCACTGACCTGCAGGCCGAGCTCCCAGGCGAATGCGATGAGACAGGCGGCCACGAGTCCGATCGTCACGACCGGCGTCCGCCGGGTGGGGTTGGCGTCCCGGAGCGGGATCACGGTCCGGGGCCCCCGCTAGGGGGACGGCTTGGCCGAGCCGGCCGGACTGGCCGAGGGAGCGACGGACGGCGCCGGGGTCGGGGCCACGTCCGGGACCGCCTCCAGGACGGACTGGCGAAGTCCGTCCTTGGAGATCCAGACGACCGTGGCGGGTAGCTCCTCGACGCCCGGGATCACGTAGAACCCGCGCATGTCGTCCCAGCCGGGGACGCCGCCCGCCAGCCGGTACTGGGCCTTGTAGGTGCCGTCCGACTTGTCGAAGGCGACCAGGCGGGCATTCGGACGGTCATAGCCGTAGACCCAGCCGGTCCGCCGCTCGGTGCCTTCCCCGCCCATGACCATCGAGTACACCGCGGCCGGCCGCAGGAGCGTGTCCTCGGGAGCGCCGGGATCCCAGCCGTCGCCCTTGCCGGCGACGAACCGGACGAGCTCGCCGGCGTCGGTGGCGAACACGTCGCCGTCGATGTAGATCGAGGTCATGGCGCTCACGTCGCGCGCGGTGGCCAGCCAGGGCGTGTCGTCGCCCGGGAACCCGCCGCCGTCCGCGGCCGGCGAGTAGGCCCGGATCTGCTGCTCGGACGGATCGACGACGTACAGGTTGTAGAGACTCTTGTCGGCATCACGCAGGAAGGTGCCGAAGCCCTTGATGTCGTCGCCCCACGAGGTCGAGCCGTTGACGTTGATCTTGGCCAGCGTGCCCTTGCCGGCCCCGTCGGCCGGGCGCCAGCGCCACAGGACGTTCTTCGAGTCGAGGATCAGGAGATCCTGACCGCCGACGCCGATGAACCGCGGCGAGGCGACCGTGCCGCCGCCGGCCTTCTGGCCGAACCGGGCGACGACGGTGGCCTTCTTGGCCTTGAGGTCGATCCGGTAGACCGACCGCGTCGACCGGTCGATGACGTACGGGGCGCCGTCGGGACCGCGCACGAGACCGCGCAGGTCGATCGGGTCCGCGCCTTCGGCCGGCGTGAACGTGAAGAGCGGGGCGCTCGTGACCGGGACGACGCCGTAGAGCCGATCCAGGCCGGCCTCGACCTTCGTCCGAAGCGGTTCGATCACCGTCGCCTTGACCTTGGCCTCCTCCGCGAGGTCGAGCTGCTGGTAGGCATGGGTGAGCAGCTCCTGCGCCTGGCCGGGATCGTCGGCGACGAGGTCGATCCCTGGCCCGGAGACCTTGGCCAGGTCCGCCTTGGCGGCATCGAGCGCCTGCTGGCCGGCGTTGACCGAGCTGATGGCCTGCTCCGGCGTCGAACCGCCGAACATGTACACGGCGAGGCCCAGGCCGCCGACGACGATGATCAGCGCGAGCGCCGCCATCGCGGCCCGACGCTGCGTCTCCCGCCGTGTCGCGAGCGGCGTCACCCGACGGTAGGCGGGCTTGCGACGCGGCATGAGGTCCTGCAACCGGGCCACGAGTCGGTCCACGCCGGTACCCGCGGCGGCCCTGGCGCTGCTGGCGGCGGCGGTCATCGCCCCACCGGCCGCCGCGACATTGTCGGCGAGCGGGATCGGGGAGCGGTCCGGGGCGCCGGCGAGCGGCTCGGCCGGCTTGACCGGGACGAGCGTGCGCGACTTGGACGTGGCCGAGACCTCGGCCGCCTCGAAGGCGATCGCCCCGTCGCTGCCCGAACCGTCGGCCGCCACGAACCGGTGGTGGAGATGCTCCATCGCCGACTGCGGGTGGAGCGTCAGCATCGCGTCCTTGAGCTCGTCCACGCCGAGTTTCGACATGACGTTCGGGGAGATCAGCACGAGGGAGTCGCCGACCGCCACCTCGCCGCGCCAGACATCCGGCTCGAGGTCGCCGGCCGGCAGGCCACGATCGCGCTGCGGATCCGGCAGCGTGGACAGGCGCGCCTGCCGGATGAGGTAGGCCTCGGCCGGCCCCACCGTGGCGACATACATCTCGTTGCCCCGGACGACGGCTACGGCCACGCCGATCGGCCCATTCCCGTCGGTCGTCTTGAGGCCCAGTCGGTCCGCCTGGTGGGCGAGCCGCTTGTTGGCGGTCACGATGGCCTTCTGGAGGCAGACGCGGATGCCGGCCGACTCGTCGTAGTAGTACTCGTTGCGGATCGTCTCGGCGGCCAGGCGAGTCGCCTCCAGGCCGTGGCGCGACGCCAGGCGCGAGGTCACGAGCAGGTACAGCAGCCCCTTGGAGCGCGCGACGGAACCGACGGTCGGCTCGACCACGACGAGCGTGTCTGGCGAGTCGATGAGGCGGTCGTGCTCGGCGACGACGCCGAGCTTCATCTGGAGTCGGACGGCCATGCGGGCCTCTCGTTGGTCAGGCTGGGCCTCCGCGCACCGGACTGGCGCGGACGGGCGGAGCGGGAGCGGGCGAGCGACGGTGATCCCGGTTCGATCGAGGACGTTCGCCCCGAGATGGCTGGCAGGTGTCGCGGATTATACGCGGGGACCCGAACGACGCACGTGGACTCGAAGCTGGCGCACGCCGAGGCCGCCCGGACTGGCTGCGAACGCCCCCAGCAGCTCGGCCTGATGCAGGCGCAGCTCCTGGGCCACGATCGGCGCGTCCGCCTCCACGTCCAGCGCGAATCCCTCGAGGTGGGTCACCCGGCACGCCCCGACGACGGCGGGCAGGCGCTCCGCCACGATCGCCTCGAACGTGGCCATCGCCTTCGATCGGCGCAGCTCATCCTCGAGGCCGAGCGCCCGGGCCGCATCCGGGATGAGGTCCCCGAGGCGGACCATGGGTCGCTTGCGGACGGTCACGAAGGCACGCCCGCTGTCCTGAGCGTCGCACCGCCCGGCCCGCCGGTCACCTCCCAGCTCGTCGCGATGGCGCGGAGGGCGGGATCGAGGTCGTCGGGGGTCGTCGTCGTGATGAACGCCTGGGGCAACTCGGCGATCCGGCGGACGAGGTGCGCCCGGCGCTCCGGATCGAGCTCGGAGAACACGTCATCGAGCAGGAGGAGCGGGGGACGACCGTCGAGGCCAGTGAGGAGGTCGAGCTCGGCCAGTTTGAACGCCAGGATGGCCGTCCGCTGCTGGCCGCGCGAGGCGAACCCCGCAAGGTCCCGCCCGTCGAGCTCGAAGGCGATGTCGTCGCGATGCGGCCCGACGAGCGTGGATCCGTTCCAGACCTCCTTGTCGGCCGTCTCGACGAGTCGGCGGGTCAGGCTGTCCCGTGGCGTCTCGCCGGGGAGGGCCGGGGCGTTCGTGACGTAGCGCAGGCCGAGACCGCTGGCGGCGGCCTCGTCCGGGGCGATCTCCGCGTGCGCGGCGGCAAGCGGGCCGGCGAGGTCGTCGAGGAGCTGGAGTCGCTGCGCCACGATCTCGCCGCCGGCCTCGACGAAGCTCGAGTCCCAGTAGCGCAGCTCGTCGCGCGACGCCCCGTCCTCGCGGATGGCGCGCAGGAGGCTGTTCCGTTGCTGGAGGGTTCGGGCATAGGTCGTCTGGGCGTCGGAGAACCGCGGGGACCGGGCCGCGGCGACCTGGTCGAGGGCCGCGCGACGGAGGGATGGCGAACCGGCCACGAGGAGCATCTCCTCGGGCGCGAAGACCACGACGCGCAGGTGGTCGCTCAGGCTGGTGGCGCGCCGGGCGATCCCGTTCACCCGGATCCGCTTGCGGCCGGCCGTCCCGCTGGCACCGGCGCGCACGACCGCCAGCTCCAGCGTGTCGCCGCCGAGGCGCCCTTCGATGCGAGCGAGGTCCGTGCCCCAGCGGATGAGCTCGCCGTCCGTCGACGTCCTGTGGCTGCGACCCCAGGCTAGGAGGACGATCGCCTCGAGCAGGCTGGTCTTGCCGGCCGCGTTGGGGCCCCAGACGAGCTGCGGGCCGGCGCCGAAGGAGGCGTCGAGGGCGGCGTACCCGCGCAGGTCGCGCAGGCTGATGGAGTCGAGCAGGATCCGCCTCAGGAAGTCGTTCGGACCGGCATCACGACGTGGACGTAGTGGTCGTCGCCGACGGGCTTGAAGACCCCGGGCGAGAGCGGGCCGTTCAACTCCAGGGCGAACTGGTCGGCATCGACGTTGGTCAGGACATCCGCGAGATACCGGGCGTTGAACGCGATGGTCGTGCCATCGCCCTCGACCGCGGCTTCCACCTGGCCGACGTGATCGCCGACTTCCGCGTTGGCGCTGACGGTGATCCCGGATTCGCCGTCGCCACCCACCTGGAGCTTGACGATGTTGGCCGACTCATGAGCGATGAGGGCTGCCGGCCGGACCGCCCGGAGGAGCTCCTCGCGGTCGAGGACCGCCCGGGTGGTGTGGCTCGACGGGACGACCTGCTGGTAGTTCGGGAACTGGCCGTCGATCAGCCGACTGACCAGGTCCACGCCATCGATATGGAACAGCACCTGGTTCCGGGCACCGGCGAGGATGACGTCGACCGGATCGTCGACGTCCGACAGGACGCGTGCGAGCTCGTTGAGCGCCCGCGCCGGGATGACGACGCTCGTGTCCGGGACCGCATCGAGGATCGGGATCGACTTGACCGCGATCCGGTAGTTGTCGGCCGCGGCGAGCGTCAGCTGGTCGCCCTCGAACTTGGCCAGGACGCCGGTCAGGATGGGCCGGGCCTCGTCGGACGCGGCGGCGAAGGCGGTCTCGGCCAGCGCCCGGCGCAGGACGTTCTGGGCGATCCGGGTGGTCGGACGCTCGCCGGCCGTCTGGATGGCCGGGAACTCATCCGCATCGATGCCCTTGACGTGGGTCTCGAACCGGCCGCAACGGATATGGAGCGACTCGCCCGCGCCCAGCTCCAGGTCCACCCGGTCGCCGGACGGCAGCGAATTGACGAGATCGGTCAGGAGCTTGGCCGGCACGGTCGTCGAGCCGTCCGTCTCGATCTTGCCCGGGACCCAGTACGTGATGCCGATCTCGAGGTTGGTGGCGGTCAGCTTCAGGCCGGCATCCTCGGTCTTGAGCAGGACATTGGCCAGGACCGGCAGGGTGCTCCGGCTGGACACGGCGCGACTGACCACGGACAGGCCGCGCGCCAGGTTCTCCTGCATGACCGAGAGTTTCACGTCGGGCTTCTCCAGTCGGATCCGCTCAGGGGACGGTCGGTCGGTGAGGCATCTGCCAGGCCGGACCGGGCCATCGAGTGGGTAGTGGGTATCTTCTCTCTATCTTCTCATCCCGTCATCATCACCATCATGGTGTGGACGGTGTGGACGCCCGTGCTTGGCGGCGCTCGATCGAGCGGTGGACCACCCCGGCCGGAGGGTGGAGGCCGAGCCGGCTGAGGGGGAGTCGACCCGGGACGGCCGGGGGACAAGTCGAGCGGCGGTCCACCGTCCGCTCGGATCCATCCCGGTCGGCCCACCGTCGGGACGTCGATCCTGCACCCTCGGCGCCGCGACGGTCCACGGGCGGGGACGGGTTGTCCACGGTCTCCAGGAGGTCATCCACCGCGGCGACCGCGGGCAGGCCGCGTCAGTCGGCGTAGATCAGCTCGCGGACCGCGGCGATCTCTCGGCGCAACTCGTCGTTGACGGCCGACTCGCGGGTGATCTTGTCGCAGGCGTGGAGGACCGTGGAGTGGTCGCGTCCACCCAGCTCCGCCCCGATGCGCAGCAGCGAGACGTCCGTCTCCTCGCGCATGAGGAACATGGCGATCTGGCGCGGCATCACGATGGCCTTGTCGCGCTTCTGGCCCTGCAGGACGTCCATCGGGACGCTGTAGTAGTCGGACACGGCGCGGGCGATCCGCTCCGGCGTGACCTGGCGCTTCTTGGGGTTGTACAGGACGTTCGAGAGGACGGCCTGGGCCAGTTCGATGCTGATGGGCATCGCGCCCATGCTCGCGTAGGCGACGATCCGGTTGAGGGCGCCCTCGAGCTCGCGGATGTTGCTGACGACCTTGCGCGCGATGAACTCGATGACGTCCGACGTGATCGGGACCGCCCCTTCCTCCGCTTTGGCGCGCAGGATCGCGATGCGAGTCTCGAGGTCCGGCGCGGTCAGGTCCGCGATGAGGCCCCACTCGAACCGACTGCGCAGCCGCTCCTCCAGCGTCAGGATCGCCTTGGGCGGCCGGTCCGAGCTCAGGACGATCTGCTTCCCGTCCTCGTGGATGGCGTTGAACGTGTGGAAGAACTCTTCCTGCGTCCGCTCCTTGTCCGCGATGAACTGGATGTCGTCGATGAGCAGGAGGTCGATCCGACGGTAACGCGCCCGGAAGTCGTCGATCTTGCCCTGCTGGATGCTGGTGATGAATTCGTTCGTGAACTTCTCGGACGTGGCGTAGACGACGCGCTTGCGTGGGAACTTCGCCGCGACCTGGTTGCCGATGGCGTGCATCAGGTGGGTCTTGCCGAGCCCGACGCCGCCGTACAGGAAGAGCGGGTTGTAGGCGTGGCCCGGGCGCTCCGCCACGGACAGGCTGGCGGCGTGGGCCAGGCGATTGGCCGACCCGACGATGAAGTTGCTGAACGTGTAGCGCGGGTTGATGTTGGACGTCCCGCCCTCCCCGCCGACGCGGGTGGGCTCGAGGCGGACCTGGGCCGTCGTGCCGATCCTGGGCGACGGCTCCGCCTCCGGGCTTCGGTCGGCAGCCTCGCCGCCCGCGACCGTCTCCGGCGTCGTCCCCACGACGAACTCCACCTGGACGCTGTAGCCGACGATCCGGGCCAGGGTCTGGCTGATCAAGGACCGGTAGCGGGTCTCGAGCCAGTCCTTCGCAAAGCCGTTGGGCACCGCGATCTTGAACTTCTGGTCGTCGACATCGATGAGCTGCGTGTCGCGGACCCAGGTCTCGTAGTTGGCAGGTGACAGCGAAACCTGCAACTCACCAAGGGCGGCTCGCCAGACCTGCTTCGCGTCCATTCGTTCGATCGGATCCTGCGGTGTAGGGGTGACCGTGGATGGTGACCGCCCAGTTCCCTGGACGACCGGAGTCGGGGCCGCGAGCGTGTCGAAGTTGCCGCCGTGCACCGGGTTCGCGCGTTGGTTTCGGGGCGTTCGGAAGGGCTCCCCGAGTGCTCCGCCAGCGTTCCCGGCGCCGAAGGTCCGGAGAGGATAGCACCGGCTCGTTCGGCGCTGCAAGGCGATTCTGCTATACCCTGGGGGAGTATCGGTGCATGACAGCTCCGCGAGCGGATCGGCCGTCCAGTATGGGCGCATCCGAGGCCGGGCGGGTACCCCGTACGTTGGTCCAGGGCCGGATCCGGGTCCGGCAGCCGGACCCCTCGGGAGCCGGGTCCGACCGAGCGTCGGTCGCCCGGGCGCGCGCGAGCGTGGCGATGTTTGACACCCCTTCGAGGCCCGCCGTATCATCCGCCGGACGAAGACGCGCCTCGCGCTATCTGGCGCCCGGCGCGTTTGCGTGCCTCTAGGGGTCGAGACACGATCGCCCCGAGGCCGGCAAGAGAGGATCCCGGACAGTCCCGATGAAGCAGACCTACCAGCCCAAGAAGCGACACCGCGCCAAGGAACACGGCTTCCGAGCCCGGATGCGGACTCCCGGCGGTCGACGCGTGGTCGCAGCACGACGGGCCCGCGGTCGAAAGCGGCTGACGGCCTGACGACCGAGCGCGGCACCCACGCGCCGCGGCTCACGATGCTCTCCCACCCGCAGGACTTCGCGGCGATCCAGGGAGCCGGTACCTCACGGTCCCACCCCTACTTCTCCGCTCGGTTCCTCCGGACCGACCTCGAGACGACCCGATTCGGTCTGTCGACCGGGCGCAAGCTCGGTGGCGCGGTGGTCCGGAACCGGGTCCGACGACGGCTTCGAGAGGCGCTACGGGCGATGGCTCCGTCGTTCCAGCCCGGCTGGGACGTCCTCATCATCGTCCGGCCTGCGATCGTCGAGGCCGACCATGACGCGCTGGTCGGGGCGCTTCGCCGGCTCCTCACCAGGGGCGGCGTGCTTGGAGGGCCCACGGGGTGAAGTGGTTCGGGATCGGGTTGATCAGGGCGTACCGGGTCGTGTTCGCCTGGTTGCCGGCCAGCTGCCGATACGAACCGAGTTGCTCGCACTACACGGAGCAGGCCATCCAGAAGTACGGGCTCATCAAGGGGAGCTGGCTCGGTGCCAAGCGCATCGCGCGATGCCAGCCATGGGGCGGGAGCGGCTATGACCCCGTCCAGTAGCGAGCTGTGCCCCTCGTGCTCATGACCTGGCGACCCATCCTGCGGCGGGCGGCGCCGGTCCTCTTCCTGTCCCTCCTCGTCCTGATCCTGGCCGCCTGCGCCGCGCCAGGGACGGTCGGCAGCCCCGGGGCCTCCGGGGCGCCGAGCGTGTCCGCGACACCGATCCCCCCACTCGAGCCTGCCCAGCCCGGTGGCGATCCGGTGGCGTTCATCTCCTGGATCTTCACGCCGATCTTCCAGGCGATGTTCATCGTCCTGTGCGCGGTCTACCAGTTCCTCGAGAACCTGGGCGTCCCGGCGGCCATCGGCTGGGCGATCGTGGTCCTCACCCTCCTGGTCCGCGTCATCGTCATCCCGCTGTACCGCAAGCAGCTGGTCTCGACCAAGCGGACCCAGATGCTCCAGCCCGAGCTGCGCGAGATCCAGAAGCGCTACAAGGGCGACACGATCAAGGTTCGCACGGCCCAGCAGGAGCTGATGAAGGAGCGCGGGGTCAACCCCCTCGCGGGCTGCTTCCCGCTCCTGCTCCAGATGCCGCTGCTCCTGATCATGTACTCGGTCATCAGCACGGGCCTCACCAACCCGGACCCGACCGCCATGCTGACCGTCGCCGGCGTCCAAGTCGTGGACCTGCAGTGCACCAATATCGACCCGGTCACCGGCGTCCAGAACATGTACCAGCCGTGCATCGACACGATCATCCCGCTCTTCGGCGGGATCGACGTCAGCAAGCCATCCACGATCTTCAGCGTGACGATCGCCGGGTTCGTCCTCGGCCTGTCCATCCTGGCCGTGATCTCCGCGGCCCTCCAGCTCGTCCAGTCACGGATGATGCTGCCCGTCGCCGATCCCGAGAACGACGACCCCAACACCCGGATCCAGCGCCAGACGATGCTGTTCCTGCCGCTCATCTCCGTCGCCTACGGTGGATTCCTGCCGGCCGGCCTGTTCATCTACTGGATCACCGCCAACATCTTCTCGATCGTCCAGCAGTACCTCATCGTGGGCTGGGGGGCGATGTTCCCATTCCTTGGCTGGACACCCAAGTTCGCGGAGGATCACACCCCGCGCTTCCCGGTGACCATGCCACCCGTACCAGAGGCAAGCAAGCGTGCGGCCATCCTGACCGACGCCGACAAGAAGACCACGGCCGAAAAGACGATCCGCCCCCGCGAGCGGGGCCGTCAGGGCCGACGAGGGAGACGACGCTGACATGAGTGCGTACAAGGAATTCTCCGGGAAGACCGTGGAAGAGGCCCTGCGCCTCGCCCGCGAGGAGTTCGGCGTCGAGCTGAACGACCTGGACTTCGAGATCCTCACTCCGGGCAGCCGCGGCGTGCTGGGGATGGGTGCCGAGTCGGCCCGCATCGTCGCCGCGCCCAGGGCCGAGCTCGGTGGGGCCGCGCCGAAGCGCGAAGCCGCCGCCGCCAAGCCGCTCCCCGCGCCCGCCGCCCCCAGGGACGACCGGCCGCGCGACGATCGTCCGCCACGTCGCGATGACCGCCCACCGCGTCAGGACGCGCCGGCCCAGGGTTCGGCCGACGGGGCCGCGCCCGCACCGCGTGGGGACCGCCCACCTCGACGCGATGACCGGCCGCGCCGGGATGACCGGCCGCGCCGGGACGACCGTGGCCCCCGCCGCGACGATCGCTCGGGACGGCCCACGTCCGCAGACCTGTCTGCCTCGGAGGCCGCCGAAGTCGCCGCCGCCCGTGGCTCCCTCGCCGCGGAGCGCGCGGATCTCGAGGCCGCCGACGCCTCGCCCGAGGCCCTCGCCGCCGGCAAGGCGATCCTCGAGCAGCTCATGACCCACCTCGGCTTCGACGTCCGCGTCGAGGTCCAGGCCGGTGAGACCAGCCGCCTCAACGTCGTCGGCGACGGCGATGAGCGGGAGGCCCTCGGCGCGCTCATCGGGCGCAAGGGCGAGCGCCTCTCGGCCCTCCAGCACCTGGTCAACCTCATGCTCTCGAAGGAGATGGGGACCTGGACCCGGGTCCTGGTGGACGTCGAGGACTACCGCGGCCGGCGCGAGCGCCAGTTGCGCGACCTGGCCGAGCGGGCGGCGGCCCGGGTCGTCGAGACCGGCAAGATGCTCCAGCTCGAGCCGATGCCGGCCCTCGAGCGTCGCTGGATCCACCTCACGCTTCGCGACAACCCCGATGTCGCCACGCAGTCGATCGGCGAGGAGCCGAATCGACGAGTCGTGCTCGTCCCGCGCGGCGGCGTCTGAGCGCGTCCCGACCGGCAGCGATGCCTGGAGGTCCGTCACGGCCGGTGCGACCGAGGCGTCTCCGAGACGGACCCAGCCGTCACGAGGCCGTGACGCGAACGCCTGATAGGATGGCGCCCCGCAGATGAGCAGGAAGCCGCGCAACCCCGCCCAGAACGCCACGGGACACGTCCAGCCGGACGCGGTCCCGACCGAGGTCGTCCCGGTCCCGGATCCGGCCGTCGATCCGAGCGTGGCTGCGGCGACGCCGTTGGCTCCGGCGCCGACCGCGCCGACGTCCGAGGTGGCCGTCGAGCCGGCGTTCGAGACCCACGCTGACCCACCCTCCCGCCGCCGATCCTCGATCGCCCTGCGCTTCGGCGTCGCATTCCTCGTCGGGATGCTCGCGGCGATGGCGCTCGGCGTCGGTGCCCTGTATGCCTACGACCAGCAGTACGTCGGGCGTGTGCTTCCGGGCGTCAGCGTCGGTGACGTCGACCTGTCGGGGATGACCGAAGCCGAGGCCGCCGCCGCCTTGACCTCCGCGTATGCGTCCCTGGGCGAGGGCACGGTGACCGTGACCGGGCCCGACGGCGACGTGACGTTCAGCTACGCGGAGCTCGGTCGCGCCCCCGATGTCGCCGCGATGACGGCGGCCGCCCTGGCGGCGGGTCGGAACGGCAATCCCGCCGAGCGGGCCATCTCGAACGCCCGAGTCGCGCTCAAGGGCCTGACCATCGAACCACGCGTGACCCTCGACGAGGCCGCGGTGGCCACGCACCTCGAGTCGCTCGCCGCCTCGCTGGGGCGGGCCCCGACCGAGGCCTCCGTCACCGCCGACGACAAGTACGTCTACACGGTGGTGCCCGGGACCGTCGGTCGCCGCGCGGACCCGACCGCGCCGATCGCCGAGATCAGCGACGCCCTGGCCGCGCTCGACGCCCCCGCCACGCTGACCGTCGACCTCCCCGTCACCGCTGTCGAGCCGGCGGTCACGACGGAAGAGGCGACCATCGCGAAGGAGACCGCCGAACGAGTCGCCGGTCGGATCGACCTCACGGTCGGCAAGGACGTGTTCGCCATCCCGACCAGCCGACTCCGCGCCTGGGTCACCTTCGCCCCGACGGACGACGGCGGCTACCGTCCGATCGTCGACACGGCGCCACTCACGGAGTTGCTCGAGACGATGGCGCCCCGCATCGACAAGCCGGCCGTCAACGCCTCGTTCACGACGAGCGGCGGCCGGATCACCGGCGTCACCAAGAGCGCGCGCGGCCACACCCTGGACGTGCCGGGCACGATCACCCGCATCCAGACGTTGCTCGATACGAGGTACGACGGACCGACCGGGAAGGTCCTGTATCCCGCGCTGGCCAAGGTCGACCCGGCCCTCACGACGGCCGAAGCCGAAGCCGTCCGGCCGAAGATGAAGAAGGTGTCCGAGTGGACGACCTACTTCCCGATCACGATCAAGAATGGGTTCGGCGCCAACATCTGGATCCCGGCGCTCACGATCGACGGGTACGTGGTCGGTCCGCGCGAGGAATTCAGTTTCTGGAAGGCCGTCGGGCCGGTCACCCGCGAGAAGGGCTACAAGCAGGGCGGCGCGATCATCAACGGCCGGACCGAGCCGCAGGGCGCCCTGGCCGGCGGGATCTGCTCCTGCTCGACGACGCTGTTCAACGCGGCGCTGCGTGCCGGCTACGAGATGGGCGCCCGGCGCAACCACTACTACTACATCGATCGCTACCCGCTCGGCCTCGATGCGACCGTGTTCATCAGTGGCTCCGGCTCCGTCCAGGACATGACCTGGACCAACGACACGGACTATCCCGTCCTGATCCGCGGCTACAAGATCCAGCAGGGCAGCAGCGGCTACGTCAAGTTCGTGCTGTACAGCGTGCCCACCGGCCGCAAGGTCATCATCGGCTCGCCGACCGTCAAGAACGTCCGCCAGGCGACCGATACGGTCCAGTACACGACGAGCCTCCCGGCCGGGTCGAGCCAGCGCATCGAGTACCCGGTGGACGGCAAGCAGGTCTGGCGGACGATCACGGTCAAGGACCGGGACGGCAATGTCCTGCGGACCAAGACCTACTACTCGAACTACTCTCGCATCACGGGGATCACGCTGGTCGGGCGCCCGGCGGAGTAGGGACGACGGCGTGTCGCGCCGTTGTCGGGACCGCCCACGGCGGGGTGGTTGGTGGAGATGGGGGAGAGTCGAACTCCCCGTCCAGGACCCTTCCTCGGAGACCACTACGAGCGTGTCCGATGGTTTGTCGTCGACCGCCCGGACGGGCATCGGCACTCTGCCGGGCGGTCCAGTCACGTGCCCCTAGATCGGGCTTGACTCCGGACTACGTGACGCTGGTCCGGATCGCAGCCCCGCTAAGTGACGCTTCCACGACCCGCGAGGCGGAGGTCGCTTCCACGCTCACTCTACTGCCTAAGCAGCGAGAGCGAGAGTCGACTGGCGGTTGCCAGGTACTTCGTTTTGCCACCTGATTTACGAGGCCCAGTGGCGTCCTCGGCTCGCGTTCCCCGGCTTCCAGGCCCTGTCGAAACCACACATCCCCACAGGTCCAAGCACCGGCTCGGATGCGGGATGCTACACCACGGCGGTCGAACCGGCCACTCATCGGGCGCGCGTCGCGGGACCCAGGACGAACGAGCCATCCCCGGACCCAGCCTCGGACTGGTAAGGTTGCACCTGGCCGAACCTCCTCATCGAGGACGGGGGACCCACCCTTTCGGGGCGAATCGCACCAGCGACGGCGATCCCAACGCCGAGCCCGACAGCTCACCTCGCAGGCCACGCGGGCGCTTCGAGGTACATGGTGTTCAGGCCGCTCGGTCCACTCAGCCCTTCCGCGCATCGGCGCGAAGTCGGGCGGAATCTCGCGCTCGACATGGTCGGTTCGGTCGGTGCCGGCGTCAGCCTGGCGCTCGTCGTCGCGCTGCTGCCGACGATCGCGCGTCGCGGTGGCCTCGATCCCATCGGTCTGGCGGCCCTCGCCGCCGCCCCGTTCATCGCCAACCTCCTGGGCGCGTTCGCCGGACGGGTCGGGCCGAGATCCGCTCGCCAGATGGCCGCGATCCGCGTCATCGGCGCGGCATCGCTCCTCCCCCTGTTCATCCTCCCGACGCCGCCGGTCATGGTCGCTGCCGGCATCGTCTTCTGGGTCAGCCTGTCGCTGAGCAGCCCCTTCCAGCTTCGCCTCTGGGGCGCGATGTACCCGGCCCGGCTCCGCGGCCGGATCGTCGGGTCGCTGGGCATGGGCCGGTCCGCGGCGATGGCGATCGCGTCGCTCGCGGGCGGCGTCATCGCCGACCGGATCGGCGGGCCTGCGGTCATCGCCCTCGGCGGCCTCGTGGGCGCGGCCTGCGCGATCGCGTACGCGGGTCTCAAGGCCCCCGCCGCGGACGCTCCGCCGCGCTTCTCCGCGCGTGACTCCCTGCGATCCATCCGTGGCCGGCCGGTCCTCGCCCGCATCACCCTGGCCCAGGGGTTCTACGGCGGCGGACTCGTCGCCGCCATCCCGCTCTACGCGCTCGTCTACGTGGATCGTCTCGACCTGAGCCTCGGTGATGTCGGCCTGATCGGCGTCCTCGCGGCCGTGTCGACCACCGTCTCGTTCCTGCTCTGGGGCGAGGTCGTGGATCGCGCCGGCTCCATCGTGGCGCTGCGCCTCGGAGCGCTCTTCGGGTTCGCGTCGCTGGCGATCTACGCCTTCGCCCCGAACGTGGCCTTCCTGTGGATCGCCGCCATCGCCGGCGGTGCCGCCGGGGCCTCGATCGATGTCGGCTGGGCGGCCATCGTGAGTGAACACACGTCAATGGCGTCGCGATCCGCGGCCGTCGCCGGGATGAACGCCATCACGGGCGCGCGCGGGATCGTCGCCGCGTTCGCGATGAGCGCACTCCTGCAGGTCGGCATCCTGGACGTCACGTCAGGCCTGGTCGTGTGCACGATCGTGACCGGGATCGGGGTCGTGTTGTACGCCCGGACCGATGTCGCCGCCCTCGAAGCGAAGGCCGCGGCCCAGAGGCCATCCGGGATCGCCGCCCCGCTCGCCCCGGGTCGACCCGCCTCCGCCTGATCGCCGGCCGCGCAGGCCGCCTCCGACCCCTTCGCGGTCGCTAGGATGCGGCCATGCGACTGACGGCCTGGGAGGAACAGCGGCTCCTGGTCTTCAGCGCGGCCGAACTGGCCAGGCGTCACCGGGACGCGGGCCTCCTGTTGAACGCGCCCGAGGCGATCGCCCTCATCTGCGACGCGCTGTTCGAGGCGGCCCGGGCCGGACTGTCATACGAGGCGGTCGAGGAGGCCGGGCGCGTGGCGGTGGACCCCGCCGAGCTCATGCCTGGCGTCCGCGACCTGGTCGACGAGGTCCGGGTGGAGGTGCTGCTCGGGGATGGGACCCGGTTGATCGTCCTGACCGACCCGATCGGGCGACCGGACGTGCCGCCGGATCCGGACGGACCGGGTGCGATCAGACCGGCCGAGTCATCCGGCGAGCCGCTCGTGGACTCGGGCCCGACGCCGGCCGACGGACCCGCGCGCCCGACGCAGGAACTCGAGGTCCGCAGCGAGTCGACCCGCGTCATCCGCATCTCGTCGCACTACCCGTTCCATCGGGTCAATCCGCGGCTCATCTTCGACCGCGCCGCAGCCGACGGCTACCGCCTGGACCTCCCGGCCGGCGCATCGATGCGCTGGGCGCCGGGCGAGACCCACATCGTCCGGCTCGTCCGGTTCGGTGGCGACGAGGGTCTTCGATGACCGGGCGGCTCTCCCCGGACGAGCGCCTCGCCCGCTACGGGCCGTCCACCGGTGACCGCGTGCGCCTCGGCGACACGGACCTGTGGGTCCAGGTCGCCGAGGACCGCCAGGCGCCCGGCGACGAGCCGATCTGGGGCTACGCCAAGACGATCCGGCACCGGATGACCCAGGGCTCGGCCGGGCCGTCGGAGCTGGACGCGGTCGTCGCGGGCGTGGTCGTGCTGGACCCGGTCCTCGGCTGCGTCAAGGCGGACATCGGGATCAAGGACGGCCGGATCATAGGCGTCGGGCGCGCCGGTAGTGGCGCGATCAGCGACGGCATCGAGCTGGCCATCGGTCCGCACACGCGGCCGTACATGGGCTACGGCCTGATCGCCACGGCGGGCGCGGTCGATAGCCACGTCCACCTGATCAGCCCCGAACTGTTGCCGGCCGCCCTGTCCGGCGGGGTCACGACGCTCATCACCGCCGGCTTCGAGGAACCGCCGTGGGCGATGGAGCGGACGCTCGCCGGCCTCGATGGCTGGCCGCTCAACGTCGGGCTGCAGGCGGGTGCGCGGGCGGAGGACGACTCGAGCCTCGATGCCCTGCTGGACGCCGGCGCGTGCGGATTCAAGATCCACGAGGATTACGGCGCGTACCCGGAGATGATCGACCACGTCCTCCGCTTCGCCGATGGACACGACGTGTCGGTCGCGCTGCACACGGACGGGCTGCACGAATCCGCGGAGCTGGAGGACACGATCGCGGCCATCGCTGGCCGGACCGTCCACGCGTATCACGTGGAAGGCAGTGGCGGCGGGCACATGCCGGACCTGCTCGGGCTCGTCCGTGAGGCGAACATCCTTTGCTCGTCGACGACGCCGACGGTCCCCTTCGGTATCAACGCGGCCGTCGAGCAGATCCCGATGATCGCGCTCAACCACGGCGCCTCGCTGGCCGTCCCCGGCGATGTCGCCCTGGTCGCCGAGCGCGTGCATGTCGCCACGATGGCCGCCGAAGGACCGCTCCACGAGCTGGGGGCGATCGGGATCGTGAACTCCGACTCGCAGGGGATGGGCCGGATGATGGAGACGGTCCGCCGGACGATCCAGCTCGCCCACGTCATGCGGGCGTGGCGTGCGACCGAAGCTGGTGCCGGCCATCCCGGCCTGCCGGTCGATCCCGATGATGCCTTCGATTCGACCGATCGCGTCCTGCGCTACCTGGCCAAGGTCACCATCGAGCCCGCGATCACCCACGGCATCGCCGCGCACGTCGGGTCGCTCCAGCCCGGTCGACTGGCGGACATCGTGCTCTGGAGTCCCGCCTACTTCGGCGTGAAGCCGGCGTTCGTCCTGAAGGCCGGCTATCCGGCGTGGGGTCCGCTCGGCGAGGGCAACGCGACGGTCGAGGGCGCGGAGCCGACGCGCTACCGGGCGGACTTCGGTGGATCGGGACGCGCGGCGGCCAGCCTCTCGGCGACGTTCGTGTCGGCGCAGGGCGCGGCGGATCCGACAGCCGTGGCGCGCTGGAGCGCCGGCGGGCGACGCGTGATCGCGGTGGGTGAGACCCGCGGCCTGACCCGCACGGACCTGGCCCGGAACCGGGCGACGGCCCCGATCGACATCGATCCGCGCGAGGGCCGCGTCACGCTGGCGGGCCGTCCGCTGGAGGTCGAGGCGACCGATGACCTGCCGCTCAACCGGCGGTACTTCCTGCGATGAGCCTCCGGCTCGGCATCACGGGCGTGTTCCTGGCGGTGATCCTGGCCGGTTGCGGGCCCCAGGAGTCCGAGCCGTCCAACAGTCGGACCGGCGGGGTACCGCTCCGGACCTTCGCCTGGATCGTGGGCGAGGACGGCCAGCCGGCCATCTGCCCGGCATTCGCGGTGGTGCCCCCGGTCTCGGGCGTCCTCCGCGGCGATCCGAACGACCCACAGGAGGCGGTCTGGCTCGAGGGTCAGGCCGGGACGCGCCTGTCGATCGTGTGGCCGGCCGGGTTCACGGCTTCCTTCGAACCGAACGTCGTGCTCCGCGACGAGCGAGGGACCGTCGTCGCCGTCGCCGGCGATCGCGTGGAGCTCGCTCAGGTCGCTCCACTCGAGCACGCAGGCACATTCGGCGACCCGTATCTCGCCTCGGGACTCGTGTTCCAGGGTTGTTACGGGCCGCTGCCCTGACGGGCGTCGGCCTCAGGCCCAGATGTCGCCGATGGTGAAGCCGTCGGGGAACGGGTCGGTCGGGTCCACCACGTAGTCGGCGAAGCCGGTGATCCAGGCCTGCCCGGTGATGCTCGGGACGATCGCCCGGTAGGGACCGATCGAAGCCTCCTCCAGGACGCGGCCAGTGAAGACCGTCCCGAGGATCCCTTCGTGGCGGAACTCGTCACCGACCTTGAGCCGGCCCTTCGCGGCCAGCGTCGCCATCTTCGCGGACGTCCCGGTCCCGCACGGTGAACGGTCGATGGCGCCGGTCCAGGTCGCGGGTCGCTCCCAGTCCAGCGTGCCAGTAGATACGGTGACCACGTTGCGCCAGCTGTTGGCCGGATCGTGTGGCGGACCCGACAGCTGGCCGATCGTGATCCCGGCGAACCCGGGCTGATCCGGATGGACCACCGGAAGCTGGTCGTTGGCGGCCGCCTTGATCATCTCGGTGATGCGGGTGATGTCCGCGCCCTCGTCGGGGGTCAGTCGAAGCCCGAACGGCTCGGCATCCGCGATGACATAGAACATGCCGCCGTAGGCCACGTCCACGACGACCGTTCCCAGCTGCGGGACCTCCACCGGCACGTCCAGATGCGTCGCGAACGCGGGAACGTTACGGAACGTGACGCCCGTCACCTTTCCGTCACGACAGGCGGCCGAAACCCGGATGAGGCCCGCCGGCGCCTCGAGCGCCAGCTCCGTGACCGGCTCGGTCATCGGCAGCATCCCGGTCTCCAGCAGGACGGTCACGACGCACATCGTGTTCGTGCCGGACATCCCGGGGTACTCGACCTGCTCCATGATCACGTAGCCGGCGTCCGCCTCCGGGTGGTTCGACGGCAGGATGAGGTTGCAGTTGGCCGCCGGGTACCCGCGCGGCTCGCGCACCATCCGCAGGCGCAGGTCGTCCCGGTTCGCCTGGAGCCAGGTCATCTTGTCGAACATCGAGGCGCCCGGCACGTCCTCGACGCCGCCGACGATGACCCGCCCGGGCTCCCCCGCCGCGTGCGCGTCCACGGCCCGGATGACAGGCCCCACGCGCAGCCGATCCGGCAGCGTGTCCACGCCCTACCGGCCGCGTCGGGCGTCGGCCAGCTCGCGGGCGACGTCGCGCTTGGCGTCGCGGTCCGCGATGTCCCGACGGTGGTCGTGGAGCTGCTTGCCGCGGGCCAGTCCGAGCTCGACCTTGGCCTTGCCCTTCGGGTTGATGTACAGCCGGAGCGGGACGATCGTCTGGCCCTTGGCCTTGGCACGGCCGAGCAGCTCGTCGATCTCGGAGCGGTGGAGCAGGAGTTTTCGCGTCCGCTTCGGCTCGTGGTTGTAGCGGTTGGCCTGTTCGAATGGCGCGATGTGCGCCCCGATCAGCCAGGCTTCGTTCCGCTCGACGCGTGCGTACGCGTCGGACAGATTGGCCTTGCCCAGCCGGATGGACTTGATCTCCGTCCCGGTCAGGACGATGCCGGCCTCGAACGTGTCGTCGATCGTGAAGTCGTGGCGGGCTCTTCGGTTGAGGGCGACGGTCTGTTCGTCGCGCATGTCGGTCTCCTTGGGTTCGTGGGCGCGTCCTTCGAGGCTACGGCCCCGGGCGCACGAACGCCGGCCCTGGCGGACCGGCGCTCGAGTTGCTTACCCACCCACAGGGTGTCCGACTAAACGGCCATCTCCTGCGAGGTGGTGCAGCTACGCGTACTGTCGATCACTGCACATCACCTCCTTTCGTTCCCGGGAACCGTACCCGAACCGGAATGCTCGCGCAAGAGGCCCGTTCGAGGGACCGAGCGAGCCGGTCAGGCGGCGACCCGCCAGGCACGGCTCGCCGAGCCGCCGAGCAGTTCCACCGCCTTGTCGAGGGTCAGGTCCTGGTCGGCCGGCGTGCCTTCCGGGATGGTCACGACAACGTCCGGGGTCAGGCCGACGTCGTGGATCCAGCGCTTGTCGGGGGTCAGCCAGCGAGCGATGGTCAGCTTGAACGCGCTGCCGTCTCCGAGTTCCTGCCACTGCTGGACGGTGCCCTTGCCGAACGACTGCTGGCCGACGAGCCTCGCCCGCTCGGTGTCCTGCAGGGCGCCGGCGACGATCTCGCTGGCGGACGCGCTCCCGGCGTCGATCAGGCAGATGACGGTCAGGTCGTCGTCGGTGGCGACGCCGCCCGAGTCGGCCGACGTGGGGGTCTGCTTCCCGTCCGCGTCCTGCTCCCAGAAGATGACGCCGTCCGCGATGAAGTCGCTGGCGACGGACCGGGCGGCCGTGACGAACCCACCCGGGTTCCCGCGGAGGTCGAGGATCAACTTGGTCCGGCCCGCGTCGACGTGGGCCTTGAGCGCCGTCCGGACCTCGCCCGCCGCCGCGTCGGAGAAGCCCGTCATCCGCACATAGCCGATCGTGTCGGCGGCGAGCGCCCTGGTCTCGACCTCCTTCTGCTGGATGACGTCGCGGGTGATCGTCAGGTCGAACGGGTCCTCCGAGCCGCGCTGGATCGTCAGCACGACGGTCGTGCCCTTGGGTCCGCGGATCCTGTCCCGGGCGCCGTCGACGGTGAGGCCGTCGAGCGGCACGCCGTCCGTCGCAAGAACCAGGTCTCCGGGGAGGAGGCCCGCAGCCTTGGCCGGGGACCCATCGATGGGGGCGATGATCACGAGGTGGCAGTCCGGCCCGAGGGTCGAGCAGCCCTGCGTCCCGTCGTCGGCCTCACTCGCGATCTCCGCACCGATCCCCTCGAACTGGCCGTTGATCCCCTGCAGGCTTTCGCGGTACTCCTCCGAGGTCAGGTAGGAGGAGTACGGGTCGCCGAGCGCATCGATCATGCCCTTGATGGCGCCCTGGACGAGCGCATCCCGGTCGATATCGCCGCCGGCATAGCGCTGGTCGATCGAGTGGTAGGCGTCCCAGAAGGGTTGGAACGCCTCGACCTCCGAGACCGGCGTACCGGGCTGGGTGGCGGACTTGGCGCCCAGCGAGTAGCCCGACATGAACAGGGCACCGCCGGCAAGGATCGCGACGAGGGCGACCGCGATCGGGAGGATGGGGAGTCGGCGGGGCGGGCCGCCCTGGACGGGGCTCGGCGTCAGCGGGCCGGCCGTCGGCGGCTCGGTCGACGGCCAGGGCTCGACGTCCGGAGCGGGTTCGATGCCCGTCGGGGGTGCATCGCTCGACGACCGCCCCGGGTCCTGGAGCTCGGCGGGATCGGGGCGTTCGGCATCGGCGGGAACCATTCGCTCAGTCAGTCCTGTGCTCAGCGTCCGGATGAAGGTCCCACAGGGTACAACGGGTCCTCATGTGGGGCCCTCGGCCGATGGTCCGGGCAGGCGTTCGGCCGTGCCGGACCGTCAGCGGATGAGGTAGGTCCGAACGGAGACCCATGAGCCGAGGATCCCGAGGCCGACGCCGGCCCCCATGACGAGCACGACGAGGTCGCGCGTGAGGGAGCTGAACTGGATCGGCAGGACGCGGAAGAAGTCGACCATGAAGCCGCTGATCGGCTCGGCCGCGAGGGCGAGGATGCCGAGGGAGATGGCCGCCCCGAGGAACCCGACGAACGCGCCCTCGAACACGAACGGCCAGCGGATGAACGCATCGGACGCCCCGACGAGCCGCATGATCTCGATCTCTTCCGCGCGGGCCACGACGGCCAGTCGGATCGTGTTGACGATGATGAACAGCGCGATGACACCGACGACCAGCAGCAGGACCGTGCCGGCGGTGCGCAGGATGTTGGTGACGGTCAGGACGCGCTCGACGAGGTCTTCGATATTGATCACGTTGCGGACATTCGGTTCATCGCGCAGCGCGTCGGTCACGACGCCCACGCCGGACGGATCCGCCAGCTTGACCTCGAGGCTGGCGTACAGGGGGTTGCTGTCGAGGTAGCGGGTGAGGTCCTCGCGGCCCTGCGCCTTCATGGACTCGCGGAAGTCGACCAGGGCCTGCTCGCGGCTGACGTAGACGACCGACGCGACGGCCGGCATCGCCTCAAGGCGATCCTGCATCGCGACGATCCCGCTGTCGGGGATGTTCGGCTGGAGGTAGGCGACGACCTGGACCTTCTGCTCGGTGAACTGGAGGCCGGCCAGCAGGCCCGCCTGGATGATGAAGAAGCCCGCGAGCAGCAGGAGCATCAGGACCATGGTCGCGGTCGCTGCGAGGCTCATCAGGGCGTTCCGCCAGAACCCCTGCCAGGCGCGCTTGAAGCTGAAGGCGACGAACGAGATCACCCGTCAGTCCTCGTGGTGGTAGGCACCGCCCACCTCGTCGCGGATGATCCGACCCTCCTCGAGCGCTACGACCCGGCGGCGCAGGGCCGTCACGACGTCGGCGTTGTGGGTCGCCATCAGGACCGTCACGCCCAGCTCGTTGATGCGCAGCAGGAGCTGCAGGATCTCCCAGCTGATGAGCGGGTCCAGGTTCCCGGTCGGTTCGTCGGCGATGATCAGGCGCGGATCGTGGACGAGCGCCCGGGCGATGGCCGTTCGCTGTTGCTCGCCGCCGGACAGCTGGTTGGGCGTCTGCTGCGCCTGCGCCGTCAACCCGACCAGGGCGAGCACGCGGTCCACCGCCGGCTTGATCTGGCGGCGCGGCGTCCCGGTGACCTCGAGCGCGAATGCGACGTTCTCCCAGACCGTCTTCGTCGGGAGCAGCTTGAAGTCCTGGAAGATGATGCCGATCTTGCGGCGCATCCTGGGGACCTTGCGGCGGGGCAGCCGGGCGAGGTCCTGGCCATCGAGGACGACCTCACCGTGGGTCGCGATCTCGTCGCGGATGAGCAGCTTGATGAGGGTCGACTTGCCGGCGCCGGACGGTCCGACGAGGAAGACGAAGTCGCCTTCCGGGACGACCAGGTCCACGTCCCGAAGCGCGACCTTGCCGTTCGGATACTGCTTCGTCACATCGTGGAGCACGAGGACGGCCTTCTCCGGGGCAGCCTGGTCCGCGGGTCGGACCGGCGGGCGGCTGGAGTGGCGCGCCGCGGGCGGCGCGGGGGCGATGGTCACGAACGTCTCCGCGGGCGAGTCATCCGGCACGGGGCTGTGCCGGGTGGTCAGGCAGGGCTCCGTCCGCGGGCACGGCAGGGAGAGCCACGTCCTCCTGACCCTACCACCCGACCCGGGGACCGGCAAACGTGACGAGCGGTGCACCCGGACACCGGACCATGGTCCTGTCCGGTGGCCTCCGGTGGGGTTCGGGGACGTCGCGCGAAGGCCATGGATGCCCATCCCGACCCCGAGGGCCGTGCTCGATCAGGGCCGTCGCGGCTCGCCGTCGTGGTTCGGTTTCGGGATGCCGTTCGCCTCGCGATACGCCTTCACGGCGGTGCCGACGGTCGGGTAGAAGGCACCCCCATCGGCCAGCCACGAGACGCCGTAGTCGCGGATCTTCTGGCGGACGGCATCCTTCATCTCGGCGAAGACGAGCCTGATCCCGATCGCCGCGAGCTCTCGATCGAGGTCATCGAGCATGTCCGCTGCCGTCGTATCCACGTCGGTCATCGGCTCGGCGGCGACGATGATCCAGCGGGGCGGCGGATCGGCGTAGGCGAACGCACGTACCTCGGTGCGGAACGTCTTCGCGTTCGCGAAGATGAGCGGCCCGTCGAACCGGTAGATGACGAGCCCTGGGAGCTCGATCGCCTCCGGGTACATCGTGACATCGTGGTAGCCGGCGACGTCCGGGACATCGCCGAGCCGGGTGCGATAGGGGTTCCAGACCCGGACGAACACGGCCAGGATCGACAGCGTCACCGCGATCGCGATCCCGGGCAGGACGCCGAACAGGGCGACGCCAAGGAACGCGGCCATCGACAGCCCGAACTCGGCGCGGCGCTGCTCCCACAGCCGGCGGGTCGCAGGGATGTCCGCGAGCGAGATCGAGGCGACGATGACGACGGCGCCGAGGGTCGGCTGTGGCAGGTACTGAAGCAATCCCGGCACGAGCACGAGCATCACGGCGATGGCCGCGGCCCCGATGACACCGGTGAGCTGGGTCTTCGCGCCCGCCCGCTCGGCGACGGCCGTCCGGGATCCGCTCGTGCTGACCGGGAACCCGGTGAACAGCCCGGCGCCGACGTTGGCGGCGCCGATCCCGATCATCTCCTGGTTGGCACGGACCTCCTGGCCCGTCCGTGCCGCGAAGGCGGACGAGGTCGAGATCGTGTCGGCCAACGACACCACGGCGATGCCGATGGCTCCCGCCACCAGGAGCGGCATGTCGCTCAAGGGCACGAGCGGGATCGTGAACGGCGGCAGGCCGCTCGGCAGGACCCCGACGAGGGACACGCCCTTCGCCCCGAGGTCCAGGCCGAACGCGAGCACCATGGCGGCGATCACCGCGACGAGCACGCTCGGCACGGCCGGTGCGACGCGGGTGAGGACCGCCATCAGCACGAGGCTGAACAGTCCGATGGCGGCCGCGGCCGGGACGACCTCACCCGCCTGCACCCCCTGGACGAACCCGACCGTCTCGCCGATCAGGCCGTCGGCATCGACGGAGAACCCGAGCAGCTTGGGTAGCTGGCCGATCAGGATCGTCAGGGCGAGGCCGTTCATGTACCCGATCTGGGTCGGCTTGGACAGCAGGTCGGCCACGAAGCCCAGGCCGGCTCGAGCGCCGATCAGCATGAACCCGCCGACGAGGAGGGCCAGCATCGATGCGTAGGTGACCGCCATCGCGGGATCGCCGTTCGCGGCCATCAGCGGCAGGATCGTCGCCGCGATCATGGGCCCGAGGGCGGAGTCCGGGCCGAGCACGAGGATCCGCGACGGCCCGAAGACGGCGTAGGCGAGGAGGCACAGGATCGACGTGTAGAGCCCGGTGATCGCCGGCAGTCCGGCCAGTTCCGCATAGGCCATGCCCTGCGGGACGAGGAGACTCGCCAGCACCAGGCCCGCCACGACGTCTTGGCGCAGCCACGACCGCTGGTACGTCGCCACGACCTGCAGCCCGGGGACGATCATCTAGAGGAGACCCGGTGAGATGGGCAGGTAGCGGGTCCAGTCCGTTCGCCCATCGGTCCAGCACAACAGGATCGGGAATGGCTCGAGACGCAGGCCGGCCTCGAGGAGCATCCGGACGGCATCGCCGGCGTGGCCAGGCGTCCAGACCGCGAAGGCCCCGCGAGCCGGGATGGTCCGCAGCAGGTGGCCGAGGATGGGCGCGACCAGGTCGGGATCGCCCACGGCCACCGGGCCGAGCCGCCCGACCGGTGATCCGTAGCCGTAGCCCAGCACGTCGCCACCGGCCGAGGTGTAGAGGAACCCGTGTCGCTCGGTCGTGCGCAGCCAGGCGTGGTCCTGCGGGTGCTCGACCCCGAGCGTGTCGCGATCGAGTCCGTTGACGATCGAGGCCAGCCTTCGATGACCACTGCCGTCCGCAGCCGGGCCACCGCTGCCATCCTGCGCGGCGACCACGTCCTCGAAGGGCGTCGCCGTCACGCCGTCCGGCAGGGACACCAGCCGGTCCGGGCGACGCAGTTCGCCGGCCAGGTCGAGGAGCGGCATCCGCGGGACCATCCCGTACCGGCTGTAGAGCGCATTGGAGATGGGCTGGGCGCTGTCCGTGGCCGTCGCGAGGGTCAGGCCGCGGGCCGGATCCGGCAGGGCCCGCTCCAGCAACAGCCGGCCGACTCCGCTCGCCTGCTCCTCGGGGAGGACGAACAGCATCGACAGGAACCACAGGTCGCCCCGCTCCACGGCGGATACGAATGCCACGATGCGCTCCCGATCCGGTTCGGAGTCGGTCGGGTAGGACCGGGTGGCCACGAGGAAGCGCTCCGGATCGGTCGCCTGGAGGTGCTGGTACAGCCTGGTGATGCCGGTCAGGTCATCGGGGATCCCGACCTGGTGGAGTCGGGTCAGGTAGTCGTTGGTGGCGGTGCGCCACACCGCGGCGCAGGCCATGAGCTCGTCCGGCATCACCGGCCGGATGCTCGGCGCCTGCATCCCTCGGAGCGTCGGCGCCTCCGTCATGCGGCCGGCCCGTCGCCGCCGATCACGCGTTCCAGCTCGGCCTGCATGAACTCGTCCAGGTCGCCGTCCAGGACGGCCGTCGTGTTGCCGGTCTCGTGGTTGGTCCGCAGGTCCTTGACCATCTGGTACGGGTGCAGCACGTAGCTCCGGATCTGGTTGCCCCAGCCGGCCTCGACGTGCTCGCCCTTGAGCTTGCGGACCTCGGCCTCGCGCTCCTCCAGGGCCCGCTCCAGGAGCCGCGACTTGAGGACCTTGATCGCCATCTCCTTGTTCTGGGTCTGGCTCCGCTCGTTCTGGCTCTGGGCGACGATGCCGGTCTTGAGGTCCGTCAGGCGGACCGCCGAGTCCGTCTTGTTGACATGTTGGCCGCCGGCGCCCTGGCTGCGGAAGGTGTCGACCCGGATCTGGTCCCAGTCGAGCTCGATCTCGACGTCGTCGTCGGCCTCCGGCAGGACCTCGATCAACGCGAAGGTCGTCTGGCGTCGGTTCTGCGAGTCGAACGGCGAGATCCGGACCAATCGATGGACACCTCGCTCGGCCCGAAGCCAGCCGTACGCCCGCCGCCCTTCGATCTCCACCGTCGCGCTCTTGATCCCGGCCTGGTCGCCTTCCTGGCGATCGACGATCTCCGTCTTGAACCGATGGCGCTCCGCCCAGCGAAGGTACATCCGCAGGAGCATGTCGGCCCAGTCGGTCGCCTCGGTGCCGCCGGCGCCTGCGCTGATCGACAGGATCGCGTTGCGGTCGTCGTATTCGCCCGAGAAGAGCAGGGCGGTCCGCTCGCGGACGACATCCTTCTCGAGGGCGGCGGCATCCCGCTCGAGCTCGGCCTCCAGCTCCGCGTCCGGCCCTTCGTCCAGCAGCTCCAGGGCCGTCTGCAGATCCTCGGCGCGAGCGGCGAGGGCGCGCCAGGTGGTGATCTCGTCGCGCAGTCCGTTCGCTTCTCGAAGGACCTTCTGCGCGCCGCGCTGGTCGTCCCAGAAGCCCGGCTCCTGGGTCAGCGCCTCGAGTTCGGCGACCCGTGCGTCCTTGGCCTCGAGGTCAAAGATGCCCCGAGGTCGACCGGATCCGTTCGGTCAGGTCGCGGATGGTGGACGCGTCCACCTAGTTCCGGGCCTGCAGATCCTGGAGCAGGATCGGGCGCAGCTCGATGAGCCGGAGCGCCGTCTTGCTACGGGCGACGACGGGGTTGACGCAGGGGCAGTAGCCGTTGTGCGGGCAGACGCCGCAGTTGCCGTCGCAGTCGAGTGCCGCGGCGTAGCTGCACGTTCGGCAGTCTCGCTCGCAGGCGATCAGATCGACGAACGCCGCTTCTTCGGCCTGCTTCACGGACTCCCTCTTGTAGCGGCTGGGCACGGTCGCTTTCGGGGCTGGGGACCCACCTGCCAGGGAGCTCGAGCGGTCCGGGTGGCAGGCTTGGCCCAGTATACGGGGCCAAACCCCTATCGCCAAGAGGGAATTTCGGGGATCGAGCGTGATTCCGTCGTCGATCGACCGGTCCGAAGGTCCCAGTCGGGCGACGTCAGCGCGTCAGCGGCCGTGGCACTTCTTGTACTTGGCGCCGGAGCCGCACCAGCACGGGTCGTTACGGCCGATCCGAGCGCCGCTCGGGGTGAATCCGGCCGCCGGAGCGCCGTTCGCCGAGGTCGCCCCACTCGCCGCACCGGTGACCCCGGCCGCGACCGGGGCGTCGCCAAGCTGTTCGCGCGCCGTGCCGATCTTCGGGGCCGCCGGGAGCGCCCCCTTGACGATGGCCGACCCGGGCGATCCGGCGGCCGGCATGGCCGGACCCGTCGGTCGGCTCGCGACCTGGGGAGCTCGACCGGCGGCTGCCCGACCGTTCCCGCCACTGATCGCCGCCGCACCGGCGGCCAGGCTCGCTGCGACGGCCGGATCGCCGCCCGGGACCGGTGCCGGCTGGCGCGTGACCGTGACTCGGAAGATGGAACTGGCCACGCCGTGGCGGATGAGGTCGCGCAGTTCCTCGTACAGGGCGTAGGCCTCGCGCCGGAACTCGTTGAGGGGGTCCTGTTGGGCGTAGCCGCGGAGGCCGATCCCCCGGCGCATGTCGTCGATCTCGGTCAGGTGCTCCACCCAGAGCGAATCGATCGTTCGCACCAGGACCATCCGTTCCACGGTGGTCCAATCGGCCTCGCCGATCTCCGCGGCGCGCGACTCGAGTCGCGCGTCCGCCAGTCCCAAGAGGTGCTCCGTGATGGCGTCGCGGGTCCCGAGGTCCCAGAGCTCGTCCGCGCTGGTTCCCTCGCCGGTGATGCCCATCGTCTGTAGCGCGTTGGACAGGCCCTCGAGGTTCCACTCGTTCGGGTCGTCGCCGACCAGGTCCGTCGCGACGAGCGCGTCGATCTCCTCGTCGATGAATTGGCGGATCGTCTCCGTCAGGTCCTCGTTGTGGAGGACCTTGTCACGCTCGGCGTAGATCGTCTCGCGCTGCTTGTTGATGACGTCGTCGTACTCGACGACGCGCTTGCGCATGTCGAAGTTGAAGCCCTCGACGCGGCTCTGGGCGGACTCGATGGTCTTGGACACCAGCCGCGATTCGATGGCCGTGTCCTCGTCGAGGCCGAGTCGTTCCATGAGACCCGCGACGCGCTCGTTGGCGAAGCGCTTCATCAGATCGTCCTCGAGGGACAGGTAGAAGCGCGACGACCCCGGATCGCCCTGGCGACCGGCGCGCCCGCGGAGCTGGTTGTCGATGCGGCGGGAGTCGTGGCGCTCGGTGCCGATGATGTGCAGGCCGCCGGCGGCCACGACTTCGTCGTGCTCGACCGACGTGATGGCCTTCGCCTCCGCGAGCGCCGCCGCGTACGTCTCCTTGTCCACCTCGGCCGGGTTCAGGCCGCGCTTGTGGAGCGACTCGGACGCGAGGCCGGCCGGATTGCCGCCCAGCAGGATGTCCGTGCCTCGCCCGGCCATGTTCGTGGCGATCGTCACGGCACCGGCGCGGCCGGCCTGGGCGACGATGCCCGACTCCTGCTCGTGGAACTTGGCGTTGAGGACCTCGTGCCTGATCCCCCGACGCTTGAGCATCGTAGAGACGAGTTCCGACTTCTCGACCGAGACGGTGCCGACCAGGACCGGGCGCCCGGCTTCCTGCATCTCGACGATCTCGTCGATCATCGCGTTGAACTTGGCCTTCTCGTCGCGGAAGACGAGGTCCGGCTCGTCCTCGCGGATCATCTCGCGGTGGGTCGGGATGGCGACCACTTCCAGCTTGTAGATCTTGTGGAATTCCTCCGCCTCGGTCATCGCCGTACCGGTCATCCCGGCGAGCTTGTCGTACAGGCGGAAGTAGTTCTGGAACGTGATCGTGGCGAGGGTCACGCTTTCCCGCTGGACGCGCAGGCCTTCCTTGGCCTCGACCGCCTGGTGCAGGCCCTCGCTCCAGCGCCGGCCCGGCATCTGGCGGCCGGTGAACTCGTCGACGATGACGATCTCGCCGTCCTTGACGATGTAGTCGCGATCGCGCTTGTAGAGGGCGTGCGCGCGGAGCGCCTGCTCGAAGTGGCGGGCGAGCCGCGGATCGGCGTCGTACATGTTCTCGACGCCGAGCCAGCCCTCCATCTTCTCGATGCCTTCCTCCGTGGAGGAGACGGCCTTGTCCTTGAGGTCGATGAAGTAGTCGCCGCCCTCGTCGGCGCCTTCCGGGCGCTCCTTGAGGCGGGGCACCAGCCGGGCGAACGTGAAGTACAGGTCCGCCGACTCCTCGGCCTGGCCGCTGATGATGAGCGGCGTCCGCGCCTCGTCGATGAGGATGTTGTCGACCTCGTCGACGATCGCGAAGCTCTTGTCGCGCTGGACCCGCTGGTCGAGCTCGATGACCATGTTGTCGCGCAGGTAGTCGAACCCGAACTCGTTGTTCGTGCCGTACGTCACGTCCGCCGCGTACGCCTCGCGCCGGTCCACCGGGCGCAGGTTCAGGAGCCGCTCGTCGGACGTCGGGAAGTCCGGGTGGAACACGTACGACGTGTCGTGGGTGATCATCCCGAGGCTGACGCCCAGGAAGTGGAAGACCGGGCCCATCCACTGCGGGTCGCGCCGGGCGAGGTAGTCGTTCGGGGTGACGACGTGGACGCCGCGCCCGGTGAGCGAGTTGAGGACCGCGGCGAGGGTCGGCAGGAAGGTCTTGCCTTCGCCGGTCCGCATCTCGGCGATCTTGCCCTGGTGCAGGACCATGCCGCCGATGAGCTGGACGTCGTAGAGGCGCATCCCGAGCGTCCGCTTCATGGCCTCGCGGCTCATCGCGAAGACCTCGGGCAGGGCGTCGTCGAGCGCCTTCTGGAGTCGCTCGTTCTCGCGCTTGCGGCGCTCCCGCTTCAGTTCGCGGCGGCGCTCGAGCTCGGGGTGATGGAGTTCGTCCTCGGACGGCTCGTCCGGCGTGGCGATCTCGTGGATCTCCGCACGGATCTCGGCGAACTGGGCCTTGATCTGTTCGTCGCTGAGCCCCTCGAATTCGGCCTCGAGGCTGTTGATCTCATCGACGAGCGGTTGGAGTCGTCGAAGCTCGCGGTCGTTGGAGTCGACGAAACGGGAAAACAGGCGCATGGCCGACCAGTATAGGCGGACTTGGCGTCAGCCCCAGAAACCGGACCCGTAGCCGAGCACGAGGACGACGAACGTGGCGGCCCCGAGGCCCAGCCAGAACAGGATGGAGCGGCCCGTGGAGGTCGGGTCCATCTCGGTGTTCTGGAGCTTCGGCAGTGCGTCGCCCTTGAGGGACGTGCCCCAGCGCGGCGACTGGAGCTCGTTGTGCCAGTCCTTGTCGGCGACCGGCTTCGGCTCGAGGCCGCCCTCGCCGTCCGGCCGATGGAGTTGCAGGGTCATCCGATCTCCTCGTCACGACGCGTGTCGAGCGTCGCTTCGGTGCCATCCTCCCACAGCAGCATCTCCTGGGTGAGGGACACCTCGCTGCTGAACAGGGCGCCGACGGACTCGCCGCGGTGGATCCGCTTGATCGCCTCGCCGATGAGCGGCGCGACCGACAGGGTCGTGATCTTCGGGATGCGCTTGCGCTCCGGCAGCGGGATCGAGTCGGTCAGGACGACCTCGATGAGGGCGGACGCCGCGATCCGGTCGACCGCCGGGTCGCTCAGCACGCCATGGGTGGCGCAGGCGTAGATCTCCGTGACGCCCTCGCGCTCCAGGGCCCGGACGATCTCGACGAGCGTGCCCGCGGTGTCGATCTCGTCGTCGACGATGATCGCCCGCTTGCCCTTGACGTCGCCGATGACGTTCATCAGCTCGGCCCGGTCCAGGTTGCCGACGCGTCGCTTCTCGATGATCGCGAGCGGGGCGTCGAGCAGCTCCGCGAAGGTCCGCGCGCGCTTGGCGAACCCGAGGTCGGTCACGACGACCGGATCCTCGATGTGCTTGTGGCGGAAGTAGTTGCTGAGCATGTGGACCGCGGTCAGCTCGTCCACCGGGATGTTGAAGAAGCCCTGGATCTGGCCCTGGTGGAGGTCCATCGACAGGACCCGGTCGGCCCCGGCGACCGTGATCATGTCGGCGATGAGTCGCGCCGTGATCGGGACGCGCGGCTGGTCCTTCTTGTCCGACCGGCCGTAGGCGTAGAACGGGATGACCGCGGTGATGCGCCCGGCGCTGGCCCGCTTGAACGCGTCGATCATGATCAGTAGTTCCATGATCGACTGGTTGACCGGCGTGGAGGTCGGCTGGACGAGGAACACGTCCTTCTCCCGGACGTTCTCCAGGATCTTGACGAAGATGTTCTCGTTGGCGAACTGGAATACCTCGGCGCGTCCCGGCTGCGTGCCGAGATAGCGGCAGATCTTCCGGGCGAGTCCCGGGTTCGAGTTGCCGTGATAGATCTCGAACTGGTCCGCGTACAAGGTGGACGCCTCTCGCTCGCCGAACCCCCTCACGACGGTGTCGCGGGATCGCTTGCCGGCGGGCCGTCATCGTCGCCGACGGCGTCCTGGTCCGCAAGTCCGGCCCGGAACGCCGCGATGGCCACGACCCGGTCGCCTTCCGCCAGGCGCATGACGATGACGCCTCGGGCGCTCGACGAATAGCGGTTGATCGTGTTGGTCTCGGTGCGGATGACCTGGCCGCCGGCGCTGATGAGGAGCAGCTCCTCGTCGGACTCGGTGACCTGCTGGACGGCGGCGATGTCGCCGGTCTTCTTGCCCTCGAGCGACATGAGGCCGACGCCCTGGCCGCCGCGGTGCTTGCGCCGGAACTCGGTCAGCGGGACGCGCTTGCCGTAGCCGGTCTCGGACAGGACGAGGATGTCGCTGTCGGGCTGGACGATGCTCATGCCCACGACCGCGTCGCCCAGGCGCGCGAGGCGGATGCCGATGACGCCGGCGGCGTCGCGACCCATGGCCCGGACCTCGGTCTCCGCGAAGCGGGCGAGCTTGCCCTTGGCCGTGGCGATGATGACGTCGTCGTCGCCGGTGGACACGTCCACCCAGGCCAGTTCGTCGTCGTCCGCGATGGTGATCGCCCGGATGCCGGACGAGCGGACCTTCTCGAACTGCTCGAGCGGCGTCTTCTTGATGATGCCCTTGCGCGTCGCGAGGACGAGGAATGAGCCGGCCTTGAAGTCCTTGAGCATGATCGTGGCCATCGGCAGCTCGCCCGACTCCACCTGCACGCCCGGCAGGTTGATGATCGGGATGCCCTTGGCCTGCCGGCTGGCGTCCGGGATGGCGTGGACCTTGGCGCTGAACACGCGGCCGCGGTTGGTGAAGAACAGGGCCCAGTGGTGTGTGTTCGCGACGAGCAGGTGCTCGACGGCGTCCTCCTCGCGCGTGACGTGGCCGATGATCCCCTTGCCGCCACGGTGCTGGCGTCGGTACGTGTCGACCGGCTGGCGCTTGATGTAGCCGCGGCCGGAGATCGTGACGACGACATCCTCGTCGGCGATCAGGTCCTCGTCGGTCATCTCGCGGCTGGCGTCGTCGGCGACGCGGGTCCGCCGCTCGCCGGCGTACTTCTTCTTGAGCTCGGTCAGCTCCTCCTTGATGATCGAGGAGACCCGCGCGGGGTTGGCCAGGATGTCCTCGAGCTCGGCGATGAGCTGGATGACGCCGAGGTACTCGTCCTCGATCTTCTTGCGCTCGAGCGCCGCCAGGCGAGCCAGGCGCATGTCCAGGATGGCCTGGGCCTGGAGCTCGGACAGCTTGAACCGGGCCATGAGGTTCGTCCGGGCGAGATCGACGTCCGCCGACTCGCGGATGGTCTTGATGACCGCGTCGAGGTGATCGAGCGCGATCTTGAGCCCCTCGAGGATGTGGGCGCGCGCCCGGGCCTTGCCCAGGTCGAACTCGGTCCGGCGCTTGATGATGTCGCGCCGGTGGGTCAGGTAGTGGCTGAGGACGCTGCGCAGGGGCAAGGTCTGCGGCTGCCCGTCGACGAGCGCCAGCATGTTCATGTTGAAGGCCAGCTGCATCGGCGTGTGCTTGAACAGGTTGTTCAGCACCTTGTGCGGGTTCGCGTCGCGCTTGAGCTCGACGTAGATGCGCATCCCGTCGCGGTCCGACTCGTCGCGCAGGTCGCCGATGCCCTCGATCCGCTTGTCCTTGACCAGCTCCGCGATCTTCTCGAGCAGGCTGGCCTTGTTGACCTGGTAGGGGAGCTCGGTGACGACGATGGCCGTCCGGTCGCCCTTGACCTCTTCGAACGCGACCTGCGCCCGCATGACGACGCGGCCCCGGCCGTGGGCGTACATCTGGCGGATCGCGTCGATGGTCTCCCACTCCCCGGTCAGCAGGTTGCGCTGCTTCTCGAAGCGGTAGATCGTGCCGCCGGTCGGGAAGTCCGGGCCCTGGACGAACTTGCACAGGTCGTCCGACGTGAGGTCCGGGTCGTCGATCAGGGCGATCGTGGCGTCGGCGATCTCGCCCAGGTGGTGCGGCGGGATGTTCGTGGCCATGCCGACGGCGATGCCCGAGCTGCCGTTGACGAGCAGGTTCGGGAGCTTGGCCGGCAGGACCGAAGGCTGCTTCTGCGTCCCGTCGTAGTTGTCGACGAAGTCGACGGTCTCCTTGTCGATGTCGGCCAGCATCTCCGACGCGATGCCGGTCAGGCGGGCCTCCGTGTAGCGCATCGCGGCCGCCGAGTCGCCATCGACCGAGCCGAAGTTGCCCTGGCCGTCGACGAGCGGGTAGCGCATCGAGAAGTCCTGGGCCAGCCGGACGAGCGCGTCGTACAGGGCGCTGTCACCGTGCGGGTGGTACTTGCCCATCACCTCGCCGACGATCGCGGCGCACTTGCGGTACGAGCTGGTCGACGAGAGGCCCATCTCGCCCATCGCGTACAGGATCCGGCGATGGACGGGCTTCAGGCCGTCGCGGACGTCCGGCAGCGCGCGGGACACGATGACGCTCATGGCGTAGTCGAGGTAGCTGACCCGCATCTCGTCCTCGATGCGGATCGCTCGGATATCGCCCAGGTCGTCGGTCACGGTCGGCTACTCCTGTGTCTGGCCACGGTCAGGCGAGCGGGGGTTCGGGGTGGGTCATCGGGTCAGGCAGGCCACCGAACCGGAGCGCCGCGATGGACGCTTCCGAGGTGGACGGCGCGCCGGCGCGCCTGCGGATCCCGGCGAGGCGGTCGCGGAGGGTGTCGGCGGCGGTCGGATCGAGCTTGCCGAGCGTGTCGCGCACGACCCAGGCACGGTGGCCGTCGTCGGTGCGCACGGCGAGGTCGGTCTCGCGCGTGAGCTCGGCGACAGTGGCCGGCATGTCCACCGCCGTCAACGACCGGTACGCCCATGACAGGGCCTTCTGGACGTCGGGTTCCGCGTCGCCCATCAGTCGTGCCAGGAGCGGTAGTGCGTGGACGGCGACCTCCGGATCGCGGCCGCGGCGACGGTCCACGTGGGTCATCGTCGCGATCGTGGAGCCGACGAGGCGGCGCTCCCAGCGCGACGGGCTGTACACGAGTTGTTCCAGCTCCGCCCAGCGGTAGGGCTCCGCGGCGATCCCCTTGCCATAGGGATGGGCGAGCGAGTCGACCGTGATCCAGTCGCCGGACTCGCGCGCGGCGCGGCGGAGGAGCTGCCAGGTCCGTTCCGTCTCGGTCTCGAGCGTGCGCTCCAGCAGGCCGAAGGCGAACCAGCGGGGCTCGAGCTCGCGTTCGCGGAAGAGTCGATCCGCCACGAACAGCAGGGGCGTGGCCCGGTCCCGACGAGTGGCTTGCCTCAACGAGCGCGACACGGCCGCCAGGAGCGGCCAGCGGACCCCGTGGAGGGCGCCGATCCCGGGGGCGATCCGCTGCTGACCGGCGAGGTACTCCGGGTCCGACAGGCTGCGGAGGCCGGTCCTGAGCGCCTCCGCGAACGAATCCGGATCGCCGATGTGATCCGCGAGGGACGCCCCGAGGCCCTCGGCGGCCGGCTTGTGCGCGGCGACGAACGCGACGGCGCGCGCGGTCACCTCGCTCGGGGCGCTGGGAGCGGTGGTGGTCGCAGTGGCGGTCGTCATCGTTGGCTCGAGGTAACGTCCACGCGATCGGGCGTACCCGCCTGCGTGGCGTCGTCCTGGTCGCGGCGGAGGGGTCGGACCCCGTAGGCCTGGCGTAGTTCACGCTTGCGCGACTCGCTCGCCGCCACGTAGCGGCCGGTCGACTCGGCGAGCAGGACGCCGGTCGCGGCATCCACGATCCGACCTTCGGTATCGATGACCCGGCGGCGCGCCTCGGTGATCCACCCCTCGGCGCGGATCGGCCGGCCGATCGGGACCGGCTTGCGGAAGTCGACCGCCATCCGGGCGGTCACGCCCCAGTTGTCGGTGCCGACGAGGGCCCAGGCCATGACCTCATCGAGGATCGTGCACAGGATCCCGCCGTGGGCCATGCCCTCCCAGCCCTCGAATCGCCGGTCGAGGGTCGTTTCGATCCACGAGCGCCCGGATTCGACGTGCATCGTCAGGCCGAGACCGCCCGTATTGAGGGTCCCGCACGCGAAGCAGTTGTGTGGCGCGAACTCGAACGGGGCGACGGTGTCGGTCGGCGAGTTCGCGAGGTCAGACGTCAAGGTTCTGTACCTTGCGAGCCTCGGACTTGATGAAATCCTTGCGTGGCCCGACCTTCTCGCCCATGAGCATCGTGAAGATCTGGTCCGCGGACGACGCATTCTCGCCATCCACTCGAAGCAGGGTCCGAGTCTCCGGATTCATCGTGGTCTCCCAGAGCTGGTCGGCGTTCATCTCGCCGAGGCCCTTGAACCGCTGGACGGACAGGTTCTTGACGTTCATCTCCTTGACGACCTTGTCCCGTTCCTTCTCGCTCTGGGCATAGCGGGTGACCTTTCCCGTGCTGATGCGGTAGAGCGGAGGCTGTGCGATGTAGAGGTAGCCGTTGTCGATGACCTCGGGCATGTGCCGATAGAAGAAGGTCAGCAACAGGGTCCGGATGTGGGCACCGTCGACGTCGGCGTCGGTCATGATGATGATCCGGTGATAGCGAAGCTTGGCGAGGTCGAAGCTCTCACCGATCCCGGCACCCAGCGCGATGATCAGCGGCCGGACGTTCTCGCTCGAGAGGATCTTGTCGAGGCGGGCCTTCTCCACGTTCAGGAGCTTGCCTCGCAGCGGCAGGATGGCCTGGTTCCGCCGATCGCGGCCCTGCTTCGCGGACCCACCGGCCGAGTCGCCCTCCACGAGGTAGAGCTCGCTCCGGGCTGGGTCGCGCTCCTGGCAGTCGGCGAGCTTGCCGGGGAGTGACATCCCGTCGAGGGCGCCCTTGCGGATGACCAGGTCGCGCGCCTTGCGGGCGGCCTCGCGGGCCCGGGCGGCTGTCAGGCACTTCTCGATGATCCGGCGTCCGTCACCCGGGTTCTCATCGAGGTACTGGCCGAGGCTGTCGGCCACGGCCGTCTGGACCTGGCCCTTGACCTCCGCATTCCCGAGCTTGGCCTTGGTCTGGCCCTCGAACTGCGGTTCGGTCAGCTTCACGCTGATGACCGCCGTCAGGCCTTCGCGGACGTCGTCCCCGGACAGGTTGCCGTCGGCGTCCTTGAGCACGGCGGCGCGCCGCGCCCAGTCGTTGAGCGAGCTCGTGAGCGCGGCCCGGAAGCCCGTCACGTGGGTCCCACCATCGACGGTGTTGATGTTGTTCGCGAACGCGAGGACGTTCTCCGTGTAGGAGTCGTTGTACTGGAGGGCGACCTCGACGGCCGTCCCACCTTCCTTCCGGTCGACGTAGATCGGTCGGTTGTGGAGGGCTTCCTTGTTCCGGTTGAGGTGCCGCACGAACGACTGCAGGCCACCCTCGAAGTAGAACGAGCGCTCCCGGTCCCGTCGCTCGTCGTTGAGCGTGATCCAGACACCCTTGTTGAGGTACGCCGACTCGCGCAGGCGCTGGCTGATCGTGTCGAACTCGTAGTCCGTGGTCTCGAAGATCTCGGGGTCGGCGCGGAATGCGGTCCGGGTGCCCTTCCGGGTCCCCTGTGCGCCGGCCTTCTTGACAGCGCCCATCGGCTTGCCGCGCTTGTACTCCTGGGTCCAGATGTGCCCGTCTCGAGCGGATTCGACGCCCATCCACTCGGACAGCGCGTTGACCACGCTCACGCCGACGCCGTGGAGTCCGCCGGACACCTTGTACCCGCCACCACCGAACTTGCCGCCCGCATGCAGGACCGTGTGGACGACCTCCATCGCGTCCTTGCCCGTGGAGTGCTTGCCGACGGGGACGCCACGGCCGTCGTCCTGGACGGTCACGGTGCCGTCGCTCGAGATCGTGACGAGGATCGTCGTGGCGTAGCCCGCCATCGCCTCGTCGATCGAGTTGTCGACGACCTCCCACACGAGGTGGTGCAGTCCGCGGACGTCGGTCGATCCGATATACATGCCCGGACGGCGCCGGACCGCCTCGAGGCCCTCGAGGACCTGGATGCTGGCCGCGGTGTAGTCCGATCCGGCCTTGCCTCGCTTCGGCTTGGCGGCCGCTCCATCGGGAGCTGGCCCGGCCTTCGCGGCTGGCGCGGCCTTCGCGGCTGGCGCAGCCTTCGCGGCTGGCGCAGCCTTCGCGGCTGGCGCGGCCTTCGCGGCCGGGGTCTTGCGAGTGGCGTCGTCGGTCACGCGATCCCTCCGGTGAGGCGCTCGTAGAGGCGCCCGAGTTCTTCGTCGCTGTAGTACTCGATCACGATGCGGCCGCCCTTGCGGGATCGCGCGAGGCGCACCTTCGTGCCGAGCGATCGGCGCAGGTCCTCCTCGACCCGTTCGAGGTCCGGGTCGGTGGGTCGTTCCGGTCGCGCCCCGGCGACCGGGCGAGGTTCACGCATGCGGCGGACGAGCTCCTCCGTCTGACGAACGGACAGCTCCTGGCTTAGGACCGAGTCGAGGACGCGCTCCTGGAGCTCCGGGCTCAGACCGCCCAGGGCCCGGCCATGTCCCTCCGTCAGTCGACCATCCACGATGGCCTGCTGGATCGACGAGGCGAGATCGAGGAGTCGGAGCGTGTTGGCGACCGTGGAGCGCGCTCGCCCGATGCGCTCGGCGACCGCATCCTGCGACAGGCCGAATTCGTCGATGAGCTGGCGATAGGCGAGGGCGGACTCGATGGGGTCGAGATCGGAGCGCTGGAGGTTCTCGACGAGCGCGAGCTCGAGCTGCTCGTGGTTCGCGAGCTGGCGGACGACCGCCGGGACGCGGTCCAGGCCGGCCGCGATGGCGGCCCGGAGCCGACGCTCGCCGGCAACAAGCTGGTACCCGTCGACGATCTCCGTGACGAGGATCGGTTGGATGATGCCGTGCTCCAGCACGCTGGCGGTGAGCGCAGCCAGCTCCGCTTCGTCCCAGGTTCGGCGGGGTTGGTAGGGGTTCGGCCGGATCCGACCCGTCGGGATGTCGAGGACGCCGGGTTGTCCGGGGTGTCGTTGCGGGATGAGGGACGAGAGTCCTCGTCCGAGGCCGGTCGTGCGATCCGGTCGGATGGTCATGCGACCCCCACGGCCGCTGCCTCAGGCTCGGCAGTCGCGCTCGTCATCGCGCTGACCGCGTCCTGGCCGTCGCGGCCGTCGCGGGCCCGGAGCTCGGCGGCCAAGCCACGGTAGGCGGCCGCACCGACCGAATCCGGGCTGTACAGGGCGATCGGGAGGCCATGGCTGGGGGCCTCGGACAGGCGCACGTTCCTCGGGACGACGGCATCGAACACAAGCTCGCCGAGATGCCGGCGGACTTCCGCCGCAACGTCCGCGGACAGGTTCGTCCGGCCGTCGAACATCGTCAGGACGACGCCCTTGATCGCGAGCGGTGGGTTGAGATGGTCCCGGATGAGATCGATCGTGCCAAGCAGTTGGGTCAGGCCCTCGAGCGCGTAGTACTCACACTGGAGCGGGATGAGCACGGAATCGGCTGCAGTGAGCGCGTTCACGGTCAGGAGTCCGAGCGATGGCGGGCAATCGACCAGCACGTAGTCGTAGCTGGGAGCGATCGCTCCGATGAGGCGCGCCAATCGGCGTTCACGGGATTCGAGCGGTGCGAGCTCGACTTCCGCTCCTGCCAGCGCGATGGCCGACGGAACGACATCGATGCCGAGCGGGCCCTGGATCGTGACATCGGCAAGGCCGAGGCCATCGATGACGCCGTCATAGACCGACGTCTCGAGAGACGACCGGTCCAATCCGAGGCCGCTCGTCGCGTTTCCCTGTGGATCGAGGTCGATGACAAGGACCCGGTCACCCGCGATGGCCAGGAAGGCTGCCAGGTTGACCACCGTGGTGGTCTTGCCGACGCCGCCCTTCTGGTTTGCGCAGGCGATCGTCTGGCCCACTCAGGAACCCACTCGGAACGCACTCACGGTCGTTGATTCTATCATCGCGGACCCTCCAGCCTCGGTTCGATCGGTCGTCTCGATCATGGACGTGGCCACGTACGTGGAACGTATCGAACGCTTCACTGCGGCTGCACCGTGTTTCACGTGAAACGCCGCTCCAGGGCCGGCCGGGCCGCAGACGGATCGCCAGTGGCAGCGACAGGCGGATCGCCCACGGCGCCCGCAGGCCGTTCGTCAGTCGCCGGCGGCGCCCCGCAGGCTGTGCGTCAGTCGCCGGCCCTGCGGATCAAGGTATCGCGGTTCGTTTCACGTGAAACAGGCCGTCCGACGCTGGAGGTGCCTCCCGTTGCCACCGTTGCGGGTCCGTGGGATACTCCCGCCAGTCGTCGCCGCCAGTTCGATCTCTCGAGTGCCGCGTAGGCGGGCGCGCGACCTTTGGCCGTTTCGCCGAGGTTCGATCGCTCAATGACCCTGCTACTCGCTGCGGTCGGCGCGACGGGGGCGGCCCTGTTCGAGTTGACGGTAGGTCCGTATCTCCGGATCGGCGACGCCCAGCCCCACTTCGTACTGGTGCTGGGTATCGTGCTCACGATCGCGGTCGGTCTCGAGACCGGACTCGTCTGGGCCTTCGTTGGCGGGCTGGCACTTGACGTATTGGCACAGCGACCTCTCGGATCGTCGTCGTTCGCCCTCCTGTTGTGCGTCGGAGGGGCGTTCGTCCTCGGTCGGGTGTTCGCCCGGGTGCGTCCGCTCGCTCCGGTCATCGCGGTTCCTGTCCTGAGTCTGCTGTATTCGATGGTGTTGTTCGTGGCGTTCGGTGCTCTAGGTTCTCCGCTGCCCGTCCCGGATCCGATCCAGGCCGTGCTGCCCAGCATCGTGTATGACACCGTGCTTGCCATCCTGATCGGGCCGCTCGTGGTCTCGATCCACGACCATCGCGCGATGCAGGAGCGCGTGGACTGGTGAACACCTACCTGGACGGCCGCGTGGAGCCCTCGAAGCGCCTCTCGCGCTTCCTCGTCTTCGGGCTGGTCGTGCTTATCGGGATCAGCGCACTCACGGCTCGCCTGTTCTACCTTCAGATCGCCAACGGGACCGAGTACGCCACGCTCTCGGCCAAGAATCGCGCTGTGCTGCAGGCCATCGCCGCGCCGCGCGGCCTGATGTACGACCGGAACGGGCGACTCCTGGTCACGAACGTGCCGACCTTCACCGTCAAGGTCCGACCCGCGGACCTGCCCCAGCCTCGTCGCGAGGAAGTCGTACGGCGCCTGGCGGCCCTGACGGGCGTCGACGCGGCCGATATCAATACGTCGATCGACAGTAACCCCGGCTCGTCGTTCGACCTGGTCCGTGTCGCCGACGACGTGGACAAGCAGACGGCCCTGCTGATCTCCGAGGCCGGCTCCGACCTGCCAGGCGTCGAGGTCGTCGTCGAGGCGCGCCGCCACTACACCGATGGACCGCTCATGTCCCAGCTCCTCGGCTACACCGGGCCCGTGTCCGCCGAGCAGCTCGCCGAGCTCAAGTCGGAGGGGTACCTCCCCGACGACCTGATCGGCAAGACCGGCCTCGAGTCGACCTATGAGTCGGAGCTCCGCGGCACCTACGGCTCCGAGAGTGTCGAGCGGGACGCCTCGGGGCGTCGGATCCAGGTCCTCCAGACGGTCCGTGAGGCCCAGCCCGGGGACTCGCTCACGCTCACCATCGATACGAAGGCCCAGAAGGATGCCGAGAACGCCCTCCGCTGGGCGATGCGCCAGGTCGGGATCAAGCGCGGCACCGTGATCGCCATGAACCCGCAGAACGGTGAGATCCTCGCGATGGTCAGCCTGCCGACCTACGACAACAACCAGTTCGCGCGCGGGATCAGCAACAAGGCGTATCAGAAGCTCCTCGAGAACCCGGACAAGCCGCTGATCAACCATGCCACCCAGGCCTGGTACCCACCGGGCTCCACCTACAAGCTCGTCACCGGGACGGGCGCCATCGACGACGGCAAGGTGACCGCCAACACCCGGGTCGCGACCAAGGGCTACCTCACCCTCGGCACGACCAAGTTCTACGACTGGAATCGGCGCGGATTCGGGCCGTGCGACATCTACTGCGGCTTCGGCCACTCGAGCGATACCTACTTCTTCACGCTCGCGGGCAAGCTCGGGATCGACCGTCTCGCCTACTGGGCGGAGCAGTACGGCTTCGGTTCGCCGACCGGGATCGACCTTCCGGGCGAGGTCAGCGGCATCGTCCCGTCCAATCGATGGAAGCAGGCCACGCTCGGCGCGGAGATCTTCCCCGGCGAGACGTACCAGGCCGGCATCGGGCAGGGGTACGACGTGGTGACCCCGATCCAGCTGATCAACGCGTATGCCGCGCTCGCGAACGGCGGCACGCTCTACCAGCCGCACCTCGTCAAGGAGATCGTGGGGCCGGACGGCGCGGTGGTGAAGACCGTCGAGCCGACCGTCATCCACGAGATGGACGTGAAGGCAAGCGTCTTGAAGACGATGCGCAATGCCGCCCGCTCGACGGTCACCCTGCGGCACACCTACAACCTCGTCGACATGCCGATCAAGGTCGCAGGCAAGTCAGGCACGGCCGAATTCGGGACCCGCGACAAGCAGGGTCGCCTGCCATTCCACTCCTGGTTCGTCGGATTCACGCCGGGCGACCCCTACAAGGGTTCCTTCGACAAGACCGATTCGAAGCTGGTCGTCCTGGCGTTCGCCTACGACTCCCGCACGAAGAGCAACGCCGCGACCGAGATCGTGAAGTACTTCCTGCAGGAGCACTATGGCATCGAGCAGAACTACCTGAATCCGCTTGACCGCGGCAACTTCTACCAGAGCAACTGATGGGCGTGATCCGAGCCGAACCCGCGCGCATGACCGACTGGGCCGCCAAGTCCGTCGGCCTGGCGTGGCGCGCCTTCGACTGGCAACTCCTCACGTACGCCGCGCTCCTCGGGGCGATCGGTCTCGCGATGGCCTACACGAACAGCGTCGAGGAGGGCAAGCTCCCACTCGAGGCCGGAACGACGTTCACACGCGGGCTCATGTGGGCCGTCGTCGCGGTCGTGATGTACGCCCTGGCCACGGCTTTCGACTACCGCTGGCTGAAGACGCTCGCCTGGCCGATCTACGTCCTCCAGCTCGGGTTGCTCGTCCTCACCCTCGCCATCGGGGACGGCGTCGGGGGATCCGCCCGCTGGGTGAGCGTCGGGCCGTTCACGTTCCAGTTCAGCGAGTTGGCGAAGGTCCTGATGATCATCGTGCTCGCGAACTACCTCGGCTCGCGCCAGGGGCGGCTCGACTCGATCGGGGCGATCCTGGGTGCGTGCGTGCTCGTCGTGCCACCCCTGGCGCTCGTCATGTTGCAGCCGGACCTCGGGACGTCCCTGGTGTTCGCGGGCATCCTGGTCGGGATGCTGTGGATGTCCGGGGCGAGCCTCAAGTGGCTGCTGGCGCTCGGCGCGCTGGTCATCGCGATGATCCCGCTCGCGTGGACCTACGTCCTGCGCGACTATCAGAAGGAACGCCTGACCTCGTTCCTGAACCCTGATCCGGACATCCAGGGCGCCGGCTACCAGCTGTACCAGGCCCAGATCTCCGTCGGGTCCGGTGGCTGGCTGGGGAAGGGCCTGACCAACGGGACGCCGGCGCAGAGCGGGTTCCTCCCGGTCCAGACGACCGACTTCGTGTTCGCCAAGCTGGCCGAGGAGCTCGGCTTCCTCGGTGCCATGGTCACGTTCCTCCTGTTCGTCCTGCTCCTGTGGCGGATCCTCGCCGACGGCTGGCGATCGCGGGACTCGTTCGGGACCATGTTCGCGGCCGGGCTGGCCTCCATGATCCTGTTCCAGTTGGTCGTCAACGTGGGCATGGTCCTCGGGGTCATGCCGATCACGGGCATCCCGCTGCCGTTCGTCACCCACGGCGGGGCGTCCCTCGTGAGCCTGGCCATCGCGCTCGGGATCATGCAGAGCATCAACATCCGCCAGTCGAAGGCGGAGTGGTGACGACTCGGGCTGGACTGGGCGATACGCCCGGACTCGTGGCTTGAGCGAACGTACGCGCCTGGCTCGGGACACGCCGGTCTCGGTCTGCCAGGGGCTCCTCGCCATCGAGCCGTTGCTCGTGCAGGTCGACGACGATGTCCTGACCGCGATGCGGCGGTCGGCGGGACAGCCGGAGACGCGACTGATCGGCGTCGTCGATGCGGATGGCGTGCTGGCCGGCGTGCTCCCCGTGCTTCGTCTCGCGGAAGCCGTGATCGCCCGCGTCGCGCCCGAGTCGTTGCTGACCGAGATCGCGGACCTGGCCGACGTGGAGCGGTTCAAGCGGGCCGTGGAAGCGCACGTCGTGAGCGACCTCATGGTCGAGCCGGCCACGGTCCGCGGCGATGCGACCGTCGATGCCGCCTTCCGCCAGATGCACCTCCGCCACCTGTCGGCGCTCTACGTGGTCGATCGGGCCGGTCGGCCCACCGGCTACCTGGACCTCCTGGAACTCGCGGTCAACTATGTCGACGCACTCGAGGGCGAGCCGCCAGCCACGACGACATGACGATGGAACCGGTCGTCGCCCTGACCCTGGTCATCTTCGTCGCGACCTACGCGCTCATCGCGACGGAGCGGATGGACAAGACCATCGCCGCGCTCCTCGGTGGCACCACCGTGGTCCTGCTGGGGATCGTCGGCCAGGAGGAAGCGTTCGGGGCGATCGACCTGAACGTCATCTTCCTGCTGTCCGGGATGATGGTGATGGCGGCCATCCTGCGACGGACCGGGTTCTTCCAGTGGCTGGCCATCCGATCGGTCAAGGTCGCCGGTGGCGATCCGTTCCGGCTCCTGGTCGTGCTCTCGGTCGTCTGCGCGGTCCTGTCCGCCCTGATCGACAACGTGACGACCGTCGTCCTCATCGCCCCCGTGACGTTGTACATCGCGACGGTCCTGCGCGTGTCACCCGTCCCGTTCCTGATCGCCGAGATCCTGGCCTCGAACATCGGCGGGACCGCGACCCTGATCGGCGATCCGCCCAACATCCTGATCGGATCGGCGGCCGGTCTGTCGTTCGTCGATTTCCTGGTCAACATGACGCCGATCGCGGCCGCGATCCTGCTCGTCTTCCTCGCCCTGCTGCGTCCGATGTTCGGGCGTGACCTCGCGGTCCACGCCGACGTCCGGGATGCCGTCCTGGCGCTCGACGAGCGCGAGGTCCTCGGCGACATCCGCCTGCTGCGACTGAGCCTGTCCATCCTGGGAGCGACGATCGTCGGCTTCGTCTTCGCGCGGCCGCTCGGCCTCGAAGCTGGGACGATCGCCCTCTTCGGAGCGGCCGTCCTGACGCTCCTGTCCCGCCTGGAGGTCGAGTCCGTGCTGCGGGAGGTCGAGTGGCCGACCCTGTTCTTCTTCGTCGGGCTGTTCATGCTGGTCGAGGCCGTCGTCCATGTCGGGATCATCGACTCCGTCGCCGCGTGGCTCATCGACCTGACGGGCGGTGACCCGACCGTCACCACGCTCGGCCTGCTGTGGCTGTCGGGGATCGCCTCGGCCATCGTGGACAACATCCCGTACACGGCGACGATGATCCCGGTCGTGGAGGAGCTCGGGGCCGCTGGTCTGCCGATCGAGCCGCTGTGGTGGGCGCTGGCGCTGGGAGCGTGCCTCGGCGGGAACGCGACGATCGTCGGGGCGTCCGCCAACGTCGTCGTCGCCGGCCTCGGCGGTCGAGCCGGTCATCCGATCACGTTCGGGACCTTCGTGCGCTACGGTGTCGTCGTGACCACGATCTCCCTGGTGATGTCCACCGGCTACCTCTACGTCCGCTACCTGGCCTGACCGGACGTGTTCGCCCACCTGATCGCCTCCGCGGCCCCCATCGGCCCGGTCGTCCCCGGCCTTCCCGGCGCTTCGGAGGCGCCCCTCTCGGCCCTGTTCGCGGTCTTCCTCCTGTTCGTCGGGGCGAAGCTCGGGGAGGAGGCCGCCAGGCGGCTGCGCCAGCCGGCGGTCGTCGGCGAACTGTTCGGCGGGTTCGTGGTCGGGACCTACGGCCTTGGCTGGGTCACGCCGGATCAGACCGCCCTGGTCCTGTCCGAGATCGGCGTGGTGGTGCTGTTGTTCAGCGTCGGCCTGGAGGTCCGGATGGACGACCTGCTCGCCGTCGGGCGTCCCGCCGTCCTGACGGCCGTGCTGGGCATGATCCTGCCCATCTCGGCCGCCGTCGCCCTGGGCCTGATGATCGGCAGCGAGATGTCGACGGCGGTCTTCCTCGGTCTCGCGCTGGCCGCCACGAGCATCGGGATCACGAGCCGGGTCCTGGCCGAGATGGGCGTCCTGGACCGGACGTTCGCCCGGGTGATCCTGGGCGCGGCGGTCATCGACGACGTGGCCTCACTGATCCTCATCGGCCTGGTGTCGAGCTCCGTGAGCGGGGACCTGTCCGCGTCGACGCTGCTCGTGGCGGTCGCCGCCGTCGGCCTGGTGGGTCTCGGGTTCGCCGCCGCGCGACGAGCACGCGGCCTCTCACGCGATGTGTTCACGTGGCCGATGTTCGCCGACACGCCGTTGGTGCCGGCATTCATCCTGATGTTCGCGCTCGCGCTGATCTCGGCGGCCATCGGCCTCGCGGCCATCATCGGCGCGTTCGTGGCCGGCCTGATCATCGCCGAGACCGAAGCGCGCGAGGAGCTCGAGCACGAGATGCACTCGCTCGGCCAGATCTTCATCCCGTTCTTCTTTGCCGTGACCGGAGCGCAGCTCGACCTTGGGGCGCTGCTCGATCCGGCCGTCGCGGGCCTGGCCATCGCGCTGGCCGTCATCGGGATCCTGACCAAGCTCTTCGGCGGCATCGTCGGGGCTTGGGCGACCGGACGATGGTCGGCGATCGCGGTCGGATCGGGGATGGTGCCGCGCGGCGAGGTCGGCATCGTCGTCGTGAACCTCGGTCTGGTCGCCGGCGTCCTGTCCGGCGCCACCTTCAGTGCGGTGTTGGTCGCCGTCGTCATCACGACCGTGGCGGCCCCGTACATGCTGGCCGTGGCGGTCCCGCGCGCCACCGAGGAGGCTGCCGCTGCGCCGACCGGCGCGGCCGGGCCCTAGCGCCGGCGGAACAACCCTCGCCGATCCGCCGCCTCGGCCTCGACGGACGTCCGCCGCCCCGTCCGACGCAGGATCGCGTCGACCTCCTCGCGGTACGGGCGCCCGATCGGCGTCCGGTCGAGCCACTCGATGTACTCGAGATCCCGTCGAGCGATCTCGCCGAGCGACCAACCCGCGTAGCGTCCGAAGTTCAGGACACTCCCTGCCGGGTTGCCCGGCGGGACCCCCGCCGCGCCGTACCCGTCGGCCGCACGCATGGACTCGTGATAGCCGCCTCCGACGTTCGACCGGCCGGAGGTCCAGTCGCGCGACACTTCCTCGGGCGGTCGTGGCGGGGGAGCCGGCCTGCCTTCCTGGGTCGAGCCGGTCGGGGCTCCGCGCGACGGCGCCCCCGGCATGGCCGACGCCGGGGACCGGGACTCGGACGCCGCGCCGGCTGACCGCTGGCGATCGAACGCCGCACGGGCGAGTGGGTCGCCCAGCCGTGCCCAGGCTGCGTTGATCGCCGCCATCCGGGCCTCGGCCTCGAGGCCGGGCATGACATCCGGGTGGTACTTGCGCGCGAGCCGGCGATAGGCGGCCTGGATGACCTCGTCCTCGGCCTCCGGGTCCACCTGGAGGATCTTGTAGGGGTCCGTCGGGTCAGCCACCGGTCGGCTCGGGAGGGGCCGCCGGCTCCATTCGACCGGGCGGCAGGGGCCCTAGCCTGGCCACGAGGGCGGCCAGCGCCTCCGGGTCGTCCGGCGACATCCGACGGAACAGATAGCGAACGACATCACGCCCGGCGGCCGTGACGGGCAGGGCCAGGATGGCCCCCAGCAATCCGGCCAACGAGCCGCCGATGATGATCGCGGCCATCACGATCGCCGGGTGGAGTTCCACCGCGTCGCCCTGGATCTTCGGGACAAGGAGGTTGTTCTCGATCTGTTGCACGAGGAGGTACAGCGCCAGCGCCGCCGCGACCGGCACCAGTCCGGCCGTCGCCGCCAGCAGGACCGCCGGTACCGCCGAGATGATCGGACCGATGATCGGTACCAGTTCCAGGACGCCGGCGATGATCGACAGCAGGATGGCGTACCGGCCGAAGACCGGGTCGACGGTCTGGCTCAGGATCATCAGCCCGATGTACGTGAAGATGCCGACCGCGAAGCCGAGGATCAACTGGCCGCGGACCCACTGGCCGAAGACCCGCTCGACCGACCGGATCACGGCCCAGACATCGAACCGCCAGGCCGCCGGCAGCGAGCGGTCGAAGGACGCGGTCAGCGCGACCCGGTCCTTGAGCAGGTAGAACACGAAGACCGGCAGGATCAGGTAGGCGAAGACCGCGCCGATGAGACTCCCGGCGCCGCTCACGAGCGGGAGCAGGAACGACAGGTCCAGGCCCACGCCGCCTCCGCCGCCACTCCCGATGCCGGCGATGATGTGGTCGATCCACTCACGCAGCGCCGCGGGCAGCTCCAGGTGCGAGTAGAGGTCGTACAGCTTCTGGAGCTGGGCGCTCAGCTGCTCGGCGAGCGCCGGGAAGTCGGCGATGAAGCGGACCAGCTCGTCGATCATCGGCCCGACGGTCACCCACAGGAACCCGGTGAAGGCCGCGAGCGCGGTCACGTACACGATGAGGATGGCCAGACTGCGCCGGATCCCGCGGGCCGCCAGTCGGCGAACGAGCGGGTCGAGCAGGTAGACGAACAGGAGCCCGACGATGAACGGGCGGACCGAATCGCGTGCCATCCACAGCAGGAGGCCCAGGACGAGCCCGGCCACGACCAGCAGGACGACCCGAGGCGAGACCGGGGCGAACGCCGTCGGCTCGCCGGCGACGGGCGGGCGGATGAACGGCGGTGGCGGGATGCCGGCGCCGCCAGCGCCTTGAGCGGCGACCGGACCGGGTCGGGCGGGCTCGTTCATCGTGCCGCAGACTACCAGACGTGGAGTCCCGCCCAGCCGAGCCGCCCGAGCCGCGTCCGATCCCCCCGCTGGAGCCTCGTCAGCGCTGGCGCCTGACCTGCCGACGCGCTGCGGACGCGCCGGCCCTCTCGCAGCGTGAGCTTGCCGAGGCCTGGGATCAGGCGGTCGCCGCGAGCGGACTGCCCGTCGTCGTCGGCGACCCGGCCAAGCCGAAGGCGCGCGTCGTGTTCGGGGCGCCATTGACGGTCGGCATGGCCTCCGAAGGGGAGTTGCTGGAGATCGTCCTCACCGAGCGACTCCCGGCGTGGCAGGTCCGCGAGGCGCTGGAACCCGGGATCCCGGCCGGTTGGACCCTCGTCGACCTCGCGGACGTGTGGCTGGGCGGTCCGGCGCTGGCGGGACGCGTCGCGGCGGCCGACTATCGGATCGTGCTGGATGGCCCCGCGGACGGCGAAACCGTCGAACGGGCCGCTCGAGCCCTGCTGGCCGCCCGGACCCTGCCGCGCGAGCGGGCCAAGGGCGACACGACCGTCCGCTACGACCTCCGGCCGTTGCTGGCGGACATCCAGGTCGTGGACCCTGGCCCACCCGTCACGATCCGCGCTCGAACTCGCTTCCACGCAGAACTCGGGACCGGGCGACCGGAAGCGGTCGTCGCCGCCCTCGCCGACGAGTCCGGCGCAGCCCTGGCCATCGCGACGATCGTCCGCGAGCGGCTGCTCCTCGCGGACGAGGTCGCCTGACTCGGCACGGCCACTCGCCGGTCGCGCTGACCGGTACGATGGGGGTGTCCCACGACCGATCGGTCGTCAACGACGCTGAGGGCACCCCATGGGACCTGCCGTGAACGAGCCTGCGACGTCGGCCGCCGAGCCTGCCGGCAGCGACCAACGACTCGCGCTCCTCCTGGCGATGGCGATGTTCGTCCTCGTCGTCGACACGTCGATCATGAACGTGTCCATCTCAGCGGTCGTCAGCGACCTTGGGACGACCGTCAGCCAGGTCCAGTCCGCCATCGCGCTCGAAGCCCTCGTGTCGGCGGCGTTCATCCTCATCGGCAGCAAGGTCGGCGACCTCTTCGGGCGGAAGCGGGCCTACATCCTCGGCCTGCTCGCCTACGCGATCGGCGCCGGCGCGATGGCCCTGTCGCAGAGCGTCACCGCCGTCTTCGTGTTCTGGGCGATCATCGGCGGCCTGGGGGCGTCGCTCCTACTGCCGGCGATGCAGTCGCTCATCCACGGCAACTTCGAGGGTGCGGCCCAGAAGCGCACCTATGCGCTGGTCGGTGCTGCCGCCGCGATCGCCGCCGCGATCGGGCCGCTGCTGGGTGGCTTCATCACGACCTTCCTCTCCTGGCGCGTGGCGTTCCTTCTTGAAGTCGTGGTGATCGTCGTCGTGCTGTCCGGCGTCCGGCTCATCCGCGACGTGCCGTACACCGGATCGCGCCGCGTCGACGTCGTCGGGTCGGTCCTCTCGGTGCTGGGTATGGGTGGCCTCGTGCTCGGGATCCTGGCGTGGCAGGAAGGCGGTGAGTCGGTCGGTCTCCTGATGGCGACCGGCGCCATCTCGCTCGCCGGACTGGCCTGGTGGCTGGTTCGCCGGAAGCGAGCCGGGAGTCCCACGCTCATCGACCCCGACCTGTTCCGATCGACGCTCTTCCGGCTCGGGATCTCCGGCCAGATGCTCCAGCAGATCGCCCTGGGCGGCGCGATGATCATCCTGCCGATCTACCTGCAGATGGTCTTCGAGTACAACGCGCTGCAGGCCGGCCTATCCCTCGCCCCGCTGTCGCTGAGCATGTTCGCGACAGCGATCATCGCCGGGAAGCGCTCCGGGGCGCGACGACCGAGCAGCATCATCCGAGCGGGCTTCGTGCTGTTGCTCGTCGGGCTGGTCGCGCTGGTCCCGATCATCCCGCGAGCCGATGCCGGCTGGGCCATGGCCATCCCGCTGGTCGTCGCCGGGACCGGGCTCGGCCTCCTGGTCTCGCAGCTCAACAACTACACGCTGGCCCCGATCGAGGAGGAACGGGTCAGCGAGGCGGCCGGCGTCAACTCGGCCGCCGGTTCCTTCGGCCTCTCGTTCGGTCTGGCGTTCGCCGGCGCGATCATGCTGGCGACGCTCGCCTTCAGCTTCACCGCGATGGCCGAAGCGAGCACGGTCCTGTCTCCCACCGAGCAGCAGCTCGTCGCCGACGCGCTGGAGCACGATGCCGAGGTCATGACGAACACGGATCTCGAACTGCTGCTGGCGACCCAGCCGGCCGACGTCCAGGCCGAGCTGATCCGCATCAACACAGAGGCCCGCCCGTTCGCCCTGCAGATCGCCTTGCTCGTCCCGATCCTGGCCGCGTCGCTGGGCCTGCTGGTCTCGTTCCGGATGAAGCGTCAGCCGGACCCGGTCTCATCGGGCGCGGCCGAAGGGATGGTCCTGGGCTAGATCCGTGCCGATCGGCGTCGGTCGGGCACGACGCCCGGGGCACGCCGCACGATTGACCCACGCTCGGCTTCGACGTACAATCCGCGTTCGCGCCTCGGCCCGGTCGAGCGCATCGCCATGTCCGCCGCCGCAACCCTCGCGGCCGGACCTTGAACCGAACCACCCTGAGGATCCATGTACGCAGTCATCGAGACCGGCGGGAAGCAGTATCGCGTCGAAGTCGGCACCCAACTCGAGGTCGAGCTGCTCGACGTCGAGCCCGGCGCGACCATCAGCCTTGACCGCGTCCTGCTGGTCGCCGACGGCGACAGCGCGAGCATCGGCCAGCCGGTCGTCACGGATGCGCAGGTCAGCGCGGAGGTGGTCAGCCAGATCCGCGGCCCCAAGACGATCTCGTTCAAGTACCGCCCGAAGGCCCGCAGCCGGGTCAAGAAGGGGCACCGCCAGGAGCTGACGGTCCTGCGCATCAGCGACATCGTGCTGGCCGGCAAGAGCGCCGCCGCCGACTCGAAGCAGGCCGCCGACGCCGCGAAGACGGAGCGGGCCCGCCTCGAGGAGGCCGCCGCCGCGCAGGCCGCCAAGGACGCCGAACTCGCCGCGAAGCTCGCGGTCGCCACCGAGCCGGCCAAGAAGGCGGCCGCTCCGAAGAAGGCACCGGCCAAGGCGTCCACGAAGGCCGAGGCCGCTCCGGCCAAGGCCGCTCCGGCCAAGGCTGCCCCGGCTGCCAAGAAGCCCGCGGCGAAGGCCAAGGCCGCTCCGGCCGATGACGCCAAGGCCGCCGCGAAGGCCGACACGCCGGCGAAGAAGTCCACCCGCGCCACGAAGAAGGACGAGTAGACCCGATGGCACACAAGAAGGCAGGCGGCAGCGTCAAGAACGGCCGCGACAGCGTCGGTCAGCGACTCGGGGTCAAGGCCGGTGACGGCCAGACCGTCAGCGCCGGCTCGATCATCGTCCGCCAGCGCGGGATGACGTTCCTGGCCGGTCCCGGGACCGGGCTGGGCAAGGACTACACCGTGTTCGCGACGGTCGCGGGCAAGGTGAAGTTCGAGCATGCCACCAAGTCCAAGAAGCGCATCCGCGTCATCGCCCTGGATGCAGCCGAGCCGGTCGCCGCAGGCGCCTGACCCGGCCAAGTCGACGACCACCGGCTGGGCTCAGACCCGGTGCGGACGGCGTTCGAGGAGTACCGATCCCGTGAAGCCCGATATCCATCCCACGTACTACGAAGACGCCAAGGTCCACTGCGGTTCCTGTGGCCGCGACTGGACGGTCGGGTCCACCCGCGCCGAACTGCGCGTGGACGTGTGTGGCAACTGCCACCCGTTCTTCACCGGCAAGCAGACCATCATCGACACGGCCGGCCAGGTCGAGCGCTTCACGAAGCGCCTGGAGCGCCAGGTCCGGACCTAGTCGCGGGTCGCCCCGGCGGCGACTCGCCGATCCGTGCGGCGGGCCTCGACGGCCCGCCGTTTCGATTCCCGGGGCGGAGGTGCCGCGCCCGGGTAGACTGCGACCCATGCCCAGATACACCTACGGCGGCCAGGCCCTCATCGAAGGCGTGCTCATGCGCGGTCGCGATGCGATCGCCGTGGCCCTGCGCCACCCGGATGGCCGGATCGTGTTCGCCACCGAACGCCTCGATTCGGGCATGCACGCCCACCCGGCGTCGAAGTGGCCGCTCATCCGCGGGCTGATCGTGCTCTACGAGACCCTCGTCGTCGGGACGCGCTGGCTCATCCGCAGCGCGAACGTCCAGGGCGAAGAGGAAGGCATCGAGATGGGCAAGGGCTCGGTGGCGATCATGCTCCTCGTCACGGCCGCGCTGGGGATCGGCGTGTTCTTCCTCCTGCCGCTGATCATCGCCAGCGTCACGACCGCGAGCATCGACAACGGCTTCGTCCAGCACCTCGTCGAGGGGTTGATCCGCGTCGCCATCTTCCTCGGCTACCTGATCCTCATCTCCCGCTCAGCCGAGATCTCGCGGGTCTTCCAGTACCACGGCGCGGAGCACATGACGATCCACGCGCTCGAGGCGGGCGATCCGCTGACCGTCAACGAGGTCCGCAAGTACCCGACCGCGCATCAGCGCTGCGGCACGGAGTTCCTCGTCATCGTCGTGATGCTGTCGATCATCGCGTTCAGCCTGGTCGGCCGGCAGGCGCCCGTGGTCATGGTCCTGAGCCGGATCCTGCTGATCCCGGTCATCGCCGCCGTCGGGTACGAGTTGCTCAAGTTCGGTGCCCGCCATCGCAGCAACCGACTGGTCCACTGGCTCCTGTACCCGGGCCTGTTCGTCCAGAAGATCACGACCAAGCAGCCGACCGACGACATGATCGAGGTCGCCATCGTCTCGATGGAACAGGCGCTCGAAGCGGACGGCGAGGTCATCCCCGAGGGGTCGTCCATGTTCGACCGCGCCCCGATGGTGCCGGGGCCGACGACCGAGGCCGCGTGAGCGATCTCGACGCCAAGCTCGGCGAGATCGCCGCGCAGTACGACGCGGTCCAGGCCGAGCTCGGTCGTCCCGAGGTGCTGTCCGACCCCTCGGAGATCCGTCGGCTCGGCCAGGAACTGTCGCGGCTGGAGCCCGTCGTCTCGGCCTTCCGCCGGCTGGAGGCGACGCGGACCGAGCTGGCCGGGGCGCGGGAGATGCGCGACACCGCCGAGGGGGACGACGAGCTCAGGGCGATGGCCCGCGAGGAGATCGAGGCCCTTGAGGCCGACGAGACGCGCCAGATCGAGGAGCTGAAGGTCCTCTTGCTGCCGCGCGACCCGAACGACGATCGCGACGTGATCCTCGAGATCCGGGCCGGCGCCGGCGGCGACGAAGCCGCCCTGTTCGCCGCCGAGCTTTACCGGATGTACATCCGGTACTCGCAGCGCCACCGCTACACGCCGGAGTTGCTGAGCCTGAACGAGACCGGCATCGACGGGATCAAGGAGGCCATCGTCCAGGTCCACGGTGACGGGGCGTACAGCCGGCTGAAGTTCGAGGGCGGCGTCCACCGCGTCCAGCGCATCCCCGCGACCGAGTCATCGGGCCGGATCCACACCTCCACGGCCACGGTGGTCGTCCTTCCCGAGGTCGACGAGGTCGAGATCGTCATCGACGAGGAGCGCGACCTGCGCATCGACGTCAAGCGCTCGTCCGGCCCGGGCGGACAGTCCGTCAACACGACCGACTCCGCGGTCCGGATCACGCACCTGCCGACCGGCCTGGTCGTCGAGATCCAGGACGAGAAGAGCCAGCACAAGAATAAGGCCAAGGCCCTGTCCGTCCTGCGGTCACGGCTGTACGACCTGCAGCAGCAGGAGCAGCGCGCCGCGGACTCGGCGGCGCGGCGGTCCATGGTCGGGTCCGGGGACCGCTCGGACAAGGTCCGGACGTACAACTTCCCGCAGGATCGGGTCACGGACCATCGGATCGGCCTGACCGTGCACAGCCTGCCGAGCGTGATGGACGGCGACCTCGACCACCTCATCGATGCGCTCCAGATGGCCGACCAGGCCGAGCGTCTGTCCACGCTGACGGAGGGCGACGGCGCCGACTGACATGGCGACGACCGGCGAACTGCTGCAGGAGGGCACCGAGCGGCTGCGCTCGGCGGGATCCGAGTCGCCGCGCCTCGATGCGGAGTTGCTGCTCGGGTACGCGCTCGGGGTGGATCGGACCACGGTCGTCGCGCACCACGAAGGATTGGTGGGGGCGGGAGCCGAATCGACCTACCGCGCGACCCTCGACCGACGCGCCGCGGGTGAGCCGGTCGCCTACATCCGCGGGATCAAGGAGTTCTATGGCCTCGCGCTCGTCGTGGACGCCCGGGCGCTCATCCCGCGTCCGGAGACGGAGGCCGTGGTGGCGGCCGCGGAGGCCGAGATCATGCGTCGGTTGACGCTGACCGCCCGTGGGGCCGACGCGCCGCCCATCCGCGTCGCGGACATCGGCACCGGGAGTGGGGCGATCGCGATCTCGCTGGTCGCGGCCCTTCGCCGACGTCGCGCTGCCGAGTCGGTCACGGTCATCGCGACCGATGTCTCGCCGGACGCGCTGGACCTCGCCCGCGAGAACGCCGCGGGCCATGCGGTCGCCGATCACGCGCGATTCATCGAGGCGGATCTCCTGCCGCCCGTCGTCGTGGATCGGTTCGACCTGGTCCTGGCCAACCTGCCGTACGTCCGCCGCGATGCGATCCCGGGGCTGCCGATCGCGACGTCCTTCGAGCCGGTGCGGGCGCTCGACGGCGGTGCGGACGGGTTGGACGTCATCGCCAGGCTCCTCGAACGGCTGCCCGAGGCGCTCGCCGACGATGGGATCGCCTTCCTGGAGATCGGCGCTGACCAGGGCGAGGCGATCATGGAGCGGGTCGCGGTCGTCCTGCCAGGCTGGTCGTGCACGGTGCAGACGGACCTGGCCGGCCTGCCGCGCGTGGCCCGCGTCACGCGTCCCGACGGCACCGATGGCGAGGGTCCGTCATCATCAGGGCGTGCCTGACCCGACCGCGCGCGTCCCGCTCCTGCCCATCGGCCTGATCGCCCTCGACATCGACGGGACGCTCGTCGGCGACGACCTGGAGATCGGACCACGGACGCGTGCGGCCGTCCGCGCGGCCATGAAGCGCGGCGTCTCGGTCTCACTCGTCACGGGCCGCATGGTGTCGAGCGCCATGCGGTTCGCCCGGGAGCTCGGGCTGACGGCCCCGGTCGTCGGGTACCAGGGCGGCCTGATCCGAGCCATGCCGACCGACGGATCCGGACGACTCGGGAAGCTGCTCGTCCATGCGCCGCTCCCGGCCGACGTCGCACGCGACATCGTGGCGTGGAGCATGGCCCAGGGTCTCGATCCGCACGTCAACCACCTCGAGCGGTTCATCCTGCGGACGAACGACCCGAACGCGGGCGACTACTCCGCGTTCATGGGCGCCCAGGCGGAATTCGTCGACGACCTTCGGGCCATCCATCACCCCGTGACCAAGGTCCTTGCCGTGGGGACGCCGCCGATGCCGGTGGCTGTCGCGCCGCTGGCCCGCGACGCGTTCGCGGGCCGTGCGGACGTCACGATCAGTCACCCGATGTTCCTGGAGTTCGTGGCGCCCGGCGTCTCCAAGGGCCGCGCGATCCGCTACCTCGCCCGACGACAGGGCGTCGCCCTCGGCGCGACCCTCGCGATCGGCGACCAGTGGAACGACCTGGAGATGCTCGCCGAGGTCGGTCACGGCGCGGCGATGCCATCGGCGCCGACCGGGGTCAAGGCGGTCGCCCGGTACATCGCGCCGGCCGTCGAGGACGAGGGCGTCGCCACGATGATCGAGGCGCTGGTCCTCGCCGACCCGCGCGATGCGCGCCTGGCCTCCGAGCGACTGGCCCACGAGGCGGACGCCATCCGCGCGGCACGCATCGCGTGACCGGCGCTCACCGGGCCCGCTCATGACGGCCCGCACGGTCATCGATGACGATGACGGGATCGTCGCTGCCGCCGACGCGCTCCGGAACGGTGGGGTGGTCGCGCTGCCGACTGACACGGTCTATGGGATCGCCGTCGCGCTCGCGTCCGCCGGCGGCGTCGAGCGGCTGTTCCACGTGAAACGCCGGCCACCCGACAAGGGGATCATGCTGCTGCTCGCAGATGCGAGCCAGGCCCCCGCGATCGGGGTCATGACCGCAGCCGCGACGGCCCTGGGCGCGGCCTTCTGGCCGGGCGGGCTCACCGTCATCGTCCCGCAGCGGCTGGACGTCCCGCTCCCGGCGGCCCTGACCGGCGGTGCCCCGACGATCGGCCTGCGCGTCCCGGACCACGCCACTCCCCGGGCGATCGCGGCGGCCGTCGGGCCACTCCCCACGACGTCGGCCAATCGGTCGGGCGAGCCCGAGGCGGTCGACGCCGCCGAGATCGCGGCACGGATCGGCGACGACATCGACCTCATCCTCGATGGGGGACGAGCCCACGGTGGCCCAGCCTCGACCGTCGTGGACTGCACGAGCGACCTCGCGAGGATCCTCCGGGCCGGCGCGGTCCCGCCCGCCCGCGTGTCGGCCGTTCTCGATGACGCCGGGATCCCGCACGCGATCGGCGAGGACTGACGCCTACCCGTTCTGCCCGCGCGCATCGACCGGCCAGTGCCCGACGATCCTTCCCGCCCGGACGACGACCATCTCGTCGACCAGGTTCACCACTGGACACACATGGTTCGGGACGATCCAGACGATCTCGCCGACGCTCGGCCTGTCGCTGCCGACCGGGACCTCGGCGATGCCGTGGTAGTCGTTCAGGCGCGTCAATCGCGCCTCCGGCCAGCCGAGGATCGTGCCGTGCCCGTCGACGTACGAGGCGGTGTCCTTCGACAGCACCTTGGCGCCGGCATCGACGACGAACTGTCCATCGACCTCGGTGCTGACGACGGTCGCCGCGACGGTCAGGGCGACCGAGCCCGAGTCCATCGCGCCGAGGCCCACCTGGATCGCGTCTCCGAAGACATAGGTCCCGGGCCGCTCCTCTGTGACCGCCCCTCGGGCCGACCGGAGGGCCGTCGGCGTGGAGCCTGCGCTCACGACCGAAGCGGCGACGCCGGCCGCGCTCAGGGACGCCGCCGCCTCGGCCAGTGCGTCGGCCTCCTGGTCCGCGGCCGCATCCCGGGCGTCCGGCCCCGCATACCCGTGTCCGGCGTGCGTGAAGACGCCGATGACTTCCAGGCCCTGGGCCCGGCCGATCTCCGCTGCCGCGACCGCGACCGCGCCTGCTCGCCATGGTTCGACCCCGGTCCGGCGCCCGCCGGAGTCGATCTCGAGCACCAGCCGTGGAGGTCGCGCGGCACCCGTGACGGCCGCAGCGATGGCCGCCGCGCCCGCAGCGGAATCGAACCCGACCGACAGTTCGCAGCCCTCCGCCAGGGCCCGCAGTCGAGACGCCTTCTCGCCGTTCGGGAACACGGGGTAGGCGATGAAGATGTCGCGGATCCGGCCGGCCATGAACACCTCGGCCTCGCCGATCGTCCCGACCGTGATCCCGACCGCCCCGGCCGCGATCTGCATCCGCGCCAGCTCGACGTTCTTGTGGGTCTTCGCGTGCGGTCGGAGCGCGACCCCGCGTGCGCGCATCTCGGCCGCCATCGACGCGATGTTGGCCTCGACGAGGTCCAGGTCCACGACGACCGCCGGCGTCTGCACGGGTCGGACTCCTTCTCGGATCCCGCGCGTCTGGTCGACGCCGGTTCGTGGGAAGATACCCCGCGAACGGGGCCACACACGAAGGAGTCGGCGCGACATGAGCATCTCGCCAGCCAACGTCCCGGCGCTCGAGTCCATCGCGGCCGTGGATCCGGACCTGTGGGAGGCGATGCAGGGTGAGCGCCGCCGGCAGCACGACAACATCGAGCTGATCGCCAGCGAGAACTACGTGTCGGCCGCGGTCATGGAAGCCCAGGGCTCGTGGCTGACCAACAAGTACGCCGAAGGCCTCCCCGGCAAGCGCTACTACGGCGGCTGCGAGTACGTGGACGTCGCCGAGCGCCTCGCCCAGGACCGGGCGATCGCGTTGTACCCCGGCTCCGAGCACGTCAACGTCCAGCCCCACAGCGGCGCACAGGCCAACATGGCCGCGTACTTCAGCGTCCTGACCCCGGGCGATCGGATCATGGGCATGAACCTCGCCCACGGTGGTCACCTCACCCACGGGATGGCGCTCAACTTCTCCGGGAAGATGTACGAGGTGCACGCGTATGGGGTCCGCCAGGACACCGAACGCATCGACTACGACGCCATGGAAGCGCAGGCGCACGAGGTCCGACCTCGCCTGATCGTCGGCGGTGCGTCGGCCTACCCGCGGCTCTGGGACTTCGAGCGCATGGCGGCCATCGCCCGCGATGTCGGCGCGCTCCTGTTCATCGACATGGCCCACGTCGCCGGCCTGGTCGCCGCCGGGGTGCATCCGAGCCCGTTCCCCCACGCCGACCTGGTCACGACGACGACCCACAAGACCCTGCGCGGGCCGCGCGGCGGCCTGGTCTTCAGCCGTAGGGACCTGCCCGGGCACGTGGACCCGGCCGACTATCCCGCGGTCAAGGGCACGCTTGCCGCCTCGCTCGATCGAAACGTGTTCCCCGGCATCCAGGGCGGTCCGTTGATGCACGTCATCGCCGGCAAGGCGGTCGCGCTCAAGCTGGCGGCCGAGGAGACGTTCCGCGAGGACCAGCGTCGGACCATCGCCAACGCCCAGGTCCTGGCCACGACCCTGACGAGCCTTGGCGCACGAGTCGTGTCCGGCGGCACGGACAACCACCTGCTGCTGGTGGACGTGACCCCGCTCGGCGTGACCGGCAAGGAGGCGGAGCACCTGCTCGACCAGATCGGGATCACCGTCAACAAGAACGCGATCCCCTTCGACCCGCTTCCCCCGAACACGGCGTCGGGCATCCGGGTCGGGACGCCCGCGACGACCTCGCGTGGGTTCGGCCCCGCCGAGATGGAAGCCGTGAGCCGGATCATGATCGAAGCCATCAAGGGCCGCGACGACCCGACCGTCCAGATGGGTCTCGCCGCCCAGGTCCGCGAGATCGTGGAGCGCTTCCCGGTGCCGGGGTTGCCCGCGGCGTGAACTTCATCTCCGGGGCGCCGGCCCTGCTCTGGCCGATCGTCGCCGTCTTCGCGGGTGCGGCCGCCCTGTCGCTCGGGATCACCCCGCTCATCCGCCGCTTCGTCGTCCATCACGAGATCGTGGACCTGCCCGAGGAACGGCGGGTCAACACGATCCCGATGCCGCGCGCCGGGGGCCTTGCGATCGCCGCCTCGTTCCTGTTGACCAGCTCGCTCTTCCTGTTGGCCAATCAGCAGCTCAGGCTCGTCGCCGAGGTGATCGCCCCGACCGAACTCGCGGCCTTGCTGCTCGGCGGGGCCGCCGCTGCGGCCCTGGGTGCGATCGACGACTTCCTGGACCTTCGAGCGCGTTGGCAGCTGGTCGGCCAGATCGGCCTGGCGCTGTTCGCCGTCTGGGCCGGCCTCCAGATCGACTTCATCAACAATCCGTTCGGCGACGGGGTCATCCGGTTCGCCGGCCCGTTCGCGGCGGGCTTCACGGTCTTCTGGATCGTGGGGATGATCAACAGCATCAACTTCATCGATGGCCTGGACGGCCTGTCATCGGGGATCGCGCTCATCGCCGCCGTGACGCTGGGCCTCATCAGCCTGTCCACGACGGTCGGCCAGCCGCTGGTCGCGGTCCTGTGCTTCGCCCTGGCCGGTGCGTTGCTCGGGTTCCTTCGCTGGAACCTCCACCCCGCCACGATCTTCAGCGGGACGAGTGGCGTCCAGTTCGTCGGCTACACCCTCGCCGTGCTGTCGATCCTCGGGACCGCGAAGGTGGCGGTCGCGCTGCTGGTGCTGGGCGTCCCGATCATCGACACCTTCTGGATCATCGTGCGGCGCCTGTCCCAGGGTCGCTCGCCGTTCAGCCCGGACCGCAACCACATCCACCACCGGCTGCTGGACCTGGGCCTGTCGCATCGCCAGACCGTGTTCGTCATCTATGGCATCTGCCTGGCCCTGGCCCTGCTGGCGCTCCTGCTGAGCGGCGTCAACCAGCTCTACGCGTTCTTGGCCATCTTCCTGGTCTTCGGCCTGGTCCTGTTCATCCCGACGCGCGGGTCGTTCGCCCGACCCGAAGAGCTCGAAGCGGACACCTACCGGTCCGACGAGCGGACCCCTGGCGGGCCTGCCTGACCGCCCGACGGAGGGTCGACAGCCTCGAATCGGGCGCCTTCGTGCACCGTTCGGATGAGCTTCGGGTGGTCCGGTGCGGTCCGCTGAGGTACTGGTAGATGGGCACTCCAAAGTACCGGTGCTAGCATCTGGGCCCGGACTCCACCACCCGTCTCGCGTGGGTTCCGGTCGGGGAGTCAATTGCAGGACGTCTTCATCGTCATCGGCGCCGCCATCTTCGCCAACGTCGTGCTGTTGGGGGCGATCGGCTGGTACCTGATGCGCGCCCATCGCCCACCGAAGGCACCGGCCGAGCCCGTCGCGACACGTGTCGAGCCGGTGGCTCCGGCCGTCGCCGCGCCAGCCGAGGCGGCTGCGCAGGCTGACGTCGAGGCGCCCCTGGCCCCGAAGCCCGTCCGGTTCGCCGGCCTTCGGCGCGCGATCGACGATTCGGTCGGGATGTTCCTGTTCCGGCGCCTGCTGGGGCGGCCGACCAGCCCCCCGTCGGATGCGCCGTTCCCTGCCGCTGCCTACCTGGACGAGGATGCCGTCGCGAACCGCATCGGGGCCGCACCACGCCCGGCGACGCCGACTACGACGGCGGCTGCCGCCGGGAGCATCGTCGGGACGACCGCCGCGATGCAGACCGCCGAGCCGACGGCTGTCGCACCGGCCCCGTTCGTGGTGCCGCCTGCGCCAGTGGGAGCCACGGCATCGCTCGCCGCCGCGGGATCGACCGGGCCTGTCGTCCAGCGCCCGACCCGACTCGTCGTGGCCGGGTCGACTGCCAGCGCCGCCCCGGCCCCGGTCCCGGCCCCCGTCGCGGCGGTCAAGGTCGCAGCCCGCCCGGCCGCCGCTGCGGATCGACGAGGGTTGTATCGGGACACGTTCGTGGCCGTCGCCGGCTTCGCGGTCGTGCTGCTGTTCGCGGCGGCGCTGCTGCCGGGCATGTTCCAGAAGCCGAGTGGCGACGTCCTGAGCGAGACGGCCACACCCGAGAGCTCCGCGGGCGTGATCATCACGGCCGCCCCGACGCCGTCCGACGACGTCGCCGTCGCCCCGTCCGAGTCCGCGCCGCCGACCGAGTCCCTGGAGCCGATCCCGACCGCGACACCGACGCCGACGCCCGCCCCGACGAAGAAGCCGACGGCGACGCCGCGGGTCACCCCGCGACCGGTCGCGACCCTGGCACCTACGCCGAAGCCGACCCCGAAGCCGACCCCCAAACCCACCGCGAAGCCGACACCGACACCGGCTCCGCCCGTCGCCTCGTTCACATGGTCGAACGACCTGCTGACCGCCTACTTCGATGGCAGCTCGTCGTTGCGCGAGACGTCGTATGCATGGGACTTCGGCGACGGAACGGGGGGCGAGGGAGCGAGCCCAACGCACACGTACGACGATCCCGGGAACTACCAGGTCACCTTGACCGTGACCGGACCTGGCGGGAACGCGTCCGAGACGCTGACGGTCCGAGTCCCATGAACCGCCATCTACTCCGGACCGGCTCGAGCCTGCTGGCAGCCATGTTGGTCGTCGGGCTGCTCCCGATGACCGTCCTGGCCGCCGCGCCGGCCGCCGTCCCCGATGCTGTATCGACGAACGAGGACACCACCAAGGTCATCACGCTGGTCGGCACGGACGACGACGGCGACGGACTGACCTTCTCGATCGCGTCCGGCCCGACGCACGGCACCCTCGGCCCCATCGGCCCAGAGGACTGCACCGGAAGTCCGTCGACCTGTACGGCCGACGTGACGTACACCCCCGACGCGGACTTCCACGGGGCCGACGACTTCACGTTCGAGGCCAACGATGGCGTCGACGCCGATCAGGCCACGATCGATGTCACGGTCGTCTCGCAGAACGACGATCCGGATGCCGTCAACGATCCGACCAATCCGATCGTTGAGGACACGACGACCACGCTGGACGTCCTGGCGAACGACGACGATGTCGACGGTGACGCTTTGACGATCATCAGCAAGACGAACGGCACGAAGGGCACCGTGGTCATCAACGCCGGCGCTGACGTGTCCTACAACCCAAGCACGAATGCGACCGGCACCGACAGCTTCACCTACACGATCAGCGATGGCCATGGCGGCACGGACTCCGCCACCGTCACGGTCCAGATCGCGTCCGAGAACGACGATCCGGTCGCCAATCCGGACTCGAACCGGCCCGTCGTCGAGGACGTGGCGGCGACCATCGACGTCCTCGCGAACGACACTGACCCGGATAGCGCCACGCTCACGATCATCGCCACCACGGACGGCACCAAGGGTTCGGTCTCGATCACGAACGGTGGCGACGACCTGTCCTACGACCCGGACGCGAACGTGACCGGCTCCGACACCTTCACCTACACGGTCAGCGACGGCTCGGGTGGCACGGACGTCGGCACGGTCACTGTCCTCATCGCCAGCGTCAACGACGCGCCGTCCGGCACCAACGGATCGATCTCGGTCCTGGAGGGCGCGACCTACACGTTCGATGTGTCCGACTTCGGGTTCAGCGATCCCGATGACAGCCCTCCGAATGCGTTGAACACGGTCAGGTTCGCGACCGTTCCCGCACTCGGCGTGATCCGCCTGAACGGATCGGCCATCGACGCAGGCGACTCGGTCTCCGCGGCATCGCTCAACGCGAACCTCGTGACGTACACACCGGCCGCGGATGCTTCCGGAAACGGGTATGCCAGCTTCACGTTCCAGGTGAGCGACACCGGTGGGGTGTCCGATGGCGGTATCAATCTTGACCCGACGCCGAACACGATCACGGTCAACGTGACGGGAATCAACAGCGCTCCATCCGGCACGAATCACACCGTGACGATGACCGAGGACACGGTCCACACCTTCGTCGCCTCCGAGTTCGGCTTCAGCGACGCCAACGACAGCCCTGCGGACAGCCTGGCTGCCGTCAGGATCACGACACTGCCGACGTCGGGCGTGCTGCGGAACAATGGCGCCACATTCGCGGCCGGAACGTCCATCACGGTCGCCGACATCGCCGCGAATCGACTTCGCTTCACGCCCGCTGCGGATGGAAACGGCGCTCCGTACGCGTCGTTCACGTTCCAGGTCCGGGACGACGGTGGGACCGCCAACGGTGGCGTCGACCTGGATCCGTCGGCGAACGTCATGACGATCAACGTGACACCGCAGAACGATGGCCCGACGGCCGTTGACGACACGCAGACGATCGCCGAGGACTCCGGTCCCGCGACGATCATCGTCGTCGGGAACGACATCGACATCGATGGGCCACCCCTGGCAGTCACCGCGAAGACGGATCCGGACCACGGCGCACTCACGTTGGTCTCCGGCATCCTGACCTACACCCCGGACGCCGACTTCAACGGAACCGACGAATTCGACTACACCGTCAGCGATGGCACCCTGGATGACGAAGGCCACGTGACCATCACCGTCACCCCGGTCAACGATCCGCCCGTCGCGTTCGACGACACGGCGAACATGACCGAAGACCCAGGGCCCAGGGTCATCTCCGTCCTCGGGAACGACGATGACATCGATGGCGACACGATCACCGTCACCACCAAGACGGAGCCGGCCCACGGCACGCTGACACTCGTGGCCGGCGTCCTCACCTACACGCCTGCGGCCAACTACTTCGGCGCTGACGGTTTCACATACACGATCAGCGACGGCGAGTTCACGGACATCGGCGCCGTCGCGATCACCGTGACATCCGAGAACGATCCCCCAGTCGCCGACGATGACTCCGTGACGGTCACCCGCGACACGGCGGCCAATCCGGTCGGCGTCCTCACGAATGACAGCGACGTCGAACTCGACCCACTCCAGATCACCGGCAAGACCAATGGCGCGAAGGGTACCGTCGTCATCACCGGTGGGGGAACGGGCCTCACCTACGACCCCTTCACCGGGTACCTCGGCGCCGACTCGTTCACGTACACGATCAGCGACGGTAACGGCGGCACGGACACCGCGACCGTGACGGTCAACATCACCGGCGACAATCGGGCGCCGAACGCCGTCAACGACGTGGGCTTCTCGGTCCCGGAGGGGGCCGCTGCGACCGTGCTCGACGTGCTCGCCAATGACGATGACCCGGATGGCGACACCTTCACGGTGGTGGCGCGCACGAACGGCGCGCGCGGCATCACGCGGGTCACCGCAGGCGGGGATGCCGTCACCTACGACCCGAACACCGGCTTCTACGGGACGGACAGCTTCACGTACACGATCCAGGACGCCGGCGGCAAGATCGATACCGCCACCGTCGTCGTCACCGTGACGCGCGACCGCACCGCCCCGGTCGTCGTCGCGCCGGCCCAGCGGTTCCTCGGGCAGACCGTCGGCACCTCGACCATCAAGGTCCGCATGACCTGGTCCGGGACGGACCCCGGGTCCGGCATCAAGAGCTACCAGCTGCAGGAGAGCCGGAACGGGGGCACCTACACGAACGTGACGTTGATCACGCCGACCCGGATCTACGCCGATCGCGTGCTGACCAATAACGCCTCGTACCGCTACCGCGTCCGCGCGACGGACCGGGAGGGCAACGTCAGCGGCTGGCGCTACTCGCAGACGTTCAAGCCCGCCGTCTTCCAGGAGTCGAGTGGCCTGGCCAGCTACACCGGCGCCTGGTTGACCTACAAGACGACCGGTGCGCTCGGAGGGGCCGTCAAGTACACGCCGACCCTCGGCAAGAAGGTCGCCTTCACCTACACCGTCTACGACCTCGCGCTGGTCATGACCAGGACCGCCAGCAGCGGTTCGGCCGACATCTACGTCGACGGGGTGCTGTCCACCCGGATCAACCTGCGGGCGACCAAGACGACCTACCGCCAGCTCGTCTACACCAAGCACTTCACGACCCTCGGGGCGCACACCATCGAGATCCGCCCGATCGGCACTGGCCGGGTGGACATCGACGGCTTCGCCGTCCTGCGCTGACGACCGCGCGAAGGTTGCGACAGGGTTCCAAGTGGCGGGCCCGCGCTCGCAGCTGCTACACTGCGGGCGCCTTGTCAGGTCGCCCATGATCGAGTCCGGCCGGGGTGTGGCCTACGCCGCCCTCTTCACCGAGATCGGCCTTTCGCTCCTGGTCACGACCCTCTTCGGCGCCCTGGGCGGCCACTGGGTCGACCAGCAGCTGGGGACGAACCCGGTGTTCATGTTGATCGGGTTCTTCGTCGGCGCCGGGCTGGGTACGGTGATCATCATCAGGTTGGTCAGCCGGTTCCTCAAAGCGTTGGACTGAACCGGTCCGAACGGGTCGGCGAATAGCGATGAGCGCGGCGTCAAGCCGCGCTCGTGTTGTGGAGAAGCGTGTCGAGCGAGCAGGTCGAGTCCCGCGACGTCGCGGAGGCCCCCGCCCCCCAGCCCAAGTCCGGGCGTGGGTTGTCGTCGCGTTGGTTCCTCATCATCGGCGCGGTCATCGTCTTCAACATCATCGCGATCATCTTCGTCCCGCCCTTTCCCAGGGAGGGGGCTCCGGGTGACGCCTGTGCCTTCCCGGTCTGCTTCATCGAGGGAACGCTCGAGTTCCCGGCACCGCACGTCGTGTGGGCGCCCGAGGGATCCACGGCCCCTCCGGCCGACGCCCTGATCGTGTTCTATCCGAGCATCAGCAACACGATCTTCACGATGTGGATCGTCATGGCCATCGTGCTCATCGTCTCGATCCTCATGGTCCGCGGATCGAAGCTCATCCCCGGCCGAGCCCAGAACGTCTTCGAGATGTTCTACGAGGGCCTGAGCGACTTCGGGACCGGCATCGCGGGGATCGCCGCCAAGCCGTACATCCCGCTCTTCGCGGCCTTCTTCCTGCTGATCCTGTTCTCCAACTGGAGCGGACTCGTCCCGCCGGTGGGTCGCATCGAGCTCCTGCGCGCGCCCACGAGCGACGTCAACGTCACCCTGGGGCTCGCGCTCGTCGCCTTCATCTACTTCGAATTCGAGGGCTTCCGCAAGCTCGGCTTCCGCGGCTACGCCGGCAAGTTCTTCCCGCTGTACGAGTTCAAGAACGGCATCGCCGCCGGCGGGATCGCGTTGTTCGTGGGGCTGGTGGAACTCATGCTCGAGTTCGTCAAGCCTGTCACGCTCTCGATGCGTCTCTTCGGCAATATCTATGGCGGCGAGGTCGCCCTCGGGGTCATCACCGCGCTGACCCTCGCGTTCATCCCGGTCGGCCTGCTCGGTCTCGAGGTCATGCTCAACGCCATCCAGGCCCTCATCTTCAGCATCCTCACCCTCATGTTCATCGTCCTGGCAATCGAGAGCCACGACCATGAGGAAGGACACGTCGCCGATGAGGCGATGGAGGCCATCCACGGGCAGGAGCCGTCGCCCCAGCCCGCTCACTGATCGCGCCGCGGGCGCAATCACCACGGTCCCAATGATCCCGAGCCGCTGGCCCGGGGAGTAGGAGGAAGACACACGATGGATTACACAGGCGCCGGACTCGCAGCCCTTGGCGTGATCGGCCCGGGCATCGGCATCGGCATCCTCGGCGGCATGGCCGCCGCGGCGATCGGCCGCAACCCTGACGCCGCCGGCCAGATCCGCGGTATCGCGATCATCCTCGCGGCGTTCGCAGAAGGCCTCGGCGTCCTCGCGATCGTCGTCGGCCTGCTCGCGATCTTCATCCAGCCCGCCTGATCCCGGTGGATATCCTGGCCGTCGCCAACGGGGCGGGCCGCGACGTCATCCAGCTGGCCTCCGAGGAGGGTGGCGCGGCGCTGTTCCAGATCAACCTGTTCTGGGTCATCGTCAGCGCGCTCAACTTCATCCTCTTCTTCATCATCATCTGGACGTTCGCGTTCAAGCCCGTGTCGGCCATGCTCAGCCAGCGCAGGGAGCGCATCGAGCAGGGTCTCAAGGACGCCGAAGCCGCACGTCTTGATCGAGCCAACGGTGAAGCGGAGCGCATCGCGACCCTGGCCGAGGCCAGGCGCGAGGCGAACGACATCCTGACGCGTGCCCAGAAGGTCGCGCAGGAGAGCCGCGATGCCGACATCGCCGCGACCAAGGACGAGCTCGAGCGCATGCGCGTGCGGGCGGCGGCCGAGATCGAGGCCGAGAAGGTCCGAGCCATCGCGGACGTCCGAGCCGAGGTCGCCGACCTGGCGCTCCTGGCCGCCGGGCGTGTCGTGGGCGAATCGATGACGGACGACCGGCAGCGGCGTCTCGTCGAGGAGTTCCTCAGCGGCTCCGCCATGGGCGACTCGAAGAACTGATGGCCAAGCGAGATTCGGCCGCACGGCGCTACGCGGAGGCGGCCTTCCAGGTCGCCCAGCGTGACGGCACGGTCGATGCCTGGCGTCGTGAGCTGGAGGATGCGTCGACCATCGTCGGCGTGCCCGCCATCGGTCACACCCTCGCGGATCCGTCGGTGGCCCTCGAGGCACGGAGTGCATCCGTCGAGGCCGCCCTCTCCCGGGTCGCCAGCCGCCCGGTGCTCAACCTGATCCAGCTCATGCTCCGGCGTGGCCGGATCGAGGACCTGCCGCATGTCGCGGCGGAGTTCCGCCGGCTCGACAACGCCCAGAAGGGCATCACCATCGCCACGGCCACCAGCGCGGCTCCGCTCAGCGGCGCCGAGCTGACGGCCCTCACCCAACGACTCGAAGCATTCACCGGTGGTCAGGTCGACCTCGACGTGCACGTGGACCCGAGCCTGCTCGGTGGCCTCGTCGTCCAGGTCGGCGACCGCCTGATCGATGGAAGCGTCCGGGGCCGCCTGGAGCGACTGCGGAACCAGCTCGTTTCGGGCGCCCTCTAGGAGATCTGAGACCCATGGCCATCCGTTCTGACGAGATCACCAGCATCATCAAATCCGCCATCGATTCGTTCGACGCGGTCGCGGAGACGCGCAGCGTCGGGACGGTCGTGGAGGTCGGCGATGGCATCGCCCAGGTCTATGGCCTGGCCGACGCGGTCGCGTCCGAGATGCTCGAGTTCCCCAACGGGCTGATGGGCATGGCCCTCAACCTGGAGGAGGAGACGGTCGGCGCCGTCATCCTCGGCAACGCCACCGGGATCAAGGAAGGCGACGTTGTCAAGACGACCGGTCGCGTGGTCGAGGTACCGGTCGGCCAGGCCCTGCTCGGTCGGGTCGTGGACCCGCTCGGTCGCCCACTCGACGGCAAGGGGCCCATCGCCGCGACGGCTTCCCGCCCGGTCGAGCGCATCGCCCCCGGCGTCATCGTGCGCAAGTCGGTCGACACGCCGGTCCAGACCGGCGTCAAGGCCATCGATGCCCTCATCCCGATCGGCCGCGGCCAGCGCGAGCTGATCATCGGCGACCGCCAGACCGGCAAGACCGCCATCGCCCTCGACACGATCATCAACCAGAAGGGCAAGGGCCTCGTCTGCATCTACGTGGCGATCGGCCAGAAGCTGTCCACGGTCGCGAACACCGTCGCGATCCTGGAGCAGTACGGCGCGATGGAGCACACCATCGTCGTCGTCGCCGGCGCCGAGGATCCCGCCCCGCTCCAGTACCTCGCCCCGTACGCCGGTGTGGCCATGGGCGAGGAGGTCATGGAGGTCGGCGTGACCGTCGACGGCCAGCTCGTGAAGGACGCCCTGTGCGTCTACGACGACCTGTCCAAGCATGCCTGGGCGTACCGCGAGATGGCCCTGCTGCTTCGTCGCCCGCCAGGCCGCGAGGCGTACCCCGGCGACGTCTTCTACCTCCACAGCCGGCTCCTGGAGCGAGCCGCGCGCCTGAACGAGGAGAACGGCGGCGGCTCGCTGACCGCCCTGCCGATCATCGAGACGCAGGCCGGCGACGTCTCGGCGTACATCCCGACGAACGTCATCTCGATCACGGACGGCCAGATCTTCCTCGAGACCGACCTGTTCAACGCCGGCCAGCGGCCTGCGCTGAACATCGGCATCTCGGTCTCGCGCGTCGGTTCCGCCGCGCAGACCAAGGCGATGAAGAAGGTGGCCGGTCCGCTCAAGCTGGACCTCGCCCAGTACCGCTCACTGGCCGCGTTCGCGCAGTTCGCCAGCGACCTGGACAAGGCCACTCGCGACCAGCTGACCCGAGGCGAGAAGCTGTCCGAGATCGTCAAGCAGCCGCAGTACCAGCCGCTGCCCGTCGAGAAGCAGGTCGCGATCCTGTACGTCGCCACGACCGGCAAGGTCGACGATGTCCCGACGCCGCGGGTCAAGGAATTCGAGTCCCAGCTGTACCGCTTCCTCGAGACGGAGCGCCCGGCGATCCTCACCGAGCTGGGCGAGACCAAGAGCCTTTCGGACGAGAACGCCAAGGCCCTCGACGAAGCCGTGGATGCGTTCAGGCTGTCGTTCCTCGCATGAGTCCGCGACGGGTGCATGCCCATGGCTAGCCAGCGGGACATCCGCAGACGCATCGGGTCGGTCAAGAACATCAAGCAGATCACCCGGGCGATGCAGTTCGTGGCCGCCTCCAAGCTCAAGCGAGCCCAGGACGCCACGCTCGCCGCGCGCCCCTACAGCGAGAAGCTCGACGAGGTCCTCGCCGACCTGGCCGCCGTCCTCGACGGTGACGAGCATCCCCTGCTCGCCGCGCCCGAGGGCGGCAAGCGGCTCATCGTCCTGATCACGACGGACCGACCGCTGTCCGGGCCGCTCAACACGAACATCGTCCGGTTCGTCGCCCGCGACATCATCGAGACACCCGGTGACGTGGCCGTCATCACCGTCGGCCGCAAGGGTCGAGATGCGATGCGCCGGACCGGCGTCCCGCTCGAGGCCCACTTCGCGACCTTCGGCGACCGGCCGAGCTTCGCCGACGTCCTGCCGCTCGCCCGCCTCATCCGGGACGACTACCTGGCCGGCACGTACAGCCGCGTGGACCTCGTCTACAGCCGGTTCGTGTCCACGCTGATCCAGAAGCCGGAGCTCCTGCAGGTCCTGCCGATCACCCCGACCCCCGACACCGAAGGCATCCCCGGCAACCAGTTCATCTTCGAACCGTCCGCCGCCGCCGTCCTGGAGCAGCTCCTGCCGCGCTATGTCGCGACGCGGCTCTTCCAGGCGGTCCTCGAGGCCAAGGCCAGCGAGGAATCCAGCCGGATGGTCGCCATGAAGAGCGCCACCGAGAACGCCGAGGAACTCATCGAGGACCTGACGATCTCATACAACAAGGTCCGTCAATCCAACATCACCCGCGAGATGATCGAGATCGCGTCCGGCGCGAACGCGCGCTGACGTCGACCCACGCACCCAGGAGGCCGAACCACCCATGACGACCGCCGCCCCCGCCGCGACCGGCCGCGTGATCCAGATCACCGGACCCGTCGTGGACATCGAGTTCCCGGCCGGGCACCTGCCCGCGATCTACAACGCCGTCGAGATCCAGCGCGGCGATGCCGACCCGCTGACCTGCGAGGTCCAGCAGCACCTGGGCAACAACTGGGTCCGCTCCGTGGCGATGACGACCACGGACGGCCTGGCGCGTGGCGCGGCGGTCCTCGATACCGGTGCCCCGATCACGGTGCCGGTCGGGGAGTTGACCCTCAACCGGGTGTTCAACGTCCTGGGCGACCCGATCGACGGCAAGGGCCCGGTCGTGACGCCGGTCAACCTGCCGATCCACCGGTCCGCGCCGGCGTTCGACCAGCAGACCACCGACGTCGAGGTCTTCGAGACCGGCCTCAAGGTGATCGACCTCATCTGCCCCTTCAAGAAGGGCGGCAAGGTCGGCATCTTCGGCGGTGCCGGCGTCGGCAAGACGGTCATCATCCAGGAGCTCATCCGGAACGTGGCCCAGGAGCACTCGGGCTACTCCGTGTTCGCCGGCGTCGGCGAGCGCAGCCGCGAGGGCAACGACCTCATCGCCGAGATGACCGAGTCCGGCGTCATCGCCAAGACCGTCATGGTCTTCGGCCAGATGAACGAGCCGCCCGGCGCCCGCCAGCGAGTCGCGCTGACCGGCCTGACGATGGCCGAGTACTTCCGCGACCAGGAGCACCGCGACGTCCTCCTGTTCATCGACAACATCTTCCGGTTCACGCAGGCCGGTTCGGAAGTGTCCGCGCTCCTCGGCCGGATGCCGTCCGCGGTGGGCTACCAGCCGAACCTCGCCACCGAGATGGCCGCCCTCCAGGAGCGCATCACCTCGACCAAGTCGGGCTCGATCACCAGCCTGCAGGCCGTCTACGTGCCCGCGGACGACTATACGGACCCGGCCCCGGCGACCACGTTCGGTCACCTCGACTCCACGATCCGGCTCGAGCGGGCCATCGCGGAGCTGGGCATCTACCCGGCCGTCGACCCGCTCACGTCCACGTCGCGCGTGCTCGACCCGAACATCGTCGGGCAGGAGCACTACGACGTCGCGCGCGAGACGCAGCGCGTGCTGCAGCGCTACCGCGACCTCCAGGACATCATCGCGATCCTCGGCATCGACGAGCTGTCCGAGGAGGACAAGTCGACCGTCGCGCGCGCCCGTCGCCTCCAGCGCTTCATGAGCCAGCCGTTCTTCGTGGCCCAGGTGTTCACCGGCCGCGAGGGCAAGTACGTGTCCATCAAGGACACGGTCGCGAGCTTCAAGGAGATCCTCGAAGGCAACGTCGACACGCTGCCGGAGCAGGCCTTCTTCCTCGCCGGCACCATCGACGACGTTCGGGAGAACGCCGCCAAGCTGGCGGGCTGACATGCCGATCCAGCTCGAGATCGTCACGCCGGAGCGACTCGCCTATTCGGACTCGGTGGACGCGGTCGTCCTGCCCGGGATCGAGGGCGAGCTCGGGGTGCTGCCGCACCACGCCCCGCTCGTGACGATGCTCGGCGTCGGCGAGCTGCGGGTCCGCAAGGGTGGCGTGGAGGAATCGTTCGCCATCGTCGGCGGGTTCCTCCAGGTCCGTCCCGACAAGGTCGTGGTCATGGCCGAGACGGCCGACATGGCCTCCGAGATCGACCTCGAGACCGCCCAGGAAGCCCGTCGCGAGGCCGAGAAGGTCCTCGAGGTGGCATCGAACGACGCCGCCGACCTGGCCGCCGCCCGCGCCCAGCTCCAGCACTCCCTCCTCCGGATCAGGGTCGCCGAACGGCGCCACCGCGAGGGTCCGCGGCACCGCGGGTAGGCCGTGGCCGACGCCCGACCGTTCCACTGGGAGTTCCATCCCGAGCCCGTGACCCGGGAGCTGTTCCGCGTGCAGGGGGGTACCGCCCTCACCGGCACGGTCGCCATCAGTGGCGCCAAGAACGCCGCCCTGAAACTGTTGGCGGCCGCGACCCTCACCGGTGAGCGCTGCCGGCTCACCAACGTCCCGGAGATCGAGGACGTGCGGGTCATGGCCGAGACCCTGGTCGATCTCGGCGTGGTGGTGGACCACCCGGCCCCGAACGTCTACGAGGTCGCCTCGGGCGACGTCGAGTGGCTGTTCGTGCCCCTCGAGGCCGCCGCCAAGATGCGCGCCAGCTTCATCCTGCTCGGCCCGCTCCTCGCCCGGTTCGGGCGGGTCATCATCAGCAACCCGGGCGGCGACCGGATCGGCCGACGCCCGGTGGACCTGCATGTCGATGCGATGCGGGCCCTCGGCGCGTCGATCGACTACCGCAACGGCTACTACTTCGCGACGTCGCCGGGTCGCCTGCGGGGCGGGGAGGTGACCTTCCCGTTCGTGTCGGTCATGGGGACGGAGAACGCGATGCTGGCCGCGACGCTGGCCGAGGGCAAGACCACCATCCGCCCGGCCGCCCAGGAACCGGAGGTCGACGACCTCATCGCGTTCCTCCAGCAGATGGGCGCGGCGGTCCAGCGAACGGCACCGGACACCATCGAGATCGAAGGGCGCAAGCGCCTGCGCGGCGCCCAGCACGCCGTCGTCCCGGACCGGATCGAGGCCGGGACGTTCATCGTGGCGGCGGCCGTGACCGGCGGCCGGATCACGCTCAATGGCGCCCCGTGCGACCACCTCGGGGCGTTCGTCGAGACGCTCGGCCGGGTCGGAGTCGGCGTGTCGTGCGGCACGGACACCATCGAGGTGGACGGGTCGGCGCTCCATGCCGGTGGCTATCGCGGACTCGATATCGAGACCGCCCCATACCCGGGCCTCGCGACGGATCTCCAGCCACCCACCGCGGTGCTCCTGACCCAGGCCACCGGCGTGTCACGCGTCCACGAGACGATCTTCGAGGATCGTCTCGAGTGGCTCGCCGAGGTCCGTCGCATGGGTGGCGCGGTCGAGATGCCGGACCCGCATCACGCCGTCATCACCGGCCCGTCGAAGCTGCGCGGCGCCGAGGTGGAGATCGGTGACCTGCGGGCCGGGGCCTCGCTCATCCTCGCCGCCCTCGCCGCCGAGGGGACCACGGTCATCCACGGTGCGCACCACGTTCGGCGAGGCTATGAGAACATCGAAGGCAAGTTCCGCGATCTGGGCGCCAGCATCGCGCGCATCGCAGAAGGGACAGCTGTCACCACCTCATGAAGATCGGCATCGACCTCGGCACGGCCAACGTCCTCGTGTACGTGAAGGGCAAGGGCATCGTCAGCACGGAACCCAGCGTGGTGGCCGTCTCGGACGACAACCGCATCGTGGCGGTGGGTGAAGAGGCCCGCGAGATGATCGGGCGCACGCCAGGCAACATCACCGCGATCCGCCCGATGAAGGACGGCGTCATCGCCGACTACGTCATCACCGAGGCGATGCTCCGGTTCTTCATCGCCAAGGCGACCAAGGGCCGCATCGGCCTGTCCCGGCCCGAGGTCATGATCAGCGTGCCGGCCGGTGTCACGAGCGTCGAGAAGCGGGCCGTCCGCGATGCCGCCCTGAAGGCCGGTGCCAAGGAGGCCTACCTCATCGAGGAGCCGCTGGCCGCCGCCATCGGCGCCAACGTCCCGATCAGCGGCCCGTCCGGGAACATGATCATCGACATCGGCGGCGGCACGAGCGAGATCGCGGTCATCGCCCTTGGCGGCATCGTCGTCTCGCACAGCCTGCGGGTCGGCGGCAACAAGTTCGACGAGTCGATCGCCACCTACATCCGCAAGAAGTACAACCTGATGGTGGGCGAGCGGACGGCCGAGGAGGTCAAGATCCAGATCGGGACCGCCCTGCCGCTCGAGCGCGAACTGACGATGGAGGTCCGCGGTCGCGACCTCATCGCCGGCCTGCCGCGGACCATCCCGATCACCAGCTCGGAGGTCATGGAGGCCATCGAGGCGCCGCTCCAGCAGCTGGTCGCCGCCGTCCGTTCCGTCCTGGAGCAGACCCCGCCCGAACTCTCGAGCGACATCATCGATAAGGGCATGGTCATGTCCGGGGGCGGAGCCCTGTTGCGGAACGTGGACAAGCTGCTCACCCAGGTGACCGGCGTCCCGTGCCACGTCGCCGAGAACCCGCTCAACTGCGTCGCCCTGGGAACGGGTCTCGCGCTCGAGCACTTCGACTTCTTCAAGAAGTCGCTCGTGCAGCAGATCTAGGCGCGACCCGTCACGGCGATGGCACGGGCGTTCATCGACCTGCACTGCCATACGCGCGCCAGCTTCGATTGCCTGTCGGACCCGGCCGACGTCGTCCGCCTGGCCGCCGAGCGCGGCCTGACCCACATCGCCATCACCGACCACGACCGGATCGACGGCGCGCTCGAGGCGCGCGCCGCGGCGCCCGCCGGCCTGAGCGTCATCGTCGGTGAGGAGGTCAAGACCCGTGACGGCGACCTCATCTGCGTCTTCCTGGAGCGGGCGATCCCACCGGGCCTGTCGGCGGTCGAGACGATCGGGGAGGCTCGCGCTCAGGGTGGCCTCATCGGCATCCCGCATCCGTTCGACTCGTTCCGCGGCTCCCTGTCGAAGAGCGGTGGGCTGGGCGAGATCGCCCCGCTCGTGGACTGGATCGAGGGCCACAACGCCCGCCTCGTCGGCCGGGGCAACGAGCAGGCCGTCGCATTCGCCCAGGCGCACGAGCGACCGATCGTCGCGGTATCGGATGCGCACTCGCTCATCGAGGTGGGCGTCGCGTACACGGCCCTGGACGGCGACCCGTCCACGCCCTCCGGACTCCTCGCGGCCCTCGCCGATGCCGAGTTGATCCCGGGTCGGGCGACCTACTTCGTCCGGCTGCTCACGCCCGTGTCCAAGGTCGTCCAGCGCCTCCGCGGGAACGGCCGGGTGCGGCCGACGGTCGCCGCGACGTCACCCTCGGAGCCATCCGTCGGCGAGCCGCTGGACCCACGCTCGTGACCGATCCGACGGGTGGACAGGACCTTCGTCCGATGGCGGACGGGACGACGACCCCGGTACCGTCCGATGCCATGGAGGCCACCCCCACGCTGGACGACGCGCGCGGTCTGTCGGGCCCGCTGACGCTCGAACCGGTCCCGGAGATCGACGAGTCCGATGTCGCACCGGTCTCGCTCGCCCATCGGCTGCGCCAGCCCCGGACGATCCTCTCGATCGCCGTCCCGCTCGCGATCATCGGCTTCTTCCTGTACCTCAACCGCGATCGCCTGTCGGCCGTCCCGGATCTCATCCTCCAGGCAAACCCGGCCCTCGTGTTCGCGGCGTTCGTCGTGTTCTACCTCGGCTTCCCGCTGCGCGGGTTTCGCTGGTCGAGGCTCCTGCGATCGACGGGCTTCGGCATCCGGGTCAAGGACTCCACCGAGATCCTGTACCTGTCGTGGTTCGTGAACTGCGTCGTGCCGGCCAAGCTGGGTGACGTCTATCGAGCCTACCTGCTCAAGATGAACAGCCCGGCGTCGCTCAGTCGCACCTTCGGGACCGTCTTCATCGAGCGGATCTTCGACATCTTCGCGATCGCCATCCTGGGTCTGGCCGCCGGGTTCTACAGCTTCCGCGTCGAGATGCCGCCCGCGATCCGGCTGGTCTTCGTGGTCGGCATCGTCACGGTCATCGTCCTCGCGGTCGGGCTGTTCACGATGCGCAACTTCGGGCGTCGGATACTGGACCGATTGCCGCTTCCCCCGAGCATCCTCGATCTGTACGAGCGGTTCGAGGAGGGCGTCTTCGGAGCGGTCGGGTTCAAGCACCTGCCGATGCTGGCCTTCGTGACCGGGGTCATCTGGATGACCGAGGGACTGCGCCTGTGGCTCGTGGTCCAGGCGCTCGGGTTCCCGGACGTGTCCCTCGGGGTCTCCGGTGCCATCTTCGTGGCCCTGATCGGGTCGCTCCTGACCGCGATCCCGCTGAGCCCGGCCGGACTCGGGTTCGCCCAGGCCGGGGTCATCGGCGTGCTGACCGTCGCGTACGGCGTCCCCCTGGCGGAGGCGACCGCCATCACCATCCTCGACTGGGTCATCAGCGTCCTGTCGATCATCGTGTTCGGGGCCGTGCTGTACGTGGTGTCACCCATGCCGCGCGGCGAGGGGCACATCAAGGTCACGCAGGCGCCCGAGGGCGCGATCTCACCCGCCTGACCAGGCCCGGTGATCCGGCTCCCGATGGCGAACGTACATTGGTCATGGAGGAGCGGGTCCCGCCCGCATCCCCGCAACCCCTCGAACCGCACCGCACCGGATGTTTCCGCTCGCCGGTCGGTCCAGAGCGGAAGTACCAACGGGTGATACAGGGGCTCGAGGGCCGCATCGATAGTTGGGGCATCGCGGCAACGGTCCGCCCGCTCGATCACGGAGCGCCCAAGAAGCATGACGACCCAAAACGGCCGAGCGTTCAATGAATGGCTCCGGACCCAGCTCAAGGCCAAGAAGATGTCCCAGCGACAGCTTGCCCAGCAGTCCGGCGTCGACCACTCGACCATCTCGCGTCTGATCCGCGGGGACCGGATGCCCTCCCTGGGCACGGCCACCAAGCTGGCTCGAGGCCTGCGCGAGTTGCGTGACGACGCCGACACGACCCAGTACCTGGGCCTGGTCGCGTCCGGCTCGATGAACCCCACCGCACGCGTCGAGTACGCCCTGCGTGCCGACGACCTCCTGACCGAGCCGCAGGTGCGGCAGATCATGGAGTACTACCTCGCCGTCCGGATCCGCCGCTACGGGCGGGCGTTCTCCCCCGACGGCAACACCACCAACAGCACGTCATCCACGGAACGGACCTCGGATCGACCCTTGCGGCCGACCGGCACCGTCCGCCAGATGAGTTCCTCCAGCGGCCCCGTCGGGGTCGGTGCGGGGGGCGTCCGCCCGGTCATCCGGGCCACCGGCCGGGAGCCCGGCCGCTACTAGCAACTCTCGGGGCACGGCCCGGAGCGCCCTCCAGCATCCGGGTCTCGGGGGCAGCGAACGCCAGCGTCTGGGGCGCTGGCGTTCGCGATTCCCGGCGGGGGCACGCCCGCATCCCGCCGCGCTACTCGTAGATCGAGATGATCCGGTCCGGCGCCGCCTCGAACCGCTCAACGAGCCGCAGGCCGGGCGCACCGGCCTCGGCGGCCGTATCCTCCGCGGGCCCGCCACACGCCGCCCCGATCGCCGCCTCGAAACGCGCATCGCAGACGATCACCAGGTTCGCAGCCTCGTCATCCGCGGCCGGCTCGTTCACGGACCGCCCATCGCGAACCAGCGGATAGCGGTACGCGTCCACGGACTTGAAGTCCGGCAGCGACTCCAGGCGGATGGGCGCCTCCCCCGTCATGGACACGATCCGGTCCGCGGCGACGTCGGCCGCCGGGAAGCCGCCGTCGGGGTTCACCGCCGGCGGCTGCGTGGTCAGGTTCCAGGCGCACAGCGCGACTACGCCGGCAGCGGCGACGAGCCGCGGCACGCCGGTCAGCACACCGCGCCCACCCGTCGCCCGCCAGGCGGCGCCGGCCCCGAGGCCGACCAGGATGACGACCATCGGGTCGGCGAACGCGTGATAGTGGTCGTTCGGCAGGTCAGGCACCACGACGGCCAGGCTCGGTGCCGCGACGGTCAGGAAGACGCACGTCCAGAGGAGTCCGAGGCCAAGCCAGCGCACGGCGAGCCGCTCGCCATCGTCCGAGGCCCGCCAGCGCAGCACGACGATGACGACGACCAGCAGCGCGGCGACGAGGGCTGGCACGGCGGCCTCGGTGATCAGGCCGGAAAGGGGCCAGCTGATGACGCGCAGCGACACGATCGGGAACCGTTCCAAGGGCCCGGCAGCACCGGCATCCCCACCGCCGCGCAGGTAGGCCAGGGCGGCCTGCAGCTCCGAGAAGTCATTCGTCAGCTCGTGGACCACCAGTGGCGCGTAGCTGGCGATGACGATGACCAGCCACGCGATGCCGGCGCGGGCCACGGATCGCCGGTCCGGCCCGGACCGGCGTCGCCAGTCGAGGACCAGGAGCGCGCCGATGACCGGGGCCATCGCGATCCCCAGGACGTGGCACTGGACCGTCACGGCGGTCCCGATCGCCGCCACGAGCCACCAGCGCGGCCGGCCGGTCGTCCAGGCACGCCAGGCGCCGGCCAGTGCGACCGCACTCGAGAGCGCGATGAGGTTCGGGTTCCAGATGAACGTCGACCCATCCACCGCCGAGCTCGAGACGGCGAGGACGACGCCGGCGACGAAACCCGCCACGGCCCCGCCGATCGAGCGGGCCAGCCACCAGGTCACGCCGACGGCGGCGATCCCGGCCAGCGCGATCGTCAGGACCACGGCCAGCGGCGAGTCGCCGCCGGTCAGGAATGCCGCCGGGGCGAGCAGGTAGTAGTAGAGCGCGCCGTGGTGGACGTCACCGATCGACGTCGGGGGCCCGAGCAGCGGGATCACGCCGTCCTGGACCCAGGCCCGCAGGACCAGCATGTCGTGCCCCTGGTCGGCGTCCCAGGTGCCCCGGGTCGCCAGGTTCGGCAGCCGCAGGACCGCGGCGAGGACGAGGAGTCCCAGGACGACGATCGCTCCCGGAACGCGCCGATCCCTGGTCATGCCGGTTCGGCGGCTCGCGGAGCCGTCCTCGCCCGACTTCCCCGGACCGTCATCGCTTCGGGCGGGAGCGTCGCCAGCGGCCGACCCGCGGCGAGATCGTAGGCCCGAGCGACGTTGACCGCGTCGTAGCCCTCATCCATCCCGGGCGTCTCGAGGTAGTACGTCGCGCCCGCGAGCCGGGGATGCGTGACCAGATGCGCCAGGCCGGCCTCGCCGATCCGCCCGGCACCCAGGTGTTCGTGGCGGTCGAGATTCGACCCGCGCTCCACCTTCGAGTCGTTCAGGTGGACCATGACCAGCCGGTCGAGTCCGATCCGGTCGTCGAACTCGTCGAGGAAGGCGTCCAGGGCGGCTGGGTCCGACAGGTCGATCCCGGCGCCCCAGGCATGCGCGGCATCGAGGCAGAACCCCACCCGCCGAGCCGCCACGCCGCGAGCAGCGACGGCCTCGGCGATGGCGGCCAGGCTGGTGACGTCCGTCCCCAGGCCGAACCCGCTGCCCGCCGAGTTCTCGAGGACGAGCATCGGCGCGTCCTCGTCAAACCCGCGTCCGCCGTCGGCGAGGGCCAGCACGCGGGCGATCCCGTCGGCGACGCGGGCGACGCCGGCATCCACGCCGCGCTCGCGATGCGACCCGACATGGACGTTCACGTAGCGGGCCCGGAACCCGGGCGCGACGCGCAACTCGTCGGCCAGGAGCTCGATCGAGCGCTCGAAGAACGTGGGCTCCGGGCCGGCCAGGTTCACCAGGTACGAGGCATGGATGGCGATGGGCCCCAGGTCGTGGGCTGTCAGCGCGTCGCAGAACGCCGCCAGGTCGCTGGGCGGTGCCGCCCGGCGGCGCCAGGTCGTGGGGTTGTCCGAGAAGATCTGGAGTGTGCCGGCGCCGATGGCATGGGCTCGCTCGACGGCCTTGAGCATGCCGTCGGCCAGGGGCAGATGAGCACCGAGTCGGCGGCCGTCGGGAAGCATCCGCGCCATCGTACGATGCGGGCCATGGACCACACGCTCCTCACCGCGCTCAAGGCGCTGGCCGACCCGAACCGACTGCGGGTCGCGGGTGCATGCGCCGACGGTCCGCGGACCGCCGCCCAGCTTGCGGCCGACCTCGGGATGCCGGAGCCGGCCGCGCGCCGTCACGTGGCCAGGCTCGTGGACGCAGGACTCGTCGACGCGCGACCTGGCGGCACCTACGCGCTGCGGATCGACGCGGTCCACGCCGTCGGACGACGACTCGGGGCCCTCGAGGCCGACGATGCGCCCGTCTCGGATCTGACCGGCCCGGACGGCGGACCGCTCCCCGCCGACGAGGCAAAGGTCATCCGAGGATTCATGCGCGATGACCGCCTAACGACGATCCCAAGCCAGGAGTCGAAGCGGCGCATCGTCATCCGATACCTGTGCGACCGCGTGTTCACCGAGGATCGGCCGTACCCGGAGAAGGAGGTCAACCAGCGCCTGGCGCTCTTCCACCCGGATGTCGCCACCCTCCGACGGGCCATGATCGACGACGGGCTGCTGGTTCGAGAGGCCGGCATCTATCGCCGGGCGAGCACCTAGGCGCGACCGCCGGAGCGGCCCTTGCCCTTCGTGTACTCGCCGCCGACGACCGGTTCGATCACCCCGTAGTCACCGTCGTCGCGCGCGTACAGGACGGCCACGCGCTCGGTCTCGGCGTTCACGAACACGAAGAATCGATGCCCGAGCTCCTCCATCGCCGCGATGGCGTCCTCCTCGAACATCGGCTCGATCCCGAACCGCTTCGTCTTGACGATCCGACGCTCACGCGCCGGTCCGGCTGAGCCGTCCGCGATCCGGCGCAGGATCTGCTTCTCCTGCTCGGGGCGCGCCCGCAGTCGCGGCTTCTCGCGGTGGTCGACGACCTGGCGCTCGGCCTTGTCCACGACGGTATCGATGGCGACCTGGTAGCTCGGGCCGGCGCCGTGGCTGTGCAGGTTCTGGCCGTCGATGATGACGGTGACCTCGGCGATGTGCGACTCGGCGGCGCTCCGGTGTCGCTCGTTCCAGAGCTCGACGATGGCGTCGGTCTGGTCGTCCAGCTGCCGCTCCAGGCGTCGCATCCGGCGCTCGGCGTATTCGCGGACGCGCTCCGAGAGGTCGGTGTTCTTGCCCTTGACGATCGTGCGCACGGGTCACCTCGGGGTCTTGCTCGGCGGTCGTCGGTCATCGGTCGTCGGGCTTCGAGTATAGCCCTCGTCGCTTGGGTCGCCCGCCTGCGCCTCATCGCTCGCGAGCCACGGTCACCGCCGAGACGCCGTCGGCGCCGGCGTCCATGAGGACCGTCGCGCAGGCCGCCAGCGTCGCGCCCGTCGTCATCACGTCATCGACGAGGACGACCCACCGGCCAGCGAGCGACTGCGGCGTGACGAGGCGGAATGCTCCCTGGACGTTGGTGGCTCGTTGGCGGCGATCGAGGTCGAACTGGGCCACGGTCTCGACGTGGCGCTCGAGCAGTCGAGCGCAGGGAAGGGCCAGGCCGCGGGCAGCCTCCTCTGCGATGAGCTGGGCCTGGTCGTAGCCGCGCTGGCGCGCCCGTGTGGCATGGACCGGGACCGGGGCGATGAGGTCGCCGCCCGCTCCCGCCCGCTCCCATCGTCTCGCAACGGCCGCCCCGAGTGGACCGGCGAGCCGCCGCTCCCCGCGGTACTTGATGGCATGCAGGGCGTCCCGGACGACGCCCAGGAACGGCGCGCACCACTCGAGCTGCAGCACCGGGTAGGGGAGGTCCACGGGCATCCCGATGAGGACGCCACCCGGTCGACCCAGCCGCGCATCGAGGGCGGGCAGGCACGTGTCGCAGATCGGGGCGCCCTCGCGCCCACAGCCGGGGCACGTGGCCGGAAAGGCCGCATCGAGGGTCCGCGCGAGGGCGGAACGGATGAGCGTCACG
>CAZOHT010000002.1:0-26965 GCA_964579825.1 uncultured Anaerolineaceae bacterium
GACAAGGACGACCGCGAGGTCATCGAAGGCGACCTGGCGACGCTGCCGTAGTTCGAGCGTCGAGCCGGGATGGATCGGGCAGGTCGGGTCGGGTCGGGTCGAACACGCTGTGACTCCGCCAGACCTGCGCCCGTGGCACGTTAGGCGGGCTCAAGCGGCCGGCCAGCCCGGATCCGAGCACCTGCGACCAGGGATCCACGCTCACCAGGGAGGCGAGCGCCTCGCCGAAGGGGCGATCCGCCCGAGTGGCGCCGCCTAAGCCTGCTGTGGGTGCAGGTCTGTCGGGTTCGTTGGGACTCGGACTCCCTCGCCCCGGGCACGGGACTCGGGTGCGGTCGTGGGCGGCCCGCATCGAGCGCCGCTGCGCGCTGCCGATCAGCCGTCGCGGGCCCGGCGCATCGCGGCCGACACCTTCTGCTCGCCGTCGGCTTCGAGGCCGGCGATCGTGCCGTCGATGTCGGCGTCGGAGCGATTCTGGCTGAGCTTGGCCTTGGCCTCGATGCGATCGATGAGCAGCTCGACGCCGACGATCGCCTTGAGCTGACCGTCGATGTAGGCGCGGGGCGCGTCGTCGACCGCCCACGGTTCGGGCCGAGTGGCCTCGTGCGCTTCGACAAGTCGTCGGACGTTGGCCTCGAGCCACGCAGCGTCCTCGTGGACGACGAGCCGTCCGTAGGCGTGGATCAAGGTGTAGTTCCAGGTCGGGACGACCCGTCCGTGCTCGCGTTTCGCGGCATACCAGCTAGGCGTGACGTAGGCGTCCGGGCCACGCACGATCGCGAGCGCTTCGCCGATGGCCGGTTCGCGCCATTGGTCGTTCCTGATCGCGACGTGCCCCAGCAGCGCGCCGAACTCACCAAGGCCTGGCCGGCTTCCGGGCGCGTCGTAGACCATCGGCAGGAGCGTCGCGAGCAGGCCCTTCGCGGTCGACGTCACGAGGTGGACGGCCCCCGGCTCCGCCAGGAACGCCTGCATGGCGCCATCGGACGGCCTGAAGTAGTCCGGGATGTACATGTCGCGAGTCTACGGTCGGACGGCCACCGCGAGCGAGCGGTCCGGATGCGTCGCCCGGCTAGCCCGCGTCCGCTCAGCAGGGATCTCGAATCAGACGGACTCCGTCGACCCCTCGGGTGACGGTGCGGCCAGCCTGCGGGCGAGCTCGATGGCCTCCTCGAGCGTGAGTGCCGCGCCCGCCGCCTGCTCACGGACCCACTCGTCCTCGCCGAGTGCGTCGACCAGGGGCTGCTCGAAACGATGGCGAAGTTCCGCCTCGCCGCGCCAGTTCATGAGCCGCTCCTTCTCTCGAACGGCGACGACCGCGCCGAGGAGGCGGGCGGCCCGGATGTCGGTGGGCTCGGCGGTGAGCGCGATGCACAGCAGGGTCGTGGTCAGGTCGAACGTTGGCGTCGCGTCGTCGGCGAGGAGCTCGAGCGCGGAGAGCAACGCCCGACGTGCCTCCGCATGCCGTCCAAGCCCGAGCTGAGCAAGACCGACACCGCGGAGATCCGCCGCCTCCCAGGGGATATGTCCGAAGTGTCGATCGCCCTCGAGCACCGACAGGAACCCTTGCTCGGCGGCTTCGTAGCGCTGCTCGAGAAGATCGAGCCAGCACGAGTTGGAGTCGACCAGATTGACCAGGAGCGCGTTGCCGAGCCGACGCGCCTCGTCGGAGGCCTGTGTATACAACGTTCGCGCTTCCGTCCTCAGCCCCAAGTCCCTGAAGACACCCGCGATGTCCATACGGCTGAGTACCTGTCGCCGATCGTCGAGGGCGCCGATCTCATCCAGCACTTCGCGACCCAGTCGGATCGCCTCCTCGGGCTCGCCTCGCACTCCCACGATCATCGTCTGGCCGAGCAGCGCGTACGCGTGGATGTCGCTACCGGGCTCGGCGAGGCGGAGTGACTGCCGGGCTGCGGCCTCCGAGGCATCGAGGTTCCCGACCAGAAGTTCTGCATCGCACAGCAGGCCGAACAGCTCGGCCCGTACCTGATCGGGGACGTCTGGGTGTTGGAGGTAGGTCGCGAACTGCCGCCTGACCTCGCCGTAGGCCCCGCGCGACACCCAGTACGGGTAGAGCAGGCGTGCCGATCGAGCCGCCTGAACAGGGCTCGCGCCATCCAGCGTGGTCAACATCGCGCGCAGGTTGTCCTCCTCGGCGACGAACCACGTCATGAGTTCGCCGCTGTGGAAGTCCCGCATCACCGGGTAGTTCTGCTCGAGCCGCTCGAGATACCAGCCGGCATGGCGAAGCGCGTACTCGTCGGTCTCGCCCGCGCGGTCGAGTTGCTCGCGGGCGTACTCGCGCAGGGTCTCGAGCAGGAAGAAGCGCTCCTCGCCGAGCGGCTTTACCAGACTCTGCTCGACGAGCGTCGCGACCGCGTCGAGGTCGGCGCCGGCGACCGCCTCGGCCGCCTCGAGGGTGAACGAGCCGCGAAAGATGGACAGCCGCCGGAACGCCGCCTGCTCGTCGGGTTCGAGCAGCTCGTGGCTCCACGCGATCGTCGCGCGCAGGGTCCGCTGCCGCTCGGGCAGATCGTGCGCGCCACCCGTGAGCAGTGAGAGCGAGTCATCGAGGCGTTGCAACAGGGCCCGTGGGGAGAGCAGCCGTACCCGCGCGGCGGCGAGCTCGATCGCCAGCGGCAGGTCGTCGAGGCGACGACAGATCGCGCGGACGGTGTCGTCGGCGACGACGTGTCGGCCGGTGGCCGCCGCGCGGTCCACGAACAGTTCGACCGAGGCAGCGCGCGCGAGCGGCTCGACGGGCAACTCATGCTCGGACGAGAGGTGGAGCGGTCCGCGCGAGGTCGCGAGTACCACCGTCTCGCCCACCGTGAGTTCTCCGACCACCGCCTCGACCCCGCGCAGGTGCTCGAGGTTGTCGAGGACCAGGAGGACCCGCCGGGAGCCGAGCCAGGCCCCAAGATCGGAATCGGCCGAGAGCCCGAGAGCCTCGGCGATCGTCGAGCGAACGGCACTCGTGTCGCGCAGCGGTGCGAGGGCCACGAAGACCGCACCATCCGCGAACGCATCCGCGAGTTCTCGTGTCGCCTCCAGCGCCAGCCGGGTCTTGCCGGTCCCGCCGGGCCCGGTCAGGGTCACGAGACGGATATCCGTCCGCGTCAGGAGGGCGAGCAGCTCGGCGAGCTCGGCTTCGCGGCCGAAGAACGGGGTGGCGGGGACGGGCAGAGTCGGGTGCGGCGCCACCCGCCGGCTCGTTCGACCGGGATCCGCGGTCGCCTCGTCGCGGAGATGGACGAAGCTGTTCACGAGCGTTTCGGCCTGCGGCATGACGCTCACCCAGTAGCGCTTGTTCTCGGGGTCACCCGAATCGAACAGGTCGTCGTACCGGATCCGGTCGCTGTTCGCGGAGCCGCGCTCGACGGCACGGACCGCGAACTCGCGGAGCTGGCGGGCGTTCGCGAGGTGAGGCGCCCCGGCGAGGTAGTGGAGGGCGAGCTTCTCCACCTCCGAGATGGAGCGGCGGAGCTCCGCGGCCGCGTTGAGCATCTGGCTGAGCGCGACGAGGATGCGGTCGCCGGCGTCCATCGGGGCGATCTCCCAGCCGTTCGCCTCCGGGACGCGGCTCAGGACGTCCGTTCCCTTGGGGCGGGCCCGGATCCGGTCCTTGAACTCGCCGATCGTGGCGCCCGAGCTTCCGGCGAGGACGAAGACGATGCCGCCACCGCGCTCGAGGTTGACGTCGAGGCAGGGCATGAGCGCCTCGTACGGCCAGGGCGCCTCCGGCTTGGCGTCGACCTCGTCGATCAGGCAGATCGTAGGGCCGCCCGCGATCACCTTGGCCAGACCGTCGCGGAAGCCGGCTTCGGTGAGCTTGGCGAGGTTGAGCTCGGCGTACGCGACGTCCGGCAGCGACGCCGCGACCTGCTCGACGAAGTACGTCTTGCCGGACCCGGGCGCCGCCCAGAGCAGGTGGTTGTCGCGGCGCCTGGCGGGCTTGGCGCAGGCTTCGGCGATCCGCACCCGGGCGTCCTTGAGCTGCTCGCGTACCGGCTCGCCAAAGCGCATGTACGAGCCGACGACCGCGTAGTCGTCCATCCGGACACTCGACAAGCCCCCGACAAGGGCGACGAGCTCATCCGACGAGCCCTCTACGAGCGCCATGCCAGCCCGGTCCGAAGCGGCAGCATCGGCCGAGTCTAGCGGGACGCGGGGGGCCGGACCGGGGGCTAGAATCGTGCCATCCCACCGACCACCGGAGGCCTCCGACCCATGACCGACCTCAAGACCGGCATCCTGCTCTGGAGCCAGGGCGCAAGCTGGCCCGAGATGCTCGATGCCGCCAAGCGCGTGGATCGGCTCGGCTACACGCACCTGTGGACGTGGGACCACCTCTACGCGATCTTCGGCGATCCGTACCAGCCCATCTTCGAGGGTTGGTCGTTGCTGTCCGCCTGGGCGCGCGAGACGAGCCAGACCCAGCTCGGTCTGCTCGTCGGCGCCAACACGTTCCGCAACCCGGGCCTGGTCGCCAAGACGGCCGCGACCCTCGACCACGTCAGCGACGGCCGGGCGATCCTGGGCATCGGCGGGGCGTGGATGGAGCTCGAGCACCAGGCCCACGGCATCGACTTCGGGTCCGGTTTCGGCCAGCGCCTCGACTGGCTGGATGAGTCGGTGGCGGGGATGCGGGCGGTCCTCGACGGCGAGTCGGTGACCTCGGCCCCCGGCGGGCGCTATGCGTTCGACGACCTGCGCCAGCAGCCGGTGCCGGTCCAGGCCCACCTCCCGATCATGATCGGCGGCAGCGGCGAGAAGAAGACGCTGCGGACCGTCGCCAAGTACGCGGACCTGTGGAACGCGATGGGGCCGGTGGACGTCATGGCCCACAAGATCGACGTCCTGCGCGGCCACTGCGACGCCGTCGGGCGCGACATCGGCGAGATCGAGTTCACGCTCGGCGTCAAGCTGACGATCCGCGACTCGAAGGCGGAGGCGAAGCGCGTCCGCGATGCGGCGATGGCCCATAACCGAACGCCCGACGCCGAGGTCGCCGACGACGACACGTTCTGGGAGGGCTCGCCTGAGGAGATCGCCGACCGACTCCGGCCCTACGTGGCGCTCGGCTTCACGACGGTCATCTCCGAGCAGCCGGCCCCGTACGACGTCGAGACATTCGAGCGCTTCGTCGGGGAGGTCAAGCCGCTCATCGACGCCGGCTGAGTCGGGCCGGCGCGAGTCAGCCGGCGATCGAGCCAGCCCTCGCGAGCCCGGGAGCTCGGCCGAGCCGCCTTCGTCGTTCCCACATCGACGCCATCGTTACGGCGCGCTCAAACCGACACCAGGATCGCGCGAGCTTCGTCCGGCGTCGGGAGCCGGGGCGAGTTGCGGATCGCGGCGTCGTCGAGCGTGTCGACCACGAGCTGGTCGATGGACGCCTCGTCACCGAGCCCGAGTGCGGTCAGCGTCGGTCGCTGGCCCACGTCGCGCAAGAGCTGGTCGATCGCGGTGATGGCGACACCGGCCGCGGTCGCCTCCGATTCCGCCCGGATGCCGACGCCCAGGGCGATCGCCACGAGCGCCAGTTCTCGGTCGCGGACGCCGAGGTAGAAGCGCAGGACCTCGGGCAGGACGGCCGCGAGGGCGGTCCCGTGGGCGACCTTGCCGCGCGACCCGATCGAGTGGCCGAGGGCGTGCACCAGGCCGACCCCGGTCCCGCTCGCCTGGCCGACCCCGGCGAGGTGCGACGCCATGAGCATCTGCGAGCGCGCCTCCAGGTCCGTGCCATCGGCCACGGCCCGGCGCAGCCACGAGTCCACGGTCCGGATGACGCCGAGCGCGGTGGACTCGGCGAACGGGTTCGGGTTGGCCGACAACAGCGACTCCAGGGAGTGGGTCATCGCGTCCACGCCGGTCGCCGCGGTGACCGTGGGCGGCAACCCGACGGTCAGGCCGGGATCAAGGATCGTCGCCTTCGGCAGGAGGCTCGGGTGGCCGATGTAGCCCTTGCGTCCGGCCGCCACGTCGGTGATGACCCCGAAGCTGTGCGCCTCCGACCCGGTCCCGGCGGTCGTGGGGACCGCGACGATGGGCCGGCCAGGCGCCAGCGACGGTCCGTCGTACTCCAGGTCCCAGACCGGCATCGGGTTGGCCGCCAGCAGGTCCAGCGCCTTCGCCGTGTCCATCGCCGACCCGCCACCGACCGCGACGACCACCGTCCCGTCCAGCCGGTACACCCGCAGGGCCGCCGCCCCGCGCTCGACCGTGGCGTCGCCGGGATTCGGTTCGACCTCCGCGAAGACCCCGGTCTCCAGCCCGGCCGCGGCCAGGACCCCCCGGACCGTGTCGATGACCCCGGACCGTTCCACGCCCGGATCCGTGACGATGAACGCCCGGGTCCCGCCGGCCCAGGCGATCAGCTCGGGGAGGGCCTCGATCGCGCCGACCCCGAACAGCACGCGGTTGCGCAGCGTCATCTCGAACCGTCGGCCGGCGAGCGCGGTCATCGGCGGACCTCCAGGATCGTGTCGGTGGTGGTGTCGCGCCGGACCGTCAGCCAGCGCCGACAGCCGTGCGCGTGGAACCAGCGCTCGGTGGAGACGCCGTCCGGGTTCTCGAACACGAACACCTCGTCGAAGTCGCGCTCATCCGGGTCGGTGATCCAGTCCGGCACGGCCCGCCGCTCGCCACCGAACGTGAACTCGTCGAGGGACCGGCGGCCGCAGGTCGGACAGACGATCGAATGCATCAGCGCGTCCCCGATGAGCCCTGGTCCGCCAGGAGATGGTCCGCCTTGAAGCGCGACAGCGCGAACGGCGCGATGAGCTCCGGCGGACGTCCCGTGGCGATGAGCTCCGCCATCCCCTCCCCGCCGGCCGGGATGGCCTTGAAGCCCCACGTCCCCCAGCCCGTCGTGACGAGGAAGCCGTCGACCGGGGTGACGCCCATGATCGGGCTGTAATCGATCGAGATGTCGCACAGGCCCGCCCACGTCCGCAGGATCCGCATGTCGCGCAGGAACGGCAGCAGCATGGAGATCTTGTAGGCGTAGCCGCGCAGGGCATCGAAGGACGACTGGCGCGAGTACGACGGCTGCGCGTCGAATTCGGCGCCGATGAGCATCTGGCCGCGCTCCGTCTGCGACGCGTAGCACATGAGTTCCGTGCTCGCGACGATGCTCCGCATCCCCTGGGCGTGGTCGTTCGTGACGAACGCGTGGAGCGGGTGGGTCCGGATCGGCAGGCGGATGCCGACCTGGCCGACGAGCTTCGTGACGCGGCCGCCGGTGGCCGACAACACGACACCCGCCGAGATCGGGCCGAGGCTCGTCTCGACGCCGGTGACCCGCTCCCCGTCGACGGTCAGGGCGGTCACCGGCGTGTGCTGGAAGATGTCGACGCCGCGCTGCGAGGCGCCGGACGCGTACGCCCACGCCACGCGGTCGTGCCGGGCGGTGGCGGCCGGCAGGTGATGCGATGCGCCGAGGATCGGGTAGCGGCCGCCGCCGGTCAGGTCGATCTGCGGGACGAGCGCCTTGATCTCACTCGGCGTGGCCATCACGGTCTCGACGCCGAGCGCCTGGTTGAGCGCGACGCGCGCCCGCTCCGTCCGCATCGTCATCTCGGTGTGGGCGCACCACAGGATCCCGCGGGTCTGGTGCAACAGGTTCGCGCCGGTCTCGTCCTCGAGCGCCGCGTACATGTCCAGGCTGTGCTTGTAGAAGCGGACCGCCTGGGGGATGCCGTAGTTCGCCCGGATGATGGTCGTGTTACGACCGGTGTTGCCGGATGCGATGTAGTCCGCCTCGATAACGGCGACGTTCGTGATCCCGTGCCGCGTCGCGAGGTAGTACGCGGTGGACAGTCCGTGCCCGCCGCCCCCGATGATGACGACGTCATACGACGCCTTCGGGCGGTCCGGCCAGCGGATCGGCAGGAGCGTCTCGACCATGTGGCTCGCGTAGGTCATCGCGACCACCCGAGCTTCTCCGCCAGGCCCGCCGCCTGCGCCGCGGTCACGACCACCAGCACGTCACCGTCGTCGTCCGGGAACCAGATCTTGGCCGGGACTCCGGCGACGGATCCCTGGGCGAGGGCCGGGCGCTCGGTCGGTGGCGACCACTCCGTCTGCGCCCGGATGGCGTCGAACGGACACCACGCCCCGACGTAGCCGCGCTCGTCCTCGACGATGGCTTCCCGGTCGTCGAGGGTCACACCACTCGCCCCGTTGGCGAACGCCTCGTCCGGAGCGAAGCGCAGGACGATCGGGGCGCCGGTCGGACCGGCATCGGACGGGGTCCAGCGGGCGGTATCGAGCGCCGCCGGGTCGGCGACCACGCGCAGACCGGTCAGCGGCTCAAGCGCGGGCACGGTCGCCCTCCGGGTCGTAGAAGGGCGTCGGCGTGACGGTCGCCGTCCGGCCGTCGATCTGCACCTCGTCGACGAACGGCGAGACCTTCTGCCAGCCGAGCATGACCGTCGTGCCGAGCACCGGCGACGCCCAGCTCCCCGTGACGTGGCCGACGATGTCGCCGTTCGACCAGATCGGCGTGCCCTCGACCGGCGCCGGGCCGTCCATCGTGAACCCGAGCAGGCGTCGGTGGTCCGGCAGCTTGGCGGTCCGCTCCAGTGCCGCCCGGCCGATGAAGCGCGGCTTGTCCATCCGGGCGGCCCAGTCCATCCCGAGCCGGCGCGGGGTCGTGTCGAGTTCGGTGTCCATCCCGACGATGACGTGGCCCTTCTCGAGGCGCAATGCGAATAGCGCCTGCAGGCCGTGCGGCCGGATCCCGAGGTCGCGACCCAGGTCCATCAGGGTGCGCCAGAGCGCCACCGAGTCGTCGATGGGGTGGTGCAGCTCCCAGGCCGCTTCGCCGGTGAACGAGAGGCGCATGACGTGGCACGGGACGCCGGCCACCTCCGCCCGGACGTGGGACAGGAAGCGAGGCGGATCGGCCAGGCCGGCCCGGACCAGGAGCTGCTTCGCGAGTGGCCCGGTCACGTTGATCGCGGCGAGCGACATCGTGCGGTCCATGACGTGGACGCGGAGACCCCACGTGTCGATCCAGTCGCGGATCCACATCTCCGCGTTGGCGGCGCCGCCGGACGTGAAGCTCAGGACGAACCGCGTCTCGGACTCGCGGAGGATCATGCCGTCGTCCATCACGTGGCCGCGCTCGTTCAGGAGGAGCGCGTAGCGGGACCGTCCCGGCTTGATGTCCGCGACATGGCACGGATAGAGCCGCTCGAGGAACTCCACGACATCCGGTCCCGACACGACCAGCTTCCCGAGCGTGCTCACGTCGCCGATCGAGACCGCCTCGCGGACCGCCCAGTACTCGGCCACCGCGTCGCCGTAGTGCCATGGCCGCCACCAGGGCCCGAACCGGTCCATCCGCGCCCCGAGCGCGAGGTGCTCCTGGTGCAGCGGCGTCCGGCGGAAGGCGTCGATGTGGACGTCCGCGGCGGCCTCGGCCAGGGTGATCTGGCGTGACGCGGGCCGCGCCGTGAACGGCTCCGGGACCTCGCCCGAACGCTCGGCGATCCAGGCACGCACCTGCGGGAGGCAGGCGCCACCCTGACAGGGACCGAGGCAGGCGAGACTGGCTCGCTTGATGAGCTCGAGCTCCCGGAAGCCCTTGTCCCACGTGCCCTGCAAGCCCTCGACGGTGACCTGGTGGCAGCGACACACGACGCCGTCCGTGGGGGCGGCCGGGAGCGGATGCTCGTCGGCGGCGTCGCCGACGACGGTGATCGGGATCGGTCCGGCCATCCGCGCCAGCACATCCCGTGGCGCCAGGCCCAGACCCAGGATCGCGGTGTCGCACGGGGTGGTCGTCTCGGCGCCCGTCGCTGGGTCGGTGGTCACGACGGCGCGCACGTGCCCGGTCCGGTCGCCCTCGAAGCGGACCAGGCGCCCGGCGAGGCGCTCGCACGGCACCGCGGCCGGCGGCACGCCGACCGACACCGCCCGACCCAGGTCGACCCCCGCTGCATGGAGTCGCTCGGCGGCCCGCGCTGTCAGCAGGCCGGCCAGGTCGTTGCCGGGACAGACCGGATGGACCTCCGACGCGCCCGTGGCGACCACGACCTCGTGCGCGTGGACGTGGAGCATCCCGTGGGGCGTGCGCGCCACGATCGTCGGGCCGGCGTAGATCGCCATGACCTCTTGGCCGTCGGCGGCGTCCAGGACGAGGACGTCCTTGCCCGCGGCCCGGGCATCGGCAGCGGCGGCCAGCCCGCTCGTCCCACCCCCGATCACCGCGACCTCCACCTCCCGACGTTCGACCTCGATCTCGGGGCCCAGCGGCGTTCGGGTCACGTCCGACTGCGCGACCACGGGGAGTGGCGGGTTCGCGCCGTCGGGATGCCGGACCACCTCCAACCCCGGGCGGCAGGCGACCTGGCACGTGCGGACGTACGCGATCCCGTCGACCGTGGCGAGGCAGTTCGGGCAATCGCCGGCCAGGCACAGGGTCCCGCCGCGACCCGGCTCCTCCCCGGCCCGCAGGACCGCCAGCGCGACCGAGTCGCCCGGCTCGAACACCAGGCGGCGGCGATCGACGACGATCCGGCCGCCGGCGGCCGCCGTGGCGCCCGTGCCCCCGACCGCAGCGTCGGTCACTGGCGCATCCGCGCGCCGTCCGGATCGAAGCTCGGTCGGGGCTGCAGGCGTGCCGGTCGCCGGCGTCCGATGATCTCGATCTCGAAGCCCTCGCCGCCCGGGCCATCCGGGGTCGCGAGGGCCGTCGGCACGTAGCCCAGCGCGAGCGACAGGCCGACGTGGTGGCCGTACCCGCCCGACGTCACCCAGCCCACGACCTCGCCGCCGTGCCAGATGGGTTCGTCGCCGATGACGTCGGCGGGATCGTCCGGGTCCGGCTCGACGACCATCGCGACGAGCGTCCGCGCCGGTGGCCCGGCGGCCAGCTCACGCTCGTAGGCCTCGCGCCCGATGAAGTCGTGGTCCAGCCTGACGTAGCGGGTGATCCCGGCCTCGAGAGGCGTGTAGATCGGCCGGTACTCGCGGAACCACGTCCCGTAGCTCTTCTCGAGACGGAGCGACATGAGCGCGCGCATCCCGAACAGGCGCAGCCCGTGCGGCTCGCCCGCCGCGACGATCTTGTCGAACAGCAGGCGCTGGTACTGCGGCGGCACCCACAGCTCGTAGCCCAGGTCGCCGGCGTAGTTGATCCGGGCCAGGTGGACCGGGATCATCCCGAGGTCCACCTTCCGGAAGGTCATGAACGGGAACGCCTCGGTGGACAGGTCCAGGTCCGGGGCGACCGCCGCCAGGACATCGCGCGACCGCGGGCCGGCGACGGACAGGCCGACCAGGCCCAGCCCGAGGACCTCGAACCGGACGGACCCGTCCGCGGGCAGGTGGTGGCGGAACCAACGCGAGTGGTGGACCTCGGCCGGCAGCGAGCCGAACAGGAAGAACTCGTCCGCCTCGGACGCGCGCGCGACCGTGAACTCCCCGACGATCCGCCCGGCGTCGTTGAGCATCGCCGTCAGCGTGATCCGACCGGGTGCCGGCATCCGGGCCGTCAGCAGGGACGACAGCCAGGCCTCGGCGCCGGGCCCGGTCACCCGGTACTTGGCGTAGTTGCTGATCTCGGTCATGCCCACGCGTTCCCGGACCGCTTCGACCTCGGCCGCCACCTGCGACCAGGCGTTGGACCGCCGGAACGTGACGTCTTCCTTGGGCGGCTTGCCCGGCTCCTGGAACCACAACGCGTGCTCCAGCCCGAACGTCGCGCCCCAGACGGCGTTCGCGTCGGTCAGGCGGTCGTAGATGGGCGTGGTCAGGAGCGGCCGGCCATCGGGCAGCTCCTCGTTCGGGAACGTGATCCGGAAGCGGCGGCGGTAGTTCTCCTGGACCTTCGCGTTGGTGTAGGCCAAGGTCGCGTAGTCGCCGTACCGGGCGACATCCATGCCCCAGATATCCATGCCGGAGTCGCCGTGGTCGCCGCTCGTCATCCACGTCGCGAGGGCGAGGCCCACGCCGCCGCCCTGCGACAGCCCGGCCATGACCCCGCACGCGACCCAGAACCCCCGCAGACCGCGGATCGGGCCGACCAGCGGATTCCCGTCCGGTGAGAAGGTGAACGGCCCGTTCACGACGCGCTTGATCCCGATGGTGCCCATCGCCGGGTAGTGCTTGAACGCCACCTGGAGCTCCGGCGTGATCCGGTCCAGGTCCGGCTTCAGGAGCTGCGACCCGAAGTCCCACGGCGTCACCTTGGGCGACCACGGGACGCACGCCTGCTCGTACGTGCCCAGGAGCATCGAACCGCCTTCCTGGCGGATGTAGATCTCACCGCCGAAGTCGAGGGCCATCGGCATCTCCTTGCCGGTGGCGGCGACGTGCGCGGCGACCTCGGGCATGTCCTCGGTCAGCAGGTAGATGTGCTCCATGGCCAGGACCGGCAGCTCGAGCCCGACCATGCGCCCGACCTCCCGCGCCCACAGCCCGCCGGCGTTGACGACGTGCTCGGTGTGGATCGTGTCGCCGCTCTCGACTTCGACGTCCCACGTGCCGTCCGGGCGCTGCGACAGGCCGACCACGGGCGTGTTGCGATGGATCTCCGCGCCGGCCATCTGGGCGCACTTGGCGTACGCACGAGTGACGCCGGACGGGTCCACGTGCCCCTCGACCGGGTCGTACAGCGCCCCGACGAAGTACTGCGGATCCAACAGCGGGAAGAGGTCGCGCGCCTCGCGCGCGGAGATGAGGTCGAGGTCCATGCCCAGGTAGCGGCCGCGCGCGACGGCCATCCGCAGGAAGTCCATGCGGACCTCCGTGTCGGCCAGCATCAGGCCGCCGGGCAGGTGGATGGAACAGGACTGGCCGCTGACCCGCTCGATCTCCTCGTACAGCTTGATCGTGTACTGCTGGAGCCGGGCGACGTTCGGGTCGCCATTGAGCGTGTGCATCCCGCCGGCGGCGTGCCAGGTGGACCCGGCCGTCAGGTCACGACGCTCCAGGAGCATGACGTCCGTCCAGCCGGCCCTGGTCAGGTGGTACAGGACGCTCGCCCCGACCACGCCACCACCGATCACGACGCACTGGGTCTCTCGCTTCACGGGTCCGCCTCGTCTAGTAGTCGGTCGGGACGCCGCCCTCGGCGACGCGTCGATCCACGAAGGCGTCGAGCTCCTCGCGGATGGCCGGATCCATGGGCGGCGTCTCGTACGCGGCGAGCATCTCCTTCCAGATCCGGTTGGCCTTGGCCGGCACCTCCGGCGAACCGGCCTCCTGCCAGGTCTCGTAGTTGCGCCAGTCGGACAGCATCGGCTTGTGGAACGCGGTCTTGAACCGCGACTGGGTGTGCGCGGAGCCGAAGAAGTGCCCGCCCGGCCCGACCTCCTGCATCGCCTCGAAGCCGAGCGTCTCGGCATCCACGACGATCGGCTCCAGGAACGCCTCGACCATCCCGAGCAGTTCGGCGTCCAGGATCATCTTCTCGTAGCTCGCGTGGAGGCCGCCCTCCATCCAGCCCGCGCCATGCATCAGGAGATTGACGCCGCCCATGATCGCGCCCCACAGCGAGAACACGGACTCGTACGCAGCCTGGGCGTCCAGGGCGTTGGCCGCGCTCACGTTGGAGGACCGATACGGCACGCCGTACCGGCGCGCGAGCTGGCCGCCGACCATCGCGGTCCGCATGTACTCCGGGGTCCCGAACGCGGGCGCCCCGGACTGCATGTCGACATTGGATGTGAACCCGCCATAGATGACCGGCGCGCCCGGCCGGACGACCTGGGTCAGGACCATCCCGGCGAGGGCCTCGGCGTTCTGCTCGGCCAGTGCGCCAGCCAGGGTGACGGGCGCCATCGCCCCGGCGAGCGTGAACGGCGTGATGCAGACGATCTGGTTGCGCAGCGCGAAGGCGATCATCCCCTGGAGCATCGGCGCGTCCAGGCGGAGCGGCGAACTCGAATTGACGACGGTGAAGACGGACGGCTCCTCGTCCAGCGTCTCGTCCGACACGCCGCGGGCGATCCGGACCATCTCGAGCGCGTCCGTGTTGCGACGGCGACCCAGGCTGTAGGCGTGGATCGGCTTGTCCATGAGGGTCAGAGCGTCGTGGGTCGCGTGCAGGTAGCGGACCGAGTGGTGGATGTCGACCGGCTCGACCGGGTAGCCCGCCAGGAAGTGGACCGAGTTGAGCGACTGGGCCAGGCGCAGGAGGTTCTGGTAGTCCGCGCGGTTGCCGATCCGCCGGCCGCGGTCCAGGTCCGCGACGTTGGGCGGGCTGCCGACGGTCCCGAACGCCATCCAGTCGCCGCCGATCCGGATGTCGTGGGCCGGGTTCCAGGCGTGCAGGGTGAACTCGGACGGGGCGGTCGCGATGGTCTCGGTGACGAAGTCGGGATCGAAGTGGACCCGCTGGGTGCCCGGGTCCACCGTGGCGCCGGCCGCCACCAGCCGGTCCCGCGCCTCCACGTCCAGGAAGTCCATCCCGATCTCGGACAGGATCCGCAGGGATCCCAGGTGGATCGACTCGAGCTCGTCCGCGGAGATCGCTTCGGTGGGGCGATACGGCATCCGCGGCTGCGACCACGGCCGCTGCTGCGGCTCGGCGCTCCGGGCGTGACCCTCACGCCCGCCTCCGCGACGCCTCCGGAGGCTCTCGCCGGCCGCCGTATCCATGTCCGTCATCGGTCGTTCAGTCTCCAGACAGGTCGAACCAGGTGGTCTTGAGCTGCGTATAGCCGTCCAGTGCCGGCAGGCCCTTGTCGCGGCCGAAGCCCGACTGCTTGTAGCCCCCGAACGGCACCGTGATGTCCGAAGCGTCGAACGTGTTGACCCAGACGACGCCGGCCCGGACGCGGCGCGCCAGCCGGTGCGCGCGGTTCAGGTCCCGCGTCCAGATGCCGGCCGCCAGGCCGTACGGCGTGTCGTTGGCGATGGCGAGCGCGTCGGCCTCGTCCTCGAATTCGGTCACGGTCAGGACGGGCCCGAAGATCTCCTCCCGTGCGACCCGCCAGCCGTTGTCCACGCCGTCGAGGATGGTCGGCGGGACGTAGTAGCCGCCGGTCTCCTCGAGGACCCGCTCGCCGCCCGAGACCACCGTCGCGCCCTCGTCACGACCCAGGGTCACGTACCCAAGGATCCTGTCCAGCTGACGCTCGTCCACGATGGAACCCAGCTTCGTCGCGGGATCCAGCGGTTCGCCGGGCGCGACGCCTGCCCCGAAGGCGGCGATCCGCTCGACGAGCTCCTCGCGCACGGACCGATGGACGATCAGGCGCGAGCCGGCGTTGCAGGTCTGGCCGCTGTTGTAGAAGATCCCCCAGCCGATGGTCTCGGCGGCGGTCGCCAGGTCCCCGACGTCCGCCAGGACGATCTGGGGGCTCTTGCCTCCGAGCTCCAGCGAGATGGCCTTGACGTCCGAACCACCGACGGCGCGCAGGAGCGACAGGCCCACCTCCGTGGACCCGGTGAAGGCGATCTTGTCGACGCCCGGGTGCCGTGCGAGGGCGTCACCGATGACCGCTCCGGGCCCGGTCACCACGTTCAGGACCCCGTCCGGCAGACCGGCCTCGGCGGCCAGCTCGGCGAGTCGCAAGGCGCTGAGCGGCGACTGGCTGGCCGGCTTCAGGACGACCGAGTTCCCGGTCGCGAGGGCCCCCCCCAGCTTCCAGGCCGTGATGATCAGCGGGTAGTTCCAGGGCACGATGGCCGCCACGACCCCGATCGGCTCGCGGGTGACCATCGACAGCGCGTTCGGGGCGGTCGGGCCGACGTCGCCGTAGGTCTTGTCGATGGTCTCGGCGTACCACTGCAGCGTGTTCGCGCAGCTGGGCACGTCCACGCCCATCGTGTCGCTGATCGGCTTGCCGACATCCAGCGACTCGAGGAGGGCCAGTTCCTCGCGGTGCTCGCGCACGAGGCCGGCGAGCTTGAGCAGGACCCGCTTCCGGGCGACCGGCGCCTGGTCGGACCAGCGGCGGTCGTCGAACGAGGCTCGTGCCGCGGCCACCGCGCGGTCGACGTCCTCAGGGCCACCGTTGGCGACCTGCGCGATGCGCGCGCCATCGCGGCCGGAGATGTCGTCGAAGGTCTCGCCGGACGCCGACGGCCGGAACGCGCCATCGATGAACAGCTCCGTCCGCGGCGCGACTGCGGCGGCCCGGTCCAGCCACTCCTGGGCGGAGACGCGGGGCGAGCCGCTCATGCGGCGTACCGCGCGAGCGCGGCCTCGTCCAGGGCGATGCCGATCCCCGGCGCCGCGGGCACGTGAAGGAGGCCGTCGGTGTCCGGTCGGATCGGCTCGGCGAGCATGAAGTCGCGACGTTCCGGGGTCCAGCCGGGCGGGTCGTACGGGAACTCGAGGAACGGGCCACCGCCGACGCCCGCCGACACGGCCAGGTTGGCCAGCAGGCCGATCCCGTTCGTCCAGGTATGCGGCGTGAACCAGCGGCCACGGGCGAGAGCCAGCTCGGCGAGCGTCCGGGTGCGGGACATGCCCGCGGCAAGGACGACGTCCGACTGGTGGACGTCGAACGCATCCGCGTCCAGCGCCGCCAGCTGCTCGTGGAACGTCCGGGTCATCTCGCCGCCGGCGATGCGCGTCCCCGGCGCCGAGGCGCGCAACCCGGCCAGTCCTCGCAGATCCGTGCCGGCCAGCGGTTCCTCCACCCACAGGACGTCGTAGTCGGCAAGCCGGACGGCGATCTCTCGCGCGGCGACGGGGTCCAGCGACGGGCTCGTGTCACCGGCCATCCGCCAGCCTTGATTGAGGTCGACCATGATCGCCATGGTGTCGCCGACCGCATCGCGGGTCGCCGCAACGGCCGCCATCCCGTCCTCCAGGTGACGTGGATCCACCCGGATCTTCAGCGCCCGGAAGCCTTCGGCCCGCAGGGCCAGCGCCGATTCCGCGCGGGCCGGAGCCGGCAGGAGCATCCCGCACGACGCATAGACGGGCAGTGCGTCCGCCGACCCCCCGAACAGCGTCGCGACCGGCAGTCCGGCAACCTGGCCGACGACGTCCCACAGCGCGACCTCGAGCGGCCAGTACCGGCCGGCATGGAAGTCGATCGTCTCGAGTGCCCGCACGTGCCGGGCGATGGCCAACGGGTCCTGCCCGATGAACAGGTGCTCGAAGGCCTCGAAGCCGTCCATCGTGTCGCCGGAGCCGACCCCGACGACGCCCTCGTCCGTCTCGACCCGGACGATCGTCGCCGTGAAGCGAGTGCGCGGCACGGGATCCCACGCTGCCGGGAACGGAGGCTCCAGGGGCAGGACGAGTCGGGTCAGGGCGATCCGGGTGATCTGCATCGACCCGGAGTATCGCGCAGTCTGGGCGCCCGGATTCGTTGACACCGGGTACGCCCGCCAGTACCGTTCGTCACCTGCCGCGGTCAGGTGGAGGACGCAGGTCCTGACCGTGTGTGGACCTGTGAACGACGCCTCAGGCGCTCGTCGCCCGCTCTGCGCTTCTGGAGGAAGAGAGCCAGATGGACTATCTCAAGCTTGACAAGGTCCGCAAGACGACGACGCCGCTGCAGCTGGACGTCGTCGAGGCATTCGCGAACGGCCGGTTGAGCCGACGCGAGTTCATCCAGCGGGGCACGATCGTCGGCCTGTCGCTCGGTTCGATCTCCGCGGTCATCGCGGCGTGCGGTGGCGGCACCGCCAGCACGGCCCCGTCGGCCGGCGCCAGCACGGCCCCGTCGGCCGGCGCCAGCGCCAGCGCCCCGCCCGCGGCGGCCGGTGGCACGATCCGCGTCGCGATCCAGCGGCCGGTCTCCATCGACCCGGTCGCCATGCAGGACCTCGGCGGCTACGGCGTGACCGCCCAGTGCTTCGAGTTCCTGTGCACCCTCGACAAGGGCGGCTCGGACATCGCGCCTGGCCTGGCCACGGAGTGGACCCCGAACTCGGACGGCACCGTCTGGACGTTCAAGCTCCGCGAGGGCGTGAAGTGGCAGGACGGCAAGGACTTCTCGTCCGCCGACGTCGTCGCCACCATGGAGCGCCTGGTCGCGGCCGGCAACTCCGGCCTGAAGGGCGTCCTGGAGCCGGGCGGCGCGGTCGCCACCGACGCGAACACGGTCACCTTCACCCTGGCCGGCGGCAACGGGAACTTCCCGTACCTCGTGTCGGTCTTCAACGCGCAAACGTTGATCACCCCGGCCGACTACGCCGCCGGGACCACCCTCGACGCGAAGCCCAACGGCACCGGCGCGTGGAAGCTCAAGAGCTACAACCAGGCGACCGGCGCGACGTATGAGCGCAACCCGGACTGGTGGGGCGGCACCACGCCGCTTGACGGGACGGAGTTCATCTTCTTCGACGAGACCGGCCCGATGGTCACCGCCTACCAGGGCGGTCAGGTCGACGCGATCGTCCAGTTCGACGTCCTGTCGGGCAAGGCGCTCTTCGACGACACCAACTTCAGCATCATCGCCACGTCCGCCGCGCTCCATCGCCAGATCTGGATGCGGACGGACACCGGTGCCTTCGCCGACAAGCGCGTCCGCCAGGCGCTCGCGCTGACGTTCGATCGCCCAGCGCTCATCCAGCAGCTGTTCCAGGGCAAGGCCGAACTCGGCAACGACCACGTCATCTGGCAGGGCTATCCCTACTTCGACCCATCCGTCCCGCAGCGCACCCAGGACATCGAGAAGGCCAAGGCCCTGCTGGCCGAAGCCAACGCGACCGGCTTGAGCGCGACGCTCCACTGCGGTGAACTGCTGGAGATCCCGGACCTGGCCGTCCTGCTCCAGAGCCAGGCCGCGCAGGCCGGGATCACCCTGACCCCGGCCGTCGAGAGCCTGAACACCTTCTACGGAGCGCAGTGGTGCCCCGGCGAGCCGGCCGATCCGCCCTGCTCCGGTGCGTCCGAACTCGGCATCGTGGACTACGGGCACCGAGCCACCCCGGACGTCTACCTCAACGCCGCGCTCAAGTCCAAGGGCATCTGGAACTCGTCCCAGTACAACTCCCCGGCCTTCGACGCCGCCTTCACGGCGTTCCAGACCGCGGTCGGCGTGGATGCCCAGAAGGCGGCCTGCACCACGATCGAGACCATCCTCAACGACGAGGTCCCGATCGGCCTGCCGTACTTCTACAACTACCTCGCCGGCAACGTGAACACCTTCTCGGGTGTCTACTCCAGCGCCCTCGGGCAGATGTTCTTCTCGGCCGCGTCCAAGAACGCCTAGCCCGAACCTCGACCCACGGTCGAGTCATCGTCGATCGACGCACGCGAGGTCGGGGGTCACCCAGGCCTCGCGTGACGGTCTCCAGCCCGGGCTGAGGTAGCCGATGGCACGGTTCATCTCGCGCCGCCTGCTCCTGTCGCTGGTCACGCTCTGGCTGCTGGCGACCATCGTCTTCGTCATCGCGAACGTCCTGCCGAACGACGTCGGCCGGACGATCCTGGGTCCGTTCGCGCCCCAGGAGAGCGTCGACGCGCTCAACGAGCAGCTGGGGACGAACCGGCCGATCATCGTCCAGTACATCGACTCGATGATCGGCGTGTTCACGCTCGATTTCGGGACGTCCTACGTGACCGGCCAGCCCGTCCTGCCGACCCTGTTCGACGCGATGGTCCGCTCGACCAAGCTGGCGGCTCTCGCCCTCCTGCTGACCATCCCGGCGGCGATCGCGGCGGGGCTGTACGCCGCGCGCCGGCGAGACAAGCCGCAGGACCGCGCGATCGTCCTCCTCGGGCTGACGTCGTCATCCATCCCGGAGTTCGTGACCGGCACGATCCTGGTCGTCGTGGTCGGGGTCCAGCTGCAGCTGCTGCCCGTCCTCGCCACGCCGCCGCCGGACGCGGACATCTTCACGACGATCCGCTACCTGCTCATGCCGGCCATGGCGATGGCGATCGTGTACTTCGGCTACATCGCCCGGATGACCCGGGCCGGGACGATCGAGGTTCTCCAGTCCGACTACACCCGCACGGCCGCCATGAAGGGCCTTACGACCGGCCAGACGATGCGTCGCCACGTCCTGCGCAACGCGCTCATCCCGACGGTGGCGGTCATCGCCGTCCAGGTCGGCTACCTGTTCGGCGGCATCATCGCCGTCGAGAAGATCTTCAACTACAACGGGATGGGCCAGACGATGCTGTTCGCCGCCCAGCGCAAGGACATCCCGATGCTCACCGCGGGTGCCATCATCATCGGCATCGTCTACATGCTCGCGACCCTGACCGCCGACATGGTCACCGCCTGGATGAACCCGCGCATCCGACTGGACGCCGAGCGATGACCGACGTCCTCATGGAGCCCGAGCCGCTCCCGCCGGTCCCGTCCCTCGTCGCCGCGCCGAACACGGAGCGGTCGGCCGCACGGCGCGAGACGATCAAGCTGCTCGTCCGGCGTCCCGCCTTCCTCATCGGCTGCTTCGTGATGATCGCGTGGATCATCACGGCGCTCCTCGGCGAGCGGATCACCCCGTACGACCCGTTCAACGACTTCGCCCTGGGCCACGAGCCACCCAACCCGAGTCACCTGATGGGCACGGACAGGCTGGGTCGAGACGTCCTGTCGCGGGTCATGGTCGGCTCACGCGACGTCCTGATCGTGGCCCCGCTGGCCGCCCTCCTCGGGGTCACCGCGGGCACGCTGCTCGGGCTCGTCATGGGCTTCTACCGGGGCACGGTCGATGACCTGCTGAGCCGCCTCGTGGAGGCGTTCCTGGCCCTGCCGGTCGTGCTGGTCGCCCTGCTGACCCTGGTCGTCCTGGGGTCCTCGCCGCTCGTCGTGGTCTGCGTCGTGGGCATCCTGTTCACGCCGATCGTGGCCCGCACGGTCCGATCCGCGGTGTTGACCGAGCGCCAGCTGGATTACGTGACCGCGGCCCGCCTCCGGGGCGAATCCGGACCGTTCATCCTGTCGCGCGAGATCTTCCCGAACGTCCTCGGCCCGACGGTCGTCGAACTCACCGTCCGCTTCGGGTACGCCATCTTCACCGTCGCCACGCTGTCGTTCCTTGGCGTGGGGATCCAGCCCCCCTCCCCGGACTGGGGACTGACGGTGAGCGAGGAGTACTCGAACATGATCTCGGGCGTCTGGTGGCCCACGCTCTTCCCGGCCCTGGCCATCGCGAGCATGGTCATCGCGGTCAACCTCATCGCCGATTCCCTCCAGTCGGTGGCAAGCGAATGACGACCGAACTCACGGCGCCACCGACGGACGCCCCGGCCGAGTCCGCCGCGCTGAAGATCGACGACCTGTCGCTCGCCTACGTCGTGCGCGGCATCCAGCGTCCGGTCCTGCGCGGCGTGTCGTTCGAGGTCCGGCCGGGTGAGTCGTACGGCCTCGTCGGGGAGTCCGGGTGCGGCAAGTCCACGACCGCGTACGCCGCGGTCCGGTACCTGCCGCGCAACGCCGTCATCACCGGGGGTCGGATCCTGGTGGCCGGCGACGACATCACGAAGATGAACGACGACCAGGTCCGCCGATTCCGGATGCACCACGCGTCGATGGTCTACCAGGACCCTGGGGCGGCCCTCAATCCGACGACGAAGGTCGGCCCGCAGGTCGTCGAGGCGTTCACGATCCTGGGCCAAAGCAAGGACGAGGCGGAAGCGAACGCGCTCAAGGCGCTCCGCCGGGTCCAGATCGGCGACCCGGAGCGCGTCTCCCAACGCTACCCGCATCAGCTGTCGGGCGGCATGCAGCAGCGCATCGTGATCGCCATCGCGCTGGCATCGGACCCGAAGCTCCTGGTCCTCGACGAACCCACCACCGGCCTGGACGCCACGGTCGAGGCGAGCGTGCTCGACCTCGTTCGGACCCTCCAGGCCGAGACGAATGCGGCCGTCCTGCTCATCGCCCACAACCTGGGTGTCATCCGGACCCTGTGCGACCGGGTCGGCGTCATGTACGCCGGCAAGATCGTCGAGGAGGGCGATGCGGCGACCGTCTTCGAGCGGCCCCAGCACCCGTACACGCTGGGTCTCCTTCGCTCGCTCCCCCGCCACGGGATCCGGAAGTCCCAGCGAGCCCTGTCGACCATCCCCGGCAACCTGCCCCAGATCGGGACGAACCTGCCGACGTGTGTGTTCGTCGACCGCTGCCAGCTGGCGACCGACCTGTGCCGGACCGTGGAGCCACCGGTCGTGGAGCTCGGACCGGGTCGCTGGACGCGCTGCCATCATCGGGAGCGCCTCGTCGAGCTGGTCGAGCCGCCGTCGACCGCCGGGGCCGAAGCGGTCCACGGCGAACTGGCCCTGTCCCTGACCGGCGTCTCGAAGACGTTCCACCAGAGCGGCCAGGACGTGCCCGCGCTGGTCAAGGTGGACCTCGAGCTGTTCGACGGCGAAACGCTCGGCCTGGTCGGCGAGTCCGGTTCCGGCAAGTCCACCCTGGCCAAGACCATCCTCGGTATCGAGAGCCCGGACGCCGGCGGCGCCGTCGGACTCGGCGACCATGCGCTCGCGCCCGAGTCGGCCAAACGCCCGACCGCCGACAAGCGCGCCATCCAGATGGTCTTCCAGAACCCCGATTCCGCGCTCAACCGAGGCTGGACGGCGCGACGGATCCTCGCCCGCTCGGTCAGCAAGCTGACCGGCCTGAAGGGCAAGGCGCTCAACGATCGGGTCGACGGCCTGGCCGCGGACCTGCGGCTGACCCAGCGCCACCTGGACCTGAAGCCGCGCCAACTGTCCGGCGGGCTCAAGCAACGCGTGGCGATCGCGCGCGCGTTCGCCGGAGACCCGGCGATCGTCGTCGCCGACGAGCCGACGAGCGCACTCGACGTGTCCGTCCAGGCCGCCATCCTGAACCTCCTGTCCGAGCTCCAGGTCCGGAGCAAGACGAGCTACCTGCTCATCTCCCACGACCTCGGCGTCATCCGCTACCTGGCCGACCGGATCGCCGTCCTGTACCTCGGTCGGATCATGGAGGTCGGTCCGTCCGAGGTGGTCTTCGGGGGCCCGAATCACCCGTACACCGAGGCGCTGCTGTCGGCGGTCCCCAACGTGGACGGCGAGGACCGTGCCCGGATCCTGCTGGAGGGCGAGATCCCCAGCCCGGCGAACCCGCCCAGCGGCTGCGTCTTCAACACCCGCTGCCACCGGGCGATGGCCGGCATCTGCGAGGTGACCGAGCCGCCGCTGATCGAGGTCGCACCCGGCCATCAGATGCGCTGCCACATCCCGATCGAGGAGCTCGGCCGGTTGCAGGCGAAGGCCAAGCCGGGCGAGGTCATGTACTCGACGATGCCGGTGGTCGCCACGGACGACGAGGTCGATCCAGCGAACGATGCGGCGATCGGTGCGGTCGACCCGTCACCTTCGGCGGCGGACGAACTCGGGCCGACCCCGCCGGCCTGACCCGGCCTGACCCGGCCTGACCGGGCCTACAGCGTCATCGCGATCCGGCGGGCCTCGTAGATGGCGGCATGGATATTGCGGCTGGCGACGGCGTCCCCCGTCCTGAACAGCTGGAACGTGCCGGTCTCGTTGACGATCCGCGTCTGGGCCTGCCCCGCGAGGAACGCGTCGACGTCCAGCTCACCGCCATTGGTCGAGCGTCCGGTCAGGTCCAGGTAGAGCCCGTCGTTCGGGGTCGTGCCGTACGCCACGACGACCTGGTCGACGGTCCGATGCGACGTGGTCTTCGTGTAGTCGTTCCACAGGTCCACCTCGAGCCGCCCGGCGCCGTCGCGCCGGATGGCGGTCATCCGGTGATCCGGGGTGAGGCGGACGCCGTGCTCGTAGAACGTCGCAAGGTAGCGCGGGTAAGCGGTGCCGGTCACCTCGTGCCCGACGTGGCGGTCCGGCGTCACGAGTTCCACCCGCGAACCGGCGGCGACCAGCCGCTCGGCGCACGACAGCCCTTCCTCGGTGCCGTGGTCGTCGAAGAGCAGGACGTCGCCGGCCGACGCCGAGACCGACCCGCCGATGATGTCCCAGGTGCTGACCACCAGGTCGGTCCCTTCCGTCAGGTCCGGCATCCGCGGCGACCCGCCCGTGGCCACGATGACGACGTCGGGCGACAGCGCCAAGACCTCGTCGACCTCGACGACCGTGCTCGTGCGCAGCGCCACGCCGAGGTGCCGACACTCCGCCGCCAGCCAGCCGGTGATCCCGATCAGGTCGCTCCGTCGGGGGGTGGCGCGAGCGGCCAGCTGGACCTGCCCGCCCAGCTCCGGGGCGGCTTCCAGGAGCGTGACGGCGTGGCCGCGTTCGGCGGCGACGCGAGCCGCCTCGAGGCCGGACGGGCCCCCACCCACCACCACGACCCGCCGCGCCGGCCCGTCCGACGGCGACACGACGTGCGGGATCGTCGCCTCTCGCCCGGTCGCCGGGTTGTGCAGGCACAGCGCCTCCAGGCCGGTGTACAGCCGGTTGATGCAGTACGACGCCCCGACGCACGGCCGGATCCGGTCCGCCTCGCCCCGCTCCAGCTTGGCCACGATGTGCGGGTCCGCCATGTGCGCCCGCATCATCCCGACCATGTCCACCAGGCCCTCGGTGATCGCATAGCGGGCCGTGGCGATGTCCGCGATCCGGGCCGCGTGGAAGATCGGCAGGTTCACCCGCTCCCGGAACCGGCCCGCGAACTGGAGGGCCGGGCCCATGGGCGTCCCGAGTCCGGGGATGACGTGGGAGATCGCCTCGTCCGTCACGATGGACCCCTTGACGATGTTGATGAAGTCGATCGTGCCGGTCCCCGCCAGGGTCCGCGCGATCTCGACGCCGTCCTGCTCGGTGAGGCCGCCTTCGAGATCCTCCGACCCGACCATCCGGATCCCGACGATGAAGTCGTCACCGACGGCCTTGCGGATCGCCTCGAGGACCTCGATCGAGAAGCGCAGCCGGTTCGCGAGCGAACCGCCATACCGGTCGGATCGGCGGTTGACCAGGGGCGACCAGAACTGGTCCATGAGGTGGCCGTACGACTCGACCTCGAGCCCGTCCAGGCCGCCTTCCCGACAGCGTCGCGCGGCCGACGCGTACGCGGCCACGACCCGCCGGATGTCGCCCTCCTCCATCGCCTTGGGGAAGCTGCGGTGGGCCGGCTCGCGGACGGACGAAGCTGAGATCGTCGGCAGCCAGTCGCCGTCATCGGAGACCGTGCGGCGGCCCATGTGGGTCAGCTGGACCATCGTGGCCGCGCCGTGCGCGTGCATCCGGTCGGCCAGCTGCTGGAACCACGGGATGATGTCGTCGTCGCCGGCGTACAGCTGACCGAAGACCGGGGGCGAGTCCGGCGCGACGTTGGTGGAGCCACCGAACATCGACAGGGCGATGCCGCCCTTGGCCTTCTCCTCGTGGTACAGCTGGTAGCGCAGCTTCGGCTTGCCGTCGACGGCATAGGCCGGCTCGTGGGCCGTGCTCATGATCCGGTTCCGGAGCGTCAGGTGACGCAGCTGGAACGGCTGGAGCAGCGGGTCGGTGGCGGTCATCCCACGGGTCTCTGGAGCGACGAGTCCCGGCTCAGACGTCCGAATCCGGGAAGCTCGCCTTGCGACGATCCATCCAGTCGACGAGGGCTTCGTGGATGCCCTCGTCCAGCGGCGGCATCTCGTACTCCGCGAGCCGCTGCTTCCAGCGCCGGTTGGCGCGCTGGGCGGCGTCGAGCCCACCGTCGAGCTCCCACTGCTCGAAGCTGTCGTTGTTCGACAGCTCGGAGCGCCAGAAGGCGTTCTCGAAGTTGGCCAGGGTGTGCGGGGACCCCAGGAAGTGCTGGCCAGGGCCACCCTGCAGCATCGCGTCCAGGGCGTAGCCGTTGTCGGTGGTGTCGACGCCGGCGATGTAGGCCGCGGTCATCGACGCCTGATCCTCGTCCAGCATGAACTTCTCGTAGCCGATGGCGAGCCCACCCTCCAGCCAGCCGGCGGTGTGGAGGTTGAAGTTGACCCCGGCCTGCATGGTGGTCATGAAGCTGATCGCGCTCTCATAGGCGGCCTGGTAATCCGGCAGCTTGGACGCGGTGAAGTTGCCGCCGCTCCGGAACGGGACGCCGAGGCGTCGGGCGAGCGCGGCCAGCACGAACAGGACGAGCTGCGGCTCCGGCGTCCCGAACGTCGGGGCGCCCGTCTGCATGGACATCGAGGACGCGAACGAGCCGAAGATGACCGGCGCCCCGGGCCGGACGATCTGGCAGAACGCCATGCCGGCGAGGGCTTCGGCGAGGGTCTGGGTGGCCTGGGCGGCGACCGTCACCGGGGCCATCGCCCCACCCAGGATGAATGGCGTGATGAGCATGATCTGGTTCGCCTGCGCGTAGGCCTTGGCCGAACCGAGCATGTTGAAGTCCCACGACATCGGCGAGTTCGCGTTGGCGAGGCCCATGATCACGTGCTCACGCTCCATGGTCTCCGCGCCGAACACGATGCGGGCCATGTCCACCGAGTCCTGCGCCCGGCTCGGGTGGGTGACGGAACCCATGAACGCCCGATCCGAGTAGCGGATGTGGCTGTAGACCATCTCGAAGTGGCGCTTGTTGACCGGCAGGTCCACCGGCTCGCACAGCGTGCCGCCGCCGTGGTGGAGCGTTCGACTCGTGTAGGTGAGCTTCACGAAGTTGCGGAAGTCCTCGATCGTCGCGTACCGCCGGCCGTCGTCCAGGTTGTGGATGAACGGCGAGCCATAGGTGGGCACGAGGACCATGTGCGGGTCCCCGATGACGACGCTCCGGGCCTCGTTCCGGGCGCGCTGGGTGAAGATGCGCGGCGCCGTGGCGTTGATGAGCGACCGGCAGAGGCCGCGCGGGAACCGGACGCGCATCCCGTCGGCGTCCGCGCCGGCCGACCGGAAGATGTCGACGGCCTCGGGGTAGTTGACGATCTCGATGCCGACCTCTTCGAGCAGGGTGTCGGCGTTGTGCTCGATCGTCTCGAGGCCCTCGGTCGAGATGACCTCGACGGGCGAGAGCTTGCGGGTGAGGTAGGGCAGCGTGTCGAGCCCGCGCGCGAGGCGTTCGGCCTGGCGGGCGGTGCGACCCCGACGCGTCCCGTGTTCGGTCTCGCTGGTGGTCATCGGTCGCTCCCTCGTGGTGGCCCGGCGGATCGGTCCATGGTACGC
>CAZOHT010000002.1:27065-76730 GCA_964579825.1 uncultured Anaerolineaceae bacterium
TGGTGGTCATCGGTCGCTCCCTCGTGGTGGCCCGGCGGATCGGTCCATGGTACGCACGCTCGTGCAAACGGGGTAGCCCGCGGCCGCAACGTCAGAGGCGCAACCCGAGCGCCCGACCCTCGTAGATGGCGAGGCTGCCCCGGCGAGCCGCCACGCAATCGCCGACGGCGTGGAACGAGACCCCGGACGCGGTCAGGGCGTCGGCGAGGTCGGTGACCGGCGTCGCGGTCTCGGCGATGACCAGCGTGTCGGCGGGGAGTTCGCGCGTGTCGCCACTGATCGTCGTTCGGACGACGGCCGCCCCGGGACGCCACGACACGACCACCGACCCGGTCAGGGACCGGCCACCCGCCCGGCCGTACCGCTCCCGCAGCGGGCCGTCCGCCGCGCTGTGGAACAGGCCGCCGGCCACGACCGGGGCGGATGTCACGAGGGTCACGTCGTGACCCCGCTCGGCGAGGTGGAGCGCCGTCCCGATCCCCCGCCAGTCGCCGAGGTCGTCGAGCACCACCACCCGGGGACCGGCCTCGGCGACCCCATCCAGGATCGCCTGCACGGAGGCGACGCCGGGTCCATCCGTCCCGGGCAGGCGGTCCTGCGACGGGAGGGCGCGCTGGAACCCGGTGAGCGGCGGCCGCGACCCGGTGGCGAGGACGATCTCGTCCGCCCCGAGCGCCTCGATGTCGGCGGCGACGACGTCCATCCCGAGGCGGATATCCACCCCGAGTCGCTCGAGCTCCCGCTCATACCAGGCGAGGAGATCCGTGATCTGGCCACGTGACGGCTGGAGGCCGGCGAGCCGGAACTGACCGCCGAGCCGATCCGTCCGCTCGACCAGCGTGACCCGGTGGCCGCGTTCGGTGGCGACGCGGGCGGTCTCCAGGCCGGCCGGCCCGGCCCCGACGACCAGGACATGGCGCGCGACGGACGCCGGCTCGAACCGGTCCCCGCCCCACTCCCACTCGCGTCCGGCGGACGGATTGACCAGGCACGAGATCCAGTAGTCGCGCGACCGTCGGCCCCAACACAGCTGGTTGCACGAGATGCACGGGCGGACCGTGTCCGCCCGACCGGCGCGGGCCTTGGCGACGAGGTGCGGATCGGCGATCTGCCCGCGGACGATGCTGACCAGGTCCGCCTGACCGGCGGCCAGCACCGCTTCGGCCGCCTCGGGCGTGCGGATGTGGCTCTCGGCCTGGACGAGCGCGTGCGTGACGACGCGCTTCATGGCGGCCGCGAACGGCGCCCCGAGGCGCTGCTCGTAGAGCGATGTCGGCATGATCTGGTAGAAGTCGAAGTACGAGCCCGTGCCGCACGTGACGTAGTCCATGAGCCGACGCTCGTCGTGCCAGGCCACGATGGCCACAGTCTCCTCGAGCGACAGCGTCGCCTCCGAGGCCGGGTCCACGTTGATCGCGAGCCCGACGATGAAGTCGTCCCCGCAGCGCTCGCGGATGCCGGCCAAGATGCGGCTGGAGAACCGCATCCGGTCCTCGGGCGTCGCACCCCACTCGTCCGTCCGCCGGTTGGACCACGGCGCCCAGAACTGGTCGATGAGCGCGTTGTAGGTGGCGAATACCTCGACCCCGTCGAAGCCGGAGGCCTGGGCGCGGACCGCGGCCGCGATGAAGGCCTCGATCGTTTCCTCGATCTCCGGGACCGTCATCGCGTGGCTGCCGTCGGAGTCGTGATAGGACGGCAGGCCGGACGGCGACCAGTTCGGTGCGAACGAGTTGTCGGCGTCGCCGTGCTGGCCCACGTGGTACAGCTGCTGGATCATGATGACCCCGGGGCCCGCCTCGCGGCAGGCATCCACCAGGCGACGGAAGGGTTCGATGATCGCGTCGTCCCCGTGGCGGAAGTTGCCGCGCGTCAGCACGGCGGTCCGATGGACCGGCACGGGCTCCACGACGATCATCCCCGCGCCGCCGAGCGCGCGCTCGCGGTAGTAGCCGATGTGCCGCTCGCCGGGCAGGCCGCCCTCGGCCATGTTGGCCGTGTGGGCGCCGAACGTGATCCGGCTGCGCAGGGTCCTGTGGCGGAGCTGGAGCGGTTCGAAGACGTGCGGAAAGCTCACCCGGGTAGGGTACGTCGCGCGTGCGGCCGGTTCGAGCCCTAGTGCGGGACCGGCTGGGCCGAGCCGTGGCCGGCCGGGGCGGCGGCCTCGACGACCGGTGGCACGCGATGCCGGAGCGCGACGTACGCCACGACCCCACCGATCGAGGTCACGGCCAGGATCATGACGTGGACCAGGAGGGCCATCGCGAAGGCCGGGTCGCGCTCGATCCCGAACAGGGCGCAGATGGACACCGCCGTGAGCTCGAAGGTCCCGACATAGCCCGGCCCGGACGGCACGATCGTCGCGAGCGCGACACCGCTCGAGAGCAGCGCGCCCTGGGCCAGCGTGAGCTCGATACCGACCGCCTGGCCGGCCGCGAGGAAGGTCAGGATCGATGCGGACCAGGCGATGGCGCTGAAGACGAGCGCGCCCGCCACGGTCCGCGGATGCGCGACGACGGCCAGTCCCTCGCGGAGCATCCGGCCGAGTGCGACGATCCGTGGCCAGCGCTCGACGTACGCCGCGATACGCTCCGCGCCTGGCAACCGGTGGGCAGCCACGCCGACCCCGAGCCCGATGACGAGCAGAGACGCGAACGCCAGGCCGAGCAGGACCGCGCTGGTCATGACCCCGCGGATGCTCAGGACGAGGACCGACAGGGCCGCGATGGCGACGACGACGACCGTGTCCACGACCCGCTCCACGACCACGGTCCCGAGCACGGTCGCGCGCGGCACGCCTTCCTTCTCGCCCAGGGAGTGACTGCGGACGAGTTCGCCCAGGCGCGCTGGGAGCACGTTGTTCGCGAGATAGCCGATATATGTGTAGCCGAGCACGCGCCGGTACGGGATGGACGCGATCGGTGCCAGCAGCGTCCGCCAGCGGCCGCCGCGCGCGGCCACGTCCAGGCAGACCATGACGAACATGAACGCGACCCACGTCGGGTCCGCGGTCCGCAGCGTGTCCGCGGCGGCCGCCAGGTCCACCGAGCGCAGGACCAGCCAACTGGCGACCACGCTGATCCCGATGCCCAGGACGGCCCGGGCGATGGCCCGACGACTGAACCTCATGCGGCGGGCCTCACTCGACCGGGCGGCGCGCCCGGAGCTTGTGGGACGGCCGCAGGCTCGTGCGGTGGAGGAGGTAGCGCAGGACGACGCGGAGGGTGGACAGGCCGTACACGACACTGCGCTTGAACCCGACCGAGCTGGCCTCGTCGAAGTAGCGGGTCGGGACGCCGATCTCACCCACCCGGTCGCGCATCCCGGCCGCCACGACCTGGGCGATCAGCTCCTGGTCGAACACGAAGTCGTCGCTGTTGTGGGCATACGGGATGGTCTCGAGCAGCTCGCGGCTGTAGGCGCGCAGGCCGGTGTGGTACTCGGACAGGTGGAGTCCGAAGGCGAGATTCTCGATGCCGGTCAGGAACCGATTCGCCGCGTACTTCCAGCGCGGCATCCCGCCCGCCAGCGGATCGCCGAGGAAGCGGCTGCCGAGCATCAGGTCGCGTTCGCCTGCCATGATCGGGGCGACCAGCTGCGGGATCCGCGTCGCGTCGTACTGGTAGTCCGGGTGGAGCATCACCACGACTTTCGCGCCGGCCTCGAGGGCGGCGTCGTAGCAGGTCTTCTGGTTGCCACCGTAGCCGCGATTCTGCGCGTGGATGATGACGTCGAGACCCAGTTGTCGGGCGATCTCGACCGTCTCGTCCTTCGACACATCGTCGACGAGGATGATCCGGTGGACCAGGTCGTGCGGGATGTCCGCGTACGTTCGCTCGAGCGTCCGTGCCGCGTTGTAGGCGGGCATGACGATGACGACACGCGTGTCCACCGGTGCGGACGCGAGGGTGGGTCCGGTCGCGTCGCGGGGCTCGATCGAGGGATCCATCGGGCGGAAGCGTACCGCAGCGCACCGTCCTGACTACGGCACCATGGTCCCGGTAGGTCACAGAGCCGTCACGACCGGTGTGGGACCATACCCGCAGCCACCCACGCGCTTCGAGGCCCCCATGTACGAACGACTCTTCGGCTCCAAGACCGCCGATCCCGCCATCGCCGAGCGCATCCCGCCCGGCCAGTACAAGACCGACAAGTTCCCTATCCTCCACTACGGATCCGTGCCGCGCACGGACCTCGCGACCTGGGACTTCAAGGTCTTCGGCGAGGTCGATTCGCCGCTCACGCTGACGTGGTCGCAGTTCAAGGACCTGCCGCGCAAGACCGTCCACACGGACATCCACTGCGTGACCCGTTGGACCAAGCTCGACACGACCTGGGAGGGCGTCCCGATCCAGGCCATCCTGGAGCTCGCCGGTGTGCGCCCGAGCGCGACCCACGTCGTCTCCCATGCCGAGCAGGGCTACACGGCCAATGTGCCGCTGTCGGTGCTCGATGACGACGACGTCCTCCTCGCCGACACGTTCGGGGGCGAGCCGCTGGAGCTGGAGCACGGCTATCCGCTGCGCCTGTTGATCCCGAAGAAGTACTTCTGGAAGAGCAGCAAGTGGGTCCGCAGTCTCGAATTCCTGGACCACGACCAGCTCGGCTTCTGGGAGCGCTACGGCTACAACAACGACGCGGACCCCTGGAAGGAAGAGCGCTTCAGCGAGTAGCCGGCGGGCAGCCGAGGTTTCCGTCGGCCGCCTGGAGCTCGGGGGCCGGACCTTGGCGCGCGGAGGGTCGCCCGCGGCCTGCGGGGGGTGCCGCCTTGAGCTGGGGGGCCGGACCGTGGCGCGCGGATCGTTGGCCCGTCGCGTATCGACGCCATCGCTATGAAGACGGCAACGGCATCGACATCGCCGATCCGGACCGTGGTCGACGGCTGGCGTGAGCGTGAGAGCGGCGCGTTCGACCTGCCGCCGGATGCCGTGGAGGCACGCTTGATCGCGTCGTAGCGATGGCGTCGATATCGAGGTGACGACGGCGAGCCGAGTCGACCTCGGCCGGTCGGTGCGGGCTGGATTCTCAGCGGGTTCTCAGGGCCACGGACCACGATCGCCCCATGACCGCCATCACGCAGCCCCTGGTCCCGACCCACACCGCCGACGAACCCGACGACCGCCGCCGGGGGCGCCTCGCGACTCTGTTGTTCGGCTCGGTCGATCAGGCCACGTGGATCCGCCCCGCGTTCCTCGCCGTCGTCGGCCTGGCCGCCGTGCTGTACATGTGGGATCTCGCGATCAGCGGCTGGGCGAACACCTACTACGCGATGGCGGCGCAGGCCGCGAGCCAGAGCTGGGCGGCCTGGTTCTTCGGGTCGCTCGACGCCTCGAACTTCATCACCATCGACAAGCCGCCGCTGTCCACGATGCTCATGGGCCTGTCGGTCCGCCTCTTCGGGCTGAGTTCGTGGAGCATCCTGCTGCCGCAGGCGCTCGCCGGGGTCGCGACGGTCGTCGTGCTGTACGCGGCCGTGCGTCGCTCGTTCGGGCCGGCGGCGGCCACGATCGCGGCGGTCGCGATGGCCCTCACCCCGGTCTCCGTCCTGATCTTCCGCTACGACAACCCGGACGCCCTGCTCACGCTGCTGCTCGTCGGGGCGGCCGCCGCCCTGTTCCGCTCGCTGGAGACGGACCGGCTGCGCTGGGTGGTCCTGGCGGCATCGCTCGTGGGCCTCGGCTTCCTGACGAAGTACCTGCAGGCCTACCTCGTCCTGCCGGCATTCGCCCTGACGTACCTGGTCGCCGCTCCCGGCGGACTCGTCCACCGGGCCCGCGGGCTGGCCGTGGCGTTCGTCACCGTGATCGTGACGAGCGGCTGGTGGGTGGCCGCGGTCGAGCTCATCCCGACCGCCGACCGCCCGTTCATCGGCGGCAGCACGACCGATTCCGCGCTCGAGCTCCTGCTCGGCTACGACGGGCTGGGCAGGATCTTCGGTGGGTCCGGCGCGGGTCCGGCGGGCGCCGCGATCGCCGGTGGCGGTGGCGGTGGCATCGGGGCGAACTTCAGCGGCGAGGCCGGCCTGCTGCGCTTGTTCAACGCCGAGTTCGGTGGCCAGATCAGCTGGCTGCTGCCCTTCGCCCTGATCGCACTGGTCGCCGGCCTGTGGCTGCGTCGCCGTGCCGGGCGCACCGACCTCGGCCTCGCCGGCTACGTCCTGTGGGGGTCGTGGCTCCTGGTGACGGCGCTCGTGTTCAGCTTCATGTCGGGCATCGTCCACACGTACTACGCGGTCGCCCTCGCACCGGCGGTCGCCGCCCTGGTCGGCGCTGGGACCGTGGACCTGTGGCGGCTCCGGGCGCGCTCGATGTGGGGCGGGGTCGTCCTCGGCGGGGCGATCCTTGCCTCGGCCGTGTGGGCCTGGGCGCTGCTGGCTCGAACCCCGGACTTCGCGCCCGGTCTGGGGACGGTCGTGCTGCTCGTCGGCGGCGCGGCGGCGCTCCTCATCGCCCTCCCGACGCACGTCGTCAAGGGGCGGTTCGCGATGGCCGTCGTCGCCGTCGCGTTCGTGGCCTTGCTGGCGGGTCCGACGGCCTTCGCCTACGACACGATGGGGCAGGCCCTGAGCGGCGGCGATCCCAGCGCCGGGCCCACCGTCCCCGGATCCGAAGGGTTCGGGCAGGCCGCTGGTGGCCGCGCCCGTCCGGATGGCGGTCAGGACGGCATGCCCGCCGGCCAGGCGCCGGGTCAGGTCCCAGGTCTGGGCGAGGCCCCGACCGGTGGCACGCCTCCGGACGGTGGTGGCGGCTTCACCGGCGGACCCGGTGGTCCTGGCGCGGGCGGCGACGCGACCGTCAGCCAGGACGTCCTCGACTACCTCGTCGCCAACCAGGGTGACGCGGACTGGATCGTCGCGGTCAGCGGCTCGGGTTCGGCGGCGCCGATCCAGCTGGCGACCGGCCTGCCGGTCATGACGATGGGCGGGTTCAACGGCGACGACGCCTCCCCCACCGTCGCCGAACTCCAGGCGTACGTCGCCTCCGGTCAGCTCCGCTACGCGATTGTCGGTGGTGGCGGAGGCGGGATGCCGGGCGGTCGGGGGACCAGCGACGTGACCGCCTGGATCACCGCGAACGGCACGGCCATCACGGTCGGCGGGACGACGATCTACGACCTCGCCCCGACCGACTGAACGACGCCGCGCTAGAGGATCGCCAGGATCCCGACGACGATGAGCCAGGCCGACCAGCCGACGTAGGCGATCGGGACGAGCTTCTCCGCGACGGACCAGCCGGTCGCCTCGTTGGGTCCGACGAACTCGAGCGAGCCGACCATCAGCGCGAGGCCGACGACGACCCCCGGCAGCGCCAGCCAGGTCGGGACGATCGCCGCCGGCGTGACGACGAGCGCCAGGGCGAAGCCGACGCTCCACAGACCCGTGAGCAGGTACCCGAGGTGCTCCCCGATGCCCACGCCGAGCAGGCGATGGAACGATCCGAAGACGAGCTCGATCGTCTCGCGGCCCTGTGGGCTCGTGACGGGGTCCACGTAGCGGCGGGCGAGCTCCGGGACCAGGAACGGCCAGCGGATGAGGCCGAGGACCTGGACCAGGCCCGCGGCGATGCCGAGCGCGGCCACGACGCTCGTGACCGGCGTGCCCGGAGCCAGCACCTCCGGCACGACGACCCCGATCGGGACGAACGCGAGTGCCACCAGCGCGAAGCCCCACCAGCGCAGGAGCAGCGGCGTCCCGCCGTCGTGGAACCGGGTCAGGATCGAGCCGGTCTCCTGGCGGAGGATGTCCGGGTACTCGAAGGTCCGCGCGAGCTCGAAGAAGAAGGCGTTGAACGCGATCGGGAGCAGGATCAGCAGGATCCCGACCGCCAGCTCGGCGGTCACGCCGGCACCACCGAGGTGGTTCGCACGAGCCCGAAGGCGCCGGCGAGCGTGACGACCTGCGCGGTCAGCGCACCCGACAGCCCGAAGACCGCCCAACCCGCCTCGGGATCGACGCCGATCGCCGTGGTGACCGTCCAGCCGAGACCCCACGCGAGGGCGACGACGAGGGGCCAGGCCAGCACGGATCGGCGGGGGTCGAGTGCCGCACGCGAGGCGACCGCCGCCTGGGCGACGCCGATGAGCGCACCCGTCAGGAGCCCCGTCGCCAGCGGCGCCAGGCCGAGCCCGACCGAGAGGGTCAGACCGGTCCCCGACCCCACGGCCATCGCGAGGGCCCAGCGAAGGTCCGGTCGGCGGGGTGCCATCGCGAGCGCCTGGGCGCCGCCCACGACGAGTCCGGCCACGGCGCCGGCCAGGAGCGCCGCGGTCCAGGTCGTGGCCGGTCCGGCGACGAGCCGGCCGGCGATGCCCGCCAGGGGGTAGCTGACCGTGGCCAGGAGCCAGAGCGGCCAGTGCTGCGTGATCCGTTCGAACATCCGTCGGTTCCCTCTCTCGTGGCTTGCATGTACGGTGTATACGCGGTAGAGTGTACGACGTACACATCGTTGTCAAGAGGGAATCTGCGATGGCCACCGGGCGCCCGAGACTGGACCGCGAGACCATCCTCGCCGCCGCCGCGGAGATCGTGGCGCGCGACGGGTTAGACGGTCTGTCGATGCGTCGATTGGCGACGGCGCTCGGGGTGGCGCCCATGGCCACCTACCGCCACTTCGCCGATCGAGCGGCGCTCGTCGACGCGCTCATCGACGTGACCGCATCGGGCATCCGGATCCCGCCGCCGACCGGTGACTGGCGCACCGATCTCGCCGGCATCGCCCGGGCGTTGCGCCGCACCCTGATGTCCCAGCCGGCCCTGGTCGAGGTCGTCATCTCGCGGCCGGCACTCGGACCAGGCGCCATCTACCTCGCCGAAGCGGCCTACGCGGTCTTCGTCCCTGCCGGGTTCGGGCCACGAACGACCGACCGGGCGGCCAACCTGCTCTTCGGGTACGTGCTGGGGTTCGCGGCGTTGGAGGCACCCCGGTGGCACCCGGCGGCGAGCCGGTCGCTGTACGTGGGCCAGGACGTGCTCCAGGAGGACTACGGCGCCCTCGACCCGGCGTCCCTGCCCTTCACGAGGCAGGTCCAGCCGGACGCCGCCCGGTTCGTCGATGACGAGCAGTTCGAGTGGGGGCTGACGGCCATCCTCGACGGCATCGCGGCGCACTACCCCGGCGACTGAGCGCGGTTCGGCCGCGCCGGCCACGTCGGCGGCGCCGTCCGCGACGAGCTAGCTCCGGACCGGGCCGCCGAGCGTGCGCGGGTCCGGGGCGAAGTAGCGCAGCCGTTCGCCGAGCAGGAGCACCTCGCGGTCGAGCAGGGCGACCAGCTCCTGCAGTCGCTCCTCGGTCGTCTCCGCCTCCAGCAGGCGCTGGCGGCGCGGGAGCTCCACCTGGACGATGCCCGACAGGAGGTACGACAGGACGGTCGGGTCGTCCGGGATCGTCAGCTCCGTCGCATCCTCATCGCCGTCGTCATCGTCGTCGTCCTCGGACGGTCCGTTGCTGACCGGCGCGAACGTGTCGTCTTCGTCGTCCGAGTCCGTCGCGCCCGCCAGGCCGGCCGGTGCGTCCAGTTCCACCTGGATGTCGAGGACCTCGGTCGTCTCGCCGTCGCGAGCGCGCATGAGCTCCAGGTACCGGACGAACCGTCGGATCGCGGCGGCCGACAGTCGTTCGGCGCGGGACTCGTCGCCCACCTCGTCGTCCAGTGGCGTCACATCGGCGACGAGGTACGGGGCCTTCATCGTATCGACCGACTCGATGGCGAACCGGCCGGTCGCCGCCGCCAGGAGATCGAACCGCCCGTCGGGATACCGGCCGGCCCGGCGGATCTCCGCGAACGCCCCGACACCGGCGAGCGTCGCGACCGCCCCGGCGCCGACATCGCGCCCATCGCGGATCAGGACGACCCCGAATGGCAGGCCGGTGTCCAGACAGTGGCGGACGAGGGCGCGGTAGCGCTCCTCGAAGATGTGGAGCGGCAGGACGATGCCCGGACAGAGGACGGTGTGGAGGGGAAAGAGGGGGATCTCCATGCGGACCTGAGTCTAGCCCGACAGGGCGCGATGGCCTCAGTCGGCGTAGTTCGGGCGCTCCAGGATGGCCGTCCGCAGCTCGATGGCCGACCACGCGCCGGATGGCTGGTCGCGTTCGAGTCGAAGGGTCGCCTCGCCTCGCTCGCCGTGCAGCCGCCACGTTGCCGATGTGTCCGACGAGGCGATCGCCGGGCCGAGGCGCACCGGGCCGTAGCGCGCCGCGGTCGCCCGGATGGCGCGGTCCAGGGCCACCCGATCGAGTGTCGGTCCGAGCGGGAGCTCCAGACCCACCGCATCCGGCCCTCGCCCGCCGGCGTGCCCGTTGATGACGGCCACGACCTGGGCCGCGGCGTCGGCCAGCTCGGGCGACGGGTCGGGGACGGACGTGAGCGTCACGTCCTGGATGAGCGGCCGGGGCTCGGGCGAGAGGAGGATCCCCACCTGGACCCGGCCGCGCTCACCGCGCATCCACCAGGTCGCATCGAGGCTGGAGAGGTAGGTCGAGGGCTCGTCGGGATCCGGCGCGAGCGCACCGTGCACGCCGCGCAGGCGCTCGACCTCCGCACGCCGGCGGGCCAGCGGCTCGTCCAGGTCCACGTTCATCGCGAAGGACGCCGCCGCCAGGTCGTCGTCCCACTCGGCCAGGAGCGACTCGACGGCGGCGCGTGCCGCGACGAGCGCCGGTGCCGGACCGATCCGCCGCGGGACCGACAGCGCCGGTCCGGCGTCGAGCAGCGCCGCGATCAGCTCGCGCCCGAGTGCGGTCGCCGGGCCGTAGCGGTGATTGATCAGGACGATGACGCCCAGCCCGGAGGCCGGTTGCCAGCGCATGTTGCTGCCGAATCCGGGGTAGCCGCCGGAGTGGCTGACGATCCGGCCATGGCGCGGGTCGTCGGCGATGAACAGGCCGAAGCCGTAGCCACCGGAGCGCACATCCGGGCCCTCGTCCGGCGCCCCGGGCTCCACCCACGACGGGATCGCGAACTGGATCTGCTGCATCTCTCGACGGGTGGCCCGGCGCAATGGGTGGGAATCGTCCGGATCGTCGCGCGGCGGGAACGCGTCGGTGAACCCGCCGACCCAGCGCACGAGGTCGCGCAGGGACGTGCACGCGCCACCCATCGACGCCAGCGCGCCATACGGATCGAACGGCTCCTCCACGTACGCGTCGTCGCGCCACAGGTACCCGTGGGCGAGACGCGCTCGCGGGATATCGGACCGCTCGAACGTCGTGGCGGTCATCCCGAGCGGGTCGAGGAGCCGTTCTCGCACGACGTCCTTGTACTCGCGTCCGGCGACGTTCGCGATGGCCCGGCCCAGGATCCCGTAGCCCAGGTTCGAATACTCGAAGCGCAGCCCGGGCGTCCAGGCGAACGTCGGACCGGCGCGCAGGAGTTCGGCGAACCGGTCGAGGTCGAGCCCCTGCTGGCGATCGCCCCACGGGTCGTCCGTCGGCAATCCGGCCGACATCGTCAGCAGGTGACGCACGGTGATCGGCGGGGAATCCGCGGTGGGCCCGCGCAGCCCCACGAGGTCCGGGACGTGGCGCGCGACGGGGTCGTCCAGCCCGAGGATCCCCGCATCCCGCAACGACAGGACCGTCGCCGCGGTGAGACTCTTGGTCATGGACGCGATCCGGAAGACGCTGTCGACGTCGGGCGTGGCCTCCTCGCCGACTCGCAGGGTCCCGATGCCGCGGGCGTGGATCAGCGCGTCACCGAGGGTCACGCCATACAGGACGCCTGGGAGCTTGCGGCCGACCAGGAAGCGGTCGGCGACCTCGTCCGCCCGTCGCAGGGCGTCGTCGCGCACGGCGTCGTCGGGCGATGGATCGGTCGGCGGGTGCATTGGCGCCGAGTCTAGCGGCGCGGCGGGTGCGAAGGCCCGCCCGGGACGGCAGGGTCGAGGCAGCCCGATCAGGCCGGCGCCCCTGGCCGGGTAGCGGCTAGCCGGCGCCGGCGCCGGGCTCCAGCTGGGCCGGGCCCACCGCGGGGCGACGAACGTTGTGGCGCGGTTCGCTCCAGGCGCGCTCCGGCACGTCGGACCGATCGGCGGCGCCGGCGAAGACCTGCGAGCGGCCCTTGCCCTGGGCCTTGGCCTGGTACATCGCCACGTCGGCGTCGCCGAGCAGGTCGTCGACGGTCCGCATGGCAGCAGTATCGATCGCGATGCCGATGCTGGCCCCGACCTCCACCGGCCGGCCCATGATCGTCAGCGGCTCCTGGACGGCCTTGAGCAGTCGTTCCGAGATGAGCTTGGCGTAGGCGACGTCGTCGACGTCGAAGAGCAGCACGCCGAACTCGTCCCCACCCAGGCGGGCGGCGACATCCGTCCCACGCAGGCTGGCCTTGAGGCGCTCGGCGACCACGACCAGGAGTTCATCGCCGGCGGCATGCCCGAGCGTGTCGTTGACGGTCTTGAAGTCGTCGAGATCCAGGAACATCGCGGCCACGGACCCAGGGTGAGCGCGAGCCGCCAGGGCCGCCTCCGCCTGCTCGACGAACCGGCGACGATTGACCAGCCCGGTCAGCGGGTCGTGGAACGCCTGGTAGCTGAGCTGCGCCTCGAGCTTGCGGCGCTGGTCCACGTCGCGCTCGAGCAGGCCGACCAGGCCCGCCAGTCGCGCGAGGACGAGGAGCGACAGGAGGGCCGTCGCGGCGGCCACGACCGTCAGGCCCTGCGCGGAGTCCGGGCCGAGGGTGACGAGCAACGGGCCGGTGATCATCGCGATGGCGAGCCCGATCATCCGGACCGGCCCGAGCCACGTGACGGCGACCGGGTGCGGTTCGGTCAGGCGCCGCATCGACGGGTGGAGGGCGGCGGCGCCGAAGGTGAGGTACGAGATCAGGTAGAGGGTGTCGATCGGTCCGCCGGGAACGTACGTCCCGTCGAGGTTCTGGACCGCGTAGGCATGGTCGGCGACCACGAGCGCCAGGAGTGAGAGCCCGAGCAGCCGGAACGACGTCGTCCGAGCGCCCGGCGTCGTCAGGAGGCCGACGGCGAATCCGACGAGCAGGAGATCCATCAGGGGGTAGGCCAGGGTGATCGCGAGGCTCACTGGATCGAGGTCCGAGCCGCCCATCTGGGGCTGGATCACGAAGGTCCACGACAGGATCGCGCACGCGGTGGTGAGGATGGCCGCGTCGAGGACACCGCCGCGATCGCCGCCACCGATCCGCCGCCGGATGAGCAGGAAGATCCCGGCCGCCATGAACGGGTAGCCGCCGAGGTACAGGACGTCGGCGAGCGACGGGAACGGCTCCTCGCCGATCATCTCGTACCAGTTCCACATGACGTCACCGGCGACGAACAGGGCCTGGCCGGCGGCCATCAGGAACCAGGGAAGTCGGCGGTCGGGCGCGTTCCGGACGATCCCGACGATCGCCATCGCGACCGCGGACGCTCCGATGACGTCGTAGAACCAGCTCTGCTGGAGGCTGCCGGCCTCGAGGGCGGTGTGCAACACGAGCGCCAGCACTCCGACGACCAGGAAGGCCGACCAGAGTTGTACGCCTGGGAGCTTGAGACGAGACATCCGACCCGAAGCGTCGCCGTGTCGCCCGGATGGCCCCATGGCCCAAGGGTCCCGACCGCAGGGTCCGATGGTCTACCGGGAACGACGAAGCCGCCGGTCGCCCGGCGGCTCGTGGTGCGGCGCTCGGTCCGGCGCTACCGGTCGATCAGTGGGCGCAACCCTTCGGGGCGCCCCCATCGTCCGCGGTGCGGAAGCTGGAGCCGCAGCCGCAGGCCGACACGGCATTCGGATTGTTCACCGTGAAGCCGGCGCCCATCAACGTGTCGACGTAGTCGATCTGCGAACCCTGCAGGAGGTCGACGCTCTGGCCATCGACGTAGACCTTGATCCCGCTCGCCTCGAGGACCCGGTCCTCGGCGGTGGGGGCATCCTCGAGCATCATCCCGTAGCGGAAGCCGGAGCAACCGCCGGAGTAGACATACACGCGCAGCCCGATCGCCGGGTTGGTCTCGTCCTTGGTGAGCTCGCGGAGTTTCACGGCCGCGGCGTCAGTCAGGGAAACCACCGTGGACTGCTGATCGATCATGTCTGGAACGTCCTCCTTGGGGTAGGCCCACATCGTACGCACGTCAACGGGTTTCGACAAGCGGTCGCGCCGAAATCGTTCGGCCCATGCCGGGCAGTACACTCGGCGGCGTCATGCGGACCGTCCTCGCAGCCCTGCTCCTCGTGCTGCTGCTCCCCACGGTCGTCCTGGCGAACACGTCGTACTGGGCGGTCCGGACCGTCGTGGACGACCGCGCCTTCGCCAGGACCGCCGGCGACGTCTTGGACAGCCCCTCGCTCCGGAGCGTCATCGCCACGCGGGTCGCCGACGACGTCCTCAGCCGCCTCCGGTCCGCGGAGACGTTCCGGGTGCTGGCGACCGAGATCCTCGGTGTCGACCCGTCGGCGTCGCCGGAGGAGGTCCGGGCGGCCCTGCGGACGGCGCTGGCAGCGGCATTGGACGACCCGGCCGTCCGTCAGGCTCGAGACGCGGCGATCGCCCAGGTCCACGCGTACCTGATCGGCGCAGCGACCGGCACCTCGGGCGCCGTGCGGATCCAGGGTGACGAGCTGATCCTCGACACCGGGGAGATCACCGACCGCCTGGCGGCGGCCATCGACCCACGCCTCACGCCGGCGATGGTGCGTGTGCCAGAGGCGGACCGGATCCTCGTTCTCGCGGAGGCGGACGCGCTCGAGACGACCGCCAACGCCGTCGGCCTCATGCAGCTGGTCCAGATCCTCATCCCGATCGTGGCCGTGGTCGCGGCGCTGGCCATCGTCGGGCTGGCCCATCGACGGGTCCGGGCGCTCGGCCTCGTCGGCATCGCCGTCACGGTGGCCGGCGTGGTCACCCTGGCCGCCGCCTGGCTCGGCGGGGCGACGGTCGGGAGCGCCTCGAGCGACATCACGGTCCGCCAGGTGACGACCGAGGTGTACTCGGCCTTCACGACGCTGCTCGTCTGGCAGTCGGCGATCCTCATCGCCGGTGGCCTCGTCCTGGCCATCGTCGCCTGGATCCTGCTTCGGCGGCGGGGCACCGCATCATCCGGCTCGACCGGGCCGGGCTCGACCGGGCCGGGCTCGCCCGCCTGACGGTCAGTCGTCGATGCGTTCGACGATCGTGGCGATCCCCTGGCCGACGCCGATGCACATCGTCGCGAGACCGTAGCGCCCACCGGTCCGTCGCAGCTCGTGGGTCAGCATCGTGATCAGCCGCGCACCGCTCATCCCGAGTGGATGACCCAGGGCGATGGCGCCACCGTTCACGTTGACCCGGGCCGGGTCCAGGCCCAGCTCGTCCATCGTCGCGAGACCCTGCGAGGCGAAGGCCTCGTTGAGTTCGATGAGGTCCAGGTCCGCGACGGCGATGCCGGCCCGCTCGAGCGCCTTGCGCGTGGCCGGCACGGGCCCGATGCCCATGACCGCTGGATCGACCCCGGCGATCGCGGTCGACACGACGCGAGCCATGGGCGTCAACCCGAGTGCGCGGGCTCGCTCCGCCTCGACGAGCAGGACCGCCGCCGCGCCGTCGTTGATGCCCGAGCTGTTCCCGGCCGTGACGGACCCACCCTCCTTGGCGAACGCCGGGCGCAGCTTTGCGAGGGCCTCGGCCGACGTATCGGCCCGCGGGTGTTCATCGCGGGCGACGACGACCGGGTCGCCCTTCCTCTGCGGGATCGTGATCGGCACGAGCTGATCGTCGAACCGGCCGGCCTCGACGGCGGCGGCCGTCCGACGCTGGCTCTCCAGGGCGAACGCGTCCTGGCGCTCGCGCGAGATGCCCCATCGCTCCGCGACGTTCTCGGCGGTCTCGCCCATCGAATACGGGTGGTGCTTGGCCGCCAGCCGTGGATTGACGAACCGCCAGCCGAGCGTCGTGTCGACCAGTGGGCGATCGCCGCGCTCGAAGGCGGTCTCGGCCTTGAGCTGCACGTACGGCGCGCGCGACATCGATTCGACCCCACCGCCGATGAACACGTCACCATCGCCCACCGCGATCGCGTGGGCGGCCGAGTTGATCGCCTGGAGGCCGGAACCGCACAGCCGATTGACGGTCAGCCCGCCGACCTCGACCGGGAAGTCCGCCAGGAGCAGCGCCATCCGGGCGACGTCGCGGTTGTCCTCGCCGGCCTGGTTGGCGCACCCGAGGATGACGTCCTCGACCAGGGCGGGATCCAGGCCCGCCCGGTCCACGACGGCCCGCAGCGTCGCCGCCGCGAGGTCGTCCGGCCGGACCCCGGCCAGTCCCCCGCCGTAGCGGCCGATCGGGGTGCGCACGGCTTCGACGATCCAGGCGTCGCGGAGCGGGCGGTGGCTGTCGCGGGTCATGTGGCTATCGTACCGGCGGCGTCGTCCGAGGTGGGTGGCCGGCGCCGAGCTCCAGGGCGAGCTGGATGTCGGCCGGGGTCGCGACGCCTTCGTCGGCGGCCAGGCGGGCCTCGGCATCGATCGCGTCGCGGATGCGGTCGACGATCGCGTCGGGCGTCGTCGCGCCGGTCGCCGTCTCGACCGCGATCCCCTGGCTTCGGCCGGTGGCGTCGTACCGGTAGAACCCGGATCCGGCCTTTCGACCGACATGGCCCGCGGCGACCAGGCGCTCCTGGATCGGCGACGGGCGGAGACGCTCCGGCCGGCCAAGGCCGTCCCACACGCCCCGGGCGGCGGCGAGGTTCACGTCGATGCCGATGAGGTCCATGAGTTCGAACGGGCCCATCGGGAACCCGGCCCCGCGCATCGCGTCGTCGATGGCGATGACGCCGGCTTCGCCTGCCTCCAGCAGTCGCAGCGCCTCGATGGTGAACGGGCGGTTGACGCGGTTGACGATGAATCCCGGCGAGTCGGCGCAGCGGACGGGCGTCTTGCCCCACGCGGTCATGAGATCCGAGGCGGTGCTCGCGACGGCCGGGTCCGTGCTCGCCGTCGTCACCACCTCGACCAGGCGCATGACGGCGGCCGGGTTGAAGAAGTGGAGGCCGAGCACCTGCTCGGACCGGTCGGTGGCCGAAGCGATGGCCGTCACGGACAGGGCGCTCGTGTTCGTCGCGAGGATCGCGTGGCGTGGCGCGGCCGCCCCGATCGACCGGAACAGCCGCTGCTTCTCGAGCAGGTCCTCGACAGCGGCTTCGATCACCAGGTCCGCGCCGGCCACCGCCGCGTCGGTCGTGGTCTCGAACCGGAGGCGCTCGAGGACGCCGTCCACCCAGCCGTCCGTGTGCCCGAGCTTGGCCGCCCGTCGCCGCAACCCGCCCGTGATCCGCTCGAACGCGGGGCCGATCGCCTCGGGTGCCTGATCGCACAGCCGGACGTCGTGACCTGCCTCCAGCGCGATCTGGGCGATGCCTGCCCCCATCGTCCCCGCGCCGACGATCCCGACGCTCCGGATGTCGGCGGCCACCGTCAAACGGGCTTCAGGGCTTCGAACGGCTGCCGACACGCGCGGCAGTAGAACAGCGACCGACACTGGGTCGGACCGAACAGGCTGTCGCGGACGACCTGCGCCGATGCGCAGTGCGGGCACCGGGTGGCCTCGAGCGTCGTCGGCGGCGCGATGCCGGCCGCGGCCAGGGCGGCCAAGCCGGCGGGCGTGATCCGCTCCGACGTCCACGGCACCTCGAACGACGCCCGGACGTCCACCGGGCGCCCGAACGCGGCGAGTCGATCCTCGACGGAGGTCTGGATCATGGCCAGGGCCGGGCAGCCGACGAACGTCGGTAGCAGGCCGACGCGGATGGTCGATCCGACCGATACGTCGCCGATCATGCCCAGGTCGGCGATGGACACCATGGGGAGTTCCGGATCCATGACCTCCGCCAGGGCGAGCCGGACCGCCGCCTCGTCGATCACGGGCGTCGGGTCGCCGACCCCCGCTCGCGCCCGCGCGATCGCGACGTGCGCCCCGGCCTCGCTCACCAGACGGCCTCCGGATCGCTCCGCCTCACCTGGGTGAACTCGCTCCACAACCAGGCGAAGTCGGCGCCATGCTCCTGCCGGCCGGTCGTCGGACGCACGGTCGAAGGCGGCATCGTCAGCTCGTATGCGGCAAAGGTCGGGGCGATCGTCGCGCGCCAGCGGGCCTCGAGCTCGGTCATCGGGGCGGCCAGGATCCCGGCTTCGACCAGGGCCGGTTCGCCGGGGAGTGGCGTGAAGACCGTGCCGGCGTCCGGGGCGAGGACCGTGAGCGCAGCCAGGAGCCGGTCACGCGGCTCACCTCGCCCGTGGGCCAGGCGCGTGAACCAGGCGCTCACGTGCATCTGGTGGTAGCGCTCCTCGCGCACGAGCTTGCCGCACAGGTCGGCGAGCGGCGCCCACGGGCCGTCGACCAGCGCGTCGAGTCGGACGGCGTCCGAGGTCTCGTACAGGTACCGCCGCGCGATGGTCATCGCCCAGTCCCCGCGACCGTGGTCCAGCAGCCGGCTGTGGCGGTACTCGTCGGGTTCGCGGTCGTAGGCGAGGGCGTCGGGGTCGGTGCCGGTCAACCCTCCGAGCAGGCCGTAGAGCGCCGCGGCGTGGCCGATCTCGTCCTGGGCGAGCGAGCTCATCGCCACGTCTTCCTCGAGGAGCGGCGCGATGCCGGTCCACTCGGAGTCGCTGGAGCCGATGACGAATTCGTCGTCGGCCATCGAGAGCAGCAGATGGCCGAGGGCGATGACGGGCAGGCCGGCGCCGGACCGCGGGACGTTCGGGGCGGCACTCACTTCGGGCGGGCCTTGGGTTTCGCCTGACCGGACTGCTCGCGCGCCGCGGCCAGCTTGTCGCGCATGACATAGCCGCCCGGCTTCTTGAACGAGCGATCGAGCGGTGGCTGGAGCAGGTCTGGGTCGGCGAGATCCACGATGTCGGCGCGGCGGACGATCCACAGTCGGACGCTCTCCTGGCGCCGCCCGTACAGCTCGCGCGCGTAGTGGACCGCGAGTCCGGCGTCGGGCGCCATGACGCTCCCACCGTGCTTCATCGGATCGCCGTCCTTCTCCTGGCGGAAGACCTCCCAGGGCTCGAGGACCGGGGCGGTCTCGCTCGACGGGGTCGTGACCTGGTCGGCCATCGCGGTCAGGCCGCCGCCGGAACGCCCAGGATCGTCTCGCGGACCCAGCGCGTGTCCTCACGTTCGAGTCGCCGGAAGTCCAGGCGCGCCTGCGACATGGGGCCGTGGTTGGTGACGACGATCCGCAGCTCGTTCCAATCCGGGTCGTGGTAGTCCCAGCGCGCCGCCGTGTCATCCCAGCGGAGATCGCGGTCCGGGATGACCAGGCCCAGCTCGCGGATGCGCGGCACGTAGATGGACAGGAACTCCTGGCGCAGCTCCTCGGACGTCTTGGCCTTGATCCGCCAGTGCAGGTCGCGGTCCCGCTCGCGCGGTGACCGCGGGCCATGCATCTGCATCAGCGGCCCCCACCAGCGCTCCAGCGCATCCTGGATGGCGGCGCGCTGGGCGGCCGTACCGGTCGCCATCGTCACCACGACGTCCCGCCCGTGCATGATGTGGACCGACTCTTCCCAGCAGATCTTGCGCATCGTCCGGGCGTACGGCGCGTAGCTGCTGTCGCGGAGCGCCTGCTGGGCGACGATCGCGGCCGCGTCCACGAGCCAGGCGATCAGCCCGACGTCGGCCCAGCCGACCGTGGGGTAGTGGAAGACGTTGTGGAACTTCGTCTTCCCGGCCAACAGGTCGTCGAACATCGCCTCGCGGGACTTGCCAAGGTCCTCGGCGACGCGATACAGGAGTTGGGCGTGGCCCACCTCGTCTTGGACCTTGGCGGTCAGGGCCAGCTTGCGGCGCAGGGTCGGGGCTCGCATCAGCCACTCGCGCTCGGGCAGGACGCCCATCAGCTCGCTGTTGGCGTGCATCTCGACGAAGCGCAGGACGGCCAGTCGATACTCATCGGGCATCCAGTCGGTGGCCTCCACCTTGCCGCCGGCGACGACATGCGCCTCGAACGCCTCGAACCGCTCGTCGTGCGACAGGTCCGCATCGTTGAAGATGGGGCGGGATCGCTCGACCGGGGACAGGATGGGATCGAGCGCCCGCGGATCGGTCATCGGATCACCTCCGGCCCCGTCGCGGCGCTGACCGCGAGATCGGCGTACAGGTCGGCGACCTCGGCGGCCCGCAGGCGACCGTCGGGCCGATACCAGGCCACGAGCCCGTTGAGGGCCGTGAGGATGAACGCCGCCGTGGCTGTCGGATCGGACGTGGCGAACGCGCCGGTCTCCATGCCCTCCGAGATGATCACCCGGAACCGGCGCTCGTACGCATCGCGTCGCTTGGCCATCCGCAACCGCCCGTCCCCGTCGAGCGCCCGCCATTCGTGGACGAACACCGTGGCCCGCTCCAGGTCGCCGGTGACCACGCCCACGTGCGCGCGAACGATGGCGCCCAGCCGGCTGGCCGGATCCGCGTTCACCCCACCGTCGAGCGCCGCGATGGCCTCGTCCGCCGCCGCCTCGAACCGGCCGGCCATCCGCTCCACGATGGCTCGCAGGACGTCCTGCTTGGACGCGACGTGGGCGTACAGGCTGGCGCCCTGGATGTCGAGGGCTCTGGCGATGTCGCGCACGCTCGTTCCGGCATAGCCATGCTCGCGGAACAGCGAGCTGGCGACATCCTCGATCTCGCGGCGACGGGTGGTCTCGACCACGCGCAGGCGACCTCCTAACGAACGCTTGTTAGGGGGTGAGCCTAGGTTTTGACGCGGGTCGCGTCAAGTCGCCACCGCCGGCTGGACGGGTCCCATGACCATCGGATGCCGCGGCGTCGGTAATCCCCGCTGGGTCTCCGGCGTTCTGTGTGCGTCGGACTCATCCGGTCGCGCGCTTTCGGGGCGACCACACCGACCCATTCGGGGAGACACGAGGGATGGATCAGAAGCAGCAGACCGGCCTCGAGCCGGTCGAGGACGTCGAGATCTGGGAGCCGGACGCGCCGGCGCCGGTGCAGCCGCGGATCGGTGGCGGCGGCCGGCGACACCTGACGGTGTCCGTGCCCGGCGCGATCGCCGGAGCCTTCCTGGTCTGCGCGCTCGCGTTCGGCTCATCGCTGGGCACGGGCCATGGCGCGGACCCGGACCTGACCGGTGCCGACGCAGCCGCGACCGACGACGCGTCCGGCGGCGACGCGGCACTCGGGAACGGCAACGACCCGGGTCGAGTCGGTGGCGCCGGGTCGGCCTTCGGGATCGCGGCCCAGACCGAACAGGGCGAGACCATCCCCGAGACCGAGCCGGGCACCGAACCAGGGACCGAGCCGGATCCGACGGCAGGGCCCGCGGCGATCCGCCTGGAGCTGGGCCTCCGTGAACGCGACGTCAAGCTCGGATGGACCGCCTGCGACGTCGACGGCTTCGTCGCCTACAAGATCATCCGCTCGGCCGACGCCGGTGCGAGCTATCCGCGTGGCGAGGGCGACGCGCTCGTCGGGGTCGTCGAGGACGCGAGCCGGACTCGGTTCGTCGACGAGCGGGCACCCGCCGGGAAGCGCCTCTGGTACGCCGTGTTCGGCATCGCCAGGTCGGGCGACACGACGGTCGTCGCCTGCGCGTCCGAGGTCGAGTCCATCGTGACGCCGGCCAAGGCCGAGCCCACGCCCGAGCCGAAGCCCGAGCCGAAGCCCGAACCGAAGCCGGCCCCGGATCGCCCGGTCCTGGCCCTCAAGCTCGTCATCGACGAAGGCCATCCGTGGCTCGATTGGTCGAACTGCGAGGTCGACGGCGCCGAGGCCTACAAGGTCGTGCGCTCCACCGACAACGTCGTTCGCTGGCCGCTCGGTGCGCACGACTCGCTCGTGAAGGTCGTCGGGATGGACGGCAAGACCGCCTTCTTCGACAAGGAGGCCCCCGCCGGCAAGCGCCTGTGGTACCGCGTCTTCTGCGTCAAGCACGTCGGCGAGGGCTACAAGGTCCTGGCCGCCACGGAAACCAAGTCGATCGTCACGCCGAAGGCCGAGGAGCCCGCTCCCAAGCCCCAGGCCCTGTGGCTCGAAGTCGGCTCCGAGGGCGGCCACGCCGTCCTGCACTGGGAGGCCTGCACGGCCGACCCGTTCAGCCACTACCGCATCGTGCGCAAGGCGTACGAAGGCACGACGGTCTTCGAGATCGAGGACCGCGACATCACCACCTGGGTCGACGAGTCCGTCGTGGTCGGTGAGACCTACAAGTACACCGTCCAGTGCAAGGGCTATGTCGACGGCAGCTATCCCCTCCTCGGCACGAGCGACACCGTCGCCGTGACCATCGAGTAGCCGGTCTTCGAGCGCGAACCAGGCCGATGCCGGATGGATGGGTGCGCACCGTGGTCCCGCTTGAAGCGGTACTGCTGGCCGATGGCCGGCGCACCCAGCCACCCACACGATCGGGTCGCGCATGGAACCTGATCGCCGCAGTGCCGCTCGACTGGATGCCACCCTGGAACGGGCCCTCGTGGCCCGGGCCAGGGTGGACGCGTCTGCGTTCGGCGAGCTGTACGACTTCTACCTGCCACGCATCCACGGCTTCATCGCACGCCGTGTCGGGGACCGGACCGTGGCCGAGGACCTGACCGCGACCACGTTCGAACGAGCGCTCGGCGCGGTTCGACGGTCCGACTTCCGCAATGACTCGTTCGGTGGGTGGCTCTATCGGGTCGCCGCCAACGCGGTGGTCGATCACGTCCGGCGCGAGGGCCGGACGGTGCCCCTGATGGGTCGGGTGGGCGACTTCGACGGCCCCGACGCGGGCGATCGCGGCTCGGCGTCCCAGCTCGGCGACGACCGGGCGGCGCAGGCCTTCGCGGCGGCCCTGGACCGCGACCAGCTGGGCCGGGCACTCACCCGCCTGCCCGACGGACACCGCCAGATCCTCATCCTCAAGTTCTTCGACGGACTCGAGACCGACGAGTTGTGCGCCGTCCTTGGCTGCTCGCGCGCGACCTTCGCCGTGAAGCTCCATCGGGCGTTGCGCGCCCTCCGGGGCGTGATGCTCAAGGAGGCCATCGATGCGGCCTGACGACGACGGCTTCGTGCCGTTCGACGGCTCCGCGGCCGGCGGCGACCCCGAACTCGCCGCGCTGACCGATCGCCTGGCGCAGGCCGGCGCACGGGCTCGGTCCGCGGAGCACGCCCCGGGGGCCGACTTCGCCGCCAGCCTCCGGGCGCGACTCGTCGGACCCACCGGGACGAGCGTCACCACGCTGACCCCGAGCGCCATCTGGGTCGCCCCGCCGATCGGCGAGCGGGCGGCCCCGAGAGGCGAGCGCTTCGCCGTGCACACGGTCAAGCCGCAGGTCACGGCACGCCCGCCGTCCGTGCTGCCGGCCCCGCGCTGGACGGCGCTGCTGGTCGCCGCCGTCGTCATCGTCAGCGTCATCGGCCTGGACTTCGGGCGGGCCTTCGTGGCGCCGCCGACCACTCGCGCCGGCGATGTCGCCGGTGCGACCCTCGAGCGGAACGGCGACACATCGCCCCTCCTTGCCGGCATGGAGCTGCGCGAAGGCGACGTCGTACGCACCGACGCCGATGGCTACGCGACCCTCGGGCTGGGCGGCGGGATCGCCCGGATGGCCGGCTCGGCCGTCGTCCGTTTGACCACGCTGGGCCGTGATGTGCTCGTCATCGACCAGCTCGATGGCCGGGTCTACCACCGCATCACCGGGGCGGACGTGACCTATCGGGTGGCGACCGCCGACGTCGACTGGACCGCCGACGGGACGGCGTTCGACGTCTCCCGCGAGCCAGATCCGGCCGGCGGCGAACGAGCCCGGGTCGTGGGCGTCGAGCATGCCATCGCGATCGCCGGCCAGGGCCTGCAGGCGATCCTCGATGAGGGCGACGTCGCGGTCGTCCACCTGGGACGCGATCCGTCGGGTGGCGCGACGGATGTCGCCATCGGGCCCATCGGCCCGGCCGACCTGGCCGATCCGTGGCTCATCGCGAATGCGCGACGGGACGTGGCGCTCGGCTACCGGCCAGGGATCTTCGGCGAGGTGCTCGCTGCCCTGGAGTCGGACCCGAGCCCCACACCCATCGTGCCCAGCCCCGAGCCGGTCGCGCCGTCCGCCGATCCCAGCGAAGGCGTCGAGCCCGTGCCGTCGGCGACGTCGGACGGCGTCGATCCGACCGCCCGGCCGACGGCCAAGCCGACGCCGAGGCCGACCGCCGAGCCGACGCCGAAACCGACGCCGAAACCGACGCCGAAACCGACACCCACCCCGACACCGACGGTCGGCTCGCTCGACCTGACCGCGACCGCCTGTCCCGGCGGGTTCACCTACCTCGCCTGGAGCAAGGCGCCGGCCGCGGGATTCCACCACTACCAGACCCTCACGTCCCCGACGACATCCATCCCCCCGGCCTACCCGCCGGTCGCCCCGGTGACCGCACCGAGCAGCCTCTATGGGACGGATCGGTCCTGGCTGAGCACCATCCACGCCGGGCTCACCGTCGGGGACGACATCAGCTACCGGACGGTCGCCTTCAGCGCGGGCGACGACGTCACGGCCAAGAGCGCGGTCCGGACCGTCCGCGGCAAGGCCGTGGCGAACCTCGGCGACCTGTTCGTGACCGCCGACGCCGGGATCGCCGTCGATTGGACACCGTTCGGTGGTCCGGGCGCGTGTTTCACCTGGAACAAGATCGTCGTCTCGACCACGGATACCACCCCGAGCTACCTCGAGGGCGCGACGCAGGTCTGGGTCGGCGAGAACCAGGCCACGTCGCACGCCGTGATCGATGCCCTGGACCCAGGCACCTATCACATCCGACTGCAGGTGCTCCGGGCCTCCGAGTCCGGCTCGCTCCTGGTGGCCGAGACGGATCCGACCACGTTCGTCGTCCCGTAGCGTCGTCCGGGGCGGGACGAGCCGCTATCCCCCGGTGAATCGCGCGGGCCGCTTCTCGACGAAGGCGGCGAGACCCTCGGCGTGGTCGCTCGTCGCGCCCGCGATCCCCTGGAGGTAGGCCTCGTCCTCGAGCGCCGTCGCGAGGTCGATCCACCACGATCGATCGAGGGCGTGCTTCGTCATCGCGAGCGCCCGTGGCGCCATCGCCGCCAGGCGCAGGGCGACGGCGCGAGCCTCATCCGCGAGCGACTCTGCCGGGACGACGCGCGCGACCAGGCCGCACCGCTCCGCCTCGGCAGCCGACAGGGGGTCCGAGAGCAACGCCAGCTCAGCGGCCTTGGCCGGGCCGACCAGCCGCGGCAGGAACCACGTCGCGCCACTGTCGGGCACGAGCCCGATCCGGCCGAAGGCGAGGGCGAACGTCGCCGTCTCCGCCATGATCCGAACGTCGCACGCCAGCGCAAGCGACGCCCCCGCGCCGGCGGCGACCCCATTGATCGCACCGACGATGGGTTGATCGAGGTCGCGCATGGCGCGGATGATCGGGTTGTAGCGCTCCCGCACCTCGACCGCCAGCGGTGTCGCGGCCGGGTCGAGCCGCTCCTTCAGATCCTGGCCGGCACAGAAGGCGCGGCCGGCGCCGGTCAGCAGGACCGCCCGCACGGCGCGATCCCTCGCGACCGCTCGGAACGCGGCGAGCAGGTCGGCCTTCATCGGGATCGTGAGCGAATTCAGGGCAGCGGGCCGGTCCAGGGTGATGGTCGCCACGCCGTCGGCGACCTCGGAGCGGACATCGGGCATGGCAGGCTCGGCCGTTCAGGCCCCGGTCGTGCCGACGAACTCGATCAGCCGCCCGTCAACGAGCTCGAAGACCCGCCGATCGATCGGCTCGTCCGCGCCGCCGGAGTGCTCCACGATGAAGTCCGCGAACAGGGCGGCGAAGTCGTCGTCGCCCGGCCGCAACGACCCGGCCGTCAGGAGGTGCCGCTCCGGCAGGCCGACCAGGATCCGTCCGTACGGACCGAGCTCGGCGACGAGGCGATCCACGACATCCGGCAGGAGGATCCGTGCGGCATCCCAGCCGTCGCCGGTGTCCGAGCTGACGAGGTGTCGGTCGCCCGAGACCTCCTCGGTCCACGGGGCCGCGGCGGACCAGCGGGCGAGGTTCGCCAGGGCCGCGTCCTGGATCGCTTCCGGGCCGACGCCCCACGACAACAGGTGATCGCCGTTGACCACGACGTCGAACGCGCCGGCGTCGATCGTGTAGACGACCGGCAGCCCGGCCGGGCCCTCGTCCAGGATCGGCTGCGAGTGGCTGGTGGCGGTCGAGACCAGCGTGTCGCGGTCGATGCCCTCCACGGACAGGCCCTGCGTGCCGACCGGGCGGAACGCCGGGTAGATGAGGTCGCGGGCGCGCGCCCAGTCGTGTTCCGGCGAATCGGCGGCGGACTGGGTCGACTCGGGTGCGGGGTTATGCCCACTGACGGGCCCGCCCTCCTCGAGCGGCGCGAGGTAGTCCGGGGCGGCGTCGCGGTAGGCGGCCGGCGGCTCATCGCCCAGGTCGCGCTCGATGTCCCGGCCGACATCGCTGCCGCCGCCGAAGTCGCGTTCCATCCGTGCTCCTCCCTCGGGTGCCTGTGCGATCAGCGACCGGTCCAGGCGGCCGGACGCTTCTCGATGAACGCGGTCATGCCCTCATGCTGGTCGTTCGTATCGAACAATGCGAAGAATGCCTGACGTTCGGCCACAAGACCATGGGTCAATGGCAGTTCGGCCGCGTCGCGGACCGCGCGCTTGGCCGCGCGAACGGCGAGCGGCGGCATCGCGGCGATGCGAGCGGCCAGCTCCAGCGCGGCGTCGACCGTGGCGTCGGCCGGGACCACTCGCGTCACCAGCCCGGCGGCGAACGCCTCGTCGGCACCCATCGTCCGGCCGGTCAGGATCAGTTCCATGGCGCGCGCCGGACCGATCGCGCGGGTCAGCCGCTGGGTCCCGCCGGCGCCGGGCATGACCCCGATCGAGATCTCCGGCTGGCCGAACGTCGCATCGTCACCGGCGACGATCAGGTCGCAGGCCATGGCGAGCTCGCACCCGCCGCCGAGCGCGTACCCGCGAACCGCCGCGATGAGGGGCAGGCCGATCGCATCGATCCTTCCCCAGGCGTCGAAGTCGTGCCCGGCGGCGAGGCTGAAGCTACTCTGGCCGGCCAGCTCCCGGATGTCCGCCCCGGCCGCGAATGCGCGCGTCCCGGCGCCGGTGAGGACGATCGCGCGGCACGTCCCGTCGGCATCGAGGCGCTCGAGCGCGTCCGCCAACTCCCGCAGCAGCTGGAAGCTGAGCGCGTTGAGCGCCTTCGGCCGGTCGAGCGTGACGAGGGCGACGCCGGCGACGATCGACTCGGGCGCCATCGAGGCGGGGGCGGCGGCGGGCCACGTGACCCGGATCGGATGGTCGGTAGCGGCCTGGCTGGTCGTCTCGCGCTCGGTCACCCGGACAGTATCCACCGCCATCGGGTCCCCCGGACGCCCATCACGTTCAGTCGAGGGTGGGCGTGGCCGCTGCGGTCATCGTCCCGTCCGTCTCCAGGACCAGCATCGTGACCAGGCCCGGGGCGATCTCACGCAGGTTCCGACCGGCCGCGCGCATCGCGTCGGAGGCGAGGCCGGCATCCATCGCGGCGCGATCGTCGAACGTCATGGCCGTGATGACGATCAGGTCCGTCTCGCCGCCGAGCGCGCCCGCGACGCGGTGCACGGTCGTGCCGCGCAGGCCAGGCGTCGCGGCGACGAGCGGCAGGTGCTCGGCCTGGTATCTCCGCTCGAACTCGGCCTCGGCCTGGGGCCCGCCTTCGGGTCGCCGGAACATGGCCAGCAGCGTGGTCATCGGGACACCTCCTCAGCTCGAGCCCGCGCCTCGGCTTCCGTGGACCGGTAGAAGCCGGCCAGGGCCGTATTGAACACCGCCGGCTGGCGCGCCATGACCTCGTGGGCGCAATCCGGTGCCACGAGGAGACGGGCGCGGGGGATCTGCCGGGCCAGGCCCCAGGCGTGGTCCACGGGCACGAACGGGTCGCGGTCGCCGCACACGACCAGCGTCGGGACGGCGATGGCGTGGAGATCCTTCGGCGTCAGCAACGGCTGGGTCGTGATCTCCGCGGCGATGGCCGGGAGCAGGCGCTGCCACGCCCCGACGCCCTGGACCGGATCGTGCCGGGCGGACAGTTCGGCCGCCCAGCGCGGATCGTCCCGCTCGATCCGAACGGGATCCATGAGCCGCCTCGCGATCGTGGCCCGCGGCTCTCGTTCCGGGGTGATGCCGGCCAGCACCAGCGTGCGCAGCCGACTGGCGTGTCGCGTCGCGAACCGCATGGCCGTCATCGCCCCCATCGAGAAGCCGGCCAGGTGGAAGGTCGTCAGGCCGAGTCCGTCGACGAACGCCTCCAGGTCGTCGACGAGCTGGAGCTGCGAGAAGCCGTCGGCCACGTCCCAGCGGGTCCGGCCATGGCCGCGCGCATCGGGAACGTAGAGGTGGAAGGCCTTCGTGAGCGACGGGATCTGCGCCGCGAAGTCCTCCTTGCCGGACGAGCTCGCACCGTGGAGCAGGACGAGGGGCGGACCGGCGCCCAGCGTGTCGTAGACGATGTCGATCCCGTTGGCCGCAAGCGATGGCATGCCCCCGAGTCTAGTCTCGAGTGGGCCGCGTAGACGTGCGCACGCCGACGATCGGGGATGACGAGCCGGCGGGCGCCTACAATCGCGACATGCCCGACGACGCTGCAGGTCCGACGCGCGTGGAGCGCGACTCGATGGGCGAGATGGCCGTCCCGGTGGACGCCCTGTACGGCGCCTCCACCCAGCGGGCCGTCCTGAACTTCCCGATCTCCGGCCAGCGCTTCCCGCGCCGGTTCATCCGGGCGCTCGCGCTCATCAAGCTGGCAGCCGCCGAGACCAATGCCGAGCTCGGGCTGCTGGACCCTGACATCGGCGCGGCCATCGCCGCGGCCGCCCGCGAGGTCGCCGACGGCGCGCACGACGACCAGTTTCCCATCGACATCTACCAGACCGGCTCCGGGACGTCGACGAACACGAACATGAACGAGGTCGTGGCGCACCTGGCGGCGGCCCGTCTCGGCGATGGCCGATCCGTCCATCCGAACGACGACGTCAACCGCTGCCAGTCCAGTAACGACACCATCCCGACGGCGCTCCAGCTCTCGGCGGCGATGGCGATCGAGGATTCGCTGATCCCCGGGCTGGAGCGGCTCCACACGGCCCTGGTCGCCAAGGAGCAGGAGCTGTGGCCGGTCATCAAGACGGGGCGCACGCATCTCCAGGACGCGACGCCGATCCGCCTCGGCCAGGAGTTCCGTGGCTACGCCGGCCAGCTCGAGGAGTCGCTGCGACGCGCCCGGACCGCCCAGGTGGAACTGCTCGAGGTGCCGCTCGGTGGCACCGCCGTCGGGACGGGCATCAACGCGCACCCGGAGTATGCGTTCCGAACGTGCGCCCGCCTCTCGTCGCTGACCGGGCTGACCGTGCGCGAGACGGGCAACCACTTCCACGCTCAGGCCACCCTCGATGCGGCGATCGCCGCCCACGGAGCCATCCGGACGATCGCCTTGAGCCTCTGGAAGATCGCCTCGGACGTCCGCCTGATGGGCATGGGCCCGCGCGCCGGCCTCGCCGAACTGGCCCTACCCGAGACCCAGCCGGGCTCCAGCATCATGCCGGGCAAGGTGAACCCGGTCATCGTGGAGAGCCTGACGATGGTCGTGGCCCGGGTGGTCGGCAACGACGCCACGGTCGCCTTCGGCCAGACCGGCAGCTTCCTCGAGCTCAACGTCATGCTGCCGGTGACCGCGAGCACGCTGCTTGAGTCGATCACCCTGCTCGGCGCCGGCGCCGACAACTTCAGCGCTCGCTGCATCGAAGGCCTCACCGCCACGGACCGCGGCCCAGCCCTGGTCGAGCAGGGACTCATGCTCGCGACCGCGCTCGCACCGGCCATCGGGTACGACGAGGCGGCCAGGCTCGCCAAGGAGGCCTTCAAGTCCGGCCGCACGATCCGCGAGCTGGCGCTCGAGCGTGGGATGGACGCGGCCGAGGTCGACCGGCTGCTCGATCCCGCCGCGATGACCGAACCCGGCATGGGCGGAGGTCCGGCCGGCGGCTGATCCCGTCAGCGCGACGCGACGACGCGCTCCGCGACGGCCAGCCCGGACTCCCACGCGCCGTGGACGGTCGATGGGTGCCGGCGGTTCGTCGCTTCCCCGGCCAGGAACACGCGGGACCCGATCGGCTCCGTCAGCGCGTCCCGATCCGCGCCCGTCGCGCCCACCGCGAGGGACGAATACGACCCGCGAGCGAACGGATCCGCCGCCCAGCGGGTCACCACGGTCCGCTCCGGCACCGGCAGCGCGCGACCGATGGCCGTCCCGAGCGCCTCGACGCCGAGCTCGACGATCCGGTCGTCGTCCAGGCCCTCCAGGCGGCGCGCCTCGTCGCCGCCGGCGAACCCGACCGCGATCGGTCGCCCGGTCGTGGCGGTCAGGTCCACCCACTCTGGAAAGCTGGGTTCGCCGACCCGACCGAGCCAGTCGAACCCGTTGGGCCAGATTCGCTCCGAGAACCGCAGCCCCACCTTGAGGAAGTCGCCGAACCCGAGCCGCTCGATGGCGGTCGTCGTCGCCGCCGGCAGGGGCGGCTCGAAGGTGATGTCGCCGTGCTTGAGGACCCCGAGCGGGACCGTGACCACGGCGCGCTCCGCCTCGTACGCGTCCGTGGCCGTCTCGACCGATACGCGCTCGTCCGTCTGGCGGACCGCGACGACCGGCACCCCGAGGCGGATGTCGAGCGGCGTCGCGATCGGCTCGAACAGGCCGCGATAGCCGCGGTCGAGCATCACCCACAGGCCGTCGTACGACTCGCCATCGTCGCGTGCCGCCGCATCGAGCCGGTCCGTGTCCTCGGCCAGGTCGATGGTGACGTCCACCGCCTGGATCCAGGTCATGTACCGCTCGACGAAGGCGTCGTCCAGCTCGGCCGGTGCGGCCAGCCCCGGGTCGGCGGCCGCCGCCTCGTAGGCCTGCGCGAACGATCGTCGCCCGCCCGGACCGTCACCGAGCCGAGCCGTGGCCGCCGCGCGACGCAGCCACAGGTCGTACACGAGTCCATCCTCGTGCGGCGGCAGAAGCCGCCCATCGTGATCGAACGTGGCGTATCGCTCGAACAGGGTCGTCGCGAACCTCAGGCCCGCGTCCCGTGCCAGCGCCGTCAGCGGATTGTCGGTCGTGCCGTGGATCCACGAGGCCCCCAGGTCCACCGGCACCCCGAGCCCATCACTCGTCCAGGCCCGCCCGCCGATCCGGTCGCGCGCCTCGAGGACCGTGACCACGTACCCGACGGCCACGAGGCGGCTGGCCGCCGCGAGACCCGACGCGCCGGCGCCGACGACGATGACGCGCTCCCCCGCGGAACCCGGTGCGACCGACGGGGTGGGGCCCGGGGTGCAGGGACCGAGCGCCGCGACCCCGGCGACGCCAGCCATCGCCTGCAGGAATGTGCGCCGCTCCATCGACGGCATCGTAGCGGCCGATCTGCCGCCCGATCCCTTTGGTACGATCGCGACATGACCTCCACCCGACTCTGGGATCGCGCGGCCGCCCTGCCCGTCGCCGTCGACGGCCGCCGCGTGCCCGAGGTCGCGGCCCTGCCCGCCGGACTCCCGAGCGTCACGGAGCTGTTCGACTTCATGCGCGACGCCGAGACACGGTTCGCCACGCTCCGGATGCGGATCGTGGACCGCCGCTGGACGTCCCGCGGCGAGGAGGCGACGACGATGGACGTCGCACTGCGTCACCCAGGCTCCGCCAAGGTGACGACGAGCCTGCCCGGGCCGGAGGTCGGCGGGCCATACGAGATCTGGGTCACGGACGGCGAACTCGTGCGGACCTACGCGAGTGCCCACACCCTCGGCACCCAGCGCCCGATCCGCAACCGCCCACGCGGCCTCGGCGACCCGGACTTCCCGGGGACCGCCCAGGTCTACGAGCCCGTGACGCCATTGCCGGCCGAGACCCTGCCAGACACCTTCGTCCACCCCGCCGGCTTCTGCCAGAACGTCCTGGCGACCGGTCCATGCTCGGTCACCGGGACGGACCTCATCGCCGGGCGCGAAGCGATCCTGCTGACCTGCGACCACCCGCGGACGATGGGCCTGTCGGGCGACCGGCCGGACTTCGGTCTGACCGTCGGTGTGGATCGCGAGACCGGTGTCATCGTCCGGCTGATCGAGACCATCGGCGGGGTCGTCGCGCGACACGCCGAGGTCACCGAACTGGCGCCGGATGCCGCCCTCCCCGCATCCGCATTCGAGTTCGTCTTCCCTAGTGGGACCACGATGCTCTATTGACCCGGGGGGCTTGAAGCCCACCGGGGAGCGCGTATAGTCCCGCCATCGTTCCCGATGCACGGTGGGGAGAGGAGGCCTGAGCGATCGAGCGGCAGCCGACACGCTCGCTGCCCGGCGGTTGAGACAGCCGCTCGGCCAGCCCGTCATCCCACGCATCCCCGCGTTCGCGCGCGGCGCACCGTTCGACGGTCGCAGCCGCCGCACCCGGTTCGGTCTTGAGGGAGGCCGACCCGACCCATCGCCCGTTGGGCGATCAGGTCCGAGTGAGGGAGGAATCGATGACCCAGCCAAAGTCCCGCGACGACGTCATCAAGCAGGACGTCGCCGACCTGCACAGGCTCGGCTACGCACAGGAGCTGTTCCGCACGATGGGCGGATTCAGCAACTTCGCCATCAGCTTCAGCATCATCAGCATCCTGACCGGGGCGGTCATCCTGTACGACTACGGTCTCGCCTGGGCGGGGACCGCCGCCGTCATGATCGGCTGGCCGCTGGTCACGGTCTTCGTGCTCCTCATCGCGGCGAGCATGTCCGAGATCGCCTCGGCCTACCCGACGGCTGGCGGCCTGTACTACTGGGCCAGCCGGATGAAGAACAAGAACTGGGGCTGGTGGACCGCGTGGTTCAACCTGATCGGCCAGTTCGCGATCGTCGCCGGCATCAACTTCGCCGCCGCGGCGTTTCTCAATGCCACCCTCATCACGCCCCTGCTGGCCAACGTCGGCATCACGTACGACAACACGACGGTCCTCCTGGCCAATGGCGACACCGCCATCCTGACCGGCCAGCTCCTGACGATGGGCATCCTCATGCTCGTCGAGTTGATCATCAACATCGCCGGCATCAACCTCGTGGCCATCCTCAACCAGGTCAGCGTCTGGTGGCACATCGCCATCGTGGCCGCCGTGGTCGTGCTCGTGTTCCTGGCCGGCAAGCCCGACGAGTCGGGCCTGACCCTGTTCGCGATCCAGCCGCAGGACACGGTCGGCACCTGGCAGAACGCCATGGGTCCGATCACCCTGGACTACGGACCGGCGATCACCTACCCGTTGATCCTGGCGTTCTTCTTCTCGCTGCTGCAGGCGAACTGGACGTACACCGGCTACGACGCCTCGGCCCACGTGGCGGAGGAGACCGTCGGTGCCCGGGTGGCCAGTGCGTGGGGCATCTTCCTGTCGGTGGCCGTGTCGGCCGTCGTCGGGTTCATCTTCCTGCTCGCCCTATCCACCCATCTGCCGAACCTTTCGACGTTGTTCCCGCCCGTCCTGGATGACGCGACCCTGCCGACCGCCAGCCAGTACTACTTCGGCGGCGGCGTCGCGGTGATCGCCATCCTGGAACACAACCTCGGCCAGCTGGGCGATCTGCTCGCGGCTGGCATCGCCATCGCCATGGCGTTCTGCGGGTTGTCATCGGTCGCCTCGGCCGGCCGGATGCTGTACGCGTTCAGCCGCGATGACGGGCTGCCCGGCTCGGGCTGGCTGAAGAAGGTCTCGCATCGCTACCGCACGCCGGCGAACGCCCTGACCGCGATGGTCGTCGTCGCGTGGCTGTTCTCGGTCGCGGCCGGGTACGTCGGTGGCGGCACCGCCATCGTCATCGTGACGGCCATCAGCACGATCTTCCTGTACGCGGCCTACGGGATCTGCATCTACCTCGGCGCCACGACCAGCGAGTGGCTCGGCGAGCGCGTGTGGAGCCTGGGCCGCTACTCGAAGCCGGTGGCCTGGGTGGCCATCTTCTGGGTCGTCGTCCTGATGATCCTGTTCAGCTGGCCGACGTCGGGCAATATCAGCTTCCCGTTCATGCTCGCGACGGTCCTGTTCCTGATCGTCTACTACTTCGCCTTCGCGAAGCGGAACTTCAAGGGTCCGCAGGCGATGGGCGACGCGACCGAGCTGACCGAGATCGAGCGCGAGTTCTCGCAGGCTGCGCGCGAGGTCGGTGGCTCCTAGCCCTCGACCGAGTCGCGGCCCGCATCACGAAGGCCGGCCCGAGGCGGGCCGGCCTTCCCATCCAGCCTTCGCAGTGAGGAGCCGAACGCGATGAGCGACCACGGTCACGGCAAGCACCCGCGGCTCCTCGAGCTCGAGGCCATGGTCCGGGACGGCCGGATCGACACGATCGTCGTGGCCATCACGGACATGCAGGGCCGCCTCGTCGGCAAGCGCGTCCAGGGCCAGGCCTTCCTGGACGGCGTCATCTCGCACGGCGCCCACTTCTGCACGTACCTGCTGGGCACGGACATGGAGATGAACACGCCCGAGGGCTACAAGCTCATGAACTGGGAGACCGGCTACGGCGACTGGATCGCCGAGCCGATCTGGGACCAGCTCCGCGTCCTGCCGTGGCTGCCCGGGACCGCGCTGGTCCTGGCCGACGCGATCGACGAGGAGACCGGCGCCGAGATCCCCATCGCGCCACGGACCATCCTCAAGCGCCAGGTCGCACTGGCCGCGGAGCAGGGATTCGCGCTCAAGGCCGGCTCGGAGTTCGAGTTCTACGTCCTGAAGGACTCATGGGAGGAGCTGGCCGAGCGTGGCTGGCCGATCCCGCGCACGTTCGGCCACTACAACGAGGATTACCACCTGCTCCAGGCGACGAAGGCCGAACCGCTCCACCGCCTGCTGCGCAACCAGATGACCGAGGCGAACGTCCCCATCGAGTTCAGCAAGGGCGAGGCGGCCAACGGCCAGCACGAGGTCAACATCCGCTACGACCACGTGCTCGAGTCGGCGGACCGGAGTGTCGTGTTCAAGCACGGGGCCAAGGAGATCGCCTACCTCAACAGCTGGGGCATCACGTTCATGGCCAAGCCGGACCACCGCTGGACCGGCTCGTCCGGGCACCTGCACATGAGCCTGTGGGACGTCGTGAAGGACACGCCGCTGATGGCCGCCGCGGACGGCGAGCCGGCCGGGCCGTACGGGCTGTCCCAGCTCGGCCAGCACTTCATGGCCGGGATGATGGCGCTGTCGCGCGAACTGGCCGTGTTCATCGCCCCGTTCATCAACTCGTACAAGCGCTATGCGTCGCTGTCGTGGGCGCCGGTCAACGTGGTCTGGGGCCGGGACAACCGCACCACGGGGTTCCGCCTGGTCGGGCGCGGTCCGGGCCTGCACGTGGAGGACCGCTTCCCGGGCGGCGACATGAACGCGTACCTGACCTACGCGGCCGCGATCGGGGCCGGGCTGTACGGCATCCGCCACGAACTGCCGCTCGATCCCGAGTTCAAGGGCAACGGCTACCTCGCCACCGGCGTGGCCCGCATGCCGCGCGCGCTGTACGAGGCCATCTCGGAGCTCGAACGCTCGGAGGCCGCCGTCGAGATCTTCGGCCAGGACATCGTCGACCACTACCTGAACGCTGCCCGGGTCGAGCAGGAGACGTACGACTCGATCGTCCACCCGTGGGAACGCGAGCGCTACCTCGAGCGAGGCTGACCATCCGTCCCTCGCCACGCGTCCAGCGAACGGGCCGCTCGCGATGACCGACGACGTCGGCGCCCTGCGGGAACGCCTGGCCGAGCTGGAAGCGCGTGACGCCCAGCGCGAGCGTGCGGAGCAGGTCCAGGACGCCCTCTATCGCATCGCCGACGCGGCGAGTTCCGTCAAGGACCTGCCCGCCTTCTATGCCACCGTCCACGGCATCGTCGCCGGGCTGATGGATGCCGAGAACTTCTACATCGCGCTCTACGACGCCGACCGCGAGGCGATCAACTTCCCGTACTACGTCGATACGGTCGATACCGACATCCCGGACCCGGCGGCCTGGGATCCAGTCGGCGTCGGCGAGGCCGCCGGTATCACGGCGTATGTCCTGCGCACGGGCCGGCCACTGCTCCTGGATATCACGACCTATCTCGAACTCGTCGAGCGCGGCGAGATCGCGGTCGTGGGGTCGCTGTCGACCGGCGACTGGGTCGGGGCGCCGCTCGTGGCCGAAGGCGCGACGCTGGGCGTGATCGTCGTCCAGTCCTATGACACGAACCACCTGCACACACAGGCGGACCTGGATCTGCTCGCGTTCGTCGGGCAGCACATCGGCTCCGCCCTCAGCCGTGTCCGGGCCATCGAGGAGACCCGCCAGCGCAACGCAGAACTGGCCCTGGTCAACGAGATCGGCCTCGCGTTGGGCAGCCAGCTCGAGTACGACGCGATCATCGAGCTGGTCGGCGAGCGGCTCCGGCAGATGTTCGATGCCCGGTCGATGTACATCGCGACCTACGACGAGGCCACCCAGATGATCTCGTTCCCGTACGAGATCGACGAGGGTGTCCGACTCCAGACCGACCCGTTCGCGTTCGGCCCCGGGCTCACGTCGATCGTCATCCGCACGCGCAAGCCACTGCGCATCGGGCTCTCGGCGGACGCCGAAGCCCTTGGCTCCATCAACATCGGCACGGACTCGAACTCCTGGCTGGGCATCCCGATCATCAGTGGCGACCGGGTCATCGGCGTCATCTGCCTCGAGGCCGTCGAACCCAACGCGTACGACGAGTCCGATGAGCGCCTGCTCAGCACGCTCGCCTCCAGCATGGCCGTCGCCCTCGAGAGCGCCCGCCTGTTCGATGAGACGAAGCGCCTGCTGACCGAGACGGACCAGCGCAACGCCGAACTCGCGGTCATCAACGACATCGGCAACGCCCTCGCGAAGCAGCTCGACTTCGCGGCGATCATCGAGCTCGTCGGCGAGCGCGTCCGGGCGATCTTCGGCGTGGATTCCCTGTTCATCGCGCTCTATGACGCAGCGACGAACGAGATCCGATTCCCGTATGACATCGACGAAGGCGAACGCTTCGATCGGGGCACCTTCCAACTGGGCCCGGGCATGACCTCGGCGGTCATCCGGACGGGGCGACCGGTCCGAGTCGGCACCTCGGATGAGCAGGACGCGGCCGGAGCCCTCCAGGTCGGCGGCACTGACACGTTGTCGTGGCTGGGGGTCCCGATCCTGGCCGGCGAGCGGGTCATCGGCGTCGTCGGGCTCGAAAGCATCCGCGAACACGCGTTCAGCGACGCCGACGAGCGACTGCTCGGCACGCTGGCCTCGAGCATGGGCGTCGCGCTCGAGAATGCCCGCCTGTTCGAGGAGACGAAACGGCTCCTGACCGAGACCGATCAGCGGGCGGCCGAGCTGGCGATCATCAACAGCGTCCAGGATGGCCTCGCGGCCGAGCTCGACATGCAGGCCATGTATGACCTCGTCGGCGACAAGATCCAGTCGATCTTCGACACCCAGGTCGTCGATATCGGCGTCTTCGACCCGGAGACGCGACTGGTCCACTTCCCGTACAGCATCGAGCGTGGGATCAGGTTTCCCGACGAGCCGATGGAGCTCATCGGCTTTCGCAAGCAGGTCCTGGAGACCGGCCGCTCGCTGATGGTCAGCGAGGATCTGCCCACCAGGGCGAAGGAGCTCGGCCAGTCGGGCGCCATCCAGGGCGAGGAGGCCAAGTCCGCGATCTACGCGCCGCTCCTGCGGGCCGGCAAGGCGAACGGCGTCGTGTCGCTCCAGAACCTCGATCGCGAACACGCCTTCAGCCAGTCCGACATGGATCTCCTGACCACGCTCGCCGCGAGCCTCAGCGTCGCCCTCGACAACGCCCGGCTCATCGACGAGACCCGCCAGCGTGCCGCGGAACTGGCCATCGTCAACAGCGTCGGGCAGGCGCTCGCCGGCCAACTGGACCTGGACGCGCTCATCGAGCAGCTCGGCGACCAGATGCGAGACACCTTCGATGCCGACCTGGTCTACGTCGCCCTGCACGACCGGGTCCGCGACATGATCGACTTCGTGTACTACAGCGAAGGTGGCGTGCGTGGCGAGAACCCACCGATGCGGTTCGGCGAGGGCCTGACGACCCAGATCCTCCAGACCCGCCAACCGCTGCTGCTGAACAAGGAGGCCCAGTTCGCCGGCCGGACGGTCGTCGGGACCCCGGCTAGCTCGTACCTGGGCGTGCCGATCGTGACCGGCGACGAGGCGATCGGCGTCATCAGCGTCCAGGACACGGCCCAGAGCGGGCGCTTCGGTGACGCCGATCAGCGCCTGCTGGCCACCCTCGCGGCCAATGTCGGCGTGGCCATCCAGAACGCGCGACTCTATCGCGACGCGCAACGCCAGGCGGCCGAGATGACCGCGCTCGCGGACGTCGCGGCCGAGATCTCGGCCATGCTGGATCTCGGGCCCGTCCTGGAGCGGATCACCGATCGCGCGCTGGACCTGCTGGCCGGAGACACGAGCGCGGTGTTCCTCGCCGAGGAGGACGGCCAGGTCTTCCGGCCCATCGTCGCCCTTGGGTCGTTCGCGGATGCCGTGCTCGGCGACACGATCCAGGTGGGCGAAGGCATCATCGGCGACCTCGCCCGCCGGGATGAGGCCCAGACGGTCAACGACGTCGCGAACGACCCGCGCACGGTGTCGATCGCCGGGACCGAAGGGGACGACATCGAGTACCGGCTCATGGCCGCGCCGCTGCGTTCTCGCGGCGAGGTCATCGGCATGATGGCCATCTGGCGTTCCGAACCGGCGCCGCCGTTCACGTCGGCGGACCTGTCCTTCCTGGGCGGACTCGCCCAGCAGGCCGCGATCGCGATCCAGAACGCGCGACTGTTCGAGGAGGGCCGCGCCGCACAGGATTCGGCGGAGCAGGCGAACCAGGCCAAGTCCACGTTCCTGGCGGCGATGAGCCACGAGATCCGCACCCCGATGAACGCCATCATCGGCATGAGCGGGCTCATGCTGGATACGCCGCTCACCGACGAGCAACGCGACTATGCCGAGACGATCCGGACCTCCGGCGACGCGCTGCTCCTGATCATCAACGACATCCTGGACTTCTCCAAGATCGAGGCGGGCAAGGTCGAACTCGACCATCGACCGTTCGACCTGGCACCGTGCGTGGAGGGGGCGCTGGACGTGGTCGCGCCGCTCGCCGCGGCCAAAGGCCTCGAGCTCGCGTACGCGATCGACGACGGGCTGCCGAGGACGATCGTCGGCGACCACGGCCGTCTGCGCCAGATCGTCATCAACCTGCTGTCGAACGCGATCAAGTTCACCGAGACGGGCGAGGTCGAGCTGACCGTCGCGGGACACCGGGACCTCGGCGCCGGCCGTCAGGCCGACCGGTGGTCGTTCACGATCGACGTACGCGACACGGGGATCGGCATCCCGGCGGACCGGATCGGGCGACTCTTCCAGTCGTTCAGCCAGGCCGACGCCTCGATCTCGCGGCGGTACGGCGGGACCGGCCTTGGCCTGGCCATCAGTCGCCGTCTGGCCGAGCTCATGGACGGCTCGCTGATGGCCTCGAGCGCCGGCATCGCGGGCCGAGGGAGCACGTTCACCCTCAGGTTCAAGGCCGACGCGGCCCAGGCGGCCCTGGCGCCCGAGCCGATCGTCGGGGTGGACCTCACCGGGCGGCATGTGCTGGTCGTCGACGACAACGCGACGAATCGCCGGATCCTCGACAAGCTCCTGATGCGCTGGGGGATGACCGCCGAGGCGACCGACTCGCCCCGCGAGGCGCTTGGCTGGATCGCCGGCGGACGGCGCTTCGACCTCGCGATCGTGGACATGCACATGCCCGAACTCGACGGGATCTCGCTGGCGACCGCGATCCGGGCCTCGGACGCCGGCGCGTCGGTGCCGGTGGTGATCCTCTCGTCGCTCGGGATGCACGACCGGGCCAGCGATGCGGTCGCGGCGTTCCTCATCAAGCCCGTGAAGCCGTCCGCGCTGCACGACACGCTCGCCACGGTGCTGGCCGGCAATGCCGCATCCGTGCCGGTCCGGGCCGCCGGTACGGGGATCGATCACGACCTCGGGGCCCGCCACCCCCTGCGCATCCTCCTGGCCGAGGACAACCCGGTGAACCAGAAGCTGGCGCTTCGGCTCCTCGAGCGCATGGGCTACCGCGCCGACGTCGCCGGCGACGGGCTCGAAGCCATCGCCGCCATCGAGCGGACCATGTACGACGTGGTGCTCATGGACGTGCAGATGCCCGAACTCGACGGTCTCGAGGCGACGCGGCGGATCCGCGCGCGCTGGCCGGGCGACGCCGGTCCGCGGATCGTGGCGATGACGGCCAACGCGATGGAGGGGGATCGCGAGATGTGCCTGGCCGCCGGGATGGACGACTACCTCTCCAAGCCCATCCGCCCGGACGCACTCGGCGAGGCGATCGCCGCATCTGCCCGGCGCGAGGCCGGCGCCATGACGACCGACGCATCATGACCGGCGGACGGGTCCTCGTCGTGGACGACACCGCCTTCAATCGTCGCCTGCTCGTCCGTCTGCTCACGTCGATCGGACACGAGACGCTCGAGGCGGAGCACGGCCGCGGGGCCCTCGAGCGACTGCGCGACCCTGACGGTCCGGCCGTGGACGTCGTCCTGCTCGACATCGTGATGCCCGAGATGGACGGGTACGAGACGCTCGCCGCGCTCAAGGCGGACCCGGCCCTGAGCGACCTGCCGGTCATCGTCATCTCGGGTGTGGACGAACTCGAGAGCGTTGTCCGCTGCATCCGGATGGGAGCCGCGGACTACCTGCCCAAGACGGTCGACCCGGAGATCCTGCGGGCGCGGATCGAGGCCTCGATGGCGGGCAAGCGACTGCATGACCTCGAGCGACAGACACTCGAGGAACAGACCCGGATGCTGGCGACGATCGATCGACAGCGGTCCGAGTTGGCGAGGTTCCTGTCGCCCCAGGTCGCGGCGCTCGTCTCCAGCGACGACGGCGAGGCGATGCTGGCCGGGCACCGCCGCGAGATCACCGCCATGTTCTGCGACCTGCGCAACTTCACCGCCTTCTCCGAGGCCGCCGCGCCCGAGGAGGTCCTCGGTTTCCTTCGGGCATACCACGGCGTGATGGGGCCGCTCATCGTCGCCCACGCGGGGACACTCGAGCACTTCGCCGGCGACGGGTTCATGACGTTCTTCAACGACCCGGTCCCGCAGGAAGACCATGCGGCACGCGCGGTGAGACTGGCGGTCGCGATGCGCGAGCACTTCGGCGAGCTGAGTGCGGAGTGGCGGAAGCGCGGCCATATCCTCGAGATCGGGATCGGGATCGCGACGGGGTACGCCACGCTCGGCCGGATCGGGTTCGAGGGACGGTACGACTACGGCGCCGTCGGGCACGGCATCATCCTCGCGGCCCGCCTGAGCGGCGAAGCGGCGGCGGGGGAGATCCTCATCGCCCACCGGACGTTCGCGGAGGCCGAGACATCGATCGAGGCGACCCCGGCCGGCGATCGACAGCTCAAGGGGTTCAGCCGGCCCGTCCCCGTGTATGCGGTGACCGGGATCCGATCAACCGAGGTGGTGTCGTGACCGAACCGATCGTGGATCCCGCGGCGTTCGCCCACCTGCTCGAGATCACCGGCAACGACCTCGAGTTCGTCGACGAGCTCGTCGACACCTTCCTCGACGATGCCGGCACGCAGCTGGCGGCGATGCGGGCCGCCGTGACGGCCGGCGACGTCGAGGCGCTCGTGCGACCGGTGCACAGCCTGAAGTCGAGCAGCGCCAACGTCGGCGCGGCCGCCCTGGCCGAAGCGTGTCGTGCGCTGGAGGCCGACGCCCGGAGTGGCGCGGTCACGGACATCGAGGCACGGGTGTCCGCGTGCGAGACGGCGCTCGCTGCTGCCCGGGAGGCCCTGCTCGCGGAGCGTGCCGCTCGCTGACCGGCGGCCCCACCAGCCGGGACATGGTGGCCGTGGGATCGGCTGCACCGCCCGTTCTCGTCGCCCGTGCGTCGGCTACTCGTCCAACGACCGGACCGGTCGACGACGACACCGGGAGGCACGGCCAGGATCAGCCCGCCGACGCGACCTCGCGGATGCGTCGTGCGACGTCGTCGTGACCGGACCGCTCGGCCAGGTCCGCGGGGGTCGTGCCGTCGTCGAGGGCGGCGCTCGGATCCGCGCCGGCGGACAGGAAGAGCTCGACCAGCTCATCGTCGCCGTGCTGTGCGGCGGCATGCAGCGGCGTGTATCCGTGCCGCTGGGTCGCCCTCACGTCGGCGCCGGCCGCCAGGAGCACCCGGCAGACCTCGTGATGTCGGCCGGCCGCGGCGCTGTGGAGCGGCTGGACCAGCATCTCGTTCCGCGAGGTCACGTTCACGCCGGCGCCCCCATCGAGCAGCCGCCGGGCGGCCTCGGCCTTGCCGAAGAACGCGGCGAAGTGGAGCGCCGTGTACCCGTCGGCGGAGAAGGCGGTGGCCAGGGACGGATCGGCCGCGAGACCGTCGGCGAGGCGGTCGGCGTACCCGAGGCTCGTGGCCTCGAAGACGTCCAGGTCCGGGTCGGCGGCGAGCAGGGCGTCCATCACCGCCCGGTCCGAGCGGTAGCGGGCCGTCATGATCGCCGAGACGCCGGCGTCGTCCCGGGCGTTGGCCAGGGATGGATCGGCCGCGACCAGGTCCGCCACGCGGGAGGCGTCACCTGCGTCGACCGCGGCGATGAGTTCCCGTGCCGTCGCCAACGCGACCACCTCCCGGCTGGACGTACTTAGGTGCTGCAACTAATATACGCCCTGTGACGCGCCCCGCAACCCCCGACGAGGAGCTCGCGGCCCGATTCCAATCCGCCATCCTGCACCTGCTTCGCCGCCTGGCGCAGGAGGACCGGGTGAGCGGGGTCTCGGCGGCCCGCTTGTCCGCCCTGTCGGTGCTCGTGTTCGGTGGTCCACGCACGATCGGCTCGCTCGCGGCCGCCGAAGGGGTCACGCCACCGACCATGACGCGCCTTGTCGCCGGCCTCGTTGGGGACGGCCTCGTCGAGCGCCTCCCGGACGAGACCGACCACCGCGTGGTCCGGGTGAGCGCCAGCACGACGGGTCGTGCCCTGCTCCTCGCCGGACGCGACCGGCGTGTCGCCACGCTCACGGCCATGATCCAGCCGCTCACGCCCAAGGAGCGACGGCGTCTGGCGGCATCCGCGGAGATCGTCGAAGCGATGCTCGCCGAGGCACCCCGAGCGAGCCACTGAGCCATTTCGGGCGCCACGCCGGACCGTACGAGCGGTACCCTGCGCGTGACGCGGTGTGAGAGGGAGTGCCATGCGACTGCAGGACAAGGTCACGATCATCACCGGGGCCGGTGGTGGCATGGGACGGGTCGCGGCCCGGATGTTCGCCGCCGAGGGCGCTCGGGTCGTCGTCGCCGAGTACGGCGAGGAGGCCGGCGAGGAGACCGCGGCCCTCGTGCGAGCCGCCGGCGGGGAGGCGACCTTCATCAAGGTCGACGTCTCCAGGGAGGCCGACGCGAAGGCCATGGTGCAGCACGCGGTCGCGACGTACGGTCGGCTCGATTGCCTGTACAACAACGCCGGGATCATGCCTGAGGCGGACCACTCGGTGACCGACACGGACCCGGACACCTGGGACGCCGTCATGGCCGTCAACGTGCGCGGGGTCTACCTCGGCTGCAAGTTCGCCGTGCCGGCCATGATCGAGGGCGGCGGCGGGTCGATCATCAACATCGCCAGCTTCGTCGCGATCCTGGGGTGCAGCGTCCCACAGGACGCCTACACCGCCTCCAAGGGCGCCGTCCTGGCGCTGACTCGAAGCCTGGCCGTCCAGTTCGGCCCGAACGGCGTTCGCACGAACGCCATCTGCCCCGGTCCCGTCGAGACTCCCCTGCTGATGGATTGGCTGGTCAAGGACGAGGCGGCCAAGCAGCTGCGGCTCGCGCGCAACCCGACCGGCCGGTTCGGCAAGCCCGAGGAGATCGTCCACATGGCGGTGTACCTGGCCTCCGACGAGTCGCGCTGGACGAACGGGGCCTCGCTCGTGGTGGACGGTGGCATCAGCGTGAACTACTTCTGATGACGGAGGGCGATGCCGCCATGGCCAACGGCCGGATCGCCATCGGCGTGGACGTCGGTGGGAGTGGCATCAAGGCGGCTGTCGTCGACGTCGAGGCCGGCCGGTTCCGATCGGCCCGCCTACGGGTCGCGACGCCCCAGCCATCCACGCCGGACGCCGTACTGGCGTCGGTCGGGCGGGTCGTCAAGCGTCTCGCGACGGCGAGCGGGCTCGGCGCGAGCACGCCGGTCGGGGTCGGACTCCCGGTCGTGACCATGGACGGGACCGCCAAGACCGCGAGCAACATCGACTCGCGCTGGATCGGGTATCCGGTCGTCGAGCGGCTCGTGAAGGTCACCGGGCGGCCGATCTCGATCATCAACGACGCCGATGCGGCCGGCATCGCCGAGATGCGCTTCGGCCAGGGACGCGGCCGTCACGGCACGGTCGTCGTCCTGACGCTCGGCACGGGTGTCGGATCGGGCGTGTTCATCGACGGTCACCTCGTCCCCAATGTCGAATTCGGCACGATGGAGATCCGCGGCAAGCCCGCCGAATGGCGGTCCGCCTCGTCCGCGCGCACCCGTCGAGGCCTCGGCTGGAAGGCCTGGTCCCTGGACCTCGACGAGCACCTGGACCGGATCGACAAGCTCGTCTGGCCGTCGCTCATCATCCTGGGTGGTGGGGTCAGCAAGAACGCCGACAAGTTCATCCCCCGCCTGACGGTCCGCTGCCCGATCGTGGCCGCGGACCTGCGCAACGACGCCGGCATCATCGGTGCGGCGATCGTGGCGGCCGAGGGGATCCCGGGGGCCAGCGTCCCGGCCGTCTCCATGGTGCCTGCCCCGACGCACGATCTCGTGACCATCGCGGACGAGCCGCACGCGATCGTCCCCGTCGCAGACGCCCCCGGCGCCCTCGACTCCGACCCGGGGTCCTGACCGCGTGCCGGCCGACAGGCACGCTGTGAGCCGGTGATGATCGATCCGTCCGAGTGGTTGCAGCTCGACCTGACCGAACAGCTGCGCTTCATCCTCGATCTTGGTGGGGCCATCGTGGCGGCCCTCATCGGCGGGGCGATCGCGGTCCGCCTGCGCCAGCCCGCCATCGTGGGCTACATGCTGGCGGGCATCCTCATCGGACCCTTCACGCCCGGCTTCGTCGGTGGCCAGGGCCAGATCGCCGTGCTCGCCGAGGTCGGCGTGATCCTGTTGTTGTTCGCCCTGGGGGTCGAGTTCTCGATCCGCGAGTTGCGCTCGGTCGGGCGGATCGTCATCCCGGGCGGCGTCCTGCAGGTCCTGCTGGTCCTCGGCATCGGCGGACTCGTGATGGTGCTGCTCGGTGCGGACCTGCGAGAGGCGCTGATCGTCGGAGCCTGCCTGTCGCTGTCGTCGACGATCGTCGTCCTCAAGCAGCTGATCGATCGTGGCGAGATGGACAGCAGCCACGGTCGGGCGGCGGTCGGCTGGTCGATCGTCCAGGACATCGCCACGATCGTGTTCATCGTGGCGCTCCCACCGCTCGCCGGCGGCGACGTGGTCGTGCCGTTCGCGGTCGCGATGGTCAAGGCCGCGGTGTTCCTCGCTATCGCCTATCTCCTCGGGACACGCTTCCTGCCCTGGATGTTCGCCGTGGTGGCGCGCCTCGGGTCGAGCGAGTTGTTCCTGCTGGCCGTCGTCGCGACGGCGCTGATGACGGCGTTCATCTCGAGCGCCGTGTTCGGCTTGTCGCTCGCGCTCGGGGCCTTCGTCGCCGGCGTCCTCGTCTCGGAGTCCGAGCTGTCACACCAGGCGGCGGCCGAGGTCACCCCGTTCCGGGACCTGTTCGCGGTGCTGTTCTTCGTCTCGGTCGGGATGCTCGTGGATCCGGCCGCCCTGGCGGCCGACGCCGGCGTCGTCGCGCTCCTGGTGGTGGTGGCCGTCATCGGGAAGGGCCTCGCGATCGCCATCCTGGGCCGGGTGTTCGGGCTGCCGACGCGCTCGGCGATCCTGCTCGGGGCGATCATGGCCCAGGTCGGCGAGTTCAGCCTCATCCTCGCGGAGAACGGCCGCCACCTGGACCTGCTCGAGCCGCGGACCTACAACATCATCCTGGGAACCGCGGTGGTGACCATCGTGCTGAGCCCGTTCGTGGCGCGCCTGGGCGACTCCCTCGTGGCGCGGCGTGAGGCCCGTGCCCTGACCGCCGGACTTGCCGCGCCGGCCGAGGACCTGGACGCGAACGGACCCGCTGACGGGGTCGGGGCGTCACGGACGGAGCAGGGGATCTCGGCCGACGATGCGTCGCGTCGCCCGACCGTCGTCGTGCTGGGCGCCGGGCGCGTGGGTCGCGTGGTGATCACCGCCGTCAGGACGCGCGGCTTCCGATGCGTGGTGGTGGATCGGGACGCCCGCCGGCTCGATGCGGCCAAGCGGCTCGGCGCGTCGACCGTGTTCGGCGATGCCGCCAACCCGGCGATCCTCAAGCGCCTCGGATTGGACCGGGCGCGGGTGCTGATCATCGCGGTCGGGGATCCGTTGACCGCGCGCCTGGCGGCGGAACGCGCCAGACGGATCAACCCGCGGCTGTCGATCGCCTCACGGGCCCGGGGCAAGAAGGAGATCGACACGCTCCAGGGGCTGGACGTGGCCCGGGTCGCCGATCCCGAGGCGGAGGCCGCCTTCGAGCTGGCGCGCCATGCGCTCCAACGGATGGGTGTGTCCGGACCAGAGCTCAATGGCATCGTGACCGGCCTCCGGCGCGACGCCTACGGTCGCGACCGGGCGTGAGGATCGCCGACGGCGTCGACGATCAGGTGCGCTCGCGCAGGTCCCGGAGCGTCTCCGCGGAGCCGGACGCGATCAGGCTCTCGCCGGCGACCAGGACGCGGGCGGCATCCGGATTGGGCTCATAGTCGCGGTCGCCTCGGACGATCGCCAGCGAGAAGACCCCGCCGTCTCGAAGCGCCCCGACGGTCGCCCCGTCCAGCGGTCCGTTCGCCTTCACCATGACGCCTTCGATGGCAAAGGTCGGCTCGCCGTGGGAGAGCGCGAAGTCGATGAAGTCGGCGACGCCGGGGCGGACGGCCAGCTCGGCGATCTGTCGGCCGGCCCGCGTGTACGGCGACACGATCCGGTCGGCCCCGGCCTGGGCGAGTTTCGCCTCGGACCCTTCCTCGTTCGCTCGGGCGACCACGAAGAGGCCCGGGTTCATGGATCGGGCGGACAACGTCACGTACACGTTGTTGGCATCCGAATCGATCGTCGTGATGAGGCCCCGGGCGCGCTCGATGCCGGCCTCCCGGAGGACGGCATCCGATGTCGCATCGCCCACCACGATCAGGTGGCCATCATCCCTGGCCGCCTCGAGCGATGCCGGATTGATGTCCACGACGACGAACGGCTCGCCGGCATGGGCGAGTTCGCGCGCCACGGTCGATCCGACCCGACCGTAGCCGCACAGGATGAGGTGATCCCTGAGACCCCCGATCGTCGTCGTCATCCGTTTCGCCTCCCGTCGTCCACTGACCGCCTCGGACAGGACCGCCTCCGCGACGATCCCGACCGACCCGAAGATGATCCCCACCCCGGCGATCGCCACGATCACCGTCCACGCCCGGCCGAGGCCATCGAGCTCCCGGACCTCCTTGTAGCCGACCGTCGTCAGGGTGATCCCGGTCATGTAGGCGGCGTCCCCGCCGGGCCACCCCAGCGCGACGTAGCCGGCGGTGCCGACGGCGAAGATCGTCAGCACGGCAGCCATCCACAGCCGGACGTGGTGGCTCCGGAACGCCTGCACGATGGTGGTCATCACGCGCCGATGCTAGCCCGCGCCACGCCGGGTCCCGGAGGGCCGTCCGGCCCGTTCCGCACGGGACCCGGGGGTATCATCGAGGTCCGACCCACCCGGTCCCCGACCGGCCCCGATCCAGCGTGAGGCAGATCATGACTCCCGACCAGCACGCCACGCTCGACGCGGCCGCGGCCGCCCCGACCGTCACCCGCATGGTCATCGGCGGCGAGACCGTCGACGCGGCAGACGGCCAGACGTTCGACGTCGTCAACCCGGCGAACGGCACCGTCATCGCCACGGCTCCGATGGGCGGGCGCGAGGACGTGGATCGGGCCGTCGCCGCCGCCCAGAAGGCGTTCGAGGATCGCAAGGGCTGGGCCAACTGGGCCGCCGGCAAGCGCGGCCGGACCCTGGCCAAGTTCGCGGCGCTCATCAAGGACCACACCGAGGAGCTCTCGCAGCTCGAGAGCCGGAACGTCGGCAAGCCGATCAGCGGGGCGCGCGGCGAGATCACGGGCGCCAGCCTCGTGTTCGACTACTACGCGGGCGCGGCGAACAAGATCTTCGGCCAGACGATCCCCGTCTCGAAGCCCGGTCTGGACCTGACCCTGCGCGAACCGATCGGCGTGGTCGGCCTCATCGTGCCGTGGAACTTCCCGCTCCTGATGGCCTCGTGGAAGGTCGCCCCGGCCCTCGCCGCGGGCAATACCGCGATCCTCAAGCCCGCCAGCTACTCCCCGTTGACGGCGCTGCGGATCGGCGAGCTGGCGCTGGAGGCGGGCATCCCGGCGGGCGTCCTCAACGTCGTCACCGGCCCGGGCGGGACCGCCGGCGCGTCCATCGCGGCGCACCCGGGGATCGGCAAGGTCGCCTTCACCGGCGAGACGACGACCGGCCAGGAGATCATGCGGCTGGCCGCGGGCAACATCAAGAAGATCAGCCTGGAGCTCGGTGGCAAGAGCCCCAACATCGTCTTCGCCGACGCGGACCTCGAGAAGTTCGCCCGCGAGTCGCCCTATTCGGTCTTCGACAACACGGGTCAGGATTGCTGCGCCCGCAGCCGGATCCTCGTCGAGCGCTCCGCCCAGGAACGCGTCGTGGAGCTGTTCGCCGAGGCGACGCGCACCGTGAAGGTGGGCGACCCGGCCGACGAGGCGACCGAAGTCGGCACGCTCGTCAGCTTCAAGCAACGTGACCGGGTCAAGGACTACATCGAGATCGGGCTCGGCGAGGGCGCGACGCTCGTCGTCGGCGGCGAGGCGCCGACCGATCCCGCGCTGGCGAACGGCGCCTACCTCATGCCGACCGTCTTCGATGGCGTGTCGAACGACATGCGGATCGCGCGCGAGGAGATCTTCGGGCCGGTCGTGTCGATCATCCCGTTCGACACCGAGGAGGAGGCGCTGCGTCTCGCCAACGCGACGCCGTACGGGTTGAGTGGCTCGATCTGGAGCCGCGACATCGGCAAGGCGCTCCGCGCCGCGAAGGCGCTGCAGGCCGGTGTCGTCAGCGTGAACTCGAATAGCTCCGTCCACACCGAGGCGCCGTTCGGCGGGTACAAGATGTCGGGCATCGGCCGCGAACTCGGGATGGGGGCCCTGGACCTGTACACGGAGACGAAGAACGTCTTCATCGACCTGAACTAGGGCTCGCTGGCCGGCTTGCGTCCGGGGGCGGGCCGAACGCCTGTGTCCCGTGAGATGCGCGTTTGTGACAGATGCCTCGTGGACGACTCGAGAAGCAGCAAGGATCGCGGCGTCCCAGCCTAGCTCCACTCTCGGCTGTGATCGAGATGCATCTGGGAGTGACACCCCGGTCGGGGCAGCCCCGCGCCGGTCGGAGCAGCCCCGCGGCCGTGCGCC
>CAZOHT010000002.1:76830-152461 GCA_964579825.1 uncultured Anaerolineaceae bacterium
ACACCCCGGTCGGGGCAGCCCCGCGCCGGTCGGAGCAGCCCCGCGGCCGTGCGCCAGGCCCCAGGCCGGGAGCTACCCGCCCGAGTCCTCTTCGGGCCAGCGCAGATCCGGCCGACGCCGGTCGAGCCAGTCGCGCAGGGCCCAGGTCGTCGTCGAGAACGCGATCCCGGACCACGGGATGTCCTCCGGGGCGAAGGCCTTGATCTCGGTCGCCTCGGGCGTCGGGGCGGCCACGCCACCGACGATGCGGGCCTCGAAGGCGATCGTCACGACCGCCGCCTCCAAGCGGGTGTAGAGCCCGACGATCTCGCCCGGCTCGACCAATAGCCCGGTCTCCTCGAACGTCTCGCGGATGGCGGCCTGGTTGACCGTCTCGTCGACCTCGAGGAAGCCGCCCGGCTGGGCCCACCAGCCCTTGCCCGGCTCGATGCCGCGCCGGATGAGCACGATCTCGCCGGCCTCGGTGACCGGGAAGACGGTCACCACCAGGCGCGGGTTGACGTAGGCGATGTGGCCGCACGACGGACAGGCCAGGCGTTCGCGATCCTCGCCCTCGATGACGCCGAACTCGAGCGCGGTCCCGCAGCGAGTGCAGAAGTTGAGGCTCGACGCCATCCAGGCCGGGACGCCGCCGCCGCTGGGCAGGTTGGTGGACCGCCCGTCCGGCCCGCGCTCGAACTCATCCACGACGCGTCACGCGAGGATGACCACGACGGCCGCCAGGGTCAGCGCCGTCAGCCCGACGATGCTGACCGCGACCCAGGCGAGGCGGAACAGCCCGCGGCCGCGGTCCACCGGCATCCAGGCCCACGCCGAGCGCCAGATCCGAAGGACGGCGTCCCCGGTCGTCAACAGGAGCAGCGGGGTCGCGATGATCACGCACAGCTTGACGAGCGGACTGCCGAGCGAGGCGCCGAGTTCCAGCGCGGTGATCGCGATCGCGCCGCAGATGAGCACGATGACGCTGAGGTTGATGTAGTGCCGCTGGAGCGGCGTCGGCGCCGTCTCCGGGACGGATCGTGGCGTGAGCCCCTGGAGGCTCGGGGGCAACTCGCCGGTCGCCGTCCGGACCTGGAGCGACGGCTCGCGCACGGCCTGGCGGTCCAGCACCGGCATCCCGGGTTCCCAGCGTTCGTCGTCCATCGACACCGAGTGTAGCCGGACGTCGCGTCCGGCCTAGTCGAGGGCGACGGCGAACCCACAGCCGGTCCGGGCACGGACCTCGTCCTCGGTGACGCCCGGGTGCAGTTCCACGAGCCGGAGTCCGCCTCCGGGCACGACCTCGAACACGCACAGGTCCGTGATGATCTTGTTCACGACCGCTCGGCCGGTGATCGGCAGCGTGCACTCGGGCAGGATCTTGGGGCTGCCGTCCTTGGCGTTGTGGTCCATCAGGACGATGACGCGGCCGACGCCCGAGACGAGGTCCATCGCGCCGCCGGGGCCCTTGACCATCTTCCCGGGGACCATCCAGTTGGCGAGATCGCCGTTCTCGGCGACCTCGAGTCCGCCCAGGATCGCGATGTCGATATGGCCGCCGCGGATCATCGCGAACGAGTCGGCGCTGGAGAAGAAGCTCGCACCGGGGATGGCCGTCACAGTCTGCTTGCCCGCGTTGATGAGGTCCGGATCCACCTCGTCGTCCGTCGGGAACGGGCCGATCCCGAGGAGGCCGTTCTCGGACTGCAGGACGACATCGATGCCGTCGGGGATGTGGTTCGCGACGAGCGTCGGGATGCCGATGCCGAGGTTGACGTAGTCGCCGTCGCGCAGTTCCTGCGCCGCCCGCCTGGCCATCAGGTCGCGCGTCGGCGAGGCAGAGGCGGCTGACGGCTCGCCCTCGCCCGCCGGACTGGTCACCGTCCGGAACTCGATGCGGCCCTCGTAGCGCGCGCCGGCTACGATCCGATCGACGTAGATGCCGGGCGTGTCGATCTCGTCGGGGTCCAGCTCGCCGACCTCGACGAGGTGCTCGACCTCGGCCACGGTGATGTCGCCGCAGGCCGCGATCATCGGGTTGAAGTTGCGCGCGGTCTTGCGATAGACGAGGTTGCCGGCGGCGTCGCCCTTCCACGCCTTCACGAGCGACAGGTCGGCGCGGATGCCCTCCTCGAGCACGTACTCCCGACCGTCGAACGCGCGCACGTCCTTGCCCTCGGCCAGGCTGGTCGCGTAGCCCGTCCGCGTGTAGAACCCGGGGATCCCGGCGCCGCCGGCTCGCAGCCGCTCGGCGAGCGTGCCCTGGGGGACCAACTCCAGTTCGATCTCGCCCGCGAGCGCCTGGCGTTCGAATTCGCGGTTCTCCCCGACGTACGACGCCACGATCCGGCGGACCTGCCGCCCTGGCAGCAGCAAGCCCATCCCGAAGTCGTCCACGCCGGCGTTGTTGCCGATGATGGTCAGATCCGTGACGCCGCTCGCGACGAGCGCCGCGATGAGGTTCTCCGGGATCCCGCACAGGCCGAACCCGCCGGCGGCGATGCGCATGCCGTCGGTGAGCAGGCCGTCCAGGGCGTCGGCGGCGCTCGAACGGACCTTGGCTCGCGGGTTCGCCATCAGAGGCTCCGTGACTCGTCGGCGTCGGGGTCGTTCACGGCGATCTCGCAGGTCGGGCAGAACCAGCGGGTCTCGAGCGGCGTGCCGCAGGAGCCGTGGCGGATCGGTTCGGCGTCGGCGCCACCTCGCGCACCCCAGTCGGCCAGCAGCCGGAGCGCGGACGCGAGGTCCCGCCCGTCCGCGGTCAAGGCGTACGACATCCGCTGCGGCCGCTCCTGGTATGGCGTCGCGATGACGATCCGGCCGCGCTCCAGCCGCCGCAGCCGGTCCGACAGGATGTTCGGGGCGATGCCGGTCACGACGTCGGCGAGCTCGTTGAACCGGCGCGGCCCGTCCAGCAATGCCTCGACCAGCAGCAGGCTCCATCGGTCACCCACTCGTTCGAGTGCGGCCTCAAGGGGGGTCGTGGCGGGGCGCACGGTCGATCGGGCCATCGAGCCGATGGTAGGCGGGCGGGGAGGGCTTGTCACGGTTCCCTGTTAGTAGTAGATTGCAAGTCACAAGTCAGTCAGCCACCCGAGCCCGCGACGCCCCCCCCCACCAGGAGCACCGAACACCCATGAGCCTCATCGACGAATTCCAGTCGACCGTCTCCGCCGTCGCCGAGCGCGCCGGTCCGTCCATCGTCGGGATCGGCCGCGGCCATCGCGGCTCCGGCGTCGTCATCGCCGACGGCAAGGTCCTGACCAACGCGCACAACCTGCGCGGCGACGAAGTCACCGTCACGTTCGCTGACGGCCGTCGCACCCGCGGGACCGTCGCCGGGGTCGATGGCGACGGCGATCTCGCCGTCATCGATGTCGACACGGCCGGGGCGACACCGCTGGTCTGGAGCGACGGCGCGGAGCTGCCGGTCGGGACGGCCGTCTTCGGCGCCGCCGCGAGCCACGGTGGTGGGACGCGGGTCACGTTCGGCCTCGTCTCCGCGGTCGCTCGCTCGTTCCGGGGCCCCGGCGGCCGGCGCATCAGTGGCAGCCTGGAGCACACCGCTCCCCTGGCACCGGGTTCGTCCGGCGGCGCGCTGCTGAGCGCATCAGGCGAGCTGATCGGCCTGAACACGAACCGGATCGGCGAAGGGTTCTACCTGGCGCTCCCGGCCGATGCCGCCCTGCGCGAGCGGGTGGACGCCCTCGGTCGCGGCGAGTCGCCACAGCCCACCCGGTTGGGCGTCGCGGTCGCACCGGCTCACGTCGCCCGACGGATGCGTCGAGCGGTGGGGCTCCCGGAGCGTGACGGCGTCCTCGTCCGTGGCGTCGAGGACGACAGCCTGGCCGACGCGGCCGGTATCGACGCGGGCGACCTCATCGTCTCGGCCGGCGGGAAGCCGATCGCGGACGCCGACGACCTGTTCGAGGCCCTCGGCTCGCTCAAGCGCCCGTTCGACCTCGTGCTGGTGCGCGGGAACGAGGAGCGGACCGTCTCGGTCGGCTAGCATCGGCGCGTGGAGCGCCTCGTCGCCTGGTATCGGGTGGGGTCGTCGTACGGCGCGCTCATCGCGCTGGTCCTCGCGAACCTCATCCCGCTCGCCGGCGTCATCTTCCTCGGCTGGAGCGTCTGGCAGATCCTGATCATCTACTGGCTGGAGAACGGGATCGTCGGGCTCTACAACGTCCTCAAGATCCAGAAGGCCCAGGGGTCGGACGACGGGTCCGCCACGCTCCTGATCGACGGCCGCCGACCGGAAGGCGATGCCCGGGGACAGCTGATCCCGTTCTTCTGCCTGCACTACGGGATCTTCTGGACGGTCCATGGCGTGTTCGTCCTGACCCTGCCCGTGTTCGGATCGATGGCCACGGGTGGCGAGTCGAGCCTGGGCACCACGCCGGACCCAGGCGTCCTCGTCGTTGCCGTGATCGCGCTGCTCATCAGCCACGGCATCTCGTATCGCTTCAACTTCATCGGCGGCGGCGAGTACCTGCGAGTCTCGCCGGCCACCCAGATGTTCAAGCCATACGGGCGGCTCGTCGCCCTGCACCTGACGATCATCTTCGGTGCCATCGCGATCTCGATCACCGGCGCGGCCGTCGCGGCGCTGGCGATCCTCGTGTTGCTCAAGCTCGCGCTCGATATCGGATTGCACCTGTCCGAGCATCGCGGCACCTACGAGGCGCCGGCCGGGAAGGGTGCTCGCGCGCCTGGCCGATCCTCGTGACCCCAACGGGCCTCGGGCCGTGTGGGCCTCGGGCCGCCATGATCCAGGGGCTCTCGCACGCCACACGTCGAGATCCTGCCGATCGTCCATCTCGTGAACGTTGGGCGAGCCATCGAGCCAGATCCAGCGGGTGACCGCGGGCCGATCCCCCTCCGCTGAGCTCGGCCGCGCTCGGATCGCCGGCCCGATCGGCTCATGACGTCGCCGAAGATGCACCACATGGACTGGTGGCAGGAAACCGCGCAGACGCGGCCGCCGACGCAGACGCCGACGCAGACGCGGCCGCCGACGCGAGGCCAAGCCGACGGGCCCGCCACGCTCCATGCGGACCCGTGGTCACCGGACCGTGACCGGATCAGCCCTCGGCGTTGGCCGGGTCGTCCAGGACGGCCTGCGTCTGCCGCTCACGCCACGCGGCCAGGCGGGCGGCGAGCCCCTCGTCCGACAATGCCAGGATCCCCGCCGCCAGCAGACCCGCGTTCGTCGCATTCCCGATGGCGACCGTGGCGACGGGGATGCCGCGCGGCATCTGGGCGATGGACAGCAGGGAGTCCAGGCCGCCCAGGTGCTTCGTCGGGATCGGCACGCCGATGACCGGGAGGATCGTCTTCGCCGCCAGCATCCCCGGCAGGTGGGCGGCCCCGCCGGCCCCCGCGATGATGACCAGGATGCCTCGTCCGGGCGCCTCCTCGGCGTAGCGGAACAGCCGATCCGGGGTCCGATGGGCGGACACGACCTTCAGCTCGCTCGGGATACCGAGTTCGTCCAGGATCGCGACCGCATCCTGGAGCGTCGGGAAGTCCGACCGGCTGCCGCCGACGATCCCGACGACAGGACGGACGACTGGCTCCGACATGCTCACGACTCCCCTTCCCAGCGCAGTGCGGCGCGAGCGGCGTGCGCCCGTTCGAGCGCCGCGTCCACGTCGGGACCGGTCGCGCTGAGGTGCCCCATCTTGCGGCGTTCGAAGACCCGACGCTTGTCGTACAGGTGCAGATGGACCGCGGGGTCCGACAGGGCATCGCCCAGCCCGGCCAGCCGCGCCTCCCGCTGTGGCCCCGTCCCCAACAGGTTGACGACCGCGGTCGGGGCGAACGCCGCAGGCGAGCCGAGCCCGAGACCGGTGATCGCCCGGATGTGCTGCTCGAACTGCGACGTCTCGGCGCCGTCGAGCGTCCAGTGGCCCGAGTTGTGGACCCGCGGCGCGAGTTCGTTGACGACGATCGAGCCGTCCTCGAGCCAGAACAGCTCGGCCGTGAGGGTGCCGCACAGGCCCATCGAGATGGCGAGGTCCTGGCCGACCTGGGTCGCCCGAGCCGCGACCTCCTCCGGGATGGGCGCCGGCGCGACCGACTCGACGAGGATGCCCGCGTCGTGCACGTTCCGGGCGATCGGAAAGGGCCGCATCTCCCCTTCGACACCCCGGGCGACCACGACCGATAGCTCGGCAAGGAATGTCAGTTCCGCCTCGACCAGGAGGGAGCTGCCGGGCGGGCGGCCCAGCCTCGCGATGGCGTCGTGCAGCTCGCCCGTCGTCGCGATGCGCAGCTGGCTGCGGCCGTCATAGCCGCCGGTCGCGGCCTTGAGCCGCAGGGGCAGTCCGAGGGCGGCGGCCGCGTCGCGCAGGTCGGCGGCGGTGCGGACCTCACGCCAGGGAGCCACGGCACCGCCGGCCGCCTCCACGAACCGCCGTTCCGAGATGCGGTCCTGCGTGCTCACCAGCGGATACCGACCGGGTCGCACCGGTCCGCGACGCTCGAGCGCCCGGACCACCTCCGACGCCACGTGTTCGAGCTCATAGGTCACGACCGCCGCGACATCGGCGAGACGCATGGCCGCGCCCACGTCGTCGTACGAGCCCAGGATGACCTCGTCGGCGACGGCCGCGGCCGGGCAGTCCGGATCGGGATCGAGGACGGCGACCCGATACCCCATCGACCGCGCGGCCTGGGCGAGCATCCGACCCAGCTGGCCCCCACCCAGGATCCCGATGACCGCCGGTGGCGCGATCGGGCGGCGGCGCAGCCCGGCCCGGCGGTGGACGTCGGCGATCCAGGCCTGCTTGCGATACGTGTAGTCGAGGCCCTGCTGATGGCCACCGGCCACGATCTCGGTCTTGAGGTCCGCATACGCCGCGGCGAGCGCCGGGTCGGTTCGCAGCGCGTCGCGGAAGGCCAGGTCACGAGCCAGTTCCTCGCCGCCGGGCTGGACGTGGAGATGGACCCGGAACGGCGTGCCGTCCACGGCCATCGACCCGACGAGCATCGGACGGGTCGGCGGGAAGGGATCCGGTCCAGGCTGCGGAGCGAACCCGAAGCCGAGCAGGAGCGTCGTCAAGCCCGGGATATCGGCGGCATCCGTGGCGATGACGAGGTCCACGACGCCCTTGCCCGGCAGGCCCGGCACGGACGTGCTCCCGATGTGCTCGACGACCAGGTCCGGGCGCGACTCGGCGACCAACGCCTTGACGCGATCCGCCACGACCGTCGTGCGCGGGTCCCACGGCACGACGACCGCCGGCTTGCGCTCGTAGGGGCCGATCGGCCGCACGTCTCCGGTCACGGGGCGAGTGTAGACTGCGGCCCATGCGTGCCGTCGTCGGCCGACGCGTCACCGACGTGGACGTCGGCTAAGTCCTCGAACGGATCGCGCGCGCCGAGCGGGTGGTCCTGGATCTGGGTACCGGTGATGGCCGGGCCGTCGTGGCCCGCGCTCGCGCCGAACCGGCCTCGTTCGTGCTCGGCATCGATGCCGATGCCCGCTCGATGGCGGAGGCATCCCATCGTGCCGCGCGCCGTATCGAGCGCGGCGGCCTGCCGAATGCGCTCTTCCTGGCGGAGGCTGCCGAGCGGTTGCCGGGACCGCTGGCCGAGACCGTCTCCCTCGTGACGGTCACCTTCCCGTGGGGATCGCTGTTGGCCGGCGTCCTCGGACGGGAGCCGGCGGTCACCGCCGGGATCGCCGGCCTGGTCCGCCCAGGTGGACGCATCGAGGTCCTCGTGTCGGTGGAGCCGGGCGATGGCATCGACGGGCTGGCCCGACTGACCGCCCACGACGAGGCGTGGCTGGCCGGTGCCTGGATCCCCCACGGTCTGCGCTTGTCCTGCCACCGGCCGGCCACGACCGACGAGGTCCTGGCCTCCGGATCGACGTGGGGACGCCGGCTGCTCGGCGGTGGCCGAGGCCCGATGACGTCGCGCCGTATGGTCTGGCGGCTGGGACTGGAGCGCTAGACTCGGAGCCATGCCCATCCCCGAGCCGCGCCACTGCGTCCTGGTCGGCCTGATGGGCTCCGGCAAGTCCACCGTCGGCACCGCGCTGGCGACCCGGCTCGGCCGGCCGTTCCTCGACTCCGACATCGAGATCCAGGCCGCGACCGGCCAGACCGTCCGCGAGTTGCGCGATCGCATCGGGGTGGACGCGATGCACGCCCTCGAAGCGGAACAGTTGCTGGGCGCCCTCGCCTCGTCGGAACCCGCCGTCATCGGGGCGGCGGCAAGCGTCGTGGACGTGGATGCCTGCCTGGACGCGCTGCGCGAACCGACGGTCGTCGTGGTGTGGCTCCAGGCGGATCCCGCCGTCCTCGCCGAGCGGTTCCACTCCGACGACGATCATCGCCCGATCTATGGCGAGTCGATCGAAGGGTTCCTCGCGCAGCAGCTGGCCAGGCGCGGACCCGCCTTCGCATCGGTCGCCGACATCGAGGTGCGCGTCGATTCGCGTTCGCTCGACGACGTGGTGGCACTCGTGGCGGAGGCGCTCCGGTAGCATCGGCGACATGACCCGTCCGACCACCCTGCTCCTGGATGTCGACACGGGGATCGACGACAGCCTCGCACTGCTGTACGCCGCGGCCTCGCCCGACGCGGAGCTGATCGCCATCACGTGTGTCTCGGGCAACACGGACGCCCGGCAGGTCGCGGTGAACACGCTCGCGGTCCTTGAGCTCGCTGGGCGCACCGACGTCGAGGTGGCGATCGGGCGGGAGGTGCCGCTCGTCCGGGCGCTGGAGACGACGCCCGAGACCCACGGCCCGATGGGCCTCGGGTACGCGGACCTCCCGGCGCCGTCGCGGGGGGTGAGCGGCCGACATGGGGTGGACGTCATCATCGACGCGGCGCGCGACCGGCCGCGTGAGATCGACCTCGTCGCGCTCGGTCCGTTGACCAACGTCGCCGTCGCCCTGGAGCGGGAACCGGCGTTGCCCGGACTCCTGCGCGGGCTGACGGTGATGGGTGGCGCCTTCGGGGTCCCCGGCAACACGACACCGACGACCGAGTGGAACATCCACTGCGACCCGGAGGCGGCCCGCCTCGTGTTCGGCGGCTGGGGGGAGGCGATCGCCGCCGATACCGGGATCGCGCGGCCGCTCATCCTCGGCCTGGATGTCACGGAGCGCGCCCGGATCCTGCCCGACCATGTCGTTCGACTCGCCCGACGGGCCGGCAGCACACCGGACGACTCCATCGTCCTGGAGCGGGGTGAGGATCCGATGATCGCCACCCGGTCCGTGGCCAGCGACCCGATCGTGCGGTTCATCGCCGACGCGCTGCGCTTCTACATGGAGTTCCACGCCGCGTACGACGGGTTCTACGGCGCGTTCATCCACGACCCCCTGGTCGTGGCGGCCGCCCTGGACCGCTCGCTGGTGACGACCGAGGCGCTGTACGTGGACGTCGAGACGACCGGCGAACTGACGACCGGGATGACCGTCGCCGACCGGCGGCGGATCACGGGCAAGGCACCGAACCTGGATGTCGCGGTGACAGCCGACGCGGACGCCTTCCTGGACCGCTTGATCGAACGGGTCGGTGGTCTGGCGGCCGCCCGTTCGGCCATGGCACGCTAGCCCGATGGACTGGCTGACGATCTGCGTCGAAGGATCGACCGACCCCTGTGTGGCGCCGGTCCAGGCCGCCTACCTGGCCGCCATCGCGCTGGGGATCGTGCTGCTGGTCGCCATCGCCCGCCGGGCGCGGGATCTCTCCACGGCCGTGCTGAGCCTGATGGCCGTGGCGATCGCGATCAACATCACGGTCGGGTCGCTGACGGCCGCGTTACGGCTGCCGATCTATCTCGACTCGATCGGGACCGTCCTGGTCGGTGCGCTCGCCGGACCCTGGGCCGGCGCCTTGACCGGGCTGCTGTCCAACCTCGTGTGGTCGCTGCTGCCGATCCCCGGCGGTGCCGGTCCGGCGACCGCGTTCTTCGCGCCGGTCGCGGCGGTCATCGGCCTCATGGCCGGGTTCTGGGCGGGCCGCGGCATCTTCCAGATGCGCTCGGGCGATGCGCGGGTGGGCGGGTTCCTGGCCGTCGCGCTCGGGATCGGCGCGGCCACCCTGGCGCTCGTGGCGATCCACGCGACCGTCGGCCTGGGGTTCGACCCGGACGACGAGGCGTCGCAACTGCGGTTCATCGGGCTCGGTCTGTCGGTCGCGCTGATCGGCATCGGGGTGGCCGGCCTGAGCCGGCGGACGCTGTTCGACCTCGCCGACGGCGATCCACGGACCGAGACGTACCTGGTGATCGCGACGGCCATCTCCGCTGCGGCGCTGACGTTCGCGGTCGTCCGCCTGGCGGCGGCCCCGACCAGTGGCCTCCTCTCGTCGCTGATCGGTGACATCCGCCCGATCGCCGACGCGGCGGTGGATCCGGTCGGCGCGCTGGTGGCGGCCGGGCTGGCCCTCCTGGTCGGCGTCCTTGCCGGGATGTGGGCCCGGCGCGGGACGCACGCCCGGCTCTTCCCGGTCTGGGTCGGCGGGTTCACGACGGGACTCGTGGCGGCCCTGATCGCGGCCCCGATCGCGGCCGGTGTCTTCGGAGGCGTCACGGGTGGCGGCACGGACGCGCTCATCGCGCTCTTCCGGACGCTCGGCCTGAGCGTCTTCCAGTCCGCCTTCGCCCAGGGCCTGACCAGCGACCCGCTCGACAAGACCATCAGCTACACGATCGTGTTCGTGGTCCTGTCCGCGCTGCCGATCACCGTGCGGACGATGTACAGCCGCGGTGCCCTGACCGTCGCCGAGTGAGCGCCGTCGCCACCGGCTACTACCGAACCGGCTCAAGCTGGCTCCATCGGCGCCACCCGCTGACCAAGGCCCTGGCCGTCCTGCTGGTGCTGGCCGTGGCGTTCCTGTGGCCGCCGGTCAGCCTGATCGCGCTGGCGGGCGGACTGCTGGTGGCGGCGGCCACGGCCGGGCTCGCCGGTCAGCTCGTTCGCTCGCTGCGGATCCCGCTGGTCCTCGTCGCGTCGATCGTGGTGGTCAACGCGCTCTTCTTCCCGGGCGGCCGGGACGTCCTGGCTGCGGTCGGGCCGTTGACGATCACCCGGGAGGGACTGACGTTCGGGCTCGTGTCCGCGGGGCGGCTGCTCGTCGTGTTCGTCGCCCTCGTCCTGTTCCTGTTCACGACGCTCGCGGACGATCTGATGGAGGCACTGGTCGCGCGCGGGGTGAGCCATCGGATCGCGTTCGTCGTCCTGACGGCGGTCCAGCTCGTGCCGCGGCTGCAGGCTCGGGCGAGCCGCATCCTCGCCGCGCAGCAGGCGCGCGGCCTGTCGGTGGATGGTGGGATCGGCCGACGCGCCCGGACACTCGTACCCCTCATCTCACCGCTCCTGCTCGGCGCGCTCATCGACGTGCGCGAGCGGACGTTCGCCCTGGAGGCACGCGGGTTCGGGGCGCGGACGGGTCGCACCGCGTACCGGGAGGTCGTGGATCCGCCCGGTGACCCAGCGGTCCGGCTCTGCCTCCTGGTCGCGATCGCCGCCGTGGTCGTCAGCGCGCTGCTGGGTTGGCCACGATGAGCGTCTCGGTCGACGGGTTGACCGTCCGCTATCCGGGTCGCACCGACCCGGCGCTCACCGATGTGACCGTGTCGGTGGCGCCTGGGGAGGTCCTCGGTGTCACCGGCCGGACCGGTGCCGGCAAGTCGACCCTGGCGCTGGCACTCGCCGGGTTCATCCCGCGCGTCGTTCGCGCGACGACCGCCGGCTCGGTCCGTGCGGATGGCGTGGATGCGCTGACGTCGGCGCCGGGCGCCATGCTCGGCCACTGCGGGATCGTCTTCTCATCGGCCGCCGACCAGCTGTCCGGCTCGAAGCTGACCGTTCGCGAAGAGCTGGCGTTCGGCCTCGAGAACCTCGGCGTCCCGCGCGCGGACATGGACCCGCGCATCGATGCGGTCATGGACCGCCTCGGGATCGCCCATCTCGCGGCGCGCGACCCAGGGTCCCTGTCCGGCGGGGAGCGACAGCGCGTCGCGATCGCCGGCATCGTCGTCATGGCGCCGCGCGTCCTCGTCGTCGACGAACCGACCGCCGAGCTGGATCCGGATGGGACGAACGCCGTGGCGGCGGTACTCGCCGGCCTCGCCGACTTCGGGACCACACTGGTCGCCATCGAGCACGCGCGATCGATCCTCGACCGGTGCGATCGGCTCATCACGATCGACGGGGGCCGCATCGTGGACACGCCCCCGCCGGCAGCGACGACCGATGCGCTCGAGTGGTCGGTCGGCCGGGGTCGAGCGGGCGTCGGCGCCGGCTTCGACCACGTCTCGTTTCGCTATCCCGACGGCCCCGAAGCGCTCCGGGACGTGACGCTCGACCTTCCGGCTGGTGAGGCCGTCGCCATCGTCGGCCCGAATGGCTCGGGCAAGACGACGCTCGCCAAGCACCTCGTCGGCCTGCTCCGACCGACCGCCGGCACCGTGCGGCTCGACGGCGGCGATACGGTGGCGAGGTCCATCGCGGACCTCGCCCAGACCGTCGGGTTCGCCTTCCAGGACCCGGGCGACCAGCTGTTCGAGCGGACCGTGGCGCGCGAGGTCGCCTTCGGGCCCAGGCAGCTCGGCCGGTCGCCGGCTGAGACGGCCGCGGCCGTGGAGGCGGCCGTCGTGCTGACCGGCCTGGGGTCGGAGCGCGACACGAACCCGTACGACCTGGGCCGTCCCGTCCGCAAGCTCGTGGCTCTCGCCGGCGTCCTCGCCATGGATCCGGCGCTGCTGGTCCTGGACGAGCCGACGACCGGCCAGGACCCCGAGGGAACCGAGCGCGTCGGGCGGGTCGTCGAGGCCATGCAGGCTGCCGGGCGTACCGTGATCGCGATCACCCACGATGCCGCGTTCGCGGAGCGGTGGTTCGACCGGACCGTGGTCATGGATGCGGGTCGGGTGGTGGAGGACCGCCGACGACCAGGAGCATGAACGATGTCTCGACGACATCGATGCCGGCGATGACCAGCGCGACGATCAACGGCAGCGGACTCCCGAGCGCCCAGCCCGCCGCGGCCGCGAAGGCGGCCACCGCCAGGAACGACAGCCGCACCCCGCGGATCAGGCGTCGGATGTCCTGCTCGCCGGCGCTCAACGCGACGAGCCCGCGGGTCAGCAGCACGACGCCCAGCGCGACCGATCCTCCGATCAGCGCCGCTCGGACGATCGCCGGCGGTTCGACGACCGCGGCGACGACGTCCGAGGCGAGCCCGAGCGCCGTCCCGAGGACGACCGCCAGCACGCCCGCCCCGATGGCCAGCGCCGCCGCGACACGAGGCCGCACCGTCACGTCAGGGGGACCTCGGCCACTTCGCCGTCGAGGATCCGCCACGCCCGCAGGCTCGGCTCGCCACTGACCGGGTCCGCCTCGTCGTCGCTCAGCGAGACGAGCAGGTACAGCGAGTCCGGGTAGAACGCGAGCCCGACGTCGGTCGGCGACGGGACGGCCGGGGTGTGCGTGTGCGAGTGGACGATGCCCCAGAAGACCTCGTCGGCGTCGTCGGTCGCGATGGTCAGGCGCAGCAGGTCCTCGGGGTCGATCTCGTAGCGGTACGGCGAGGCTGCCTTGTTGCGGGTCGCCTCGAACCGGAGGGCCACGCCACCGTCGGCAGCCGGAGCGTCGCCCACGATCAGCCCGCAGGCCTCATTCGGGTACTCGGCGCGAGCATGGGCCACGATCGCGTCCCGGATGGGCGCCGGCACCGAGACCGGCTGCCGCCCGAACGCGTCACCAGATGACATCGACGTCTCCGGCCTGGTTCGCGAACGCGCGCAACCGCTCGTCCTTCGATACGAGGGGCACCCGGAGATCCAGGGCCGTGCCGTAGATGAGCCGATCGATGGGGTCTCCGGGGAACGCCTGACGATCGAGGAGGCCGGCCCGGACCGCGGCTTCCGGGCTGAGGGCCGCGACCGACACACGCGGTTCCCGCAGCAACCGTCCGATCCAGAGGGCCGGCTCGCGATCGAGCACGATCCGCTCCTGTCGTGCCAGCGTCGTGATCTCCCAGCAGGTCAACGGGCTGATCCACAGCACATCGGCCCCCTCGATGGCGCGTTCCGCCACCGCGGACAGGCGCCCCGAATCGGCCTGCCACCAGAGGACCGCATGCGTGTCCAACAGGACGGTCACGACAGCTCGGGTTCAGCGTCCCAACGTTCGCCGGTGGAGTAGTAGGCCTCGTCGTCCTCGGCCACCAGGGTCACGCTGCCCTTGAGCGAGCCGCCGTATCCGGTCGAGTCCGCAGGCACGACGCGTGCGACCGGGCGACCGTGCTTGGTGACGACGAAGGAGACCTTCATCTCGTCCACCTGGTCCAGGATGGCCAGGCACTCCGCCTTGAATCGACTTGCCATGATGGTGCGATCAGCCACGATGACCTCCGTCTGACCAATGACTATAGTCAGTGGTCATATCGACGTCAACGGCCGCTCACCACCAGTTGACGCCGCCCTCGAGCGCGTCGCCCATCTCGTCCAGGTTCGTGGAGAACGTGCCGGCCGAGAGGTACTTCCACCCCCCATCCGGCAGGAGCGCGACGATCGTGCCGCGCGCCATCGTCTGCGCCTCACGCGCCGCGGCGACCAGCACCGCGCCACAGGACGGTCCGGCGAAGATGCCTTCCTTGAAGACCAGGTCGCGCAGCGCCGCGATCGCGTCGCGGTTCGAGATCAGGTACTTCGCGTCGATCAGGTCCGGCTCGAAGATCTCGGGCACGAACCCCTCCTCGAGCGAGCGCAGGCCCTGGACCAGTTCGCCGGGGAGTGGCTCGGCAGCGACCACTCGGACGCCCGGCTTGCGCTCGTGGAGGAAGCGCGACACGCCCATCAGCGTCCCGGACGTGCCCATCCCGGCGACGAACACGTCGATCTCCGGGCAATCGGCGAGGATCTCGGGACCGGTCGTCTCGTAGTGGGCGAGGGCGTTGGCCGGGTTGCCGTACTGGTACGGCATGACGAACCGCTCGTCCTTGCCGACGAGGTGCTTGGCCAGGGCGATGGCGCCATTGGACCCGAGCGAGCCGGGCGAGTCGATGACCTCCGCGCCGTACAGCGCCGCCATCTGGCGCCGCTCGTTGGTGACGTTGTCGGGCATGACCAGGGCCACGCGGTACCCCTTGCGCCGCCCGATCATCGCCAGCGCGATCCCCGTGTTGCCCGACGTCGGCTCCAGGATGATCGAGCCCTCATGGAGCAGGCCGCGCGTCTCCAGGTCCTCGATCAGGTACTTGGCGACGCGGTCCTTGACCGATCCCGTCGGGTTGAGCATCTCCAGCTTGGCGAAGATGCGAACGTTCGGGTTGGGCGACATGCGCGGGATCTCGACGAGCGGCGTGAAGCCGATCGCGTCGAGGATGCTGTCGTAGCGCCCGCCGTGCGGTTCGAGTGCCTCGTGCGCGTGTGCGTGCAGGTGATCCGGGTGCGTGGCACGGTCCGGATCGCGCCCGTCGGCGTCATCGTCCAGCGGCCGCAGGACCGCCACGGTCATCCGCCTGCCATCGCGGGCAGGAGGCGCACTTCGTCGTTCGAGGCGACCGGCGTCTCCAACCCGGCGAGGTACCGAACGTCCTGCCCGTTGACGTACACGTTCACGAACCGATTGAGGTCGCCGTCCGGCGTGAGGAGCTGCGACCCGAGGGCCGGATGGTCCTCGACGAGGGTCGTCACGACCGCCCGGATCGAATCGCCCGGGACCTCGATCGACTTGACCCCGCCGACGTTCGCGCGCAGGACCGACGGGATGAAGACCGTGCTCATGCGCGGGCCTCCCCGACCGGGCTGGCGGTCCCGAGCGGGGCACCGAACCCGGTCCCGCCCAGCAGGAACGGGGCATCGCCACCGACCGCGGCCGTGGCCAGCGGCCGGCCGGCGGCGCGAGCCTCCACGGCCGCATCGCTGCAGACCGGGCAGTTCGGGTCGCGGCGGAGCTTCAGTTCGGTGAACTCGGTCTCGAGGGCATCGAACAGCAGGAGCCGGCCGGACAGTGTCTCGCCGATCCCGAGCAGGACCTTGAGCGCCTCGTTGGCCTGGAGCAGGCCGAGGATGCCGGGGACGACGCCGAGGACGCCCGCCACGGAGCAGCCGGGCGCGAGCTCGGGCGGTGGCGGGGTCGGGTACAGGCAGCGGTAGCACGGGCCCTCGTACGGGACGAAGGTCGTGAGCTGGCCCTCGAACCGGAAGACGCTGGCGTGGACGACCGGGATGCCGGCGGCCACCGCGGCGTCGTTCAGCGTGTAGCGGGTCTCGAACGTGTCGGTGCCGTCCAGGATGACGTCGTACCCGGCGATGAGCCGCTCGACGTTCTCCGGACCGAGCATCTCCTCGTGGGCGACGACCTTGATCTCGGGGTTGAGGGCATTGATGGACTTGCGCGCGGATTCGACCTTGCGCTCCCCCACCCGGTCGTTCGTGTGGACGATCTGGCGCTGCAGGTTGCTGACGTCGACGACGTCGAAGTCGACGATGCCGATGGTCCCGACGCCGGCGGCGGCGAGATAGAGCGAGGCCGGCGACCCGAGGCCACCCGCCCCGATGAGGAGCGCCTTCGAGCCGAGCAGCTTCGCCTGGCCGGCGGAGCCGACTTCGGGGATGAGCAGGTGCCGGCTGTAGCGCTGCTTCTGCTCCGCGCTGAGGACGACAGGCGTGACGAACTCGAGCCCGGCACCCTTCCACGCCTGGAACCCACCGCTCATCGAGGCGACATCGGTGTAGCCCATCTCGGCCAGCGTCTGGGCCGCGAACAGCGACCGGACGCCACCCGCGCAGTACAGGACGATGGGCTGGTCGCGATCCGGCGCGACCCCTTCGATCTGCTGCTCGATGTAGCTCTTGGAGATATGGGTGGCGCCAGGCAGGTGGCCCTGCTCCCACTCGGACGCCTCGCGGACGTCGATGACGGTGGCGGCCCCGACGGGGAGTGACTCCACGTCCTGGGCGGTGACTTCTCTGATCTCGGCGCGGGCCTCTCGAAGGAGGTCCGCGTAGGACTTCGGCATGGGGCTGATGAGCTCCGATGGTCGACGGGCTGACGCCGGGATGACGTCAGGGCGGTGGACGGTCCAGCCGTCCATTCGGTGGAAGGGCTCGAGCGGACTGCGCCCGAGACGTGGGTTCGTGCCGGCTCAGGCCGGCCGGCGACACCTGCAGCGGCGCTCGATCCGAAGGCCCTCGCCTCGGGGGCGCTCGATCCGGGCGGTCATGCGCTGGTCGCCTCGGTGGCCGCCGTGGCCGCCGGGGTCGCGCCCAGATCGGCGAGGACATGCTGGAGGCTGTCGTGGCTGAGCATCGCGCACTTGAGTCGGGCCGGGCTGATCTCGATGCCGAGCAGGTCGAGCAGGTCGTCCGCGCGGATGCCCGCGACCTCGGACAACGGCTTGCCCTTGATCTCGTCGGTCAGCAACGAGGCGCTGGCCTGGCTGATCGCGCAGCCACGACCCGTGAATCCGACCCGGTCCACGACGCCATCGGTGACGCCGATCATCAGGGTGATCCGGTCGCCGCACAGCGGGTTGGCACCCTCGTACGACGCGTCGGCGTCCTCGACGACCCCGAAGTTGTGGGGCCGCCGGTAGTGCTCGAGGATGTAGTCGCGATACAGGTCGTCCATTCGACCTCGAAGTCTAGCGCGAATGTCCAATCCCGACCATCTGACTCGGGATTGGTTCGAGGCACGCGCCCCGGCCGCCCCGGCCGCGCCCCGTCTGACGCGCCTCAGATGCACTTCCTTGACGAGCGCCTCATGGACCGATGGCCAGGATGCGGACCGGCCGGGGTTCGGGCCAGCTCCAGGCTCAGCTGTCGAGATCATGCATCTGGGGGACGCACAGCCGCCGGCCCGACCGGTGGCGGGGCGGTGTCCGATCACCGCAGGCGATCACCCCGGGCGATGGCGCGACCGCGTGACCGTTGGCGGCCCTCGCCGGTACGAAGCGGTGGGGACCATTCCGTGGCGGCGCGACGTATCGTCACGGTCCGGTGGCGACCCAGCTCCTTCTCCCCCACTCGATCCAGCTCGACGGGCAGGCATCGCGCCGCGGCCTCATCCCGCGGATGCCGCCCGGTGACCGCCTGCTCACGGACATCGAGACCTGGGTTCGGGCGGACTACGCCGACCAGGTCCGGACGACGACGCGCCGCTCGCTCGGCGATCACGGGGCGGAACTGACGCTCGGTCTGCACCCGGCGGCCCGCGACCTGGTCATCACCGCGACGGACGGCGGCAAGGTCGGAGTCGCGGCGGAGACCGCGGCCGCAGGGCCCGGGTATCACCGGTTCATCGGGCGGCTGCTGGAGCGGATGGCCGAGGCACACGACCTCGAATGGTCGAGCGATGAGGCCGATCGCTTCGCCTTCGCCGACCGCACGACCGTCGAGCGCGCCTACATGGGTTGGCTCGGTCCGGCCCTCGGGCAGGCCCGTGATGCGTGGCGACGGGGTGCCCGGAGCCAGCTGGGTCTATCTGAAGGCACGCGCTTCACCTTCGACGGCGTGATCGCGACGGCGCTCGGGCCGCGCGACGAGGCGTGGCTGCAGTCGGCCATCGGCGATCCGCGCATCGCCATCGACATCGCGCCATGGTGGGCGGATGCGCCTGACGCCCGCTACCTGCTCAATCGGGCGCTCGCCCTCATGTGGGTCCAGGTCCGCTGGCGCCGACCGGCGATCGATGACGAGGCCGCGGTCCTCGAGGACGTCCATCGACTCCTGACGAAGGCATACACGACGGACCCGGATCTGCCCTACCCGTGGCATGCCTGGATGGACCTCGTCTCGAACGCCGGCTTCGATGACGCCATGACCCGCCAGGTCATCGCGCGTGCGGCCTCGCTGCCGCCGCCGCCCGTGCTGGTCGGCTATCGACGGCGTGGCGTTCGGATCACCCACGAGGGCTGGGCGCTGGAGATCCCCGGCGAGTTCGCCGAGCGACGCTCGGCGGAGGAGTGGTGGGGCGGCGGACCGGGCCGGCAGGTCACCCTGGCCGCCGTGCCGACCGGCTCCATGACGGCGACCGCGTTCGTCAGCCAGTTCTCGGCCGACCTGGGCCTCGACGCCCTGGCCCATCAGGCGGGCGATCTCGTCGGCCGGGCGCGGATCGTGTCGGACTCGACTTCCGGCATCGAGGTCGCCGTGCTCGATGGCTACTCCGCGGTGCCGGGCTCCGGCGCGGCCATCCGGATCGAGTTCGACGACCCCAGCTACTGGCAGTGGGCCATCGACCTCTGGCGGTCGCTCGCGCCAGGCTGATCGTTCGTTTCGGGGAGTGGGCGGCCCGACGGCCACGCGATGGATCCGCGGCTATCATGCGCGCCGAGAGGAGATCAGCCGTGCCGATCCGACCGTTCGCGCCTCGCGTGGTCGTCCTGACCACCCTCTGCCTGGTCGCGTTCAGCGTGCTCGCGTGCGACGAAGCCGTGGTCGAGGATCCCGTCACGCCGTCGCCGGCCGCGACCCGCGCCGACGTGGCGACCCCGCCGCCGGCGTCCCAGGTCGCCGTCGACAACAGCCTCGGCGCGTGGAGGTCCGGACCCGTCTACCTGGTCCCGGCCGTCCAGGAGGCGGTCGTGGCCGCCTGCCGGACCGCGCCGGTCGGCGGGTTCGGTGGCGGTGACGGCCCGGGCGACCTGCCGGTCGCGGTCGTCGATGCGCGCGGCGTCGGCCGGGTGACCGTGGTCTTCGCGGACGACACGCGCTGGTCGGCCTGTCTCGCGACGATCGATGCCGACGGGAACGTCGTCGTGACGGCGGCTGGTCAGCCCGGCGACCCGGCCGTCGGACCGGTGGGGGACGACGAGATCACGATGGCGGCGATGGAGGTCCTCGACGATCTCGAGGCGGGGCAGCGATCCGTCCTGATCGGGCGGGTCGGCAAGAACGCCTTCGGGACGGTGTCGGGCTTCGACGACGAGACCTACGTCGATGGCCCGTTCGCCAACGGCTGGTACACGATGTGGTGGCCGGGCAACGTCGAGGCGGCGTCGATCTCGGCGATCGACCGCGGCCGGGTCACGATCGGCTCGGTCAACCCGAGGCAGTAGTCGAAGCAGGCGGACGACGGTGAAGCGGTGACCGACGACGAGACGCGGACCCCGGGCGCCACGCGACTCGATCCGCTGTCGACCGCCGAGCTCGCCGAGCTCTCAGGCACGACTGTCGAGCGGATCGAGCACCTCGTCGATCGCGGCCTGCTCCAGCCGGTCGACGGCGATCGATTCCAGGCCGGTGATGTCCACCGTGTCCGGCTGTACGACGCGTTCGAAGCCTCCGGTGTCCCGCTCGATGCGCTCGTCGCGGGGGCCAGCTCGGGACGGATCGACTTCTCCGGCTACCACGAGCTCCACAGCGACCCGGGCCCGCCGTCGGATCGGACGTACGGAGCCTTCCGCGCGACGGTGGATGGACCTGTCCTGTCGTCACTGTTCGTGGCATTCGGCCTGGCCGAGCCCGGGCCGGCGGCCCGGCTCACGGCCCAGGACGAGGCGCTGCTCGAACGTTGGCTCGGGTTGGCGGCGGCGCTGGACGATCAGGACCTCCTGATCCGTGTCATCCGGCTCCTCGCCGAGCACGCTCGACGGTCCTCGGTGGCGGCCCTGGACGTCTATGCGGAGGCGGCGGCCCGGCTGGGGCCCGACCCCGCATCGGTCGACATGGTCGAGTACGCCCGCCTGCTGGAGCCTTGGTCACAAGTCGCCCGCGAGCTCCCCGGGCTGACCGGCTGGTTGCTGGAGCGACACCTGCGTCGATCGATCGACGCCTTCAGCATGGAGACCACGGAGCAGCTCCTCGCCGCGGAACGGATCGTCCCGACCCGCGCGGTCGTGCTGCCTGGGATCGCGTTCGTGGACCTGACCGGGTTCACCCGGGTCACCCGACAGGTCGGCGACGAGGCCGCGGCCGCCCTGTCCCTTCGCCTCGGTGAGCTGGCACGAAGCGAGGCGGAGGCGCGCGGCGGCCGGTTGATCAAGCTCCTGGGCGACGGCGCGCTGCTCCACCTTCCGGACGCCGCACAAGCCGTGGCGGCGTCACTCGCCCTGATCGAGGCGATTCCCGCGGCCGGGCTGGGCGGCGGCCATGTCGGCGTCCACTCCGGGCCGATCATCGAACGCGAAGGTGACATCTACGGCCAGACGGTCAACCTGGCGGCCCGGATCTCGGACCAGGCCCCGGATGGGACGACCTACGTGAGCGCCGAGGTGGCCGCAGCGCTGGTGGGCGAGCCCTTCGACTGTCGGTCGGTCGGCTCGTTCGAGCTGCAGGGCGTCGGGGCGGTCGAACTCTTCCAGGTGACGCGAGCGACCTGAGGCGTCAGCCGTTGAAGACGCGCTGGACCTCGAGCAGACCGGCGACGAGGGCATCGATGTCCTCGCGCGTCGAGTAGACGTTGAAGCTCGCGCGCGCCGTCGCGGCCAGGTCCAGCCGCTCGTGCAGCGGCATCGTGCAGTGGTGCCCGGCCCGCACCGCGACCCCGACCCGGTCCAGGACCTGGGCCACGTCATGCGGGTGGATCCCCGGCAGGTTGAACGGCACGACCCCACCGCGCAGGTCGGCGGCCGGCCCGTAGAGCTCGATGTCCGGGACGCGCTCGGCGAGCGAGGTGAGCGCATACGCCACGAGGTCGCGCTCGTGCTCTCGGACGGCGTCCATCCCGAGCGCGCTCAGATACTCGGCTGCGACCCCGAGGCCGATCGCGTCGCCGACGGCCGGCGTGCCCGCCTCGAACTTCCACGGGATCTCGTTGAAGTCGCTCCGGCGGAGGTGGACCTCGCGGATCATCTCGCCGCCCGACAGGAACGGCGGCATCGCTTCGAGCAGGTCGCGTCGGGCCCACAGCGCGCCGGACCCCATCGGAGCCAGCATCTTGTGGCCGCTGAACGCGTAGAAGTCGCAGCCGAGCTCCTGGACGTCGACCGGCACGTGCGGCACGGCCTGGGCGCCATCGACCAGGACGAGGGCGCCGGCCGCGTGGGCCATGTCGACCATCTCGCGCACCGGGTTGATCGTGCCGAGTGTGTTGCTGACGTGGGTGAACGCGACGAGCTTCGGCTTGAGTCGGAGCAGGACCTCGAAGACGTCGAGTCGGAGGATCCCGTCATCGGTGATCGGGATGAACTCGAGGTCGCCGTCCTTCTCCTGGACCAGGAGCTGCCACGGGACGAGGTTGGCGTGGTGCTCCATCTCGGTCAGGACGATCGCGTCGCCCCGGCCGATGTTGCGCCGGCCCCACGAGTAGGCGACCAGGTTGATCGCCTCGGTCGCGTTGCGGGTGAAGATGACCTCGTGGGCGTCCGGCGCGTTGATGAACTGTGCGACCCGGCCGCGAGCCTCCTCGTACGCCGCCGTGGCCTTCTCGCCGATCGTGTAGATCCCGCGGTGGACGTTGGCGTTGTACTCGCGGTAGTAGTCGGCGACCGCATCGATGACGACGTTCGGCTTCTGGCTGCTGGACGCGGAGTCGAGATAGACCAGCGGGTGCCCGTTGACCGACTGCTGGAGGATCGGGAAGTCCGCCCGGATGGCGTGCGGATCGAGCGCGGCCACCCGAGACTCGACGGGCTTCGAGGTCAGCGTCATGGCGGCCCGGCTAGCGGGCGACCTCCGCCGGGACCGGGTCCAGGTCGGCGCCCGCCGGACCCTGCGGCACGCGCAGCGCCTCGTCCGGAGCGTCCGGGGCCAGGCCGGCTTCGCGCAGGATCGGGCCGTAGCCCTCGTCCTCGAGGCGCAGCGCCAGGTCCTTGCCGCCGCTCGTCACGATCCGGCCCTGGGCCAGCACGTGGACGACGTCCGGGGTGATGTAGTTGAGCAGACGCTGGTAGTGGGTGATCAGCAGGACGCCCATGTTCGGGTTGAGCATCGCGTTGACGCCCTCGGCGACGATGCGCAGCGCGTCGATGTCGAGGCCGGAGTCGGTCTCGTCGAGGATCGCCATCTCCGGTTCGAGGACCGCCATCTGGAGCATCTCCAGGCGCTTCTTCTCGCCGCCGCTGAACCCATCGTTCACGTACCGGGAGGCGAACGCCTCGTCCATGTGGAGCATCGCCATCTTCTCGCGCATCTTGTTGCGGAAGTCGCGCATGGAGATGCCGCCCTTGACGGCGTCGGTCGGGTCGATGTCCGGGTCCTTGTCGACACCCTGGAGCTTGGCGTTCAGCGCGGAGCGGATGAAGCTCGCGACGCTCAGGCCGGGGATCGCGGTGGGGTACTGGAAGGCGAGGAACAGGCCGAGGCGGGCCCGCTTGTCGGCCGACAGCGCGAGCAGGTCGCGGCCCTTCCAGAGGACCTCGCCGCCGTTGATGACGTACGCCGGGTGGCCCATGAGAGCGTAGGCGAGGGTCGTCTTGCCGCTGCCGTTGGGGCCCATGATCGCGTGGACCTCGCCCTTGCCCACGGTCAGGTCGATCCCCTGGAGGATCTCCGTCTCGGGGTTGGCGGCGGGCGCGACCCGGAGGCCGCGGATGACGAGGTGCTGATCGGCGTCGGTGGTCACGAGGGGGTCAAGGCTCCATGCAACGGGGTGGGCTGGATGAGGGTCGGGGTCGCGGGCGGCGGCACGAGGTCCGCCAAGGTCATCGAGTCGAGAGCGCCGGCGACCGCATCGCGGACGCGGACCCACAGGACGTTCACGGTGCAGCCGGACGAACGGCCACAGACGTTCTCGTGGTCCGGGTCGTCGCTGGCGCAGATCATCGGGGCGATCGGACCTTCGAGGGCCCGCAGGACCTCGCCCATGGTGATCTCCTCGGGTGGACGAGCGAGTTCATAGCCGCCGTGGGCGCCACGCGTGCTGACGACGAGGCCGGACTCACGCAGGCTGACGACGAGCTGCTCGAGGTACGCCCGCGGCAGGTCCTCCTCGGTGGCGATCTCGGCGAGCGAGGCCGGACCGGTGCCGTAGTGACGCCCGAGCTGGACCATCAGGCGCACGCCGTACTCGCCCTTCGTGCTGAAGGCGATCGCGCCGCTTCCGTGGAAGGTCGCCCGCGGTGTCGTGCCGGCGGCCGGTGTCGGGGAGGTCAGGAGAGGAGCCCTCGAATATCCGAGTGATTTCGTCGGATATGAGTGTAGGCGGCGGCCCGTCGTGGGTCAATCAACCGCCGGCAGGTGCGGGGGCGGGCTGCTCGTCGGTCCGGACCAGTTGACGAAGTCGGCGAGCCCTTTGGTCCGTTCATGCCTTCCTGGCGCCCTCACCTGCGGGATCGGTTGCCGGTTGCGTCATCATCGTCTCCCCGGCGCCACGACGCTGACAGGCCGACGCCGGCAGCGACACCGCTCGGACCCAGCCGGCCACCCTGGGCTCGATAGAATCGGGCCATGCTCACCAGGATCATCCTTGACGTCGATACCGGCACGGACGATGCCGTCGCCCTGATGGTGGCGGCCCTGTCGCCCGACCTCGAGCTGATCGGGGCGACCGCGGTGAACGGCAACACCGGGGTCGACGAAACGACCGAGAACACGCTGCGCGTGTTCGACCTGATCGGGCGTGGAGACATCCCCGTGTTTCGCGGGATGGCGGCCCCGATGCTGCGCCCACAGGGCGACCGTGGCATGGCTGCGGTCATCCACCGCGACCTGTTGGACCTGCCTGCCGCCACGACGAAGGCCCGCTCGGAGCACGCGGTCGACCGGCTCATCGATACGTACCTGGCCTCCGACGGCGACATCACGCTCGTCGCGGTCGGGCCGCTGACGAACGTGGCGATGGCGCTGCTCAAGGAGCCGGCCATCGCCGAGCGGATCCCGGAGATCGTCATCATGGGCGGCGCCCACGAGAGCGGGAACCGGACCGCCTCGGCCGAGTACAACTTCTGGGTGGATCCCGAGGCAGCTCGGATCGTCGTCGAGTGCGGCCGACCGATCCGCATGGTTCCCCTCGATGCCACCCATCGAGCGCCCGTCTCGCTCGATGACTGCGCGCGCCTTCAAGCCCTCGGCACGCCCGCGGCGATCGCGTCCGCTTCGATCGTCGAACAGCGGATCCACGGGTACAACGCGACGCAGCCGATGGCCGGCGCGACGTCGGCGCCGGTCCACGACGCCCTGGCCGTCTGCGCCGTCATAGAACCCGCCGTGCTGAGGACCCGGCACATCCGGGTCGACGTCGAGACGACCTCGCCACTGGCCGCTGGCCGCACGATCTGCGACGTCCGCCCGACGCCCGAAGGAACGCCGAACGTCGACTTCGCCTTCGATGCCGACGGGCCGCGGTTCGTGGAGATGCTCATCGAGATCCTGAGCCAGTAGGGTCCCGACGGCGATCCTGCTGGTGCCTACATCGTGGTGGTGGGTCCGCTCTGGGAGCTTCGGCCTGCTTGACTCGAGCGTAGGCCCAGCGATGCCTGCTCAGAGCCCGGCGTTCGGACGGCATGGGGCTCGGTCGTGATCCAGGGGCGATCGCTGGCTGTGAGCCCGAGAAGTGGACCGACGGGACCCGATCCAGGTGCGATCGCTGGCTGTGAGCCGGCGAAGAAGCCGTCCGGGACCCGCATCGGCTGGGATCGCTGGCTGTGAGCCGGCGAAGAAGCCGTCCGGGACCCGCATCGGCTGGGATCGCTGGCTGTGAGCGGGAGCCGCGACCAGTTCCGGGTGGATCCGGTCAGGATCGCTTGCTCTGAGCAAGCGGGGCCTCGCGGACGGGCCTGCTGCCGGGTCGCGGAGGCGTACATGCCGGGCCACGGAGGATCCCTTGCAAGGAACGACCGAGGCACCCCATCTGCATGGAGCGCCCCGGTCGCAACGCCGCTCGGGGGGGCGGCGTCATGAATGGGGAGGCAGCGAACCCGGGCGGGAGTCGAGTCGTCCGGCCCGTGACGGCCGGACGATCGACGTCGCGCTCGGTGGTGGAAGCGGTGTCAGGTCGGTGTCTGGAGCCCTCGTGCGTCCTGGTCTCGCAGCATGCCCGGAGGTCCCGGCGGGGACAAGTACTTTCGTACCGCCGGTCGACCGTCCCGGACCGCACCGGACCCACGCGGTCCGCACCGGACCGCACCACCCGTCGGCAACGAAGCGGTGCGCGGACGCACGGGGAGTCAGCCGGGCGAGACGATCCCGCGCAGGTGGTCCGCGTCGTGGTCGATGGCCAGCCGGATGAGGCCGGCGACGTCCAGGACGCCGTAGGTGTCGTGCGTCCCCGTCCTGGCCCAGTCATCGTCGGTGAAGCCGGCCACGGTGGCGACGGTCTCGGCGCGGACCGCGGCGAAGGCGCCGACGATGTCGTCGATCGAGGCGTCGTCCAGCCCGGGCTCCTGGCCCGGTTCCTTCCAGCTCCAGTGCGGGTCCGCCACGGTCAGGACCTCGACGAAGCGGACGTGCCACACCAGCCGCTCGACCGCGATCAGGTGGCGGACGTTCTCCCGGGCTCCCCATTCCCCCGCCGGGATGGGCGTGCCGGCGGCGTCGCGGACGGCCTCGGCGAGGCGCCCCGGGAACCCGGCGAACGTGGCGAGGAGCTCGTCTCGGGTCTGTGCGGCCACGTCGGGCCTCCTTTCCTGCCGATCGTCTACGTGATGCCGCTTCGGCGACCGTCATCGGCGTCGCTGGTGCCGATCCCCTCGTGGAGGCGTGCGGACGAGGCCTTGCTGGCGGCTCCGAACGCGGGGGATCGCGGCCCAACGAGCAGGAGGTGGACGATCGTCAGGAAGCCCCGCTCCACGCACACGTCGAGATCCTCGTCGGGGGCCACATCTCAGGCCGAGTCGGTCAGATCCGCCAGGGTCGCCCGCCGCCAGGCCTCCGTCGCCTCGACGGCATTGAACGTGTACAGGTGGAAGCCCGTGACGCCCGCCGCGGGTTCCGCGAGCAGCGGGGCGATCCCCTCGACGAACCCGGTCGGCTTGTAGAACCCGCCGGACTTGGCGAGACCGGTCACGAACCGCAGGTTCTTGACCAGGAACCGCTTGGCGTCCTTGACCCCGATGCGCGCGGCGATCGACATGAGCTTCTGCGGGTCCGCGACGCCGGGGACGCCGACGATGACGGCCGGCGCGAAACCCTCGGCGCGACGGGCGTGGACCCAGGACGCGATGGCCTTCGTGTCGAAGTCCATCTGGGTCGTGACGTGCGCCACGAACGGCGCCTTGTCCACGAGCGCCGAGGCGAGCGCCGCATCCGGGATGTCCGGGTGACCCTGCGGGTAGGCCGGACAACCGATGGTCTCGAACGGGTGGCCAAGCTCAGTCATGGCCTGCAGCAGGGACAGGCCGTCCAGGTATGCACCGGGCTCGTCCGCGTCGCCGCCCACGACGAACGCGTGGGTCAGCCCGGCCTCACGCGCGCGCCCGAGCAGGTCGGCCAGCTTCGCGCGGTCCGGGATCATCCGCGCCGACAGGTGCGGGATGGCGCGGAACCCGTCGCCCTGGAGGCGCGCCGCCCAGTCAAACGTCGCGTCGATGCCCTTGGCCGGCGACGCGGTGACCGACACCCGGGCGCCGGCCGGCAACGCCGGGATCTGGTCGGGCAGGTTCTTGAGCGGCAGCAGCTCGAAGATCGGATCGGCGAGGGCCTCCGCGAGGGCCGCGCGGGACGGCCCATCCAGCCCGCGTCGGCGCGACAGGACGGCCATCAGACCTCCGAGTCCGGCATCGACGCCTTCGTGCGAGCGATGAAGTCGAGGAGCGCCTCGTCGATGGCCGGGTCCAGCGGCGGCGCCTCGTACTCGCGCAGTTGCCGCTTCCAGATCGCGTTGGCGCGTTGGGCCGCATCCAGCGACCCGTCTTCCTGCCACTGCTCGTAGCTGTTGTTGTCGGCGATCTCGCTCCGGTAGAACGCGCTCTCGAAGTTGGCCAGCGTGTGGGCGGTGCCCAGGTAGTGGGTGCCCGGTTCGTTGCCCAGGATGGCGTCCACGGCCTGGCCGTTCTCGGACAGGTCCACACCCTCGACGAAGACCGCCATCATCCCGCACTGGTCCGCGTCCATGATGAATTTCTCGTAGCCGACGGACAGGCCGCCTTCCAGCCAGCCGGCCGCATGCAGGACGAAGTTGACGCCGCCGAGCACGGTGGGTTGGAGGGTCGCGGCGGACTCGTAGGCGGCCTGCGCGTCGGCGATCTTCGAGCCGCACAGCGACCCGCCGGACCGGAACGGGACACCCAGCCGGCGGGCGAGCGCGGCCATCGTGTACAGGACCAGGGCCGGCTCCGGCGTCCCGAACGTCGGTGCGCCGGACTGCATCGACATCGAACTCGCGAACGAGCCCATGACGACCGGAGCCCCGGGCCGGACGAGCTGGACGAAGGTCATCCCGGCGAGGGCCTCCGCGAGGGTCTGGGCCGCCACGCCGGCTGCGGTCACGGGCGCCATCGCGCCGGCGAGGATGAACGGTGTGATGAGCGTCGCCTGGTTGGCCTCGGCGTAGGCGCGGGCGGCCCCGAGCATGATCGAGTCCCAGACCAGCGGGGAGTTCGCGTTGATCAGGCTGAGGGTGACCGCGTGGTCCTCGAGGTAGTCGGCCCCGAAGGCGATCCGTGACATCTCGACCGTGTCGCGCGCCCGTTGCGGCGCCGTGACCGAGCCCATGAACGGCTTGTCGCTGTACTTGATGTGCGAATAGACCATGTCCAGGTGCCGCTTGTTGACCGGCACGTCCACCGGCTCGCACACCGTCCCACCCGAGTGGTGGAGGTGGGGCGACACGTACGCGAGCTTCACGAAGTTGCGGAAGTCCTCGATGGTGCCGTAGCGCCGGCCGTTGTCCAGATCGCGCACGAACGGCGAGCCGTAGTTCGGGGCGAAGACCGTGTGCATCCCGCCGATCTCGACGCTCCGCGCGGGGTTCCTGGCGTACTGCGTGAACTGGCGCGGCGCGGTCGCCTGGACGATCGAGCGGCACATCCCACGCGGGAATCGCACCCGCTCCCCGTCGATCGAGGCGCCGGCCTCGCGCAGCAGGCGGAGGGCCTCGGGGTCGCCGCGGAACTCGACCCCGACCTCCTGGAGGATGGTGTCGGCGTTGTGCTCGATGGTGGCCAGGCCCTCCTCACCGAGCACCTCGAACGGCGCGAGCTTGCGCGTGAGGAACGGGACGGTCTCGGCGTGGCTGGCGAGGCGGAGGGCCTGGCGAGCCGCCCGTCCACCGCTGCGGCGTGTCGCGATCTCGCCCATCTAGGCGTCCTCCCTGCTGCCGGCCGCCACGGGTCGGCGTCGTCGTTGGGTCCGTCCGTCGCCACCGGCGCCGCCCCCTCCACCGGTCCCCAGGCTGCGGGGCGGCAGGGGGACGACCCTGGCGAGGTTCGGGAAGTCGGCCGTCTTGTGCGGGAACGCCATCGCCTCGACGAAGTGCGCCTGGAAGCGCGGCTCGACGGCGGTCTCGATCTTCTCGACCTGGCGCACGACCGCCTCGATCTCGGTCCGGGCCGCCGCCGACAGCAGGGCGATGAGCGCACCCGTGCCGGCGGCGTTCCCGGCCGATCGGACATGGTCCAGGTCGCAGTCCGGGATGAGGCCGAGGACCATCGCATGGGTCGTGTCGATCTGGCTGCCGAAGGCGCCGGCCAGGCGGATCTCGTCCACCGTGTCGATCGCCAGCTGGTCCATCAGCAGGCGGACGCCGGCGTACAGGGCGGCCTTGCCGAGCTGGATGGCCCGGACATCGTTCTGGGTGATGAGGATCCGAGGCTGGCCGCCGGTGCCCTCGCTCAGGACGTAGCTGAACGTCCGACCGTCCGGTACGATCCGCGGCGAACGCTCGGCGAGCGACCCGTCGATGACGCCGTCCTCGGTGGCGATCCCCGCCAGGTACATCTCGGCGATGACCTCGATGATCCCCGAGCCGCAGATCCCGGTCACCCCGGTCTCCCCCACCGCCTCGGCGAAGTCCGGGGCGTCCGACCACGGGTCCACGCCGATGACTCGGAACCGTGGCTCCAGCGTCGTGCGGTCGATGCGGACGCGTTCGATGGCACCGGGCGCCGCCCGCTGGCCGCCGCTGATCTGGGCACCCTCGAAGGCCGGCCCGGTCGGGCTGGACGCGGCGAGCAGCCGGCGCTTGTCGCCCAGGACGATCTCCGCATTCGTGCCGACGTCCACGAGCAGCGTCATCCGATCGGCGAGTTGCGGTTCCTCGGCCAGGATCACGGCGGCCGTGTCCGCCCCGACGTGACCGGCGATGCACGGCAGGACGTACACCCGAGCGCCCGGGTGCGCCCGGATGCCGAGTTCCGCCGTCGACGTCTGGACGGCCCGGTCGGTCGCCAGCGCGAACGGCGCGCCGCCGAGCGGGGTCGGGTCGATGCCGAGCAGGAGGTGGTGCATGATCGGGTTGCCGACGAGGACGAGTTCGAGGATCTCGGCGCGCTTGATGCCGGCCTTGTTAGCGAGGCTGGCGAGCAGCCCGTCGAGCGCCTTGCGGACGGCCTTCGTCATCTCCTCGGCACCCTCGGGATGCATCATCGCGTACGACACGCGGCTCATGAGGTCCTCGCCGAAGCGGATCTGCGGGTTCATGACGCCGGCACTGGCCAGCACGGCGCCGTCGGCGAGATTCGCGAGATGGCCGGCGATCGTCGTGGACCCGATATCGATCGCGACGCCATAGATCGTGTCGTGGAAGCCGGGCCAGATGGCGATGACGTCATGCCCGCCGTGGACCGCGACCGTGACCGCGTACTTGCCGGATTCGAGGGCCGGCTGGAGCGCCTTGACGACCTGCAAGTCCGCCTGGAGGTCGGTCAACGCCCACTCGCGTTCGAGCGCCTCGAACAAGCGTGCCAGATCCCCGGTCGGCGAGGCGAGGTCCGGCGGGACGACCTCGACGTAGTGGAGGCGGACGACCGGATCCACCGTGAAGTCGCGGACGGCAAGGTCCTTGCGGACGACCTGGCGGTGGACCTGGCTCTCGGGCGGGACGTCGATCAGCAGGTCCCCGCAGACGGTGGCGGTACACGACAGGCGACGGTCCGCGGCGAGGCCCTTCTCGGCGCGGTAGGTCGCCTCCAGCTCGGCGAAGGGCGACAGGTGATCCGGGGACGACGTGATGCCGTGCTTGGCGAACTGCCCGGCGGCCGGCGTCACCTGACAGCGACCGCAGATGCCACGACCGCCGCAGACGGAGTCGATATCCACGCCCAGCGTCCGCGCCGCGTCCAGCACGGTCGTCCCTTCCGGGACCGTACCGCGACGCCCGGACGGCGTGAAGATGATCTGCGCGTCGGTCGCCACGGACGGGGACCTAGACGGCGGCGGGCAGGGCGCGGCGATTGACTCGGCGGCGGCTGACCTCGCCCTCGGGGACCGGCTCGCGGTGCGCCGTGATCCAGCGCCCACAGTCCGGGTCGTTGCCCATCAGGACGTCCGCGGCCATGACCGCGCGCTTGAGGTCCGGCTGCATCGGGTTGGTGATGGCCGACGTCATCCCGGACGCGATGGCCATCGGCAGGAACGCCGCATTGATGCCTTCGCGGTTCGGCAGGCCGAAGCTGACGTTGGAGGCGCCGCAGGTCGAGTTGACCTTCAGTTCCTCGCGGAGGCGGTTCACGAGCGCGAAGACCTGGCGGCCGGCGGTCGCCATCGCGCCGATCGGCATGACCAATGGGTCCACCACGATGTCGCTGGCCGGGATGCCGTGGTCCGCGGCCCGCTCGACGATCTTCTTGGCGACCGCGAAGCGGACGTCGGGGTCCTCGCTGATGCCCGTGTCGTCATTGCTGATCGCCACGACCGCGGCGCCGTACTTCTTGATGAGCGGCAGGACGCGCTCCAGGCGCTCCTCCTCGCCGGTGACCGAGTTGACGAGGGGCTTGCCGACGTAGGCGGCCAGCCCCGATTCGAGTGCCTCGACGATCGACGAATCGATCGACAGCGGCAGGTCCGTCAGGCTCTGGACGAGGCGGATCGTATGGGCGAGGATCGCCGGCTCGTCGGCCAGGGGGATGCCGGCATTGACGTCCAGCATGTGGGCACCCGCCTCGACCTGGGCGATGACGTCGCGCTCGACACGGCTGAAGTCGCCGGCCCGCATCTCCTCGGCCAGGAGCTTGCGTCCGGTCGGGTTGATGCGCTCGCCGATGATGACGAACGGACGATCGAAGCCGAGCACGACCTCGCGGGTGGCGGAACTGAGGACGGTCTCGGTCATGTGGGTGAGATCTCCGACGTCGTGGCGGGTGGGAGGGCCGGGCCGCCGCGGACGCCGCCCGACTGGATCAGTTCGGCCAGGATGTGCTTCGTGTACTCGGTCTCGAGGCGATCGGATTCGGCCTTGACCTCGGCCTCCACGTCATCGCCACACGGGCGCTGGGTCTTGCGCCACTCGTTGATGTAGTCGTTGTAGGCGCGCAGGCCGGCCCGGTTGGCGGCCTTGTCGATGGCGACCTGGAAGCGCGGGTGGAGGACGATCTTGCTCGACCGCCGGCCCTCCTTGGCCACGACCTGGGCGGGGATGTCGCGCCACCAGATGACGGACAGGATCGGCATGTCAGGCAGCTCCAGCGAAGGCTTGGATGGACGTGGCGAGCTCGCCGTAGCCGGTCTGGCGGCGCTCGAACGCGAGGCCCAGGGTCGCGGCCGCGGCCTCGGCCTTGCGGGTGAGCTCCGCATCATCGGATTGGGCGAGGTAGATCAGGCGGGTGTAGTTCCCGAAGTACGCGTCGCGCAGCTCGGGGTGCCGGTCGAGGCCGAGGCCGGCCAGGATCAACGTCTCGAACTGGCGGGCCAGGAAGTCGGTCAGGTAGAACGTGCCCGGCTGGTCGTCCTGGAGCTCGGCGTAGGCGTGCGCACCGGCATAGAACTCGAAGCAGTGCGCGCCTTCGATGCGCTCCACGCCCTCCTGGGCCAGCACGGCGTCCAGGGTGCCGCCCGTGCCGCAATCGGCGTAGGCGACGAAGATCCGCGTGGCCGGGCCGTACTCGCGACGCGCCTTGCGGATCCGTGCCGAGACCGCGTCGGCGATCCGCTCCGGGCGCATGTGCAGTCGCGCGTCGACGCAGGTGACCTTGACGCCCGGGAGGTCGCGGGTCAGGGCGAGCAGTTCGCGGGCAAGCGCGCCACAGCCGATGACCAGGACGCGGGTGGCGTCTGCCGCGGTGGTCGCGGCCGGGTCGCGGTGGGTGGCCGGGTCAGGCCGCACTGGCGCGGCGCTCGTCGATGAGCCGGCGCGCGGTCTCCGCGGCCACGCCCGCATCGCGGCAGTACGCATCCGCCCCGACGGCCGCCCCGAACTCCTCGTTCAGCGGGGCGCCGCCGACCAACACGATGTAGTCCTCGCGGATGCCGCGGTCCTTCAACGTCTGGATGACGACCTTCATGTACGGCATCGTCGTGGTCAGCAAGGCGGACATGCCCAAGATGTCGGGCTTGTGGAGCTCGAGCGCGGCGATGAACTTGTCCGCGTCGGTGTTGATGCCGAGGTCGACGACCTCGAAGCCGGCGCCTTCGAGCATCATCCCGACCAGGTTCTTGCCGATGTCGTGGATGTCGCCCTTGACCGTCCCGATGACGACCTTGCCGACCGGCTCGGCGCCGGTCTCGGCGAGGAGCGGGCGGAGGATGGCCATGCCGGCCTTCATCGCGTTCGCCGCGAGGAGGACCTCCGGCACGAACAGGATGCCGTCGCGGAAATCGATGCCGACGATCTTCATGCCGGCCACGAGGGCGTCATCGAGGACGCGGGTGGCGGACCAGCCACGGCCGAGCAGGATGTTGGTGCCTTCGACGATCTCGTCAGCCATGCCGTCGTACAGATCGTTGTGCATCTGCTCGGTCAGCTCGTCGTCGGAGAGCGCCGCGAGATCGATGTCCGCGTACTCGTCCTGGGTCATGCCCGGTACCTGCCTTCGGTGAAAGAGGGACGGTGGGTTCCACATCGTGGAACCGTGCCGTATGATGGAACTCCGCCAGATCGCGAATCTAGCCGAGCGGGGGTCCGATGTCCAGAGTCCAATCCATCGAGCGAGCCTTCGCCGTCCTCGGCACGCTCGCGAATGGCCCGCTCGGCGTCACCGAGGTGGCCGACCGGACGGATCTGCCCAAGTCCACGGCCGCCCGTTTGCTCGCCTCGCTGGCTCGCGAGGGCGTGGTGGAGCAGGTCCCCGGCGACACGGCCTACCGGCTGGGACCCCGCCTCGCGACCCTGGCGAGCGGCGTCCTGCCGAACCGGTCGCTCTCCATGCTCGCCCGCCCGTCGCTCGCCGCGCTGGCGGAATCGGCGGGAGAAGCGGCGGGCCTGGCCATCCCGGACGGCGACGTGGCCCACTACATCGACCAGGTCGACACGCCCAAGGCGGTCTCGATCCGCGACTGGACCGGCTCGCGCATCCCGCTCCATGCCGTGTCGTCCGGGCAGGTGCTGCTGGCGTTCCGACCGGCGACCTCGCTCCAGCGCTACCTCGGCAAGCCGCTGGAACGATTCACGGATCGCACGATCGTGACCGGCGACGCCCTGCTGGAGCGCCTCAGGTCGATCCGCCGCGATGGCTACACGTGGGCGCGCGAGGAGTTCGACGAGGGCATCAGCTCCGTGGCGGCGCCCATCGCCGACGCGAACGGCGAGGTCATCGCCGCGGTCCACATCCACGGGCCGTCGTACCGGTTCCCGGTGGCGGGCACGGAACGGGCGATGGCCGAGGCCGTCGTGGCGACCGCGGCCCGCATCGCCGGCAGCCTCCGCCACGCGGGGTAGGTCGGCAGCCGGCTCGCGACTCGCGGCACGCGGCACGCTCCCTCACCCCCGGCTCGCTCCCTCACCCGCGGCTCGCTCCCTCACCCGCGGCTCGCTCCCTCACCTGCGACCTCGACCCGATCCTTCCGTCAGATGCTGCCCAGGGCAGCGCGTGCCGACAGGTTCCAGTCAGCTGCATGGCAGACCCGGCAGGTGACCGGCAAGGAGCCCTGCCCGCTCGCTCCGGACCGCCTCCAGGGGCTCCACGGCCATCTCGTGCTGGCCCCAGCCGCATCAGACGGGAAGGATGGGATCGCCTCCCAGGGTCCGAGCTGGCGAATGCGCGGCGCGGGAAGGCCGGGCCCCGGTTGCCTCGACTCCAGCCTTGACACAACCCTGCGCCCGGCGCCTCAGGCGTGTCGGGTCGAGCCGATCCGGTGTAGTCGCTCCGGGGTGATGACCGCGGCCAGGACGACCATCAGGACCGCGAGGCCGACGAGGAGCCACAGGCTCGTGCCGAAGTCGCCGGTCACGTCGCGGGCTAGGCCGAGCACGAACGGGCCGATCGCCGAGAGCACGTAGCCGATCAGCAGCATTCGGGCGGCCGTGGCGGCGACGTCGCCGGCCGTGCCGCCGGCATCGACCGGCAGGGTGAGCACGATCGGGAAGATCGCGCCGGTGCCGAGGCCGAGGATCACCGCCCACAGGAACGCGGGGCCGGGCGCGATCGCCAGGCCGATCAGACCCACCAGGGTGGTCAGCGCGGATCCGACGAGCTGGCCGCGGCGCGTCCCGACGCGATCCGCGATCAACGGCAGCGTCACGGTCGCCACGAGCCCGAAGGCGATGAACGCCGCGACCAGCTGGGCGGCGTCGGCGTCGGTCCAGCCGAGGTCCACGTAGACGGCCGCGAGCCAGGCCGCGACGCCGTAGAAGACGATGGACTGCAGCCCGAACAGCAGACCCAGCACCCAGCCGGCGGGATGCGACCAGGCGATGTGCGGCGGCACGACCTCGCCCTCCGCGGGGCGATCGTGGGGCGCGAGGATGAGCCAGATGGCGAGCGACACGAGACCGGCGGCCGACATGAGCGCGAGCGACCGTCGCCAGTCGCCGTCCGGTCCAGCCAGCGCGACCGCGAGCCCGGCGGCGCCGAGTGACCCGACGACCAGGCCCGTGGCGTAGGCGCCGGTCCCGAGGGCCGGGTGGCCCGGCAGGTTCCGGCGGACGGCCATCGGCAGGATCGGACCGGCCAGGCCCATGCCGAGCCCGATCCCGAACGTCAACAGCAGGACCAGCCAGGCCGACGGTGCGCCGACCCGGATGAGCCCGAACGCGATCACGAGACCGGCGCACAGCGCCAGCGCGTTTCGGCCACCAAGGCGCCGGCCCACCCGGGCGCCGAGCGGGGCGAACAGGCCCATGCACAGGATCGGGATAGCGCTCAAGGCCCCGACGACGCCATGCGAGACGTCGAGATCGGCCTGGATCGCCGGCAGGAGCGGCCCGATGGCGATGATCTGCGGCCGCAGGACCAGCGCGAGGACGAGCAGCGCGACGAGCGTCGAGATGAGCGACCGTCGGTCCGCGGGGTGGGTCTCCACCTAGCCTCGTCGCCGGCGGATCTCCGCGCTGATGGCGGGCAGGATCTCGTGCAGGTCGCCGATGATGGCGTAGTCGGCGGCGGCCATGACCGGCGCGTCGCGGTCCTTGTTGATCGCCAGGATCTGCTTGGCGCCCTTGCAGCCGGCCATGTGCTGGGTCGCCCCGCTGACGCCGGCGAGGATGTACAGCTCGGGCGCGATCTTCGTGCCGGTCTGGCCGACCTGCTCGGTGTGCGGACGCCAACCGGAGATGGTGACGGCGCGCGAACAGCCGACAGCCGCGCCGAGGAGCCCGGCCAGCTCGACGACGGGCTCGAAGCCCTGCGCCGATCCCGCCCCGCGTCCGCCGGTCACGACGACCTTGGCCTCGGCCAGGGACACGCCACTGGTGGCGGCGGGGATGCGCTCCATGACCCGGACCGCGAGGTCGGCGTCATCGATCCGTGGCGTGAACGTCTGGACGGTGGCGGTGCCGCCCGTCCGCTCGGCGGTCAGGGCGTGCGGCGCGACGCTCAGCACGGCCCGATCGGCACGGATCGCCGCCTCCTCGAGCAGGCTGCCGCCCCAGCGCTGGCGGGTGACGATGAGCGGATCGCCCGCGGTCACGGCGATGCAGTTCGCCGCGAATGGCAGGCCGGCGCGGGCGGCCACGCGTCCCAAGACGGTGTTGCCCGCCTCCGTGCCGGCGCCGACGATGACGGTCGCCTCGAGGCTCGCGGCAAGGTCACCGACGACCCGCGCGATCGCATCGGGCGCGAAGGCGTCGGCGGCGAGTGCCGGATGGTCGGCCACGTGGACCGCGGTCGCGCCCCACTCCCCGAGCCCGCCCGCCACGGAGGCGTCACCGACCAGGACGGCGTGGACCGGTCCGCCACCCGCGGCCGCGTTCGCCAGGGTCAGGGCCTGGAGGGAGACGCGATCGGCGGCGCCGTCGGCCGTGGTGACGAGGACCAGCACGGTCGCCATCACAGCACCCCGATCCGGTCGAACAGGTCGACCGTGGCGGACGCGGCCGCAGCCCCGTCGCCGAGGATCGTGACCTCCTTGACCGCGCCCTGCGGCACGATCAGGCGGCGCATCTCCAGCCGCTGCTCCGGCCGGACCGGCTGGGACGTCGTGACGGGCTTGCTCTTCGCCCGGATGCGGCCTGGTACCGACGGGTAGCGCGGCATGTTGAGGCCCTCCAGGACGCTCGCGACCGCCGGCAACGGGACCTCGTAGACGTCCCGTCCGCCCGGGACGACCTGCTCGCCGTGCACGACACCGCCGGCGACGGACAGCCCCTTCAACCCGGTCAGCACCGGACGGCCGAGGGTGGCGCCGACACGCGCCGGGACCTGGTAGCCGCCGGTATCGCCGGACTCGTTGCCGAGCAGGATCAGGTCGAACGGCCCGCTTTCGGCCTCGTCCGCCCGGATGGCCTCCACGATGGCGGCGGCCGTGGACTCCGGATCCCACTCCTGGCCGTCCGTCACGAGGTGGATGGCGCGCGAGACGCCCATCGCCATGGCATCACGCAGTTGCTCGAGCGACTCGGTCGGCCCAAGGGTCAGGACGACCGACTCGCCACCCTCCGCCTCGACCAGCTGGACCGCCGCCTCGACCGCGCACTCCTCGTGCGGCCCGATGGCAAAGCCCAGGTACTTGCTGTCGATGGCCCGGTCATCCTCGGTCAGGGTGATCCGACCGGCCACGGCGGGGACGCGCTTGATACCGACGAGGATCTTCATCGTCACGCCCGGATGCGCAGGTTGTCGGGGTCGAAGAGCGGCCGCGCACCGACGACCGCCACGGTCACCGGGTAGCGCTCGGCGAAGTACTCGACGAAGAGCTGGTCGTTGCCCTCCACGGCGTGCTCCGGTGGCAGGTACGCCAGCAGGACGTGCTTCCCGGTCGACGGGCTGGCCCCGGCCGAGGTCGCGTACGACCGGCGACCCTTGGCGTCGACGATCGTCGAACCGTCCTCGAGGACGATCGGCTGACGACCGAGCATGTAGCGCTTCTCCCCGCTCGACGACGTGTGATCGTCCACGACGAGCGTGCAGAGCGTCGCGACCGGGGCCGCGGCCAGCTGGCGAAGGACGGCGTCCTTGCCGACGAAGTCCTGGGCCTTGATCTTCGGGGGTGCCATGTCGGCCTCGACGACATCGTAGTCGGCGTCCAGTTCGGCGCCGTAGGCTCGATAGCCCTTCTCGATCCGGCCGGTCGTGCCGTAGACCCCCATGCCGCAGGCCGTCAGGCCGTGCGCCTGGCCGGCCTCCCACAGGACCTCCCACAGGCGGCGGCCCTGCTCCATGGGCACGTACAGCTCCCAGCCCAGGTCACCGACATACGAGATCCGCGACGCCAGGACGAGCTGGGAGCCGATCTCGATCGTCCGGCACGTCCCGAACTTGAACGCCTCGTTGGAGACGTCCGCGCGGGTGACCGACGCGAGGATGTCGCGCGCGCGCGGTCCCCAGATGCCGATCGTCGTGTAGGCCGTCGTGAGATCGACCACGGCGGCATCCGCCGGAAGGTGGTCCTTGAACCACTTGAGATCGCTCATGCCGTGGGCGCCACCGGTGACGACCCGGAAGACGCTGTCCTCCAGCCGCATGATCGTGAGGTCGCTCTTGAACCCGCCCGTGTCGGACAGGACCGGCGTATAGACGACTCGACCGACCGGCACGTCCATCTGGCGCATCGCGACGGACTGGACCGCGGCCAGCGCGCCCGGCCCGACGATGTCGAAGATGGCGAACGCGGAGAGGTCGAAGATGCCGGCCGATTCCCGCATGGCCAGGTGCTCGGCGTTGATGATCGGCGACCACCAGCGGGCGTCCCACTCGTTCGGGCGGGTCTGGACGCCGTAGCGCTCGACGAGCCCGGCGTTCGAGCGGAACCATTGCGGGCGCTCCCAGCCGGCGACCTCGAAGAACTCGCCCTCGTGGGCTTCGTGCCACTCGTGCATCGGGGACCTGCGCAGCGGGCGGTCGGACAGGTACTGCTCGGCCGGATGGACGATGCCGTACGTCTTGGGGAACGCCTCGAAGGCGCGCGCCTTCGTGTGCGCGCGCGTCTTCTGGTGGCTGTGGAAGCGGCTGATGTCGGACTGGTTGCAGTCGATCTCGGGCTCGCCGTGGACCATCCACTCGGCGATGGACTTGCCGACCGCCGGACCCTCCTTGACCCACACGGCGGCGGCGGACCACAGGCCCTTGACCTCGGGCGTCTCGCCGAGGAGCGGCATGCCGTCCGGGGTCAGCGCGATGAGGCCGTTGATCGCGTACTTCACCCCGACCGATTCGTCGCCGACGATCTCGGGCATGAGCGTGAGCGCGTCCTCCATCTGGGGATCGAAGTCCTCCTGGGTGAAGGGGAACTCGGTCGGCGACAGGGCGGCATCCTCGAGCGACGGGATCTCCTCGGGGTCGTGCAGGATCGAGCGGTGGGCGTACGACCCGATCTCGAGGCCGATGCCGTCCTGGCGCTCGTACATGAGGACGTCCATGTCACGGACGATCGGGAATTCGATCGCGCGCGAGGTGGTCTCGAAGCGCGGGACCGGCCCGACATCGATCATCTGGTGGACGGCCGGTGTCAGCGGGATGCGGGCGCCGGCCATCTCGGCGATGAGCGGCGACCAGACGCCACAGGCGATGACGACGTATTCCGCCTCGATGGTGCCCTTGCTCGTTTCGACGGTCCGGATCCGACCGCCTTCCACGCCGAGCGCCGTGACCTCGGTGCTCGGGAAGGACGTCAGCGCGCCCATCGCCTGGGCCTTCTCGCGGCACAGCGTCCCGAACTGGAGGGAGTCGCACACGCCGACGCCCGGTGTGTAGAAGCCACCGACGAGGATCGACTCATCGATGAACGGGACGAGCGCCTTGATCTCGGCCGGCGTGATGAGGCTGGACTCGATCCCCCAGTTCTTGGACGAGTCCAACCGGCGACGGAGCTCGTTCATGCGCTCCTCGGACCGGGCCACCTCGATGCCGCCGCACTCCGTGTAGACGCCCCATTCCCGGTACTGGCGGGCGCTCTCCAGGGTCAGCTCCGCCATCTCCTTGTTGTGATCCACCAGGAACAGGAAGTTGGAGGCGTGCCCGGTCGAGCCGCCGGTATTCGGGAACGGGCCCTTGTCGACCTGGACGATGTCCGTCCAGCCCAGGTTCGCGAGGTGGTAGGCGACGCTGTTGCCGACGATGCCACCGCCGATGATCACGACCTTCGCGTGCGTCGGGAATGCGCCCATGACTCGACCCTCTCCTCGATCCGGCTGGCACCCCGGTCGTCGCCGCGGGTGCCGGGCCGTCTGTTGCACGTATTGCAATCGTGTTGCCGCATCTGCGACACTGGCGGCGATGGTACACCAACCGCGCCAGTCGTCGACACCCGGATCGGCCCAGGATCGAGCCGCCCGACCAGGCGTCGAACGCATCGCCGCCGCGCTCGACATCGTGGCACAGCGCGGGTGGGTCAGCGCGTCCGAACTGGCAGCCGCGATGGGCGTCGATCGGAGCACCGGCTGGCGGCTGGCTCGCTCGCTGGAAGGCGTCGGCTGGTTGCACCAGGATGCGGCGACCGGGCGCTATCGACTCGGGCTGTCGCTGTTCGAGCTGGGGACCCGTGCGCTGGACACCGTCGACGTCCGCGACGAGGCGCGCCGGGTCATGGCCGAGTTGGTCGGGTCGACCGGCGAGAGCGTCGACCTCGCGATCCGCGACGGCGACAGCGTCGTGTTCATCGACAAGATCGACGGGACCGGCGAGGTCCGGGCGTTCACGCGGACCGGCCAACGGGCCGCGCTGCACGCGACGGCCGCAGGCAAGGTCTTCCTGGCGGCGCTGCCGGCCGAGGAGCTTGCGCGGTATCTCGCCCGGCCGCTGTCGGCCTCGACGCCGGCCACGATCACATCGCCGGACGTCCTGGCCGACGTCGTCGACGAGACCCGGCGACGAGGCTGGGCGGTCAATCGGGGCGAGTTGTTCCCCGAGGCCGGGGCGCTGGCCGTTCCGGTGCTCGACGCGACGGGGGCCTGCGTCGCCGCCCTCGGGCTGAACATCCCGCTGTCCCGACTGACCGACGACCGGATCCGAGTCCTCGTCGACGATCTACAGGCCGCAACGCGCCGCCTGACGCCGGCGTTCGGGTTCGGCCTTGCGGGTGCCTCGGTCGCCTCGACGGGAGCCGGGCTCCCATGAGCGCCGATGGTCCGCGCTCCTTGGACGCGAGCCGCTAGAGTCATCGCATGGCCTCCATCGAACCTGTTCGCGTCGGCGTCGTCGGCGTCGGCCTCATGGCGCGGTACCACCTGGCGAACATGCTGCCGCGCGACGACACGCACGTCGTGGCGGTGTGCGAGCCGTCCGCAGTCGCGTTCGAGGCGGCCTCGGAAGAGTTCACGTCGCGTGATCTGCCCGTCCCGCCGAACGAGCCGGACTGGCAGCGCTTCATCGAGCGATTCGCGACCGAACTGGATGCCGTCGTCATCATCACGCCCCACGTGCTCCATCTCGCCCAGGCCACGGCCGCCCTCGACGCCGGGCTCGACGTCCTGCTCGAGAAGCCGATGGTGATGACCGCCGCCGAGGCCGAGACGCTCATTTCGACACGCGACCGGACCGGTCGGTTGCTGGTGGTCGCGTTCCCCGGCAGCCTGTCGCCGCAGATCCGGACCGCCGCCCGGATGATCGCGGACGGCGAGGTCGGACGGATCCTGAACATCGCCGCGGTCGTCTGGCAGGACTGGCGAACGCACTCGACCGGGACCTGGCGGCAGGTCCCGGAGCTCTCAGGTGGCGGGTTCCTGTTCGACACCGGGGCCCACATGCTCAACACGGTCGCCGATCTCGCCGGCGAGGACCTGACGCAGGTCGCGGCATGGCTGGAGGACGACGGCAGCCCCGTGGACATCCGGGCCGTGGTCATGGCCAGGCTGGCGTCCGGGGCGCTCGTGACGATGAACGCGTGCGGTCGGTCGATCCCATCGATCGGGTCGGACATCCGGGTGTTCTGCGAGGGCGCCACCCTTCGGACCGGGATCTGGGGCGAACACCTCGAGCTGCAACGGGCGGGCGAGGACCAGCTGCGGCCCGTCGAGTCGGTCGCGTCCCGGACGGTCTGGGAGCAGTTCCTGGCGGTGCGGCTCGGGCACGATGTCAACCCCAGCCCACCCGAGGTCGGCCTCCGGATGGCTCGCCTCTGGGACGCGATCCGGATGTCCTCCGAAGCGGGCGGCGCGGTCGTCAGTCCGGTCGGCGCAGGCCCGGCCACACAGGCAAGGGAGCTGGCGTCGTGACCGTCCGGGTGACCGTTTGGAACGAGTTCCGCCAGGAACGACATGACCCACCGGTGACCGCTGTCTATCCCGACGGCATCCACGCGGCCATCGCCGCCGGACTGCGCGACGCCGGCGGCTTCGAGGTCCGGACGGCGACGCTCGACGAACCCGAGCACGGGCTGACCGACGCGGTCCTGAGGAGCACCGACGTCCTGACCTGGTGGGGCCACGTCGCCCACGACGAGGTCAGTGATGCCGTCGTCGAGCGGGTCCAGGCGCGGGTCCTCGACGGGATGGGCCTCGTCGTCCTGCATTCGGGCCACTTCTCGCGCATCTTCAAGCGGCTCATGGGCACCACGTGCGACCTCAAGTGGCGTGAGGACGGTCGGCCCGAACGGCTGTGGGTCGTGGACCCTTCGCATCCCCTGGCCGAAGGTCTGGGCGAGTCGTTCGAGCTGCCCGAGGAAGAGATGTACGGCGAGCACTTCGACATCCCGGCACCGGACGAGCTCGTCTTCGTCAGCTGGTTCGAAGGTGGCGAAGTGTTCCGCAGCGGCTGCACGTTCCGTCGCGGCCGAGGTCGGATCGTCTACTTCCGCCCAGGCCATGAGACCCACCCGACCTACTTCGATGTCAACGTGCGCCGGGTCATCGCCAATGCGGCCCGCTGGACGGCCCAGCCCGGCGGCGCTCGCCCGACGTATGGCCATCGGCCGCTCGTTGACCCGCCGGGCGGACCGCCGGCTTGACGCCATCCGGGCGCGCGTCAAAGCTGGCGACCCAGCCAACGACCGAGGACACCGTGCCAAGCCTGTACATCGACGGCCAGTGGGTCGCCTCCGCCGACGGAACGACCAGCCGCGTGATCTACCCGTCCGACGGCTCGGTCGTGACCGAGGTGGATGTCGCGACCGACGCCCAGGTCCAGGCCGCGATCGCGGCAGCCCGCAAGGCCTTCGACACGACCGACTGGCCGCGCACCCCCACCGGCGACCGCTCCGCCCTGCTCGACCGCGTCGCCACGCTGATCGACCGCGACCTCGAGGAGATGGCCCGGCTCGAGACGATGAGCACCGGCAAGGCCATGCGCGAGAGCCGCTGGGACATCGTCGATGTCGCGCGGGTCTTCCGCTACTACGCCCAGCTCGCCGACAAGGACCTGGGCCGCCTGGTGGATGCCAGCACGCCGACCGCCCTGTCCCGGGTCGTGCACGAGCCGATCGGCGTGTGCGGCCTGATCGCCCCCTGGAACTACCCCCTCCTCCAGCTGAGTTGGAAGGTCGCCCCCGCGCTCGCCGCCGGCAACACCGTCGTCATGAAGCCGGCCCAGGTGACACCGCTGACGGCGATCCACCTGACCAAGCTGCTCGAGGAGGCCGGGACGCCGCCGGGCGTCGTGAACCTGGTCCTCGGGCCCGGCGAACGCGTCGGCCAGGCGCTCGGCGACAGCCCGGACGTGGACATGGTCTCACTGACCGGCGGCCTGACCGCGGGTCGTTCGCTGATGCGCGGCGCGGCGGTCAATGTCAAGCGAGTCGCCCTCGAACTCGGCGGCAAGAGCCCCAATATCGTCTTCGCCGACAGCGACTTCGAGACGGCCGTGGACAACGCCCTGACGGCGGCATTCACCCACTCGGGCCAGGTGTGCTCGGCGGGATGCCGGGCGATCGTCCAGGACGAGATCTACGACCGGTTCGTCGACGAGATCGCCCGCCGTGCGGACCGGATCAAGCTGGGCGCCGGCCTTGACGACACCACGGAGACCGGCGCCCTCATCAGTGCCGACCACCGCGCCAAGGTGGAGGCCCACGTCGCGAGCGCCATCGCGGAGGGGGCGCGGCTGGTCGCCGGTGGCCATCGCCCCACCGAACCCGAGCTCCAGGACGGCTTCTACTACCGCCCGACCGTCTTCGCCGACTGCACGACGACGATGAAGATCGTCCAACAGGAAGTCTTCGGGCCGGTGCTCACGATCGAGCGGTTCAGGACCGAAGAGGAGGCGATCGCCCTTGGCAACGACACGACCTATGGTCTGGCCGGAGCCGTCTGGACCGCCGATGCCGGTCGCGCCCAGCGGGTCGCCAGCCGGCTGCGTCACGGCACGGTCTGGATCAACGACTACAACACGTATCTGCCCCAGGCCGAGTGGGGCGGGTTCAAGCAGTCCGGCATCGGGCGCGAGCTCGGCGTGACCGGGCTCGACGAGTACCGCGAGGCCAAGCACATCTGGCAGAACACCTCGCCCGGCCCGAGCGGCTGGTTCGAGGGCTAGGCTCGGCAGGACCCCACACCCGCCGGCCCGCCAGCCCGCGACCGGTCTTGCCCTGTTCCCCCCGCGGTCGCTCGCGTCGTACGATGCGCGGACCGTCGGGGACGGGATCGATCCGGGGACCACATCGCTGCTCAGGAAGGATGGCGGCATGACCGAGGTCGCGACCCAGGACGCGGATACGCAGACGGCTTCCGATCGGAGCGCGACGTCGTCCACGATCGCGGTCAAGCACCTCTGGAAGGTCTTCGGCCCGGCCGAGCACAAGGTCATCGGGACGCCCGACGCCGACCTGTCGCGCGATGAGCTCAAGGCCAAGACCGGCTCGATGATCGCCATCCGGGACGTGTCGTTCGACGTGAAGCCGGGCGAGGTGTTCGTCGTGATGGGCCTGTCCGGGAGCGGCAAGTCCACGCTGGTGCGCTGCATCACCCGCCTCATCGAGCCGACCGCCGGAGAAGTCCTGCTCGACGGCGAGGACATCCGCAAGGCCGACGACGATCGACTGCGCGAGCTGCGCCGGCGGCGGTTCTCGATGGTCTTCCAGCACTTCGGGCTGCTCCCCCATCGGCGCGTCATCGACAACGTCGCGTACCCGCTCGAGATCCGGGGCGAAGGCAAGGCGTCCCGCCACGAGAAGGCGCAGGCGATGATCGACCTGGTCGGTCTCAAGGGCCACGCCAACAGCTACCCGGACCAGCTGTCGGGCGGCATGCAGCAACGGGTCGGCCTGGCGCGCGCGCTGGCCGTGGACCCGGAGGTCATGTTCTTCGACGAGCCGTTCAGCGCGCTCGACCCACTCATCCGGCGCGACATGCAGAACGAGGTGCTGCGCCTCCATCACGAAGTCGGCAAGACGATGGTGTTCATCACCCACGACCTGTCGGAGGCGCTCAAGCTGGGCGACCACATCGTGATCATGCGCGACGGCGTGGTCGTCCAGGCTGGCCGCCCGGAGGAGCTCGTCGGCGCCCCGGCGGACGATTACGTGGCCGACTTCGTGCGGGACGTCCCCAAGGCCCATGTCCTGACCCTGCGCTGGATCATGCGTGACCCGACCCCGGACGACGCCATGGATGGCCCATCCTTCCCGGCCGACACGCTCATCCGCAGCGCCGTCCATGTCGCGGCCGAGACCGACAAGCCGATCCGGGTGATGGACGGCGATCGGGTGGCGGGCGTGGTGGACCGCGCCCAGATCCTGACCGCCATCGCCGGCGTCATCGAGGAACAGGGATGACCGCCGTCTCGGTCACCAGCACGGCCGCCCGCATCGATCCGCGCACGGGCCGGCGGATCCTGGCTCTCATCGCCACCATCACGGCTGTCGTCCTGTACCTGGCGTTCCAGAACCAGTGGACGCTGCCCCACGACGAGAGCTCGCCGGTCTTCACCGCGCTCAACGGCATCCGGGACTGGGTGGACAGCAACCGCACATCGAGCCCCTTGTTCGTGTACGTGTTCGACCCGATCCGCATCGGTGTCGCCGCACTGGTCGACGGCATCGACGCCTCCCTGGCGCTGCTCGGCTGGCCCGGCATCCTCGCCGTGTCCGGGGCCCTCGGCCTCATCTTCGGTGGTTGGCGCCTGGCCGTCCTGACCGTCGCCGGGTTCATCGCCCTCGGCATCCTGGGCCTGTGGGAAGCCAGCATCATCACCCTCGGCCTGGTCCTGGCAGCCGTCGTGCTGGCCCTCCTGATCGGCATCCCGCTCGGGATCATCGCCGGACGCAGCAAGCGCTTCGCCGCCTTCCTCAGCCCCATCCTCGATGTGATGCAGATCATGCCGACGATGGCCTACCTGGCCCCGATGACCCTGCTCTTCCTGATCGGCGGTCCGTCGGCGACGCTCATCACGCTCATCTACGCCATCCCGCCGGCGATCCGCATCACCGCCCTGGGGATCCGCGGCGTCGGGGCCACCACGGTGGAGGCAGCCGTCTCGCTCGGCTCCACGCGATGGCAGGTCCTGACCAAGGTCCAGCTGCCGCTGGCGCGCCGGACCATCGGTATCGGCGTCAACCAGACGATCATGATGGCCCTCTCGATGGTGGTCATCGCGGCCCTCATCGGCACCCCGGGCCTGGGCGACTCGATCCTGCGGGCCGTCCGTGCCGTGGACGTCGGGGCCGCGTTCGATGCCGGCCTCGCCATCGTCATCCTGGCCATCGTCCTCGATCGCCTGACGGACCGGGCCGGCGTCTGGATGGATCCGCGCCATCGGCCGGCGGACTCGGATCGTCGCCGGCGCTGGATCGTGGGTGGCTCGTTCGCCGTCGTCATCGGGGCGATCGTCCTGGCCCGCCTCCTGCCCGAGCCCACCGTCTTCCCGGAGGGCCTCCGGTTCTCGTTCCTCGAGCCGGTCAATGCGGTCGTCGACTGGATCCGCGGGAACCTCACCGGCATCACCGGGACGATCAAGGACTGGGTGAGCTACGGACTCCTCAACCCGGTGGAGGGTGTGCTGACGACCGCGCCCGTCTGGCTGGTCATCGGCGCGATCTTCGGACTCGCCTGGTTCATCTCGGGGCTTCGGTCGGCCGGGATCGCGCTCGCCTGCCTGATCCTGCTGGTCGGCCTGTCGCTGTGGGAACACAGCATGCAGACCCTCACGACGGTCATCGTCGCGACCGCCATCACGCTGGCGATCGGCATCCTGCTCGGGATCCTGTCGGCCCGCAGCGACAAGGTCCGCGCGGCGATCCGTCCGACGCTGGACCTCGCCCAGACCATGCCCGCGTTCGTCTACCTGATCCCGGCCGTCGCCCTGTTCGGCCCGACCCGGTTCACCGCCATCGTCGCGTCGGTGATCTACGCGGCACCGGCGGTCATCCGGCTGGTGGATGCCGGGATCCGCGAGGTCTCGCCGACGATCATGGAGGCGGCCACCGCCGCCGGGTCGACGGAGCGCCAGCTCCTCTGGAAGGTCCAGCTGCCGCTGGCCCGGCACGCGCTCCTGCTGGCCGCCAACCAGGGCATCGTGCTGGTCCTCGCGATGGTCGTCGTGGGTGCCCTGGTGGGTGCGGGCGCGCTCGGCTACGACGTGATCGCCGGGTTCGCCCAGCGCGAGGACTTCGGCAAGGGCCTGGCCGCCGGGATCGCGATCGTCCTGCTGGGTATCATGCTGGACCGGATCACCCAGGGAGTCGGCGGACGCCGGCCCTCGGACGTCATCGAAGCCGGCACGCGGCCGGCCGCCTGAAGGACGCACATCGGCGCGGTCGCGTGTGGCGGCCCGCTCCAGCTTCCGGCGCCGAAGGACGGCGACCGGTCATCGAGGAGGAGAACGCAGGATGAGACGAACCGGGATGGCGCGGCTGCTGGCCGTGTCCGCGGTCGTGGGCCTCGTGCTCGCGGCGTGCTCGAGTGGGAGCGGCGCGTCGCCGTCGGTGGCCAGCAAGGGCACCGTGAAGATCGCCATCAATGAGTGGGTCGGCGCCGAGGCGAACGTCGCCGTGGTCAAGAACCTGCTCGAGGGGCTCGGCTACACCGTCGAGACCCCCACCCTGGCCGAGGAAGTCGCCTGGCAGGGCTTCGACACCGGCGAAGTGGACGTGATCCTCGAGAACTGGGGCCACCCGGACCTCGAGAAGCTGTACTTCGAGGACAAGAAGGTCGCCCAGGATGCCGGCGCCAATGGCGTCACCGGGATCATCGGCTGGTACGTCCCGGAGTGGATGGTCACCGAGTACCCGGACATCACGAACTGGGAGAACCTCAACAAGTACGCCGAGATGTTCAAGACGTCCGAGTCCGGCGACAAGGGCCAGTTCCTGGCCAGCGACCCGACGTTCGTCACGAACGATGAGGCGCTCATCACCAACCTGGACCTGGACTACAAGGTGGTCTACAGCGGCAGCGAGTCCGCCAGTGTGACCGCCTTCCAGCAGGCCGCCGCGGACAAGAAGCCGCTCATCGGCTACTTCTACACGCCGCAGTGGCTGTTCGCCGAGACCAAGCTGGTCAAGGTGGACTTCCCGGCCTACACGGACGGCTGCGATGCGGACCCGAAGAAGGTCGCCTGCGACTACCCGCCATACACCCTGAACAAGGCCATCCGGACCGCGTTCGCCGACGCGAACCCGGATGCCGCCACCCTGGTCAAGAACTTCAGCTGGAGCAACGACGACCAGAACACGGTCGCCGACTACATCGCCAACAAGGGCATGAGCCCGGCCGAGGCCGCCCAGAAGTGGATCGACGAGAACGAGGCCACCTGGAAGGCCTGGATGCCGTAAGGCTCCCCGTCTCCCGAGGCACCGACGGCGGTGGGCCCCACGGGCTCGCCGCCGTCGCGATTCCTGGGACCCGTCACGGATCGTTGACGACGCGGAAACCTCACGCCCCGATGGTTGTCGAAGTCGGGTTCCAGCGGGCTCACCGGTGGCGTATGGTTGCCCCTGCGCGGTCGGGCCGAGGAGGGACCGACGGCCCTCGCCCGGCGAGGATCACCAGACCGGACATAGTGGAGGATCGACCTTGTCGAACAAGCGCACCGTGACCCGCCTGGCGGGTCTCCTGGTGGTGGGGACGTTCGTCTTCGCCGCCTGTTCAAGCAGTGGCAGTTCAACCGCCCCGTCCGCCGCCGCGGGCGACATGGACGCGCTCATCGCGGCCGCGAAGGCGGAGGGTGGTCTCACGACCATCGCGCTGCCGCACAGCTGGTGCAACTACGGCGAAGTCCTGTCGGGCTTCACCGCCAAGTACGGCATCCCGATCAACGAGCTGAACCCCGATGCGGGCTCCGGCGACGAGATCGAGGCCATCAAGGCCAACAAGGACAACCCCGGACCGGCCTCGCCCGACGTCATCGACGTCGGACTGAGCTTCGGCCCACAGGCCAAGGCCGACGGCCTCATCGCCCCGTACAAGGTATCCACGTGGGACACCATCCCCGACTCGGCCAAGGATCCCGAGGGCTACTGGTACGGCGACTACTACGGCGTCCTGGCCTTCGAGGTCAACACCGCCGTGGTCAAGAACGTCCCGAAGGACTGGCCGGACCTGCTCAAGCCCGAGTACAAGGGCCAGGTCGCCCTCGCCGGCGACCCGACCGTGTCCAACCAGGCCATCTCCGGCGTCTGGGCCTCCGGGTTCAGCGACGGTGGGTCCCTCGACTCGGCCGCGGAAGGGCTGGAGTTCTTCAAGAAGCTGAACGACGCCGGCAACTTCGTGCCGGTCATCGCCAAGACCGCGACCGTCGCGTCCGGTGAGACCCCGATCCGCATCGCCTGGACCTACAACGGTCTGGCCGACAAGGACTCGCTCGCCGGCAACCCGCCGATCGAGGTCGTCGTCCCGACGACCGGCCGCTTCGGTGGCATGTACGTCCAGGCGATCAGCGCCTACGCCCCGCACCCGAACGCCGCCAAGCTCTGGATGGAGTACCTGTACTCCGACGAGGGCCAGAACCTCTGGCTGAAGGGCTACTGCAACCCGATCCGCTATGACGACATGGTCGCCAAGGGGACCGTGGACAAGGACGCCCAGGCCAAGCTTCCGGACACCTCGGGCACGGAACTGCCGACGCTCGCCCAGATCGAGGCCGCGACCAAGCTCATCACCGAGGGTTGGGCTGCCGCCGTCGGAGTCGAAGTCAAGTAGCGTCGACCACGTCGACCGTCGCACACGGGTAGCGCGGTGACCGCCGCGATGCCAGCGGACGCCCGGGGCGCGCCTTCATCGGCGCGCCCCGGGCGCCGTCGTTTCAATCTCTCGTGGGCCGGCCTGCTGCCGTTCTTCCTGTTCAGCATCCTGTTCCTGATCATCCCGACCAGCTATCTCGTCATCGGGAGCTTCCAGGATGCCGAGGGCCAGTTCACGGTCCAGAACTACGCCGACCTGACCCAGCCGCTCCCACTCAACGCGTACCTCAACAGCATCGAGATCAGCCTCGTGACCGCGGTCCTGGGCGGACTCTTCGGCTTCCTCATGGCCTATGCCGTCATCCGCGGCGGCCTGCCGGGCTCGTTCCGCGGCGGCCTGCTGACCTTCTCGGGCGTCGCGTCCAACTTCGCCGGCGTCCCGCTCGCCCTGGCGTTCATCTTCACCCTCGGCCGGGTCGGCTTCCTGACCGTCTTCCTGAAGGACGTCCTGGGCATCGACATCTACGACAACGGGTTCTCCCTCTACTCCAAGCTGGGTGTCGAGATCGTCTACCTGTACTTCCAGTTCCCGCTCATGGTGCTGATCATGGCGCCGGCCATCGACGGGTTGCGACAGGACTGGCGGGAAGCGTCGGAGAACATGGGCGCCAGCACCTACCAGTTCTGGCGGTACGTCGCGCTGCCGATCCTGACCCCGGCCATCCTCGGCACGATGATCCTGCTGTTCGGGAACTCGTTCGGGGCCCAGGCGACCGCCTACCAGCTGACCGGCGGCCAGCTCAACCTCGTGCCGCTGCTGATCGGCCGCCAGATGAGCGGTGACGTGCTGCACAACACGGGCCTCGGGTTCGCCCTGGCGATGGGCATGGTCGCGATCATGGGCGTGACGATCCTGATCTACCTGTGGCTCCAGCGACGGGCGGAGCGCTGGTACCGATGAGGTGGAGTCGGCTCCTGTGGGGCCTCGTCTTCGCCATCGGGGTGCTCTACTTCGTGCTGCCACTCATCGGCACGTTCGAGTTCTCGCTCGGCCATCCGACCGGTGCCGGGGCACCGCCTCCGTCACTCCGGTACTACGAGAAGGTCCTCAACACCCCGGCGTTCTGGAGCAGCCTGGGGTACTCCTTCGTGATCGGCCTCATCACGATCGTCGTCAGCATCGCGCTCATCGTGCCGACCGCCTTCTGGGTCCGGCTCAAGGTGCCGCGCGCGCGCCCGTTCGTCGAGTTCATCACGCTGCTGCCGTTCGTGATCCCGCCGATCGTGCTGGTGTTCGGCCTGCTGCGGACCTTCAACAAGCCGCCGCTCCCGCTGACGCAGTCGCAGGTCGGCAGCGACGTCCTGCTCATCGCGGCCTATGCGATCCTGTCGTTCCCGTACATGTACCGGGCGGTCGATACCGGCCTCCGGTCCATCGATGTGCAGAGCCTGGCCGAGGCGTCGCAGAGCCTGGGAGCGGGCTGGGGCCGGACGTTCTGGCAGGTCATCCTGCCCAACCTTCGCGTCGCCCTCCTGAGCGGCGCCTTCCTGACCCTCGCCATCGTCGTCGGCGAATTCACGATCGCCAACTTCCTGGCCCGCCCGGCATTCGGGCCGTACCTGAGTCTCATCGGCGGCAACCAGGCCTACGAGCCCGCGGCCGTCTCGCTCATCAGCTTCGGACTGACCTGGATGGCGATGTTGCTCATCGCCCGGATCGGCCGCGGCTCCCGCAGTCGCGTCGCCGTGACCGGCGCCCGCTAGGAGGCTGGATCGACTCATGGCGTTCCTCGAACTCACCGGCGTCCAGAAGCAGTTCCCGGGCGGGGTCATGGCCGTCCAGGACTTCAACCTGGCGGCGGAGCGCGGCGAATTCGTGTCGTTCCTCGGGCCGTCCGGCTGCGGCAAGACGACCACCCTGCGGATGATCGCGGGCTTCGAGAAGCCGACCGCCGGCACGATCGTCGTGGACGGGACGGACATCACGTATCGAGCCCCGAACCAGCGCAACGTCGGGATGGTCTTCCAGTCCTACGCGCTGTTCCCGAACATGACCGTGGCCGACAACATCGGGTTCGGGCTCAAGGTCCGCAAGAAGCCGAAGGCGGAGATCGCCCGCCGGGTGGAAGAGCTCATCGCGCTGATGCACCTCGAAGGACGAGCCGGCCGGTTCCCGTACCAGATGTCCGGCGGCCAGCAGCAGCGCGTCGCCCTGGCGCGGGCGCTCGCGATCGAACCGCAGGTCCTCCTGCTCGATGAGCCGCTGTCGGCCCTCGACGCCAAGATCCGGATCGTCCTGCGCAAGGAGATCCGCTCGATCCAGCGCCAGCTCGGGATCACCACCGTGTACGTGACCCACGACCAGGAGGAGGCGCTGTCGCTGTCGGACCGCGTCGTCGTCATGAGCGACGGCAACGTCGAGCAGATCGGGACCCCGTCCGAGATCTACAACTTCCCGGCGACCCCCTTCGTGGCGTCGTTCGTCGGAACGCTGAACCTGGTCCCCGCCGGCGTCATCGATCCGGCCACCGGGCGCGTCTCGGTGGGCGGGCAGGAGATCCGGACCACCAAGGCGATCACCGATGCGCGGGCCGGGGACCGGATCACGCTGGCGCTACGGCCCGAGGGCATCGGCCTGGGTGAAGGCGACCCCGGCGAGAACCAGCTTCGAGGCACGATCGATGACGTCAGCTTCCTTGGCTCCATCGTCCGTCTGCGCCTCATCGTCGCGGGCGAGGCCGGCGGGGCTCCGAGCGAGATCTCACTCGACACGTTCAACGAGCCGCACCTGGCGCTGCCGCCGGTCGGCGGCGTCGTGACCGTGTCCTTCCCGCCGGAGGCCGCCTTCGTCATCGCGGGCTCGGCCGGGGCGGTCGTGCCGGCGCCCGAGGCGGTCGGCGCCGAGGTGTGACCGGGCGACCCGACCCGCTCGACGGCATCGACCTCGTCGTCTTCGACAAGGACGGGACGCTCATCGGGTTCGGGACGATGTGGGGCGACTGGGCCATCGAGCTCGGGGCGCGCCTGTCGGACGCGGTCGGGCGCGACATCCGTGGACCGCTCGACGCGATGCTCGGGTTCGATCCGGTCACCGGCGCCGTGTCGCCACACGGCGGGCTGGCCGCCACGCCGATGGCCCGGCTGCGCGAGATGACCCTCGCGGTCCTCCTCGAGGTCGGGGTCCCGGAACCTTCGGCGACGTCGGCCGTCGCGGCGGCATGGCACGCCCCGGATCCCGAGACGCTCGTCCAGCCACTGGCCGATCTCCGGCCCTTGCTGGCGGGGATCCGCGCGGCCAGACGACGAGTCGCCATCGCGACGAGCGACGATCGCGAGCCGACGGAACGGACGCTCGCCGCGCTGGGCATCGCCGATCTGGTCGACGCGACCGTGTGCGCCGATGACGGCATCCCGGTCAAGCCCGCACCGGACATGGTCCTGCGGGTGTGCGAGGCCTGCGGCGTGCCGCCGGCCCGTGCCGCGGTCGTCGGCGATTCACCGGCCGACCTTCGGATGGCACGAGCCGCAGGAGCGGGCCTCGTGGTCGGCGTGCTCACCGGCGTGGGCAGCGAGGACGACCTGGCGCCGCTCGCCGACCGCGTCATCGGGTCGGTCGAGCAGCTCCTGGTCGATCAGCTGACGGTCGAGTAGCGAGCCGGGGCGGACGAGGCCCCTCGGCGACGCCCGGCTCGGTGCGATCGGCGGGCGGTCAGCCCGCGCTGCCGGCCTTCCGGCGGGCCGGTGAGGCTGAGTGGGCGCCACGCCCGACGGCGTCGGCATGCTGCTGGACCATCCGTGCATCCACGACCACCGGTCGCCCGGACAGCCGCGAGCGCACGGACGCGCGCAGCGCCTGGACATCCACGGACGCGTGACTGGCCCGCGCGTGGCGGGCAGCGGTCTTGTCGGCCATGTCAGTTCAGGACGAACCAGGCGACATAGGTCGCCGAGGTCACGCTTGCGTTCAGGTAGATCGTGAACGAGCCGGTCACCGGAACGACCGACTGGACCCAGCGGCCCGTCCGGTTGCTGTGCAGGACCGCGAAGACCCGGCAGCCCGAGTTCACGCCGGCCAGGGTGACCTTGATGTTCGACTTGCCGGCCGGGATCGTCGCCCGCCCGGACCGGCTGAACTTGACCTTGCCCTGGACCTCGAGCGCGAGATCGGTGGCGGACTGGGCCAGCGCGAGGACACCGGCCGACGTGCTACCGCTCTCGCCGATCACGCCGATCCCGCCGTAGCCGTACACGCCGGCGCTGCCGGAGCCGAACACGCCGATATCCGGGCTGTCGCCCCACACGCCGGTCCCGAACTGGGTCACGGGGTCCGCGGGAGCGGACCCGAACACGCCGGTGTACGCGGTGCTGGTGGCCGGGTCGTACCAGTCGGGATCCGGCGCCTCGACACTCCACCCCAGGACACCGGCCGTCCCGGTGCTCGAGCCCTGGAACCCGATGCTCGTGCCGGAATTGGTGATGGACGTCGTGGCGGTCGTGGCGTTGTCGACGCCCTTCTGGACGTCATCCGGATCGTGAGCGGCGGCGGTGAGGGGCAGGGCGGCGGAAGCGGCGAGCGCGCCCGCGGCGCCGGCGGCCGCGGTCAGGAGCGCGCGTCGACTTCGGGGAGCGGCGGCTTCGTCAGCCATCTCGGTGATCCTCCGGGTATCCGTGGACCTGCCGCAGATCGACACGCCCCACGCTCGCTGCAGCATGGCACGTCGCCGTCCGACCCGCGTCTCAGGACGACGCTTCTCGCCTCGTCCGGGAGTACCGATGGGCTATCGCCCGAGCACGCGCCGACGCCTACCGTTGCCAGACGGCGCCGGATTCTTGTCCGGTCTGTTTCGCCATCCCGTTGGAGTGTCCGTCCGCCGCATGGTCCTCGCCCACGATCCCGACCGCGCCAGCGCCTCCGATTCCCCGCCTGGACCGGACCGCGGCGAAGCGCTGCGCCGGATCGCGTCGGTGGTGTCCGGCCAGCGCGACCTGGCCCACCTGTTCGCCGACGTCATCGATGAATCCTTCTCGCTCTTCCAGGTGGACCAGGCCGGCCTGTGGACCTACCGCGACGCCGAGCGGCCGCTGACCATCGCCGCCCACCGCGGTCTGTCGAGCGAGATCCTCGCCCTGGTCGCGTCGCTGACCCGGGACGCCACGACCGCCGGGATGACGGCCATCCGCGAGCAGCAGGTCCAGGTCATGGACGGGGACCTGTCGTCCACGCTGCCGGAGCTGCGCGAGATCTACGAGCGGGCCGGCATCCGGACGATCTGCTTCGTCCCCGTCGTGTTCGCGGGCGAGCCGCTCGGCCTGCTGGTCCTGTACCACCATCGGCCGTACGCCTGGACGGAGGGGGAGACCGCCCTCGTCCGGGCCTTCGCCGACCAGATGGCGACGGCCATCGGCAACGCCCGCCTGACCGAGTCCAGCCGAACCCTCGCCGAGCGATTGCGCTCGATCTCGGACCTGGCCGTCCGTCTGAATCGGATCCACGACGTCGTGGGCATCGGCCAGGCGATCGTGTCCGAGGCGCGCGGCCTCATCGACCACGACACGGTCCGGGTCTACCAGGTGGACCATGTCGCCGGTACATGCGAGCCGATCGCGTTCCAGGGCACGTTCAACGGGATGGAGCGCCCGGAGGCCGACAACCTGCGCGTCCGCATCGGCCAGGGTCTGACCGGCTGGGTCGCCGAGCACGGACGGATCGTCCGGCTGGCCGATGCCGCCGACGACCCGCGCAGCCTGATCGTCGGGCCGACCGATGGCCCCGAGTCGATGCTCCTCGTCCCGATGATCTACGAGGAGGTCGTCCAGGGCGTCCTCGTCGTGTCGAAGGCCGGTGCCGATCGCTTCGGGCCGGACGACGAGACGACGCTGGCGATCTTCGCCGGGTATGCCGCCCAGGCCCTCGTGAACGCCGCCAACCTGGGCCGCCTGCAACGCCAGCAGTCCGAGCTGGAGCACCAGCTGACCAGCCAGCGCCGGCTCCTGGAAGTCAACGAGCGCCTCCTCTCCACACTCGACCCGGGCGGTGTCCTGGACCTCATCGCCGACTCGCTCAAGTCCATCGTCCCGTACGACTCGCTCACCATCTATCGGGTGGACCGGGTCCAGGCGGTCCGCCGGGCGGTCATCGCCCGCGACCGGTTCGCCGAGCTGATCCTCGCCCACGAGAGCCCGCTCGGGACGGGGATCACCGGATGGGTCGTGGACCATCGGGAGGCGGTCCTGTCCAACCAGGCCCACCTGGATCCTCGGTCGGTCCAGGTCCCGGGCACCCCCTTCGAGCCCGAGTCGATGATCGTCGTCCCGCTGCTCGTCAACGGTGAGGCCATCGGCACGCTGAACATCGGGCGCATGGGCGAGCAGGAGGCGTTCTTCACGCCGAACGAGTTCGAGCTCACCCAGCTCTTCGCGGCCCAGGCGTCCATCGCCCTCCAGAACGCTGAGACGCACGGGGCGGTCCGGTTGCGAGCGGACCTGGACGCGCTCACCGGTCTGCGCAATCACGGAGCGTTCCAGCGCGAACTCCTCGAGACGATCGAGGCGAGCGACGACGACACGCGGTTCGCCGTCCTGATGATGGACCTGGACGCATTCAAGACGTTCAACGATTCGCGCGGCCACCCGGCCGGCGATGCGCTGCTGGCCAAGATCGCGCGGGCGATGGCCGGCGCGACGCGCAGCGAGGATCGTCTCTATCGCTATGGCGGAGACGAGTTCAGCGCGATCCTGCCCGGCGCCGACCGGGTCTCCGCGCACGAGGTCGCCGACCGCATCCGCAAGGCGGTCGCGGAGGTCTCGGCGGACGTCTCCGGGCTGCACGTGACGATCAGTGCGGGCGTCGCCTGCTATCCGGACGACGGCCGGACGAAGGACGCGCTCGTGTCGGTGGCGGACCGGGTCATGTACCTCGCGAAGACCGCCGCGCGGGCCGCCGAGACCACGCCGGGCTCCGAGGACCCGTACCTGCGCGCGCTCGACGAGACGACCCTTGCCCTCCTGGACCGACGCGATTCGACGATCCTGCTCGAGACCATCCTGACCCGCGCCTGCGCCCTCCTCGGGACCCCGCACGGGTACATCCACATCGTCGAGCCGGGCGGGACGGGCCTCGAGGTCAGGCATGGGTCGGGCGCCTTCGCGCCGTACGTGGGCGACCACCTCGAGCTCGACGAAGGCGTCGGCGGACGGGTGCTCGGGACCGGGCTGCCCTTCGCCATCGACGACTACGACGGGTTCGAGACCCGCGCACGAGGGGTCCCGATGGGCGTCCTCGGCGCGGTCGTCGGGGTCCCGCTCAACGCGGGTGACGAGGTCGTCGGGGTCATCGGGCTGGCGTCGGGTGCCAGCGGGCGCCCGTTCCGCGCCCGCGAGATCGACGCGCTGTCGCGCTTCGCCCAGCTGGCCTCGATCGTCCTGGACAACGCCCGCTTGGTGGACGACGCCCAGCGCGGCGCCCTGTACGACCCGGCGACCGGCTTGCCCAACCGCGAGCTCCTGACCGACCGGATCGCCCACGCCCTGGCCTGGTCGTCGACCGAGGAAGCGGACCCGATCGCGGTCATCATGCTCGACCTCGACCGATTCAAGGTCATCAACGAGAGCGTCGGACATGCCGTGGGGGATCGGCTGCTGATGGCCGTGGGCCAGCGCCTGGCGGCCTGCCTGCGACCCGGCGACACCGTCGCGCGCTTCGGCGGCGACGAGTTCGGGATCATCCTCGACCACGTGGACGATGTCGACGAAGCGCGCCGCATCGCCGACCGCCTGGATGTCGAGTTGCGGGCACCGTTCCCACTCAACGGGCGCGAGTGGTTCATCAGCGCGTCGATCGGCATCGCCATCGGCCGGCCCGGACGGACGACGCCGGGCGAGCTCCTGCGCGAAGCCGAGATCGCGATGGTCCGGGCGAAGTCGGACCCGGCCGCCCGCCAGGCCCTGTTCGAACCGTCGATGAGCGAACAGACGCTCGAGCGGATCGACCTCGAGAACGACCTCCGACGAGCGCTCGAGCGCGACGAGCTGCGCCTGCACTATCAGCCCCTCGTGGATCTCGCGACCGACGCCATCGTCGGCTTCGAGGCGCTCGTCCGCTGGCAGCACCCCACGCGCGGCCTCGTCCCGCCGCTGGCGTTCATCCCACTGGCCGAGGAGACGGGACTCATCGGCCCGATCGGTCGATGGGTGCTCGAGACGGCGTGTCGCCAGGCCCACGCGTGGCGATCGGCCGGCCCGGGCGGCGTCCCCCTCGTCATCTCGGTCAACCTGTCGGCTCGCCAGTTCGCCCAGGGGGACCTGGTCGAGAGCGTCGCGGAGATCCTGGCGGCCGCCCACCTGGACCCCTCGTCGCTCGAGCTGGAGATCACCGAGAGCGTCGTGATGGACCAGTCGGAAGTCGGGATCCGGGCGCTGCGACGGCTGCGCGATCTCGGCGTCAGGCTCGTCCTGGACGATTTCGGGACGGGCTACTCGTCGCTCGCGTACCTGAAGCACCTGCCGCTCGACACGATCAAGATCGACCGCTCGTTCGTGGCCGGCCTCGAGAGCCCGGCGGACCGGTCCATCGTGGAGGCGGTCATCGCGCTCGCCCACGGCCTGGGCATCGGGGTCGTCGCCGAAGGCATCGAGACCGACGAACAGCGCCGCGTCCTGGCCGAGATGGCCTGCGACTACGGCCAGGGCTACCTCTTCTCTCGGCCGGTCCCGGCCACGGAGGCCGACCGGCTGCTGACGCCGGTCACGGTCGCGTCGTCGGCAGCGCGGCGCGCGGCCATCCGGCGAGCGGCCACGCCGCGACGATCACGAGCCAGGTCCGAGCGCCCGGCGCCCGCCGCGCCGCGCGTTCGAAAGGGCGGCCCGGTCGGTCGCTAGTCGCGGCCGCCCATGCGGCGCTAGTCGCGGCCGCCCATGCGGCGCTAGTTGCGGCCGCCCATGAGGCGCAGGAAGAACAGGAACAGGTTCAGGAAGTTCAGGTACAGGCCCAGCGCGCCGATGACGGCCGCCTTCTCCATCGACCCGAGGCGAGCGGCGAGGTCGCCGGCCTGGATGCGCTGGACGTCGTAGGCGGTCAGCGCCGTGAAGATGCCGATCCCGATGATCGAGATGAGGATGTTCATCCCGTCGCTCTTCAGGAAGATGTTGATGACCATGGCGGCGATGAGCCCGATGAGGCCCATCGTGAGGAAGCCGCCCATGCTCGCGAGCGAGCGCTTGGTGACGGCGCCGTAGATGGCCGCTCCGCCGAACATCGCCGATGCACTCAGGAACGCCTGGGCGACCGAGGCCTGGGTGTAGCCATACACGATCAGGCCGACGCTGAGGCCGACCGACGCGGCATAGATGAAGAACAAGCCGAGCGCCACGGTGGCGCTGATCTTGTTGATGGCGGCCGAGATGACGATGACCAGCGCGAACTGGGCGATGATGATGAGCAGCAGATAGTCCGAGGCGAACCGGAGGGCGTTCTCGCTGCCCGAGACGAAGTAGCTCACGGCGGCCGTGAGCAGGAGCCCGGCGAACATCCAGGCGAAGGCCTGGGTGAGGAAGGCGCTCGAGAGACGGGCGTCCGGCTTGACGCCGACGGCCGATGGCGTCGCGTACGGCGTCCGGGTCGGGTCGTTGATCATGGCTTCGACGACTCCTTGGTCGCTGTGCCGAGCCCCTCACGGAGCCGGGCTGGAGTGGGTGCTCGGGTCTCGGCCTGTTCGGCCGCCCGGGCGAGGACCCATAACAGGTCCGCGGTCCGGTTCAGATACGGTAGCAGATGGGGTCCAGGAACCAGTCCGGCGGCCTCGAGCGAGACCGCCCGCCGCTCGGCGCGGCGCAGGATCGTGCGGGCGACCTCGAGGGCGGCACTCACCGCGGTCTCGCCCGGGACGACGAACTCGTGGGGCATGACGATGCTGGCTTCCAGCTCCTGGAGGCCGGCATCCATCGCCGCGACCATGGCGGCGGACACTCGAGTCTTGCCCTCCACCTGGCGGTCCCAGGCGTCCGGGTTGGTGGCCAGTTCCGCGGCCGCCACGAACAGGTCCCGCTGGATGGCGAGGATCATCGCGGCCAGCTCGACGAGCGGGCCGTCCGGGTCGGCGTCAAGGCAGGCGGCGCGAGCGAGACCCAGGGCCGCGACCGCTTCGTCGATGGTGCCGTAGGCCTCTGTGCGGAGGTCGTCCTTGCGGATCCGATCGCCGCCGAACAGGAGGCCGGTGGTGCCCGTGTCGCCCTTACCGGTCGCGACCGCGGAGTCGAAGCCGGGCGAGGCCGGAACGCCGGGGCGATCCGTGCCGTCGGTCACCGGGAGGTCACCGTGCGCCTCGAGGTCACCACATCAGGCCCGCGTCGCGCGGATCCCAGCGCTCGGCGAGCAGCGTCACCTTGACGTCGTGGTCCACGACCGACTCGGCCTGTTCCTTGACCTGCGCGATCATCGAGCCCGCGTACGGGCAGAACGGCGTGGTCAGGATCATCTTCACTTCGGTCGAGTCCGGGCCGAGGATGATCTGCTTGATCAGCGCGAGCTCCACGACGTTCATGCCGATCTCTGGATCCACCACGCTGCGGAGGGCGTCCAGGATCGCGAGCTCGGTGGCGCGTCGCTCCGCATCGAACGCGGGGGCGGGTGCCGCGTCGGGCGCGGGGGCGTCGCTCGGGGCGGGGGCGTCGCTCGGCGCGGTCGTCGGATCGATCTCGGTGGTGCTGTCGGTCATGCGGCTCTCCGGTGTGTCACGGGAGGGTACCACCGGTCCGCGCTGGAGCCTGTGAGCCGTCGCCGCCCGTCGCGCTGCCTTCGGCTCGGGTGCACGGGAGCCGCCGCGAACGGGAGCCGGCGCGAACGGGTCCCCAGCGGTCAGCCGGCGGCCGCGCCTTCGGACTTCACGACGATCCCGGCGCCACGGTACTGGGCGGGCAGGCCCGCGGCTTCGGCCGCCGTGTAGCCGGGTCCGGCCAATGAGCCGTCGGCCTCGAAGAAGTCGGCGTAGCGCTCGCGATGCTCGGCCGCATACGTGTAGGCCGCGGCGATCCCGACCATCCGCAGTTCCGGGTGGTCGTTGAGGATGCGGGTCAGGTCGTAGCCGTTCGAGCGAAGCTCAAGCAACTGGCGAACCGTGAGTCGCGACCCGTAGCAGAACGGCTCGCCGTTGAGCACGAGCGGATCCTGCTGGACCCACTTGATCGTCACGGTCAGCCGCCCTTGTACAGGAACTGCAGGACGGGGTTCTTCTTGCGGGCGTCGCCCGCCAGACGGCGGTGCCACCTGAACACCGCGATCGCCTCGTCGAGCGCCTCGCCGGCGGCAGGCTGTTCATCCGGGGTCAGGACCCCCGGCAGGGCGGCGCGGATGCCCTCGCACAGCGCGATGAGGTCGTCGAGCGGGACCGCCTTGCGCCGATACACCGGCGCGACCATGTCGGCGTAGTGGCGCGTGAAGTACGCGTCGCCGGACGCAAGCGACAGGGCGACTCGCTCCACGAGAAGCGCGGCGTCACGCTGGAGTCCACGCAGCCCCGCTTCGTCGTAGCGCTCGCGCATCGTCGGCGTCGCCGCCAGGGCGGATTCGAGCGCCCGGCCGGCGACGCGATCGTCGGCCGCGCGCAGGCGCTCGGCGGCGTCCGGCAGGCCGGCGGTCATGTCGCGCGGCGGCAGGCCGAGGGAGGGGTGGCTCATGCCCGGAGTCTACCGTGCGACCGGGGCCGGTGCCATGCGCGAGCGAGCGACTACGATGGCCGGGATGGACGATCCGAGCCCGCCAGCCAGTCCGCCACCGAGCCCACCGGTCGACGCCGCGGGGCCCACCGCCCAGGGGGCGCCCGCGATCCCGGGCGAGCGACGTCTCGAACGGCCACCGTCCGAGCGCTACCGGCCCGCCACGACCGGCACGGACCCCGGCACGGATGCGGACGCGGTGGCCGCGCCCGCGCGAGGGATCGCCTTCGCCGTGGTGGCCGCCATCGTCCTGGCCGCCGTCCTCACGATCCTCGGCGGCATCGTGCTCATCTCGGCCGGCCTCGTCGTCGTCGCGGCGGCGGGCGGCTGGTCCGTGGCGATGGCGCTCAGGCTCGGTGCCGGCGCGACGATCGGTCCAGGCCGTCGACGAGTGCTGGCGGTCGGTCTCGCCTTCGTCGGCGTCCTCCTCGGCCAGGTCGGGCTGTGGCTGTTCGCCCGGAGCGAGGGTGGCGTACTGCCGATCGTCGACTATCTCGGCCAGACGTTCGGGCCACTCGTGCTGCTCCAGTTCGTCGTGGCCGGCCTGGCCGCCGCGTGGGCCGCCCGGTGAGCGACGCGGGAACGCGCGACCTGGCCATCACCTTCCGCCGCCCGGTCGAGGCGGACCATGCCGGCATCGTCGGGCAGGTGGACGACTGGTGGGGCGGCCGGCGCCTGCACGATCTCCTGCCTCGGCTGTGGTTCCAGCACTTCACCGGGACGTCGTGGATCGTCGAGGACCCCTCCGGGTCCGTGGTCGCGTTCCTCGCCGGCTTCATCAGCCCGGACCATCCGACCGAGGCGTACATCCACATGGTCGGGGTCAGCCCGAACCACCGACGATCCGGACTGGGCAAACGCCTGTACGACCGGTTCATCGCCGATGTCCAGGGCCGTGGGGTCCGTCGGGTCCGAGCGATCACGTGGCCCGGCAACCGGACGTCGGTCGCGTTCCACACGCGGATGGGCTTCCGCCCGTCCGACGGACCCGGCACGCAGAACCTGTACGGCACGCCCGCCTACGCCGACTACGACGCCCACGGTGAGGACCGGGTCGCGTTCATCCTGGACCTCGACGTGGTCGGCGGCCCGTCAGACGCCGGCTGAAGCGGCCTCGAGGTCGGCGACGATGGCGCCGGGCGTGAGTTGCTCATGGAGGAGCCGGCCGAACCTGGCCGGCTGGTCCGCCGCCGGGGCGAGGTCCAGCCAGCGCCGCAGGAGCGCCTCGCCCTCCGCGTAGACGAAGACGTAGGTCCGCCAGAGCGGGTGCTCGATGAACTCGAGGCGCTTGGCGGCGACGGTCGGCGAATACCGCCCGACGGTCACGAGATAGTCGAGGACCGCCTCGTGCGACCAGCCATCCGCGTGCCGCAGGATCGCGGCGTTTCCCCGGATGGCCAGGAGGGCGCGGCGCGGGTCAAGGAGCGCGACGGATCGCTCGGCGGCCTTTCGGGCGGCGGCTGGATCGTCGGCGATCGCCAGGCCGGCCCAGCCGTAGACGTCGATCAACAGATCCGCGACGGTGTCGTCCGGCGCGGCGAACCGCGCCCCGGCATCGGCGAGACCCTCGCTGATGAGGCACTCCGGCGTGTTGATGAGGAGGACCGACGCTTCGAGCCGCCCCTGCCGGTCGACCAGGTCCGCCTCCTTCCAGGCGTGTTCCAGGTGGTGGCCCGGATACGTCTCGTGGGCCACCGTGTGGAGCAGGTCGGTGGCGCGGACCGGCAGGTCCGTGTTGATGTCCACGCGGGACCGACGCCCGCCATCGAACCAGTTGTAGCCGGACCATGGTCGGCCGGTCACGAGCGACACCCGCAGGTCCTCGCCGTCCGGGAGCCCGAACAGCCCGGCGGCTCGGTCGCGGAAGCGCTCGACGAGGCGGTCGACGACCGCCGGCAGACGCACGACCGGGATGACGAACCGCGCATCCCAGTCGGCCAGGCGCTCCTCCAGCGACCCGGCGCCCGGCAGGAGCTCGTCGATGCGGGCGGCGGCGGCCTCGAACTCGCCGTCATCCCGACGCGGCGGCGCGAACGAGAAGCAGCGCTCGACATGATCAAGGTACGGGAGGGCGTCGCCGGCCAGCGCGCCCGCCTGCGTCTCCAGCGCCACGAGCTGGACGTCGAGCCAGTCGCGCCGGTCCGGTTCGGCGATCCCATCGGCCAGACGCGCGCGGAGCGCGGCGGCGTCATCGCGGAGGCGCGCGGCCGGGCGGAGCTGCTCCATGTCGACCTGGGCCTTGAGATCGGCCGGCCCGAAGTACCCGTCGACGAGCCCCGAGATGTGCTGGTCCAGCCGAAGGGCCAGAAGCAGGTAGTCGCGGGCGATCGGGTCGGGCGATCGGACCGTGCGCCTCCCACCCATCGCCTGGGTCATCGCGGCATCGGAGGTCTTCGCGGCATCGGAGGTCACCGCTGCATCCGATCCGGGCGTGGAGCCCTCGGCGCGTCGTGATCCTGGTGCGCGTCGGCCGCGCGACGAGCTTCGGCCAGGCGTTCGGCCAGGCCCGGATCCATCGGCAGCCCGGCGCGGTCCGGCGCGCGATCCACGGCGCCGCGTACGGCCGCTTCCCGCTCGCCCGTCGTGGCCCCTGCCTCGCGATCCGGCACGGACCCGCCCTCGCCGAGGCCGGGCCCGCCGGTCTCGCCCACGAACGGCATCCCCTGGCGCTCGACCGCGTCCAGGCTCATGCGCAGCGCGGCGGTCTTCTGTTCGGCGACCTCGCGGACGTACGCGGCCTCCTCGTCGGCGGTCATCGGGCGTCCCCGGACGATCCCCTTCGGCTTGCCGACCATGAGCCACGCGAGGTGATAGCGATCCATGCTCCCCCACGCGGTCGCCAATAGGTCGTCCGAGCGCTGCAGCCACACCTGGAGCGAGGGCAGCGACGGTGACGCGATCAAGCGAACGCCCTCGTCGATGAGCTGGCGGGTGGCCGAGATCAGGTCGTCGCGGGTCATCCGGCGCCGGCGTCGTGGAACAGCGACTCACGGTCCGCGCGGGCCCGGAGCGTCCAGGGACCCGGAACGCCATCGCCGATCGGCACGCCATCGAACCGCGTCACGGGCAGGACGCCGGCCACGCTGGAGCACAGGAACGCCTCGTCGGCGTCGGCCAGGTCCGCCCGGGTGAGGTGGGCTTCCACCGGGCGAAGTCCGACACGCTCGGCCCAACCCAGCAGCCACGAGCGGGTGGTGCCGGCCAGGATCGCGCAGTCGAGTGACGGCGTGGCGAGTTCCTCCCGGCCGTCCGCGGCGGACGGTCGGACCAGGAAGAGGTTGGCGCTGGTCGCCTCCGAGAGGCGGTCGTCGATGGTCAGGAAGAGCGCATCGTCCGCGCCCGCACGCCTGGCCTCGAGTCGGGCGTAGACGTACTCGGCGCGCGACGTCGTCTTGAGCGCCGCCAGCGGGCTCTGCGGGTCCCGTCGGACCGCGGAGGTCGCGAGATGCAGGCCGGTCGACAGGTGCCCGCTCGGCGCCGCCGCCACCGGCCAGGCCTGGATGACCACCGTGGCGTCAGGCGACTCGTTCGGTGGCAGGATCCCACGACCGGTGAAGACGCCGCGGCTCACCGTGATCCGGATCGAGGCGTCCCCGTCGGGGCCGTCGAGGCCTTCCGCCTCGAGCAGCACCGTGATCCCGTCCGCGACGAGCCGCTCGAGGTCCGCCGGGAGCGGGATCTCCAGGCCCGCGGCGGATCGGCGTAGGCGGGCAAGGTGTTCGGCCAGCTCGGTCGGTCGACCGCCCGACGCCCGCAGCGTCTCGAAGATGCCGTCGCCCAGCTGGAACCCGCGGTCGAATGCGGAGATGTGCGGCGCGTCGGCCGCCAGCAAGCGCCCGTCGACCCATGCGAACGCCGGCGGTGTCGGGAACGCCGGGTGCAACGGACCCGTCACACCACCTCCACGCCGCCGATGGCGCTCAGGGGACCACGGGCCTTGGCCACGGTCTCGTCCCACTCGGCGGCCGGGTCGCTCCGGTACGTGATGCCACCGCCGACGTGCAGCGTCAGCCGTCGCCCGTCGGCCACGAACGTCCGGATGAGGATGCTGGTCTGCATGGCCCCGTCCGGCCCGATCCAGCCGAGGGCGCCGGTGTACGGGCCGCGACGGACCGGCTCCAGCTCCTCGAGGATCTCCATCGCCCGGATCTTGGGCGCACCAGTGATCGAACCGCCGGGGAACGAGGCCGCCAGCAGGTCGAACGCGTCCTGGCCATCGGCGAGCACCCCAGTGACCGTCGACACGAGGTGCTGGACGGCCGCGGTCCGCTCGAGGCGGCATAGTCGCGGGACGCGGACACTCCCCGGGCGACAGACACGACCGAGGTCGTTGCGCAGCACGTCCACGATCATCACGTTCTCGGCGCGGTCCTTGGTGCTGGCGAGGAGTTCGCGGGCGAGGGCCCGGTCCTCGTCGCGCGTCGCGCCACGCGGCCGGGTGCCCTTGATCGGGTCCGTGGAGACGACCCCGTCGGCATCCACGGACAGGAACGGTTCCGGCGACGCGGACAACAGCCCACGCGGCCGGCCGCTCAACGGCCCCGGGCCCAGCGACAGGTACGCCGAGAACAACGACGGATCGCCGGTCCGCAGGCGCCGGTACAGGTCCCACGGTTCCCCATCGAACGCCGTCTCGAGCCGCCGCGTGAGGTTGGCCTGGTAGATGTCTCCCCCCGCGATCCGCTCGCGGACCGTCTGGACGCCGGCTTCGTACTGCGCGCGGGAGAGACCGGATCGGAACGGCATCCGAGACTCGCCGGCCGGCCCTCGGGTCGCGGCGGCGGCCTCGTGCCCGGACGCGGGATCGGACGCCGGCCTGGACATCGGGTCCAGCAACCGGGCATGGACGTCGTCGAGCCGTCGAGCCAGCCGGCGTCCGTCCCCATCGAGCGCCCGCCCGCCCAGCCAGGCGAACCCGGTCCGTCGATCCCAGGCGACCACCCAATCGTGCAGGGCCAGCCGAAGCGGTGGCAGGTCCTGGTCCGGAGCGGCGATGGCCGGCAGGCGCTCGAACGCCCCGCCCAGGTCGTAGCCGAGGAACCCGACCAGCCCGCCGAGGAACCGCGGCGCATCGGCGGGCACGACCGGCGTCGCGTCCAGCCGGCTCACCAGGCCGCGGGCGACCGCGAACGGGTCCGGCCCCGCAGCGATCGATTCGAGGACCGCGATCGGATCGGCGGTCAGGTAACTCCAGCGCGCGTTGCGCCCGGGTCGGGCGCTCTCGAACAGGGCCAGGCCCGGAAGGTCGCGGAACGCCTCGGCGGCATCGATCGGCCGCATGGCCGCGATCCGGTCGGGCAGGCGCCGCAGCCGCAACGTGGCGGTCGTGTCGCGCGGGTTCGGGCTGGGGATCACCGACGGATGATACGGCTGCCTCCCGAGTCAGCGCCGTCGGCGGCGGCCCGCTAGCATCCTCGGATGCGCAGTCGCAACCTTGGCATCGTCATCGGGCGTGGCCGACCCGGCCCACTCGACGCCATCACGGACGTCGCGGGCGTCCGCGTGGGTCACACCACGCTCATCTCCGGCGAGGGTCCGCTCGTCGTCGGCCAGGGTCCCGTCCGGACGGGCGTGACCGTGGTCGTGCCGCGCGGCGATGGCGATGCGCGCGAACCGGTCTTCGCCGGGTGTCATCGTCTCAACGGCAACGGCGAGTTGACGGGTCTCGAGTGGGTCCGCGAGTCCGGCATGCTCACGAGCCCGATCGCGATCACCAACACCCACAGCGTGGGGGTGGTCCGCGATGCGCTGGTCGCCGCCGCCCTGGACGAGGGAGAGCCGACGAGTTCCTGGTGGTCCCTGCCGGTCGTCGGCGAGACCTACGACGGGCTGCTCAACGACATGAACGGATTCCACGTCCGGGCCGAGCACCTCCACGCGGCCCTCGCGGCGGCGGCCGGTGGACCCGTCGCGGAGGGTGGCGTCGGCGGTGGCACTGGGATGATCTGCCACGAGTTCAAGGGCGGCATCGGGACCGCGTCGCGGGTCATCCCCGACGAGCTCGGCGGGTTCACGGTCGGGGCACTCGTGCAGGCCAACTACGGCAAGCGCGAGTGGCTGCGCGTGGACGGCGTGCCGGTCGGCGCCGAGATCGGCCGAGACGAGGTCCCCAGCCCGTACGATCAGGCCGAAACGCTTCGAGCGCCGACCCCGCCGCCCGGTTCGGGCTCGATCATCGTCGTGCTCGCGACCGACGCCCCGCTGCTCCCCCACCAGTGCGAACGGCTGGCCCAGCGGGCCGGGCTCGGGATCGCCCGCGCCGGGGGCACCGGCGGCCACACCAGCGGCGACCTGTTCATCGCGTTCTCGACCGGCAACCGGCTGCCGCAGGAACTCGACGAGCGCCCGCGAACCATCACGTACGACGTGAAGGCGGTCGGCGACGGGGTCATCGATGCCCTGTTCGACGGGGCGATCGAGGCGGCCGAGGAGGCGATCATCAACGCCCTGGTCGCGGCTCAGACGACCATCGGTCGGGACGGCATCACGGCCCATGCCCTCCCGCACGACCGGCTGCTCGACGTCATGACCCGCTACGGCCGAGGGCCGCGCTAAGCGACCGTCGTCTTCAGGCATTTCGCGCGCCACGGCGGGGGCTCCGCGGCCCAGGGCGCGGCCCATGCGGCGGCCCAAGGGCGCGGCCCAGGGCGCGGGTTTCCTGCCATTCGTCCATCTCTTGCACCTTCGGCCCGTTCGGGACCCGGGCTGCGGCCAGAACGGCGACCCAAGGGCATTCGTCCGAGCGTGGACTGGTCGACCTGACTCGCCCTGGTCAGCGTTCGAGCCTCGGATCGACCCCGACACCACACCCAATGTTCACCAGGTGGACGATCGGCAGGAAAGTTGGCGGGTCGGGCGGGTCGGGCGGGTCGGGCGGGTCGGACGGGTCGGGCGGGTCGGACGGAACCCGCCAGTGCTGAACGCGGCCCGTGCCTCTTGCCCGGCCTGACGACCCGGGAATCGAACGACGGGCCTCGCAAGGCCCGTCGTCATGGACTGGTGGATGACCCGGCGACCCGGGCCTGCGGTCAGCTGACGGCGACCGGTGCCGGCTTCTCGATCGGGACGCCGATCAGGCTGCCGTACTCGGTCCACGAGCCGTCGTAGTTGCGGACCCGCTTGTAGCCGAGCAGCTCGTGCAGGACGAACCAGCTGTGGCTGGAGCGCTCGCCGATCCGGCAGTAGGCGATGACGTCCTTGTCGGCGGTGATGCCCTTGGCCTCGTACAGCGTGGCGAGGTCCTCGGCACTCTTGAACGTGCCGTCCTCCTTGACCGTCTGGGCCCACGGGATCGATGCGGCGCCCGGGATGTGGCCGGCGCGCTGGGCCGTCTCGCTCATGCCCGGAGGCGCGATGATCTCGCCGTTGAACTCGGCCGGCGAGCGGACGTCCACCAATGCCAGGGTGGGGTCATCCAGGCGCGGCAGGATGTCGTCGCGGAACGCCCGCAGGCTGAAGTCCGCCTCGGGCAGCTCGTAGCCGGTCGCGTCGTAGGTGACCTCGTCGACCGACAGCGGCAGGCCGTTGTCCAGCCAGAACTTGCGGCCGCCGTTGATGATCCGGACGTCCTTGTGGCCATACAGCTTCAGCTGCCAGTACGCCCAGGCCGCGAACCAGTTGTTGTTGTCGCCGTACAGGGCGATCGTCGTGTCCGGCCCGATGCCCGACGCCGACAGCAGCGCGCTGAACTCCTCGCGGCCGGCGATGTCGCGCCGGATGCCGTCGGACAGCTGGCTCGTCCAGTTCCAGGCGACGGCGCCCGGGATGTGGCTCTGCTCGAAGCTGGTCGTATCGACATCGACCTCGACGAAGCGGACGTTCGGGTCGGTCAGGTGGGCCTGCGCCCAGTCGGCGTCGACGAGGGCGTCGTCGTTGGCGTATCCGAGACTCATGGGTTCGATCCTTTCAGGGGCTTGGGGATGGGGGTGGGGCTGGGTGAGGCGCCCGACGCGATCCGGTCGGGGTCGTTCGCTTGGGTCGCGGCTGGCGGTGAAGGTCAGTCGCCGGACGACGGTCGGTCGCGGCGGCTGAACTCGGCCAGCCGCTCGGTACAGGACGCGGCCTCGCGAGCCGCCTGGCGGACGATCCACGGATCGACCCGGCTGGAGTCCTCGATGGTCAGGGTCGGACCGGACGGCCCGTCCTCCACGATGATCCCGGAGCTGTTGCGGTAGTCCGTCATCCAGTTGGCCTGGAGCTGGAGGGCCACATCGGCGACCACCGGGACGCTGAACAGCCAGTCGAGGTACGTCGCGTTCAACCGGTCGACGATGTCGGCCAGGCGGACCGGTCGCCCCCGCTCGACGCGCGCGAGCAGGTGGACGACGCGCACGGCCGTGAACGGGTCGCCAGATTCGGCGATCGTCGGCGGGGTGAACGATGGATCCGGCAGGCCGTCGGGGGCGGGGCGCAGGGCGCCGAGGCCGATGGTCGCGCTGGAAGCGGCTGTCACGGGGTCGGTCATCTCCGACTGGTTCACTAGGGATTGCGAAGCCTACCACCGAGACCGAACGGTCGCCAGCGCGGCGGCGCGGACGGTCAACGAACCTTCACCTTCCCGATATCGCTTCTGGCGAGACGGTGCGACATGCTGGCCGTGGCCGGTCATGATGTCCGGCGATGGACCGCTTGCGGGCCATCTGATCGTCGCCACGACACGAGAGTTGATGACCTTCATGGACCCCGAACGGATCCAGGCCTTTCCGACCACCGACGCCGAACCGCCGGCTGCGACTTCTGTCGTGACCGGTCCCTCCCAGGTTCCGACGTCTCCGGCGGGGGGTCGCGGACGCCGGTCGTGGGGCCGTAAAGCGTTCGTCGGTCTCGCGCTCGTGGCGACGTTCACAGTCGGGATCGGGGTCGGCCAGCTCGCGCCGTCCGTCTTGGGCGGTGGGACTGCCACCCCGAACCCTTCCTCCGCCGAACTCAAGGTCTTCCAGGAAGCCTGGGATTCGATCCACCAGAACTACGTGGGTCGGGCCGACCTCGACGACCAGGAACTCATCTACGGCGCGATCAACGGCCTGACCGAGGCCGTCGGCGACACCGGCCACACCTCGTTCATGACCCCCGAGGAGCGGGCCGCGCGCAACAACGCGCTGTCGGGCTCCTACGTCGGCATCGGCGTCCGGGTGGACGCCACCGAGGACGGGCTCCCGAAGGTGGTCAGCGTCTTCCCGAACAGCCCGGCCGAGAAGGCCGGGATCGCGGCCGGCGATGTCATCGTCAAGGTGGACGGCGTGGCATCCGAGGGCCGCGACCTGGACGATGTCCTGGCGACGGTCCGCGGCGAGGCCGGGACCGATGTCACCATCGTCGTCAAGGCGGACGGCACCGGGCCAGAGCGCAGCTACACCCTCACCCGGGCGGACGTCGCCCTCGAGCCCGTCTCGTGGGTCATGGTCCCGGGCACGAAGACCGCCCAGCTCTACCTCGACTCGTTCTCGACGGGTTCGGCCGACCTGGTCATCGCCGCCCTCAAGGAGATCAAGGCGGCCGGCGCGGAGGCGCTCATCTTCGATCTGCGCGGCAACCCGGGCGGCTACGTCAATGAGGCGGTCGCCATCGCCAGCCAGTTCCTGACGGGCGGCGTCGTCTACATCGATCGCGACGCGGACGGCAAGGAGACCCCGCAGAACGTCACCGAGGGCGGCGTCGCGCAGGACATCCCGATGGTCGTCCTGGTCGATGAGAACTCCGCCAGCTCGTCCGAGATCGTCTCGGGCGCGCTGCAGGACGCGGGCCGAGCCCAGATCGTCGGCGTGACGACGTACGGCACCGGGACCGTGCTGGGCGAGTACGTCCTGTCGGACGGGTCCGCGCTGCGCATCGGGACGGTCGAGTGGCTCACCCCCAAGGGTCGCCAGATCTGGCACAACGGCATCACGCCGGACGTGATCGTGGAGCGCGCCAGCGACGTCCAGCCGCTCCTGCCGGACGACGTCCGGAACCTCACCGCCGCCGAGATCAAGACGATCACCGACCCGCAGCTCGCGAAGGCGATCGAACTGAGCCGGATCCGCCTGGGCGAGACGCCCTAGCGCTTCGCCGGGTCGCCCCTGAGCGACGATCGATTCGTACACTCCGTGGCATGACCTCATGCGCGGGCTGCGCCAGTCCACTCCCAGCGGGCGCCAACTTCTGTCCAGCTTGCGGTCGCGCGATCGCTCCCGTGGCCAAGGAGCGGTTCGAACGTCGGACGTTGACGGTCCTGTTCGCGGACATGGTCGGGTTCACGACGACGTCCGACGGCGCGGACCCCGAGGACATCCATGCCCGTGTCCGACCATTCCATGCCCTGGTGAGACAGGAGGTAGAGCGAACCGGAGGCACCGTCGCCCGACTGATCGGCGACGCGGTCATGGCCGTCTGGGGCTATCCGATCGCCCGCGAGGACGATGCCGTTCGAGCGGCGCGGACGGCACTCGCCATCGTCGAGGGGATGCCCGGCATCGGAACCGAGGACGGCGCGGTCCATGTCCGTGTCGGCGTGAACACCGGCGAGGCCCTGGTGGCCTTCGATTCCACCGACGAGGACGCCGACGACGCGATGGGCGATGCCGTGAACGTGGCGGCTCGCTTCCAGTCGGCGGCGCCGGTCGACGGCATCGTGATCGGCCGACAGACGCGACGGCTGCTCGGGGAGCGCGCCCGAGCGACACGTCTCGAGCCCCTCACGCTGAAAGGCAAGGCGACCCCCGAAGAGGCGTGGCTGCTGGACGGACTCGGAGACGTTGACGGCGCAGCGTCGGCGACGACGGCGTTCGTCGGGCGCGAGGCCGACGTCGCGATGATCCTCGCCGCGTGGTCGTCCACGAGGGAGCGAGGCTCGGCGCAGCGCGTCCTGATCGTCGGCGAACCGGGGATCGGCAAGTCGAGACTGACGCACGAAGTCCGTCAGCGGCTGGGGCGGGACCCGGTCTGGCACACGGCCAGGCTCCCGGCGGATCCGACGCCGTCCGGCTGGGCGATCGGCGAACTCATCAGGGATGCCGCAGGGGTATCGGTCGACCAGGACCCGGGGCAGATCCACGAGCGCATCGACGCATTCGTCCCACCCGGCACACCGGATCGCCCGTGGTTGCTCCGCCAGCTGGCCGCCCTCATCGGAGCGACCACCGAAACGCCGGTCGAGGCCTCGGACCCCGAGACCACCTGGATCCGGGTCCTGCCGCTGCTCGCGAGAACGGGACCGACCGTCATCGCGATCGAGGACCTCCACTGGGCGGACCCCGCCACCGTGGCGTTCCTGCTTGGCGCGGCGGCCGGGACGGTCGAGGCACCGCTCCTGATCCTGATGACGAGCCGTGTCGAGGGAGTGGTCGCGGCCGAGACGTCGGACAGCATCCGACGCATCGACCTCGGGCCGCTGTCCCCGATCGAGGCCGTCCAGGTCGCCCGGTCGCTCGATCCGACGGGTTCGCTCGACGATCGCGCCGTCGACACGCTGGTCGAGCGCGCCGGCGGCAATCCGCTCTTCACGTCCGAGCTGGCACGCTACCTCGCCGATGGCGCCGATGGCGCGGTCCCGCTCCCGGGATCGGTCGAGGCGGTCATCGCCGCCCGACTCGATCGGCTTGAGCGGTCGGCGCAGGAGGTCGTCGGCGATGCGGCCGTCGTCGGTGCGCGGTTCTGGCCGGGAGCGTTGGCGGAGCGGACCGACAGGGATCCATCGTCGGTCGCGTTGGCGCTCGCCGGACTCGAGCGGTCCGCATTCATCGTGGGATCCTCGGACAGCGCGATCGCTGGCGAACCCGAGTACGCGTTCACCCACGCTCTCCTGCGCGAAGTGGCCTATGGCCGACTGACCCGACCCATCCGCCGAGAACGGCATCTGGCCACGGCCGACTGGATGGCGCGCGTGGTGGACCCGGGACGCGGCGACCTCGCGGCGGTCATCGCCGACCACTATGAGCAAGCGCTGGCCCTGTCCGCCCCGGATGGGACCGGGAACGACGACCGTGCGGTCGTCGAAGCAGCCACGGCCACCTTCCAGCTCGCTGCGGCCCGGCACGAGGAGACGTTCGACCATCGATCCGCCGAGCGGCGACACGGCCGCGCGATCGACCTCCTGGCACCAGACGATCCCCGTCGCGTGGATGCCCTCATCGGACGCGGTCTCGCTCGGATCGATCGAGCGCGCCTGGAGGAGGGCCAACACGACCTCGACGAGGCGGTGGCGACCGCCGACCGCCTTGGCGATGGTCTGCGCGCCGGATCCGCGCGGATCGCGCGATCTCGCGCTCGCTGGCAACGGCTCGATCCGTCGTGGACGGACGACATCCACGATGCGACGGCGATCCTCGAACGACTGCCTCCGAGCGAGACGTTGATCCACGCCTACAGCAACGAGGCCATGATCGAATCGAACATCGGGACCGCCGGAGCGTCGATCGCCTGGTGCGACCGGGCGATCGACCTCGCGCTGGCCCTTGGCGTTTCGGCACCGCCGAAGACGCTGGGCATCCGAGGCTACGCTCGAGCCCATCTCGGCGACCCGGCCGGCCTGGCCGATATGGACGCCGCGATCGAGTCGGCGCTGGCGAGAGGCGAGCCGATCGTCGGGGCCCAGATCGCGTCCATGTATGCCGGGGCCCAGCACTACTTCCTGCAGCTCGATGGCGTGGAGTCGGCGGCCGTCAGGACGATCCGCCTGGCCGATCGATTCGACCTGACGACCGAGCGGTTCGAGGCCTCCGGCGAGCTGCTGTCGACGGCGCGGCTCCAGGGTCGCTGGGACGCCGCGGTGGAGGCACGAGCGGAACTCGACTCGCGCATCGCCGACGCCGCTGACCTGCCGCAGGCGGCCTACCCGGATGAGGCCGTCTTCTGGATCCATCACGCCAGGGGCGATGTCGCACGGCGCGATGCGTCGATGTCCATCTTCAGCGCCAGGATCACCCCGGAGAGTGACTGGGACCCGGTCTTCGGAGCCCCCATGCGCCTGGTCGTCGCGTCCGCGATCGGCGATCACGACGGTGTCGCGCGCGCATTCGACGGCATGCTGCTCCAACCGTACGGCGAGTTGCTGCCGCAGGCCGCCTACCACTATCCGACGCTCGTGCGGTGCCTCCTGGACTCGGGGCATCGAGATCGAGCAGGTCGCCTGATCGACACGATCGCCCCGCTGACGCCGCTGGGGACCGCCGTCCAGCAGACGACCCGAGGTCGATCGGCCCTGTACGACGGAGACTGGCTGGCGGCCATCGACGACCTGACGAGCGGTGTCGAGGCGTGGAGACGCAGCGGCTGCACGATCGAGGCGGCCATGACGTCACTCGACCTGGCGCGCGCCCTCGAGGCCGTGGGCAAGACCGACGAAGCGAGGTCGTACCACGGACCCGCTCTGGCGACCCTGGAGGGCGTCGGCGCGGTCGCGACGCTGGCCGCGGCGACGCGTCATTCGATCGATGCCGTCCGTGGATGACCCGTCACACAGCGTGCCGATGCCGCTGATCGGCGTCACGACTGGAAGTTGATCGGCGCGGCGTCGAGCGGCCACGCGCCTGGTCGAGGCCTCAGCGCGCCACGGGGTCGCCTAGCGCTTCGCCGGGTCGTCGCCGCCGGCTCCGCGCGGCGGCTCGAGCTCCGGCATCCCGATGTCGAGGATGCCGCCGTCATCGGCGGGGATCG
>CAZOHT010000003.1:0-16935 GCA_964579825.1 uncultured Anaerolineaceae bacterium
TCCTGCTCACGCATGCCCACCTGGACCATTGCGGCCTGCTGCCGGTCCTCGGCCGTGAGGGCTACACCGGCCCGATCCACGCGACGGCCGGGACCGTGGAGCTCGCCACCGTCGTGCTGCTGGACTCCGGGCATCTTCACGAGGAATTCGCCAAGCGCGAGGCCCGCTGGGAGAAGCGCCACCCGGAGCTGGTCGCTGCCGATGATCGGAAGCACGCCGATGCCTACCAGGCCGCGCTCGACCTCGCGGAGGACGGAGAAGATGGCGTCCTGGGCGGGCCGGCGGACGCCAGCTCGGCCGGCGAGCACGTCGCCACGACCATCGAACCCGACCGCACGCCGACCGCGCCCGCCTCCTGGCCACGCGATCCTGAGGCGGAGCTCCGCGCCCAGCCCGCCGCGATCGACATCGACCTCGACGCCCCGCTCTACACCGTCAAGGACGCCGAGGCGGTCCTGCCGCAGTTCTCGCCCGTCCAGTACGGCGAGGAGCTCGAGGTGGCGCCCGGCATCCACGCCACGTTCCTCGATGCCGGCCACATCCTGGGCTCGGCGATCATCCGGGTCCGCGTCACGGCGGCGGACGGCGGCGGCGAACGCGTCATCGTCTTCTCCGGCGACGTCGGTCGGCCCGGTACGCCGATCCTGCGCGACCCCACCGTCATGACCGGCGCCGACTACGTCCTCGTCGAGTCCACGTACGGTGGCCGCGAGCACGAGCCGGAGGCGGAGGCGATCCTGATCCTGGCCGAGACGATCCGGATGGTCGCGGAGGCGGACGGCGTGCTGCTCGTGCCGTCGTTCGCGATCGGGCGGACCCAGGAAGTCGTCTGGGAGCTGGACCGCCTCATCGAGCGCGGCGAGATCCCGCTCCTGCCGCTCTACCTGGATTCACCGATGGCCCAGAAGGCGTCCGACATCTATCGCCGCCATCCCGAGTACTACGACGAGGAGACGGCCCAGCTGCTGCGGGACGGGGAGTCGCCGCTGGACTACCCGAACCAGACCGTGGTGCGCGACTACAAGGCGTCGCAGGCGCTCGCTCGGGCGCCGCGCCCGTACATGATCGTTGCGTCCAACGGGATGCTCACCGGCGGGCGCGTCGTCGGTCACCTGCGCAACCTGATCGACGACCCCACCGCCACGATCCTGTTCGTCGGCTACCAGGGGGAGGGGACCCTTGGGTCGCACCTCCAGGCCGGCGCCGAGACGGTCAAGCTCGATGGCCAGGTCCGCCGTGTCCGCTGCCAGGTCCGCTCGATCAGCGGCTTCAGTGCTCATGCGGACGAGAGCGAACTCCTGGACTGGCTGCGCGCGTTCGGGGCGGGCCGGACGCCCGGCGATCCCGGCTATCCGCGCAGGGTCTTCCTGGTCCACGGCGACCCCGAGGCGCAGGTCGCCCTGGAGCCGAAGGTGCGAGACCTGGGCTACGCCACCCACGTCCCGCACTGGCACGAACGGGTCACGCTGGACTGACGTCCGGGCTCGACGCATCAGGCGCGACATGCCTCGAGCCGCGGCCGCCACCGGGTCCGCGTGGACGTCGCGCCCGTTACGCTTGCGTCGATGCGACCCAGCCTGAACATCCTGGAGCCCGAGCTCATCACGCGGATCGTCGACGAGGCGATGCGCGTGCTGTCCGAGACGGGCATGGAGATCCGCGGCGCGGAGATGCGCCAGCGGCTCGTGGACCACGGACTACCGCTCGACGCGAACGGCCGGATCCACTTCCCGCGCGAGGTCGTGGAGGCCGCCATCGCGAGCGCCCCCTCGTCGTTCTGGCTGTACGACCGGGACGGGAACCCGCACGCCGACATCGGGGATGACCGGGTCCACTTCATCCCGGGCTCGTCCGGGCTGAAGATCCTGGACCACCGGACGGGCGAGACGCGGCTGGCAAACTCCACGGACTTCGTCGAATACGTCCGCCTAGGCGACGGCCTGGCGAACATCCCGTACCTCGCCACCGCCTTCTCGACGAACGACGACATCGAGGCCCAGGTCTCGGACGCGTGGCGCCTGTTCATGACCCTGACGAACTCGAAGAAGCCGGTCGTGTCCGGGGCGTTCACGGAGCACGGCGTGCCGCGGATGGCCGCGATGATGGAGCTCTTCCGCGACGGCCGGGCGGACCTCATCGCCCGCCCCATGAGCATCTTCACGATCACCGCGACCGGCAACTTCCGGTACAGCGAGGACTCGTGCCAGAACCTGATCGACTGCGTCGAGGCCGGCATCCCGGTCGAGATCGTGCCGGTCACGCTGATGGGCCTTATCGCCCCGGTAACGGTCGTCGGGGCCACGGTCTTCCACACCGCGGACGTCCTGGCCGGCATCACGATGGCCCAGGTCATCCGACCGGGCGCGCCGGTGCTGTTCGGTGGGGCGCCGGCCACGTTCCACATGAAGATCGCCAGCTCGCCGATGGCGGCCATCGAGGCCCTCCAGCTGGACGCGGCGTACGTGGCGGTCGGCAAGTCCCTCGGCCTGCCGTGCCAGTCGTACATGGCCCTCACGGACGGGCCGATCCTCGACGCCCAGGCGGGCGCGGAGACGTTCGGGAGCGCGCTCATCGCCGCACTCGCCGGGGTCAACTCGGTGTCCGGTCCCGGGATGCTGGACTTCCTGCTGGTGTTCAGCCTGCCCAAGCTCGTGTTCGATGACGAGATGTGCGCCCAGGCGCTGCGGTTCGTCCGCGAAGTGAAGGTCGCCGACGACCTGCCGGTGAACGAGCTCATCGACCAGCTGATGGCCGACCAGCACCTGATCATGGCCCCGCACACGACCGCGCACTGGCCGGAGGAGCTGTACCTGCCGAGTTCGATCGTGGATCGCGACAACCGCGAGGCGTGGCTCAAGGCCGGCGGCAAGGACACCTACCAGCGCGCCTGCGACGAGGTGGATCGCCGCCTCGCGGAGTACGTCCCGCTCGAGACCGACTTGCTGATCGAGGAGGAACTGCGCTCGATCATCCGGTCCGGCCTGGTGTCGCAGACCGAGCTACCGATCCTGCCGCCCGCGCCGCAGCCGACCGCCCGGGCCGACGCCGGTGGCGGTCGCCGACGCAATCTCCGTCGGGAGCGCCCGGCCGACTGAGCGCGGCGCGGTTCCGCCGCGCGGCGACCGAAAGTACCCGCGTTCGCGCGACGTTTCCCCTACGGACGCCGCCGGCCCATGCCCCTAGCGTGAGGGCACATCCGGAAGCATGGGTAGCGAGTGAACGTTCGAACACGACGAGGGACACGCTTCACGCTGGGGGGCGCGCTTGCGCTCGCCGCGTGGCTGGCTGTCTCGCTCGCCTGGTTCGCGACGCCGGTGCTGGCGATCACCTGTCCGGACAACGGCAACCTGACGAACGCCTCCGTGAGTCCCGCCAGCGGAACGACGGCGACCTCGTTCACGTTCTCGGTCACCTACCAGGACAACGCGAGCGAGACGCCGCAGCGGGTCTGGGCGAGGCTCCCCGGGGGCCCCGACCTCGTCGACCTGAGCTCGGGCGGCGGCAACTTGAGCGTCGGCGTCGTCTACAGCGGGTCCAGCCAGCTGCCGGCGGGCACGACCCAGGTCCGGATCCGAGCGCTGCCGGACGGCGTGACCGTCACGTGTCAGCTGACGGTCAATGTCACCGTGACCGTCGCCCCCACGCCGACCCCGACCCCGGCCCCGACCCCCACCCCGACCCCGACGCCGGTCCCGACGGCGACCCCCGCTCCGACGCCGAAGCCCACGCCCAAGCCGACACCCAAGCCGACCGCCAAGCCGACACCCAAGCCGACCGCCAAGCCGACACCGAAGCCCACCGCCAAGCCGACCGCCGCACCCACCGACGAGCCAACGGCGGTCCCGACCGACCCGGCGAGCGTCGCGCCGGACCCGACCGCCACCGATAGCCCGACCGCCACCCCGGACGACACCGTCGCCTCGCCCGACCCGACCGACAGCGAGCCACCGATCACGGCCGTGGCCGGCGGCACGACCGGTGGTCAGAACGGGTCCGGTGGTAGCGGCGGCGTGGCGGGCAGCGGTGGTGCACCGGCCCTCGATGGCAGCTCCGGTCCGAACCCCTTGCTCGCCTTGCTCGTCCTGACGCTGGGCGGTCTGTTCCTGCTGTTCATGGTCTCGCGCCGTCGCCGTGGCGCCGATCACGGATCGGCCCTGGGTGAACTCGCTCTGGCCGGAGCGGCCGCGAGCCCCACGATGACCGCGCCACCACCGGTCCGACCGACCGCGGCCCCGAAGCCGAGCAAGCCGCCGAAGGCCGCTCCCGTGAAGGCCGCTCCGGCCGCGGTCGCCCCGAAGTCAGCCCCGACGCCGGTCCCGAAGGCCGCCGCCGCGCCGCCGATCTCGCCGCTGCTCGCCGCGAAGGCCGCAGCGACCGCCGAGACGAGGGCGTCCGGCAAGAAGGGGGCCGACAAGAAGGGCGCCGAGAAAGCCGCCGCGAAGCCGCCGGCCAAGGGCAACGAGCGGTTCCGGATCGGGTACCGCAGCGTGCGGATCGGCGACGGCCCGGACGAGTTCCGCTCGACCGAGCTCGGACGCCTGGACCGGGGCGACGAGGTGGAGATCCTGGGTTCCCACGAGGGGTTCCTGCAGGTCCGCACGCCGGCCGGCCTGACCGGCTGGATCCCGCGCCACACGATCACCGGGAGCCCGATCACCAGCTCCTAGGTGCGCTGACCGGGGCGGTGACGGTGATACGAGCCGCTACGCCCGGTCCGTGTCGATGACGCTGGCAGCAGCGGCGTTCCGGCAGATTCGCCTCAGGCGGGCGCTGGTCAGGCTTCCAGCGGACGCAGCAGTCCGGCTGAGCGTCCATCGTTCCGTCACGTCCCACCAGACCGGCAGATGCCCGCCTGCGGACACGTCTGGCAGCGGATCCCTGCCCTGTGATCGCCTGAGGCTCGTCTGCCGGTTCCCGGCCGACACGCGTGTCGCGACGCGCTCGACCGAACGGACATGTCGACACCGCGGTTTGGGATCACGCCGTCCTCGAGAGGTCAGCCCGTCAGCGCGTTCGCGCGGCGATCCGCTTGAGGGCCCCGGCCCAGTCCACGTCCAGCGGCCGTCCGGGCTCGTCCAGGTCGATGAGCAGTGGCGCATGGTCCGAGGGGACCGGCGGCCCCTTCCGAGCGTCGCGGTCGATCTCGGCGTCCACGAGACGGAGCGCGACCGGCGGCGACACGAGCAGCAGGTCGATGCGCATCCCCAGGTTCTTGTGGAACATGCCAGCTCGGTAGTCCCACCACGTGTAGCGACCCGACTCGTCGTGGCGGGCCCGATACGCGTCGGTCAAGCCCAGTTCCAGCAGGGTGGCGACAGCCGCCCGTTCCGGCTCGGAGACATGCGTGCCGCCATGGACGGCGACGGGATCCCAGACGTCGACCGGCGTGGGGGCGACGTTGAAGTCCCCGCCGATGACCAGCGACCCGGCGTGTGGCGCGGCCGGATCGAGTGCATCGGACTCGCGCACCCAGCGCGCCAGGCGGTCGAACCAGGCGAGCTTGCCGAGGTAGAAGGGCGACCCGACGACGCGACCGTTCGGCGCATAGATGCTGACGACGCGCAGGCCGTCGACCGTCGCGGCCACCATCCTGGCCTCGTCGAACGGGTCGAAGTCGTCCTCGCTCGCGCCGGCGCCACCGGCCCCACCCGGCCCGGAGTCGCGGACCGGCCCGTCGCCGAAGTTGGTGACCACATCACTGATCGCCAGCCCGTTCCGTGCCGCGATCGCCACGCCGTTCCAGCGACCCTCGCCGTGGTGGACGAACTGGTAGCCGGCCATCGCGAACGCCATCACCGGGGCGTCATCGTCGGTGAGCTTCGTCTCCTGGATGAGCAGGATGTCTGGCTCGGCGCGGGCGAGCCAGTTCTCGACCGCCTCCTGGCGGGCCTTGAGCGAATTGACGTTCCAGGTCGCGATGCGCATCACGGACAGCGTACCCGCTGGCCACCAACGTCAACGACTACCATGCGTCCATGCGCGTGCCGGCCGATCCACCGACCGCCCTCGTCGACCAGATCCGGGCGTCCGTGATCGGGGACGACGAGGCCGTCGCCGGGCCATTCGGGATCCGACGGGTCACCTACGCCGACTACACGGCGTCCGGTCGGGCGTTGACGTTCATCGAGGACTACATCCGCGACGCGGTCCTTCCGCTGTACGCCAACACCCACACCGAGTCGTCCGGGACCGGCCTCCAGACATCGCGCTTCCGGGAGGAGGCCCGCGACATCATCCGGGCGTCGGTCGGGGCCACGGACGAGCACGCGGTCATCTTCTGCGGGTCCGGCATGACCGGCGCGATCAACAAGCTCGTGGACATCCTCAACATCCGGATCCCGGCCGATCTCGACGACCGCTATGCCCTCCGCTCGCACATCCCGGCCGAGGCTCGACCGGTCGTCTTCATCGGACCGTACGAGCATCACAGCAACGAGTTGCCCTGGCGCGAATCGATCGCCGACGTGATCACCATCGGCGAGGACGCCGACGGGCGCATCGACCTGGCCATGCTGGCGCGCGTCCTCGAGGAGACCGACGATCGCCCGACGCGCATCGGATCGTTCTCGGCGGCATCGAATGTGACCGGCATCCTGTCCGACACTCGGGCGATCTCCGTGCTGCTCCATCGTCACGGCGCGTTGTCCTTCTGGGACTTCGCGGCGGCGGCTCCGTACGTGGAGATCGAGATGTCGCCGCATCGAGCCGGACCGGACGCCGAGCTCGACTACAAGGACGCCATCGTCCTGAGCCCGCACAAGCTCATCGGTGGGCCCGGGACCCCGGGCGTGCTGGTCGGCCGTCGTGACCTGTTCCACAACCGCGTCCCGGCGGCCCCAGGCGGTGGGACCGTCGCGTACGTCAACCCGCTGGAGCACCTGTACCTCGCGGATCCGGAGCATCGCGAGGAGGGTGGGACCCCGGCCATCGTCGAGTCGATCCGGGCCGGCCTGGCGTTCCAGCTCAAGGAGCGCGTCGGCAGCGAGGCGATCCGCGAACTCGAGGAGTCGTTCATCCAGCGAGCGATGGGGGTCTGGGCGGACGAGCCGGCGATCGGGCTGCTGGGGAACGCGGCGCTTCCCCGGTTGTCGATCGTGTCGTTCACCGTCCGCCACGACGGCCGCTACCTGCACCACAACTACGTGGTCGCGCTGCTCAACGACCTGTTCGGGATCCAATCGCGCGGCGGCTGCTCGTGCGCCGGCCCGTACGGCCATCGTCTGCTCGGCATCGACATCGAGACGTCGCACTCGTTCGAGCGGGCCATCTCGCGCGGTTGCGAGGGCATCAAGCCCGGCTGGATCCGGGTCAACTTCAACTACTTCATCAGCGAGGCCGTCTTCGACTTCCTCGTCCGAGCCGTCGCGGTCGTCGCCCGGGATGGCTGGCGGCTGCTGCCGTGGTACCGCTTCGACCCGCCGACGGGGCTGTGGCGACACGCCGCCGGGTCGCCCGAGGCGCCGATGTCCTTGCACGACATCCGGTACGAGGCGGGCGAGATCCGCTATCCGGCGCACCGGCATCGCGAGCCAGAGTCGCGGCTGGCGGAGTACCTCGACGCGGCGGAGGCGATCCTGGCCGATCCGGTCGGGACGCTCGGGCCGCCGCCGGAACCCGAGCGACTGGCAGCGGACGAGGACTTCGAATCGCTTCGCTGGTTCTGGCTTCCCGAGGAGATCCGCGCCGCGTCAGGTCGGTGACGCGTGCCGCCGGGGGGACGCCGCCCGCGCGGGCCTAGTACCGGCGACCGCGCTGGCGCTCCAGGTCGAAGGTGGCCGTGTCGGCGACGGCCATGACGGCCATCGTGCCGGCCTGGACCGGATCGGAGACGACGAGGTCCGCGTGATCGGTGATGGACCCGACCATGTTGAGCGCGATGATCGGGATCCCGACGGCGCGCAGCTCGTCGGCGGCGGTGCTGATGTCGCCACCCATGATCGACCCGGCGAGGACGAGCAACCGGGCGCGCGACAGGTCCGCGACGGCCCGGACGGCCGCGGCGATGTTGTCCTCGCCGACGAGCGGGATGGTGTCGACCGAGATGCGCTCGCCGCGCAGGTTGTGCCGATCGGCCTCCGTGACCGCGCCAAGGGCGACCTGCGCGACCTGGGCGCCGCCGCCCACCACGATGATCCGCTTGCCGAACACGCGATCGAGCGCGCGGGTCAGGTGGACCGTCCGCACGTCATCGAGCCCTTCGAGGGCGGCGACCAGGTCCGGCTCGGAGACCCCCTCGACCTCGAGCTCGATCTCGACCAGCGGCGGATCGCCGTCCAGTCGCCGGACGGTGGTCAGGGCGCGGATCCGGCCCTTGATGCCGGCCACCCGATCCGCGACGGCGGTGATCGCCTCGGGCCGGTCGATGACGTCGAAGCGAAGGGCGGCGGTCTCGGCCGTGCGGCGCCTGGCCATCAGCCGAGCGAACCTCGGCCGGCCGCACCTGCCGTCAGGTCGATCGTCGGGGGGATGGGGCCATCGGCGGCGGTGGGGTCGTGCTCCTCGAATGGCAGGCCCAGGCTGGCGAACGCCTCGCGCGTGAGTGCCGCGTCGGAGGTCGTGAGCATGAGCGCGCCATCGGTGTCCTCGGCCACGCCGACGATCCCGGTGATGTTCACGCGACGTTCGGCGAGCGCGGTCGCGACGCGGGCGAGCGACCCCGGCTGATCGTCGAGCTTGACTGTGAACCAGACCGTCACCAAGGCACCTCCTGTGCCCACGATGGTACCCGCTGGGCCTCCGCGCTAGGCTGTGGCGATGCCTGCCCCACTCGGCCACACGAAGACGAAGAAGATGCCGGACATCCAGGTCTTCGGGGCCGCCGATTCACAGGCGACGCGGGCAGCCTTGCGCTTCTTCCGCGAGCGGCGGATCGTCGTCCATCACGTGGACCTGCGCAAGCGGGCCATCGCCGCCGGGGAGCTGCAGCGGTTCGTCCAGAAGCTCGGCGCGCGGGCGCTGCTGGACGACGGCAGCCGCGCCTATCAGGACCTGGGGCTCGCCCACATGCGCCTCGACGATGGTGAGATCGTCGCGCGCCTCCTGGCCGATGCCCGCCTGCTGCGACAACCGCTGGTCCGCCACGGCAACGCCATGACAGCTGGCCGCGACGAGACGACGTGGGCCGCCTGGCTCAAGCCGCCGGCCGCCGCCGGTACTCGATGACGCCGAAGATGACGGCACACACGATGAGCACGACCCCGATCGCCGCCCAGCGGAGGTCGTCGGTCATGAAGCCGGACCCCCGGATGAACCCGGTTCCCTGACCGACCCAGACCAGGCCGACCAGTCCCAGCGCGACGATGATGAACCAGCGGATGCGCACGCTCACCTCCTGGGTGGCATCCTAGCCCGATGGATGACATGACGCCGGGACCGCGGCGGGCGGGCCGACTCTGGGTCACGCCCAAGGCCGATCGGATGATGGACGGCCAGGGCGCCGCGACCGAGGACGAGAAGCTCCTCCAGCGCCGCCCGAGCCCGGACTTCCTCGAGACCGACACGTGGCGAGCGCTCCGGATCCTGTCCGAGTTCGTCGAAGGCTTCGACGCCCTGGCGCATCTCGGGCCTGCCGTGACGGTGTTCGGATCGGCGCGGACGCCGCGCGACCATCCGGACTACGACCGCGCCCGCGCGATCGGCCGCAAGCTGGCCGAGGCCGGCTACGCGGTCATCACCGGCGGCGGTCCCGGGACGATGGAGGCCGCCAATCGCGGCTGCCGGGAGGGTGGGGGACTGTCGGTCGGGTGCAACATCGAGCTGCCGCACGAGCAGGGCTCCAACGCCTACGTGGATCTCGGCGTGGAATTCCGCTACTTCTTCGCGCGCAAGACGATGTTCGTGAAGTACGCCGACGGGTTCGTCATCCTGCCCGGCGGATTCGGAACCCTGGACGAACTGTTCGAGAGCCTCACGCTCATCCAGACCGGCAAGGTCCGCCATTTCCCGGTCGTGCTCATGGGCACGGCACACTGGGCCGGCCTGCTCGACTGGATGCGTGGGACGCTCCAGCCGTATGGCGCGATCTCGGCCGAGGACCTGGACCTGCTCCACATCACGGACGACCCCGATGAGGCCGTGGCGTTCATCCGCTCGTTCGGGGCGCCGCCGCCACCGTCCGACGAGATCGAGAACGAGCTGCGCTAGGCCCGCTCGTCCGCGTGCCTGACGCCGTCGACGGGCAGGGCGACGAGGATCCGGCCGCGCACGACGCGCACCGGGAAGTAGCGGAACCGGCGGACGCGGGTCAGGCGGCGAGCCTCGGCTTTCTTGCCTGGCACATCCGGCTTGTCCGCCCGGCCACCAGGGGTCCAGGTGGGGTGATAGACGCCATCCGGATCGAGCCCGCCGGTCGTCGGCATCTGGGCCGGGTCGCCGGAGCGCAGGTCGAAGCGACCCTCGTGGAGGGGGCAGGCGATGAGGCAGCCATCGAGCTCACCCACGCTGAGCGGCGCGCTCATGTGCGGGCAGCGGTCCTCGGTCGCGTAGATCCCCTGGTCGGTGTGCGCCAGCAGGATGTCGAGGTCGCCGCGGGTGACCCGCTGCATCGTCCCGAGCGGCAGGTCGTCCGCCCCGAGCGCATCCTGGAACGGTGATGCGTCGTCCACGCCGGGCGCGAGCAGATGCGGTGGGAACGGCGCGATCGTCGGATCCATGGTCATGCGAAGCGTAATCCCTTCCGGAAAGACGACGACCCCGGTGGGCACCGGGGTCGTCGATGATGCGCGCGGTAGGAGTCGGTGGTGGTCAGTCGCCCACGGCGGTGCTGGCGCTGACCGGGTCGGCCGTGCCGGAAGAAGGGACGCCCGCCTCGGTCGCGGCTCGTGCCGGGACCGGTGCCGCGTTGGAGCTTCGGAGCGGGATCTCCTTGATGGCCACCGCGGCGATGGCCGCGGCGGTCGCACCGGCGACACCGAGCCAGAACGTCTGGGCGGTCGCGAGACTGAACGCCGCGTGGATCCCCTCGACGATGGCGTCGATGGACGGTGCGACGGACGGCAGGACGGCGACGATCGCCGCGCCCATGTCGCCGACCCCGGTGAGGTCGTTGAAGTCGATCAGACCCGACTGGACGGCGCCGAAGAACATCCCCATGACGTCGGGCGGGACGCCGGCGCCGATCATCTGCGGCCCGAGCTGCTCCTGGAAGGACGTCCCGAAGATCGTGCCGACGAACGCGAGGGCGATCGTGCCGCCGATCTGGCGGAAGAACGTCAGGTTCGACGTCGCCACGCCGAGCTGCCGGAACGGCACGGCGTTCTGGATGACGATCGTGAACACCGAGAAGGTCGGTCCGACGCCGAGGCCCACGATGAACATCCAGAGCCACACGACGGGCACCGGCGTGTCCTTGGTGAGCTGGGTCATGAACAGCGTCCCGACGCCCATCAGCACGATCGCGCCGACGAGCAGCCACTTGTAGCGACCCGTCCTGGAGACCAGGAACCCGGACAGGACCGAGCTGAGGATCAGGCCGACCATGAGCGGGAGGGCCGCCAGGCCGGAGTTCGTCGGCGAGAAGCCTTCGACCACCTGGAACCAGCGGGGCAGGAAGACGATGGCGCCGAAGAACGCGAAGGCGGCGAAGAAGGTGGAGATCATCGACGCCGAGTAGGTCCGGTTGCGCCAGAGGTCGAGCGGGACGATCGGCTCCTTGGCGCGCGACTCGGCGGCCAGGAAGAGCAGGGTCCCGATCAGGCCGATCAGGATGAACCCGCCGACGGTCGGATCGGTCCAGTCGCCGAACTGCTTGTTGGTCAGGCCGACGAGCAGGAACGAGATCGCGACCGTGAAGATCGCGCCGCCGATGAGGTCGAAGTTGCGGGTGGCTCCCGTCTTCTTGACCGTCGGCAGCAGCCGCTGGATGACGAAGAGGGCGACGATCCCGATCGGGATGTTGACGTAGAAGATCCAGTGCCAGCCGAAGTTCTCGGTCAGGAACCCACCTACGAGCGGGCCGACCACGAACGCGATGCCGAACACGGCCCCGAAGAGGCCCTGGTACTTGCCGCGCTCCTTGGGGGTGAACAGGTCGCCGATGATCGCCAGCGCGACCGGGAACAAGGCGCCGGCGCCGATGCCCTGGATGCCTCGGAAGAGGATGAGCATGCCCATGTTCTGGCTCAGCCCGGAGAGCGCCGACCCGATGAGGAAGACGGTGATGCCGAGCATGTAGATCGGCTTGCGGCCGAAGATGTCCGACCCCTTGCCCCAGAACGGGACGGAGATGGTGCTCGTGAGCAGGTAGATGGTGATCGCCCAGACGTAGTAGTCGTTGCCGGACAGCTGGGTGACGATCGTCGGGAGCGCCGGACCGACGATCGTCTGGTCCAGGGCGCCAAGGAAGAGGCCGAGCATGACCGCGAAGAGGATCTCCATCTTCGCGCGGTGGCTCAGGCCAAGGGCCGGATCCTCCTCGAGTGAGGGGGTGTAGTCGCCGGCGTCTGCCGGAAAGGCTTCCATCGGTTCGATCAGTCCCTTCGTGTGTGCTGGTGTGCGTGGACGGTGGACTCCGGGTCGGTGACTTCGGCTTCGACGGCGGTCCGGAGGTCCGTCATCGCGCGGGAGATGTCGGCGAGATGCGCAGGATCGATGCGGAGGAGGACCCGACGCAGGACGTCGTCACGGAGCGCCTCGGCATCGCCGAGCATCGCCACCCCGGCCCCGCTGATCTCGACGAGGACCACCCGACGATCCTCCGGGACCCGGGTCCGCGCGACGAGGCCGCGCTCTTCCATGCGATCGACGAGACCGGTCGCGTTGGAGACCGAGACATCGAGCACGTCCGCCAGCCGGCTCATGGGCATCTGGCCGTGCCGCTCCAGCATGTGCAGGATGTGCAGCTGGGTCATGCTGATGCCCTGGCGCAGCAATCGTTCGCTGCCGACGCACTTGAGCTCGGTCATCGTGGCTCGGAAGTCGGCCAGGATGGCTTCCGTTCGCGGATCGGTGTCGGTCCGCTCCGGATCGATAGTTCGTGTCACGCGAACTATCATATGCAGACAAACCATCGTGTCAACATGAAAGGTCTACTCGATGCGATTCGTGCTGATGATCGAGGCCCAGCAGGGACTGTCGTACGGCGACCAGGTCGCGCTTGCCAAGCGGGCCGAGGCGAATGGCTTCGACGCCTTCTTCCGCTCCGACCATTACGCGAGCTTCCCCGGCGACGCGGGGCTGCCGACGACCGATGCGTGGACCGTCATCGCCGGACTGGCTCGCGACACGGACCGGATCGGCCTCGGCGTGCTCGTGTCGCCGGTGACCTTCCGCCGGCCGGGCAACCTGGCCAAGGTGGTCACCACGGCCGACGAGATGAGTGGCGGACGCGTCGAGGTGGGGTTGGGCGCCGGCTGGAACGAGGCGGAGCATCGCCAGCTCGGGCTGCCGTTCCCACCCATCAAGGACCGGGCGGACATGCTCGAGGAGCAGCTGACGATCCTGCACGGGCTGTGGGGCGAGCCGGACGGCTGGTCCTACCGCGGCCCCAGCGTGACGATCGAGTCGGCGGTCTTCCACCCGAAGCCGGTCCAGGTACCGGGCCGACCGGTCATGCCGTCAGGGGTCGCTCGACCCCGGATCCTGCTGGGCGGTGGGGGATCGCCGCGCTCGCTCCGACTGGCCGCGCGATGGGGTGACGAGTTCAATACGAGCTCGAAGGGTCCGGCGGCCGCGGCCGAGATCTACGCCGCGCTGGATGCCGCGTGCCTCGCGATCGGCCGGGACCCGGCAACGATGGCCCGCTCGGCGATGGTCGGGACGCTGATCGGGCGGGATGTCGACGAAGTCCGTGCGCGCGAGATGGCGCTGCTGCGAGCCTTCGGCGAGGAGACGTCGGGGGACGAGTGGCTGGAGGAGCGGCGCGACCGCTGGATCATCGGGACGCCGGACGAGGCCCGCGCGATGGTCCGCCGGTTCGCCGATGCCGGCGTCGATCGGCTCATGCTCCAGGACTTCCTGCCGCACGACCTCGACATGGTGGACCTGATGGGCGAGGTCCTGATCGGCCAGGTCTAGGGAGGGCGCGGGGGCGCGGGGGCGGCGCGGGTCGGCGCGGGTCGGCGCGGGCTCGGCGCGGGGTCGACGCGGCCGCCGGAGGCTAACGGGCACCTCGCTCGGGCTCGATGTCGCATCAGACGGGCACAACGTGCATTCGCGGGTCGTCCACACCCGAAACGGCGCATCGGATGCGACACAAACGACACCGCGACGGCCGAGATGGACCAAGAGGCGGCGTTGGATGCCACCATCCGGACTTCCGGAGGGATCCGAACGTCACTTGTGGCGCATCAGACGCGCGATCGCCCGCTCGCGGGCGATCGGAACGTCACGTATGGCGCATCAGATGCACGGCGGACCGAGCGCCGGATGCGGGACTCGGGAGTGAACCCCGGTCGTGCGCGTCGCGGCCACCGGCAAGGGTCAGCCTCGCGGCCACTGCCAAGGCCTAGCCCTCGACGGCTTCGGCGGAGCCCTCAGCCCTCGAGGCCCTCAGCGGCCTCGGCGGCGGCCAGGTAGACCGGGTCGTCGCGACGGATCGGGTCCGGGTTCGTACCCCGCGCGCGGGCCAGGCGTTCCGTCACGAGCTGCAGGGGTGTCGCCGACGCGAACAGCGAGGCGACCGGTGACGGCAGTCCGTCCGCGTCCGGCACGAGCAGACGACCGGCCGGCGTGAGGCTCGCGTCCAGGTCACCATCCAGCTCCGCGGCGATGATCGCCGCGGCTCGGATCCCGATCACCCGGGCGGCGGCCAGCGCCTGACGGCTCCGGACCAGCCGCTCGGCACGGCGCGCGCGGTCGGTGAGGATCAACACGAGCCCGGTCTCGCGACCGGTGGCGGGCAGGTGCCCGTGCAGGAATGTCTCCAGGTCGCGGAAGGCCGACGGAAGCCACGACGCTTCCTCGACCTTCAGCACCAGCTCGCGGCCCGCAGTCCGATCGGCCCCCGACGCCACGACGAGCAGGTGGGCCACATCGGCCAGGTGCCCGGCGATCCGGTCGGCGCCGGCATCGTCTCGAGTCCCGGCGGCCAGCAGCCCCACGACCGCCTCGATGTCCAGCGACCGACCCGACAGGTGCGCCCCGACCGCGGCTGCCGCCAGCATCGGGCTCACGTACCCGACCGTATGGCACCAGCTCTGATCCAGTTCGCCCGTCTCCACGACGAGCGCGGGATCCGCGAAGGCGGCGCCCGGCGAGTGCGAACTCACGGTGAGGAGCGCCGTCCGGGCACCGGCCGTCCGAGCCGCCGCGAGCGCCGCGTTCGTCGCTCCGGTCCCGCCCTCATGCGACACACCGATGACGAGGCCGGACGCCGGCGGATCCTGGGCCAGCTCGAACGCCTGAGCCGCACCGACGCCCGCGACCGCGCCGCCGCCCGCCAGACCGGCCGCTCGACTCGCCTCTCGCAGGATCTCCGCGACACCGAGGGCCGCGTGCTCCGAGGTGCCGCAGCCGGTCACCACGATCGGCGAGCCGGCGAGAACCGCCGTCCGGACTGCGTCGGCGAGCGCCGCCGCTGGGCCAGCCGCCACCGCGTGCCGGGCCAGGATCCGTCGGGCGATGGCCGGTTCGGCCGCGATCATGTCGGTCATGTGGTATGGCGGCCCGGAGCGCGGGCTCGGCTGGTCCGTGTAGGCCCAGGGATCCGGGGGGCCGGGCAGGGGAGCGAGCGGGTCGAAGGGTGGCGTGGCGTTCGTCATCGACCGAGCATAGGCGGGCGCCCGGCCCATCCGCAGCGCCGTTTCGCGCGAAGCGTCACCATCTGGCGCGCACACACCATGCTGGAGGTACGGGATGCAGGTCGGGTTGATGGCGCCGCAGGGATGGAAGGGCGAGTACGACGGCTGGGCGGCCGCGGATGCGTGGACACGCACGCTGGAGCTGTCGCGCCAGGCGGAAGCGCTCGGCTTCGAGTCGCTGTGGGTGTTCGACCACTTCCACACCGTGCCCCGTCCGACCGAGGAGATCACGTTCGAGTCGTTCACGGTCCTGGCCGCCCTGGCGGCCACGACCGAACGGGTCCGCCTGGGCCACATGGTCGTATGCACCGGATTCCGGAACCCGGCGCTCACCGCCAAGATGTCGAGCACGATCGACGTCATCAGCGGCGGACGCTTCGAGCTCGGGATCGGCGCCGGCTGGAAGGAGGACGAGTGGCGAGCGTACGGCTACGGCTTCCCGACGATCGGGGAGCGGATGGCCGCACTCGGCGACCACCTAGCGGTCATCACCGCCATGTTCGAGCCTGGCCGGGCGTCGTTCGAGGGTGAGTACGCCCATGTCCGCGGGGCGTACAACGTCCCGAAGGGCCTCCAGAGCCCGCGCATCCCGATCATCGTCGGGGGCAACGGGCCGCGCGTCACCGCCGGCTATGCGATCCGCTATGCCGACGAGCTGAACTACGTCTTCCTCGGCCCGGACGAGATCGCCGAGCGGATGGTCCAGGTTCGCGCCCGATGCGAGGCCGAGGGCCGAGATCCGGCGACGCTCCGCTTCTCCCTGTACGCCCGGGACGAGGGCTTCCGTGAGGCTGGCCAGGCTCGCGTGGACCTGCTGGCCCGGTTCGAAGCGATCGGACTGGACCGGATCATCTGCTTCCCGACCCGCTGGTCGCCGACGGAGGACGCCCAGGCCGCGTTCGCCGAGGACTGCCGGGCCGCCGGGTTGACACTCAGCGCCTGAGACGGGAATGCCCCGTCGGCGCCGAGTCACGGCCCCGCCGGCTCACGGGTCGCGTGGTCTCGCTGCACGCCCGGGGATCCGCCCGATCTTCCGCCACGGTCCGTAGCGGAACCAGGCTCGCGCGACGAGGAGCTCCACGGGGACGGGTCCGTACCGTCGCGAGTCGATCGGTTCGCCGAAGCCTTCGGCGGCTGCCTCGTCGTCCGTCGCGTCGCTGAGGAGCCAGGCCTCGTCCTCGGCCAATTCGAGGATCCC
>CAZOHT010000003.1:17035-47294 GCA_964579825.1 uncultured Anaerolineaceae bacterium
CGTCCGTCGCGTCGCTGAGGAGCCAGGCCTCGTCCTCGGCCAATTCGAGGATCCCGTCCGCGAACGGCACGCGGTCGCCCGGCCCGGCCGCGACCCGCTTGACGGAGAGGGCCCCGCCATCCGGTTCGCGGAAGACGACGACCGTGCCACGGCGCGGCCAGCGGGTCGTCGTCGGGTCCACCAGGAGCCAGTCGCCCGCTTCGATGGAGGGCAGCATGCTTGCCTCCGCGACGGCGATGCGCCACGGCCCTCGGATGCGACGAAGCCCCGCCATCCGACGGGGCCTCGGGGGTGTCATGACTCGCCGCGAGCCGCGAACGGCGTCGAGCGGGATCGCTACTTCTTGGTCGACCAGAAGATCTCGCTGAACTCCTTCACGGCGGCCTGGAGCTGGGCGGCGGCTTCGGCGTCGACGCTTTGCTTGTTCTTGCCGGCGAGCTTGAGCAGCTTCCAGACCTTGTCGTGCAGGTCAGGGTGCGCCTCCAGGTGCTCCGGCTTGAAGTAGTCGCTCCAGATGACCTGGACTTCGCGCTTGACCTTCTCGGCGTGATCTTCCTTGACCCGGACGCAGCGGCTGAACTTGTTGCGCGTCGCGGTGTCGTTGCCATCCAGCCCGTTGATCAGCTCGACCATCTTGGCGACGGTCTGGGCTGCGATCTCGGCCTCGTGCGGGTCGTAGATGCCGCACGGGATGTCGCAGTGGGCACGTGCGATGGTGGTCGGGGCGAGGAAACTGGTCAGGCGAGACATGGCACTCCTTCGAGGCTCAGCGGGTCGGGCAGGTCCCCACCTCGGTCGACTCCAAGTGTCCGAGCGCCCGGCGGGCCTGTCAAACGCGCTCGCGTCGCCGGGTCGTACCATGCGCGCACGTAGCGGAGCGATCAACCGTTGACCTTCCAGGAGATGCTCGAGCTCGTCGTCAAGGGCTTCGAGGTCCTCGGCGTCGGGATCCTCGTGGTGGGGTCGGCGATGGGGCTGGTCAACTACGCCCGTGACGTTCGATCCGACGGTCGCGGCCGCGCCTACGCCAACCTGCGGGCGAACATCGGCCGCACGATCCTCCTTGGCCTCGAGGTCCTCATCGTCGCCGACATCGTGCTGACGGTCGCGATCGACTCCACCGTCGAGAGCGCGGTCACCCTCGGCATCATCGTCCTGGTGCGGACGTTCCTCAGCTTCTCGCTCGAGATCGAGCTCGACGGCGTGGTCCCGTGGCGGCGTCGCGCCGTCCAGACGGCCGAGGCCAACTCGGATGCCAGGAGCCTTCCGCCGCTCGCCTGAACCGGCGTCCGACGGTCAGTCCGAGGTGGTCAGCCCGAGCCGGACCTGGGGAGCCTGGATCCGCTACTGCGCCAGGCCCAACGCGTACAGGACGCTGCCCTCATCCGGTGGTGAGGTGATCGGTCCCGGGACGTTTGCGTTGCCGCCGACGGAGTAGGGGATCGTCCCGACGAACCGCCCGTTGATCTGGTCCACGGCAGGCTGGGCGTAGCCCGTGATGACGAACGCCGCGATGGCCACGATGCAGTACGTGAAGTTGTTGCCGTTGCCTCCGGTCGAGCAGCCCGGAGGGGCTGCTGGGTCGTCAGACTTCAGGACGATCGGGATGAGGACCGTCTGCTTGTTGTCCACCCAGTACTGGAGGCAGGCCCGGACCGCGCTGGCGTTGGTCTTGCCCGGGTCGCCGGGGAACTGGGCGGGCAGCGTGAATGGTGGGTTGTTCGGCGTGCACAGGCTGGTCGCGAGCGAACCGGCGCTGTTGCTGCCGTCCCACGACACCCAGCCGAAGTTGCCCGGGCCATTGGACCCGCTGGTCAGCGCGTAGATGGCCCCTTCCTGCGTCGGCAGTTCCGTGAGACCGATCGGGAGCAGCTGTCCGCCCGGGGCACCGGGCAGCTTGCCCGTGATAGCCGTGGCGACGGTATTGACCGTCCAGGTGGACTGGCCGATGACGCCGAGGAAGTAGGTCGCCGGGGTCTTCGTGACGCTGACGGTCACGCCCAGGGCCCTGGTGCCACTGATGGCGCCCGGAGGGGCGGTGTCATTCGGAGTCACCGGTCCGAGGTCGACGAAGGTGGACCCGGACCGCGGTCCGACGTAGCGAGCGCTCCACGAGCAGATCGATCCACCGCCGGTGGGGCAGTCGTTCTGGGCCATGCGCGTCGCGATGATCGTGTAGACGTTGTCCGTTGGCGTGAACGCCTTCCCGGCGGCGCCAGCCGGCAGGACGTAGTAATCCGCCAGCCGCTTGGTGCCGGCCATCGCGCCGAGGTCCGCCGAGTTCTGGCTGTCGCGCCGCTGGAGGAAGACATTGCCGCCGTCGATGACCAGGCCGGTCAGGAGGATGAGCACCACGAGGGAGATGGCGAACAGGGCCAGGATCTGGCCCTCGGCGGTGCGACGACCGGCGGATGAACGCATGCGAACGGACCTCATTGGATGACGACCTGGGCGGTCTGGCTGATCGTCGGCGTCCCGAGCAGATTGCCGATCACTGGCGTCAGGAAGCGGAACGGACCCTGGACGGTCACCGAGAACACGTCACCGGCTCGGCATGTGGGGGGACACACGAAGGTGACCGACGTGGGCGCTGGGGCACCGGCCGGGACTCGACCGGTCGTGACGGCGATCGTGCAGTTCTGCCGAGTCGCGGGGGATACGCCACCCGGGCACTCGAACGCCCACTGCTCCACGGATCCCCAGCGGGCGCCTTCGCGGGCTGCCTGGCCGTAGGCGGTGGTCGAATAGACGTACCGCCCGACGTCGATGAACGCGAACAGCATCAGCAGGAACAGCGGGAGGACGAGGGCGAACTCGACCATGGCCTGGCCGCGTGATCGAGAGCGACGCATGCGGCTCACTGGGCCACCACCGTCACGGGCTGGTTGTTGCGAAGGCACGTGTAGGCCGTCTGGCTCTGGGTGAACGCGTTCAGCGTGTTCGCGGCCCCGGCCGGGTTCGTCGCTACTGTGGTCGTGAACGCGGCTGCCGTCCACAGGTTCCTGGCCTGGAGGACCGTCTTGTTGGTCCCGTCGGCCGTCGGCGTCAGCGTGTCGACCAGGTTCGGGACCACTCGATCGTTCCCATTGCACGAGGACGCCGTCGTCACGGCGACGGACGGCTGCTGGCCGCCCACGATGACCGCGTTCGTCGCGCTGGCCGTCGCGACGAACGTGGCCAGCCCGTTCACAGTGAAGGACTGCGGGATGGTGCACGTGAAGGAGCTGCCGCCCTGTCCGCTGGCGGCGAGGGACGCCGGCACCGTGCACGGGAGGCTCACCGCGACCCCGTTCCGGGTCACCGACACCGTGAACGCGTTGGCCGGGCTGCCCTGGTTGACGACCGTGAAGTAGAGCCAGCCGGTCGGGCTCTGGAGTTCAGCCTGGGTGGCCGACGCGTTGCGCTGGAGCGTCAGCGGTCCGGACGGGAATGTCGGGGACCCGCTCGTCCCATAGCCGATCCCGCCGAGGCGGTAGGGCGACGCTTTCAGGTTGACGGCGAGTTTCGGCGCGGGGATCACCCGGACCGTGGCCGCTCCGTTGGACAGGCTCGTCGACAGGCCGCCGGCATTGCCCTGGGCGCTCGCGGCGATCGTGTAGTCGGCGAACCCGTTCACCGGGTTGACCGCCGGGACGGACCGCGTGAACGTGCAGTACGCGGGCGCCGCGCCGGCCCCGATCGAGGTCGGCAGCGAGCTGCAGTTTCCCTGGGCAGCCATGTTCGTCCCGTTGGCGCTCCACGTGTAGGCGATCCCGGTCAGGGCGAGGTTGCCCGTGTTCCGGACGCGGACCCGGTAGCTGACCGTCGTGTTCTCCGGATAGGTGAGGAAGTTGTTGACGTTGGAGGCGTCCTGGCACGGTGCGTAGTAGTACGTCGGCGCATTCGTGGCATCGGCCTGGGTGCAGGCCGTCGAGATGGCGGCGACGTTGTCCGCGCCCGTACTGCTCGCCCAGACGAGGACTTCCAATCCGCTCGGGTCGAACGCATCCGAGATGACCGTCGCCTGCGACTCGGCGCTCAAGGTCAGGTTCTGGTTGACGATGCTGCCGAGGATCGGCGTGAGGAGGCGGAACGGGTACGACACCGTGACCTGGTAGGTGTAGCCGTCCAGGCAGTCGTTGATCGGCTGGACCAGGGCCCCGCCGGGCGTCCGGCACGCGACGGTCGTCGCGAACTGGCCGCCGATGTTGGTCGCCTCGTTCTGGACGTGCCAGACCACGTTGTTCGGGTTCGAGCAGCCGGCGGTGGAGGCGTCGTCGCACAGCGGGCTGCGAGAGCCGAAGAACGCCCCTTCCTTCGCCGCGTTCTCGACCGCGACGTACGCGTAGAACAGGCGGCCGAGGTCGATCGCGCCGGCCAGCAGGAGCAGCATCACGGGGATGACGAGGGCGAACTCGACGAGGCTCTGACCTTGGCCCGACCAGCGCCGACGCGGGCGGGGATCCGACACAGGAGTCATGAGATCCGTTGGCAGAGGCGCATCGATGGGGACTCCGGGCCGGGACGATGGATGGCTGAGGGATGGATACCTAGGACAACGGACGAACCGGGACTTTGGTACGGGTGCCGGGTGCCTCGATGCACCGAAACCGCACGGTCCGGGGGTGACTTCTGGTGCTGATCCGGCCCGGGCGCGGTAGGCTGGACGACCGGCTCGACGACGACGGGGCCGTAACAGCGGGGTCGGTATCGCGTTTCCATGGGTGATGAGCTGGACCAGACGGTCCTCGCGCGACTGGTCGCCGACGCCAAGGCTGGCGACGGGCGAGCGTTCGCTGCGCTCTACGACGCCTATGCCGCGCAGCTCTATCGGTTCCTCCTGCTCCGCGTCCGGCAACCCGCCGACGCCGAGGACCTGCTCCAGCGGGTGTTCATGAAGGTCGTCGAGGCCCTGCCCCGATACGAGGATCGCGGCCTGCCATTCGGGGCCTGGCTGTTCCGGATCGCCCGCAACGTCGCCATCGACTTCGAGCGAGCGCGACCGAGCCACGAGGCCCTGTCCGACGAGCAGCGCGACGCCGCAGAGCGCCAGCCGGCGGTCCTCGCCGAGATCATGGCCAGCCGGACGGCGATCCGAGCCGCGCTCGAGGTCCTGACCAAGGAGCAGCGCGACGTCATCGTCTATCGTTTCTTCGCGGGTCTGAGCCCGCGTGAGATCGCGAGCCTCATGGGCAAGCGTGAAGGCAGCATCCGAGCCATGCAGTTCCGGGCGCTGGCCGCCTTGCGCCGACACCTCGAAGCCGTGGGCGAGACCGATCCGCGTCTCGCGGAGGCCGGCGCATGAACGGCCTGCGCTTCGGCCTGCGCGGGCCCGACTTCGAGACGGACGCCGTCGGCGCGTTCGCCGTCGAATTCGCAGCATCGGTCGAGGCGTCGTTCACCGTGGACGCCGAGGCCGTCGATCGGGTTCGCGACCAGGTCCTGGCCGCCTTCGCCTCAGGCGCTGTGAGCCTCTCCGGGCACGGCATCCGGCGACCCTCTCGGCGGCTCACCGTCGCCAGTCTGGCTGCGAGCGCGAGCCTCATGGCCATCGCGGCGGTGGTCAACCAGTCGGACGCGGGCGGGTTGCTCTATCCGACCCGGCTCGGGATCGAGTCGGCTGTGGTGCCGGTGGCCGACAGTCCTGACGGCTGGGCCGTCCGGATGCACCGCCTCCAGGAGCGGATGCACGACACGATCGTGTCGGCCCGCGATGGCGAGGTCGCGGCCGTCGGGATGGCACTGGCCGAGTACCGCATCGAATTGGCGCGCCTGAGCGCCGCCATCGCCGTGGATCCGTCCCGTCGGGATGAGCTGGTCGCGGCGATCAGCGCGGATCTCGGCCTGGTCGAGGTCCTCGGGCGGACGTATCACCTGGACGCGGCCGTGTTGCTCATCGCCGATATGCAGGCGTTGATCGGTTCCGAGGTGGCGCCTGGCGGAGCCGCGCCCGAGACGCCGGCCGTCGAGGGGCCGCCCGGCGTGCTCCCGCCGGACGACCTGGGCGCGGGTGGCCCGCCGTCCACGAGCAACGCGGGCGGGAATGGCGTCGGGAACGGGCCGACGACGAACAGCGCCGGCGGCAACGGGAACGGCAACGGCAGCGCGAACGCGGCGACGAACGACAACGCCGGTGGCAACGGCAACGGCAACGCGAACACGAACGGATCGGCCGGATCAGCCACAGGGGCCGCGACGCCGGCACCGACCGTGGCGCCGGCACCGCCCGCCGAGCCCGTTGCGACCCCTACCCAGACGCACGGGAACGCCGGCGGCAACGGGAACGGCAATGCCGGCGGCAACGGGAACGGCAGTGCCGGCGGCAACGGGAACGGCAATGGCGGCAACGGGAACGGCAACGGCCAGGCGGACAAGACGCCCAAGCCCTGACCGTCCCCGGCCACACGGGCGGGACTGGTGCCGTCGGGCTGCGCCGGGTCAGGCGGCTGGGTCGGTGGATCCGCCGTCGTCGGTCGCGACGTCAGGCTCGACCGCGACCCCCGTCGAGGCTGGCCCGCGGACGATCGAGCGGCCGATGTTGCCGACCAGCAGCGCGACCGCCGAGACCAGATAGAGCTGGCCGACCAGGGCCTCCGAGACCGCGACCATGCGGCCGATGCTCGTGGCAGCCGTGTAGTCGCCGTATCCGACGGTCGTCTGGGTCACGTAGCTGAAGTAGACGTAGTCGACCGTCTGCGGGGTGGACGTCTGGACGAAGAACGGACCGTCCGTGAAGTGGTCGACCACCGGGTAGAGGTACGCATAGGTCAGGCCGAGCAGCAGGTAGATGGCCAGCGCCCCGAGGACGAGCCTGACGGTGATCATCGGGCTCTCGAAGATGTGGCGGAGGATCACGATCGGAGCGGCGAAGGCCAGTAACAAGCCGACCATACCGGCCGCCACCGAGCCGTCCTCCGCGCCGACCAGCAGGCCGAGCGCGGCTCCGACGATCGCGATGGTGACGATGATCGAGGCACCGCGGTAGGAACGTCGGCGTGCTCCCGACGTGTGCAGGACGAACAGGAGCGTGAATCCGCTGAGGGAGACGCTCACGAACTGGCCGATGGCGCCCTGCCCGAGCGCGAAAGTGAAGATCGTCGCCAGGATCAGGACCAGCACGACACCGTAGTCGTCGCGCTGGTCGAGGCGCGCGGCGAGCCGCGAGTTCCGGGAGAGCAGGCTGGCGCGCGTCGTGGGCAACACGGGTGGCCGATGGCTACTTGACGTAGCCCTGGACCTGGTCCTTGTTCCCGATCGCGCCGCCGCCGTAGGTGCCCAGGTCCGCGAGGAGGCCGAGGCCGACGAAGACCCAGCCGAGCGGCGTCAGGCCGCCGACGGCCCAGAAGAGGACGTACATGATCGTCGTCCAGGGCAGGAACAGGAACCCGAGCGCGGGCAGGAACGCCTGGCCGCCGAAGGTCACGGACCAGCGGGTCGGGTCCGTCAGCCACCAGAACAGGATCAGGGCACGTGGCCCGAGGATGCCGAGGATCGCGATCCCGCAACACATTCCGGTTTCCTCCCGCTCCATCCCCTCGTTGACCCGACCGACAGCATGCGGCATCTGCGCGCGCCCGACAACGCGGCCACGAGGGTCGCGGTCGACGGCCAGGCAGCCACGTGGGAACGGCGCCGGGTATCATCGGCCGGATGACCGACCGTGGCCGGACCAGCATGGAAGGCTCGCCAGCCTGTCCGTTCATCGCGTACGAGGACGAACGCGATGAACGATCCACCGAGCCCGATCACGCACACCGCTGCTACGCGGAGGTCCGGCCGGCACCGCGAGCGCTCGCCCATCAGGAGGCGTACTGCCTCTCGAGCGCGTTCCCGGTCTGTCCGACGTTCCAGGCGTGGGCGCGGCGAGAGGCGGCGCAGGCCCGGTCCGCGGGCTCCGCAGGCTCCGCGGCCTCCGCGGCGGCGACGGGGTCGGCCGCGGCGGTCGGCGCGTCGAGCGCGCCACACAGCCGCGAGCCCGAACCGATGGCCGAGACCGGCGACATGCCGGACGACCGACTCGATGCGCCGGCCGACCTCGATCCCGACGGGCTCCCGGCCAGGCGGAACCCGCCGCGCGACTGGGCGGCGCCGCCACCTTGGGCGACCGGCGCGGGCGGTGTGACCGGTGCGGCCGCAGCTCGATCGGCGTCGTCCGGCGATGCGCCGGACTTCCTCGCGGCCCGAAGCTCCGAGGGCCAGGGCCTGGCCGGCAGCGCCGCGGACCGTCTGGCCGGTGGCCTGCCGCCAGACGAGACCCGCCCGCCGGGCACGGCCATCCCGTCGAGCGCCCCCGCCGCACCGGCGGACCCCGAGCTCGCCGGTCTTGTCGGCGGCGATCGGTCCTGGAGCGCGCACGGCTCGGGCTCGACCGTCGAACCGTCGTCCCTGCCGCCCGCCCGCCCGGTCAAGCGACAGGCGGTCAGTTCGACTCGGTCGAACGTCGACCGCACGCCGGTCCAGACCGGGCCGGCCTGGGAGAAGGCCCGTCGCTACGAGGCGTATCCGACCATCAAGACCCGGACCGGGATGCCGGACGTGCCGCGGGTCGCGCTGTTCGCCGGGGCGCTCGGTATCGCCGCGCTCGCCCTGTTCTTCCTGCCGGCACTCCTCGGGATCGGCGGCAAGCCGACCGCGTCCGCCGGCCCGTCGGCGAGCCCCTCGCTGGCCGTCGAGACCGCCTCGCCGAGCCCGACGGTCCCGGCGGCACCGACACCGCAGGTCTACGTGGTCGAATCCGGCGACACGATGACCAAGATCGCGAAGAAGTTCGACGTGACCGTGGCGCAGATCATGGAAGCCAACCCGACCATCAAGGACCCGAACAAGATCAGCCTCGGCCAGGAGATCATCATCCCGGTCCCCGTGCCGGACGAGATCGTCGACCCCTCCGCCGAGGCGTCACCGTAGGTCCGAGTGTCGCGGGGCGCCGATGCGACGCGGCCGCGAGGTGCGGCGGCCGCGAGGTGTGGCGGCCGCGATGTGCGGCGGCCGGGTTTCCCCATCTGCGCGCCACGGCAGCACTAGCCTTGTCCCGACGACGCGTCCGGCCCCGGCCACAGCGTGTTCACGCTCGCCGGCCACTGTGGTTTGCCCAGATGCGTCCCGGGGCCGAGTATGGGAAGACCGCCGAGGTAGGGCCGCGCTAGTGCTGACCCAGCACGCAGATGGGGATTCCCCAGGTCGCTGTCTGCGCGGCGGGAGTGGTTCGCGCCGCTAGCGAACCGCGGCGGGCGACGCCCAGACCTGGTTGCGTCGCCAGCGCAATCGCCGTCAGCGCTACCGCGGAGCGATGTTGATCGCGGTGATCTTGCCGGCTTCGACGCGGAACGTGGCGTCGATGTGCGTCGTCGGTGCACCTGGCCGGACCACGAGGACGTCCGCCTCGTACGTGTTACCCGTGTCGCGGATGTCGCCGGGGATCATGCGCAGCCCGGTCTCGCCGCGCAGGAACCAGCCGCCGACGCGTTCCACGCCACGCAGCAGTTGCACGCTGTCGCCGACATGCACGCGCATCTCGGTCTGCTCGTCCATCAGCGCGACGGCGCCCTCGCGGTCGCCACCGTTCAGCTTCTCGAAGAAGTCTTCCATCGTCTCGACTGCACCCATGCGCGGAGTGTACCGGCGGGGGACCAACGCCGCCGAGGCGAGGCCGGATCGCCGGAGCGCGAGCCGGGTCGAGTCGCGCCGGGACCCGTGACGAACGCCCGCCTGGGGCGCCGATGGCACAGATCCTCGTTCAGGTCTCGCGACGTGCGGCTCCCTCGTGACGAGCGTCTAGAAGCCGCCGCCCGCGCCGCCCCCGCCCCCGCCGGAGCTGCCGCCGCTGAACCCTCCGCCGCCCGAGCCCGACGACGACGGGGAGTTGCCGATCGTCCCGAGGGCCGACATCATCCCGCCGAGATCGGGGATGGCGGAGTCGGAGAAGACGCTCGCCCCGCTCCCGGTGGTCCCGTAGCTCGCCAGCGACTCCCCGCTCGAGTTCGTGTACCAGGCGGGGAAGTACAGCGACGACACGGCGACCGTGCCGGCTTTCGCGTCGGCCAGACTGCGCTTGAGGACCTCCTCGATCCGGTCCTGGAGCCCGAGCGCCGTGCCCCAGACGACGGCCTGGTCGGGCGTTTCGAGCCAGTCGAGGCCCGACTCGTCCACGACCTGCTGCATCGAGCGCGCCTGCTCCATGGTCTTCTCGAGCGTCCGTCGATAGGCGTGGAGCATGGCCCGGATCATCGACCCGGCCATCGTGACGGCCGGCATGCTGCGGGCCAGGAACAGCATCACCAGCGAGCCGGCGATCGTGGCGACGCCGACCAGCACGAGTCCGGACATCGTGATGAAGAAGCCGGCGAACACGCAGATGACCCCGGCGATGAGCGCGAGCGTCCCGCGGCCGGCCCAGCGGGTGACGACCTTGCTCGGCGCCTCCGCGAACCACTGGCGCTTGACGACGTGTCCTTCGAGGGCCTTGTCGAACGCCGCGACAGACGTCCCGAACTCCGGCAAGCGGTCCGACGTGATGATCTTGTCCGCATCCGAATTCCCGAGTGACCGCAGCTTCTTGAGGGCGACCTCCTCGGCGGGTCCGGTCTTCGTCCGGGCGTTCAGCCGACGCTGGGCCTCGACTGTCGCGTCGCCCTCCGGCGGGTCGACGTCGATCTCGACCTTGTGACTGAGGAAGCCCTTGTCCTCGCGGAACGCGATCAGCCCCCGACTCGCCAGGTCCAGCATCGCCGTGGTCAACGCCCGCCGGGACGAGTGCCCGTCCATGACCATGGCGCCCGAGGCCGCCGTCAGGTCGGGCGGCGGCGCGGGCATGAGGATCGAGGGATCGTCGAGGTAGACCGGATCCTTGCCGAACCGTCGCCACGACAGGATCGCCCAGCCCGACAGACCGAAGAACGCGATCGTTCCCCCGATGAGTCCCACGACCGCGTTGACCTGGCGGGCGGTCTGGAGCTCGTTGGCGTGTTCGGCGGTCGCCGCGGCATCGATCCGCTCCATCGCGATGCCGATCGCGCCGTCGAAGTCGGCCTGGCGGAGGTACGGCAGCATGTCGTTCTCGTAGATCGACTGGCGTTCGCTGTTCGTCAGGAAGGCGGTCTCGAATCCGGGCGCGGCGTAGAGCTGGACCTGCCCGTGTTCGAGGCTGGGATCCAGGTCGAGGAAGATGACCATCCCGTCGTTGAAGCCGGCGCGGCCGATGCCCCACTGGTCGATCAGGGCGCGCGCCTTGCGCTCCGTGCTTTCCGTGGTGAGGTCGTACGTGCCGGCGTCTTGGGTGTAGATGACGACCTCGGCGCCGGTCCGCTCCTCGATCGCGTCGATCGTGGCCTCGGCATCGGCGATGGCCGCGGGCGACAGGACGCCGGCGAAGTCGTAGACGGCCTGGCCGTCGACCGGTGGCGGGAACGGCGGACCCGGTGGCGGCGATGCGGCGATGACCGGTCCGATCCCGACGGCGGTGAGCCACAGGACGGCCCCGGCGACAGCGGCGAGGCGGCGCGCGACGGTCTTCACGGGCCAAGCCTACCCGACGAGCGGTCCGCGACGACGCCCGAGGCTGAGCGATCCATCCTGGGCGAGCAGGACCTGCGGTGGGCGCGGGCGGCCGTTGTACGCGGACGACTGGGAGGCGGCATAGGCCCCGGCGTCCGCGATCGCCACAAGGTCCCCGCGACGAAGTGGGGGCAGGGCGTGCACGCCCAGGGCGTCGGTGGACTCGCAGATGGGGCCTTCGACGGCTGCCGGTTCGAACGCGGACGTCCGCGCGGTCCCGTCCACGGCCTGTCCGAGCGAGGTCAGCGCGACGATCCGATGACGGGCGCCGTACAGGGCCGGCCGGATGAGCTCGGTCATGCCGGCGTCCAGGACGACCTGTCGGCCGCCGCGGTCGCGCACGTGCAGCACGCGGGCCAGGAGCCAGCCGGCGCGCGCGACCAGGAAGCGGCCCGGTTCCGTCGCCAGCCGGGTGGGACGGCGGTCAGCCGGGATCGCCTCCAGCAGGGCGGGGAGTTCGCGGGCGAAGCGAGCCGGGCCGGGGGCCGGATCGTCGAGGCCGAAGACCGGGAAGCCGCCACCGACGTCGAGCGTGTCGAACGTCTCGATCGAGCCGCGCCACAGCGCCGTGACCGCCAGCCCGACCCGGACCGCCTCGCGCCAGGCATCCACCGCCCCGAGCTGGGAGCCCACGTGGAGGTGGATGCCACGCGAGCACAACGGACCGTCCGGCCCACCGCCGCGCTCGATGGCGTTCGCGATCTCCATCTCGGTCATCCCGAACTTGGAGCCGCCGGCGCCGACCGCGAGGCCGGCGAGGGTCTCGGGCGAGACATCCGGATTCAGCCGGTAGAGGACGTCCAGCCGCGGCCCGCCAGGGCGTTTGCCGGCGATCGAGGCCAGGCCCGCGGCTTCCTCCGGCGACTCGATGGCGATCCAGCGCAGCGGCCGTCCGTCCCGTGTCGCTCGGACGGCCGCGGCAAGATCCGCCGTCGTCTTGCCGATCCCCTCCAGGGTGATGCGGTCGTTCGCGAGCCCTGCCCGGGTCGCGGCCGCCCACTCGCCCCGCGAGACGACATTGGCGCCCAGACCGTGCCCGGTGACCGCCGCGATGATCGCGGGGACATCGTTCGCCTTGACCGAGTAACTCCGGACCCATGGATCCGGGAAGGCCTGGGCCACCTCGGCCGCGGCCGCGGCGATGGCCGGCAGGTCCGTGACGTACGCGGGCGTCCCGTACCGGCGGGCGGCGATCCGCAGCGCCGGCGCGATGGCCGGCAGGCGGTCGGTCACGGTACGACGGCGTTGACGACCCCCGTGACGACGCCGATGACGGTCGAGCCGATCACCGCGGCCACCAGGGTGTCGGCGGTGACATCCGGTGGGAACCCGCCGATCGACAACGGGAACCCGGTGGAGTTCGCGATCAGGGCCACCAGGATCAGCAGGCCCGCGTTCACGAGGATGCCGGCGAGGCCCATCGTGAGCACGGACAGTGGCAGTGACAGGAGTTTGACGACCGGTCCGATCAACCCGTTCACGGCACCGAAGATGACCCCGAGCACGATCAGGCCCTGCGTCTCGCCAGTGAACGTGAAGAAGTCCGGCAGGAACCGGGTCAGCCCGTAGAACGCGATGGCCGCGGCGACGGCACCGATGATGAAGTGCTTCACGACAGCTCCTCCGAGCGATGGACGACCTGGCCGCCGACGACGGTGAGGGCGACGCCGGTCCCGATGATGGACGACGGCCCGTGTTCGAGGATATCGCGGTCGAGAACGACCAGATCCGCCTGGGCCCCAGGCGTGAGCGTGCCCCGCCGGTCGTCGGCGAACGCCGCGTAGGCCGATCCGTGCCCGTAGGCCGACAGGGCCTCGGGCAGCGACAGCTTCTCCGACGGCAGCCAGCCACCGGGCGGGTGCCCCTCCTTGGTCTGACGGTTCACCGCGGAATTGAGCGCGAGCATCGGGTCGTACGGCACGACCGGCCAGTCCGATCCGAGGGCTACGACGCCGCCGACCTTGCGGATGGACGCCCAGGACCACGCCTGGCCCGCCCGCTCCTTGCCGATGTTCCCGGCCCACACGTCGATCTGGTTCGGCGACGGGTCGGCGTGATACGGCTGCATCGACGCGACGACGCCGAGCTCGGCGAAGCGCGGGATGTCGGCCCGGGTGATCGTCTCGATGTGTTCGACCCGATGGCGCCGGTCCCGGCGCGGGTTCGTGCCGGCCGCCCGCTCGTAGGCGTCGAGGACCATCCGGATGCCGCCGTCGCCGATCGCGTGGATCTCGAGCTGCCACTGACGCCGGTCCGCTTCCGCGACGAACGCGTCGAGCTGGTCCGCCTCCCACTCGGGCAGGCCGGTCGAGGTGTCGTCCTCGTATGGCGTGAGCATGTACGCCGTCCGGGCTTCGACAACCCCGTCGGCGAACGATTTGAGGACGCCGGCATCCAGCCACTCGCCGCCGCGCAGGTCGCCGATGACCTCGTCGTACTCGTCCAGGCGGCGCGACCACTCGTCGAGCGTCTGGTTCGGCCGCATCATGAGCGCGAGCCGGGTCCGCAGGCGCAGGTCGCCGGCATCGCGCAGCGCTCGCCAGAGCGGGACCTCATCGACCTCGGTCATGGCGTCCTGGATGGCCGTGATCCCGGCGGCGTGCATCCCCCGGATGGCCAGGCGCATCGCGGCCAGCGTCTCGTCGGTCGTCGGCTTCGGGATGTGGGCGAGGACCAGTTCCTGCGCGCCCTCCTTCAGCGCACCCGTTGCCTCACCGGTGTCCGGGTCGCGGACGATGACGCCGTCGCGCGGATCCGGCGTGTCGCGATCGATGCCCGCGATGCGCAGCGCGGCCGAGTTGACCCAGGCGGTATGCCCGTCGTAGCAACGCATGAATGCCGGCCGGTCCGGGACGACGGCGTCCAGCTGCTGGCGTGTCGGCAGACCACCGGGGAACGGGACGTACATCCAGCCGTGGCCCTTGACCCACGCGGCGCCGGGGGTCGCGGCGGCGTGCGCGGCGATGGTCCGCTGGATGGCGTCCAGGCTGTCGAGCTGGAAGAGTTCGGCGTCCGCCAGTTCCTGCGCCCCGCCGACGACGTGGATGTGGGCGTCGTCGAAGCCGGCCGTGATGAGGCCGCCGCGCGCGTCCACCACCTCGGTCGTGGCGCCCTTCCAGTCGCGCAGGCCGTCGTCGGTCCGCCCGATCCAGGCGATCAGGCCGCCCTTGATGGCGATGGCGCTCGCACCGGCGACCGGGCGCGGGCCGATGTCCGACCCGTACGGGACGATGTCGCGGGGACCGAACGCATGGAAGACGCGACCGTTGATGAGGAGCAGGTCCGCGTCGTCGCTCACCGGTCGAGCAGACCCTGCAGTCGTGCCTTGACGGCGGGCCATTCGGGCTTGATGACGCTGAACCAGGCCGAGTCGCGCAGGGACCCGTCGGGCATCACCGAATGGCTCCGGTGGACGCCCTCGAAGGTCGCGCCGATCCCGCGCAGGGCCGTGCGCGACTGGACGTTCCTGGCGTGGGTCTTGAATTCGACGCGGTTGGCGTCGAGCGTCTCGAACGCATGCGTGAGCTGAAGGAGCTTGGCCTCGCGGTTCCGGCCGGTCCGCTGGTAGGCGACGGCCATCCAGGTCCAGCCGATCTCGAGGCGCTTGTGCTCCGGCGCGATGGACATATAGCGGCTGCTGCCGATGACCCGATCCGTCGCGATGTCGATGGTCGCGAACGGCCGCTCGATGCCGGCCTCGGCGTTGGCGAGGGCCGTGTCGACCCAGCGCCGAAGACCGGCGCGATCCTGTTCGCCCATGATCGTCCAGCGCCACACGGGCGCGTCGAACGCGACGGCACACAGGCCCTCGAAGTGCGCGTCGGCGAGGGGCTCCATCCGGATGCGCCGGCCGGTCAGGGTCACCGGTTCCACCCACGTCTGTGCTGGCATCCATGGATGGTAGTCGGGCCGCTGCTACGATGCCGGGGTGACCCACACGCCGACTCCGGGCACGTCCGCGTTCGCCGACCTGTTCACGCCGTTCCTGGCCGAGCTCTTCGAGCTGGACCCGGTGTTCGCCAGCGAGATCGGCGACCACGCCCGCGACGGCGCGTGGCCGGACGTGTCCGAGACGGGACGGCTCGCCGTGCTGGCGTTCGCCGATCGGTGGGAGGCTCGCTTCCGGGCCCTCGATGGCCTGTCGGTGGACGACGCGGTCGATCGCGATGTGGTGATCGGGCGACTCGAGGCGATGCGGTTCGACGCCGAGACCCTGCGCGACGATGCCACGGACCCGATGACCTGGATCTACCTGCTGGGCAGCGGCCTGTTCGCCCTGCTCGCCCGCGACTTCGCCCCACTCGCCGAGCGCCTCGCGAGCGTGGCCGGCCGACTCGAGGGGATCCCAGGGGTCCTCGACGCCGCCGGCGCGGCATTGGTCGGGGTCGCGGGCCGGCCGGTCGGGCGGTTCCAGACCGAGACCGCCCTGGTGCAGCTCTCAGGCGTCGGCTCGCTGATCGACGACGCGCTCGGGCAGGCGGCCGCCGCCGGCGAGGATCCAGCCGTTGCCGCGGTCCAACCGCGCCTGACCAGCGCCGCCGCGACCGCTCGGACCGCGCTCGCGGCCTTCGAGGGACACCTGCGCGACGTGGTCCTGCCGGCCAGCGACGGGGAGGGCCGCCTGGGCCGTGACCTGTTCGCCCGGAAGATGCGCCACACGATGCAGTCCGACGAGCTGACCCCGGACCGCATCCTGGCCCAGGCGGAACGGGAGTTCACCGCGGTCCGCGCCGAGATGGTCCGGCTGGCCCGCGGCCTCTGGCCCGCCTGGCAGGCCGATCGCCCCCTCCCCGACGACGACCAGGCGATCGTCCGGGGCGTGCTGGATGCGGTGGCCGCCGAGCATCCGCGCGCTGAGGACAAGCTGGACTACTGCCGCACCGAGCATGCGCGGATCGAGGCGTTCTGCCGCACGATCGACCTCGTCGGCCTGAGTGACGAGCGGCTGGTCATCCAGTGGACGCCTGGGTTCCTGCGCGCCTTCGGGAACGCCATGCTCATCGCGCCCGGTCCCCTGGAGCACGGGCTGGACACGTTCTTCGCCATCACGCCGATCCCCGACGACTGGTCCGAGGAGCAGCGGGAGTCGGCGCTGCGCGAGGACAACGACCGGATGCTCCGGCTCATCACGATCCACGAAGCCGTGCCCGGCCACTATCTCCAGGCGGCGTATGCCAATCGCTGCCCGTCCCTCGCCCGGGCGGTGTTCAGGAGCGGCCTCTACGCCGAGGGCTGGGCCGTCTACGTCACCCAGGTGATGATGGATGTCGGCTACGGCGCGGACGACCCCGCGCTCCTCCTGACCCATTGGAAGTACTACCTCCGCTGCGTGATCAACGCGATCATCGACGCCCGGATCCACTGCGACGGCATGACCGAGGACGAGGCCGTCGCCCTGATGGTCGACGGCGGCTTCCAGGAGCCGGCCGAGGCTCGGGCCAAGTACGCCCGCGCCCGCCTGTCGTCCACGCAGCTCTCGACGTACTTCGCCGGGTCCATGGAGATGTGGGCGATCGAACTCGAGGCGCGCCGCCGGACCGCCGGCGATCCAAATATCCAGCCGCGAGCGCTGCCGGGCGGGTTCGGCCCGACGCCGGGCTTTCGATATCGCGACCACCTCGAGTCGGTCATGGCCCACGGCGCCCCGCCGACCGCCCTGCTCAAGCGGATCCTGGCTCGATGACCAGATCCCGAGTTGGAGGCGGGAACCTGGACGGGGTTCCGACGACCCGAGCGCCCTTGACGAGGCGAGCGGACGAAGGCCCGACGCGCCGGCCTTACGCGGACCCCTTCGTCGTCGGCTTCGAGACGCGGCGCGCTGTCGGCGCCGGCGTGAGGGTGACCAGCAGCCGGTCCACGCGGAAGTCGGAGTCGGCGGCCGCGGCGCCGAGCCGGACGACCAGGTCGGGCGTCGTTCGCGACCTCGGGGCGACGGCCGCGACCGAGGGCGGATCGAGGGCGTCCAGCCGCACGACCCAGCGCAGCATCGCCTCGAAGCGGTCCCGGTCGAGGTACTCCACGCCCTGCCAGGTGTTGAGCCCGATCGCCGTCCGCACGAGATCGCGTGCCAGCCACGCGTCGACGAGGCGGGCATCGGCGGTCCGGGCGGGCCCGCGCAGGGACGACGGCCGGGGCAGGGCCAGCAGGACCCGGACCAGATCGGCCACGGCCCACGCGTCCGCCTCGTCGTAGCCGACGTCCCGCAGCCCGGCCGCCACGGCGCCGGGGAGGCGCAGTTCGTCGTACCAGGCTCGGCTCGTCGCCGCGACGTCCGGTCCGGGCGCCAGCGCCCCCATCCGGGCGAAGGCCAGCCAGGTGAGCAGGGCCGCTCGATCGCGCCGGTCCAGGTCGTCGAGCGACGCCGGATCGCCGAACGCGATGCCGACCCGTTCCCGGGCGCCCGCGGCGATCGTCGCGGGATCGCCCGTGACGCCGGTCGCGTCGGCGACCGCGGCCAGGAACGCCGTGAACCGCCCCTCCAGGTCGTCCAGCTGCGCCGGCGTGGCGGTGCCGTCCACGACCGCGCGGACCGCGCCGTCCGTGAAGATGGCCCGCAGGGGTCCGTGGACCGGCTCCAGCTGGAGTTCCCGGAACGCATCGTCGAGCGACGGCACGCCGCGGCCACCGAGCCGGGACGCCAGCCTGGCCCACTGTCCGGCCACGCCGTCCCAGACCTCGCGGAACTCCCAGAAGACATGGCCGCCGTACGCCTCGAGCGACAGATGCAGGCCACGCTCCCAGAGCTCACGGCACGACCGCAGGTACTCCAGACCGGTGCGGGCATCGCGGAAGGCCACGAAGGCCATCGGGTCGTTCGGCAGGCCGAGGCCCTCGGCGACGGACCGGCGGACGAGCCGCCTCGAGCCATCGGGCGCCTTGAGGGCATAGGCCGCCGAGTCGCGGATGGATCCCGAGGTCGTCGCGAATCGCGTGTGGTAGACCACGAGCGAGCGCTGCGGACCGGCGCCGTTCGAGTAGGCCAGGACGTGTTCGTCCACGCCACCGTCGGTCAGGAAGTCGTACAGCAGGAAGTCGCGGGCCTCGGCGAACCAGGAGCGCCGATGCAACAGGGGGAAGAGCTCGCGCTCGTGCCGCTCCACGAGCCACGGGTCCGGTCGCTCGTCCAGGGTGGCGCGACGGAATTCCATCCCGTACTTCTCGCCGAACCCCTGGACCTGGCCGTGACCGAGCATCGGCAGGCCCGGCAGGGTGGCCATCACCATCGCCACACCGAAGTATTTGTCGCCCTTGCCGAACTGCTCGAGCGCCGTCTCCTCGTCCGGGTTGCTCATGAAGTTGACGTAGCGCTTGAGGATCTCGGGGTCGAACTCCAGGGTCTCGCGGATGACCCGCCGGTAGCCGGCGCCGTCTTCGTCCCGCAGCATGTGCATGAAGGCGCTGTTGTAGACCCGGTGCATCCCGAGGGTCCGAACGAAGTAGCCCTCCAGCATCCAGAAGGCTTCCGCCAGCAGGAGCGTGCCGGGGACCTCGGCGGCGACCCGGTCCACGACCTCGCGCCAGAATTCGACCGGCATGCGCGCGTCGAATTCGGCCTTGCTGATGGCGTGCTCGGCGCGCGACGGGATCCCGTCGCCGGCGCCCGGCTCCGGCCACCACAGTCGCTGGACGTGCTTCCTGGCCAGGACCATGGCGGCATCGAAGCGGATGATCGGGAAGCGTCGGGCGACATCGATGATCGTCCGGATGACCTGCTCGCGGACCGCGGCCGCCAGGAAGTCCAGCTGCGCCGTGTCGTTCCAGGGGAAGCTCGTGCCGTCGTTGCCGTGGTAGATGTAGCGCTCGTCGCCGGTGTGCCGGTCGAACCGCTTGAACACGACCGCGGCGTCGCTGTCGTTCCAGTAGTGGTCCTCGAGGACGATCCCCACGCGTTCGTCGGACGACAGGTCCGCGCCCGTGAACGAGTAGGCCGGGTAGGGCGGCTGCGGCAGCGACAGGAACCACTCGGGGTGGTCGATCACCCAGCGGGAATCGATGCCCATATGGTTGGGGACCATGTCGCTCGCGAGCCGGATGCCGCGGGCCCAGGCGCGATCGCGCAGGTTCACATAGGCCCACTCCCCACCGAGGTCGTCGGCGATCCGATAGTCGTCGAGCGAGTAGGCCGACGCGACCGCATCCGCGTTGCCGCGCATCCGCTTGATCCGCTCCGACGCCGGCGACCGCTGCCACAGCCCGATGAGCCACAACCCGGTCACGCCCCAGGTCGCGAGCGTGTCCAACTCCTCGTCCGGGATGGCATCCAGGGTTCGGATGTCGCGCGCGTACGATCGCGACAGCTGGTCGAGCCAGACATACGTGCTCTTCGCCATCAGGACGACCTGCGGCATCCAGGCGGAGTCGGACGAGAACGCCTCGGGTTCCTCGCCCAGGCCGCCGATGCCCGGCGTCTCGGTCGGGCCGCGGCCGGTCGCCGGGCCGCCACCGAACCGCAGCGACAACGCGCGCTTCTCCTCGGCGAGGACGCCGATCGCGATGTCCAGCCGGTCGAGCAGGTCGAGCAGCGCGGCTCCCAGCAGAGCCCCCCATCGGTCCCGGATGAAGCGCAGCTGCCCAGCCAGTGAGGTGGGGGAGTGGCGAGCCGGCTGGCGCATGACCTCGAGCAGGGGCTCGCCGCCATCGACGACCGGTGGTCCGTCCGCGAAGACCGTCTCCAGCTGGGCGATCGCCTCGGCGTAGCGGGTGTCTCGAGCGAGGCCCCGATCGTCGACGAGTTCGCGCAACGGCCCGAGGGCCGGGTTCTCGTTGGCGATCCGGATGAGCAGCATCTCCTCGAGCCGGTCGCGCGGGGGCTCCGGGAGGGGTCCGACCCCCGGGAACTCCCGGGCGAACCGATCGAGCAACCGGACCGCATCCGTACCCAGGCTCGCATCGAGGGTCGTCAGGGCGTCCGTCATCGCGCGCGGCCGCCGGTCGCGCTCGTACGTCGCGATGAGGAGGTGGCCGATCTCGTGGATGAGCCCGAGGGCGGCGATCTCGCCCGCGGTGACGGGAGGCGCGCCGGTCGCGCGCGCCGTGTTCATCCGCTCCGAGAGCCGTCGGATCGCCGCGAGGTCCGTGACCACGAGGTCACCTCGCACGCCCAGCAGCGCGCCGTCCACGTCGTACCGAAGCCGCGCGTCGCGCTGGACGTGGAAGGCCGGCATCAGCTGGCGGAGACCTCGATGGGTGGGGTGGTCACATCGGTCGGCCGTGCGGCTGACGCGTGCTCGATGGCCCGACGCAGCAACTCCAGTCCGGATGGATCGAACTCGTAGCCCCAGGCTCGGATCCGGTCCGGCCGCGAGAGGCGACCCTCCAGGCCGGCGGCCATCGCCTCGCGCGACATGAGGATGAGGTCGGCGGTCTCGTCGACGATCGCGAGATCCGCCTCGTGGTCGAGGATCGCGGTGACGATGTCGACGTCGCGCGTCCCGGCCAGGTTCAGGGTCTCGCGGATGTTGTCCGTCCCACGCGCGGAGGCACAGACCAGGCCCACGCGGGATCCGCGCGGCAGCCCGGCGATCTCGTGGACCAGTTCGACGTAGCCGGGCCCGACGACCATGGCCACCACCGGGACCCGGCCGGCCACGAGGGCCTGGGCCTCCTCGCCGTGGAACGTCGTGGTCGCCACCAGGTCGTAGTGGAACCGGTCGAGCCGGTCCGGGAGGTCGTCGAGCAGGCAGCCCTCGGCTTCGATGAGACCGGGGAACTCATCGCCGAGCCGCTCGGCGTCATAGCCCGCATCCGCGCTGGTGCACTCGGCGTACAGGACGCGGACGAGCGGACCCGGGTGCTTGCGCTCGCTGGCCGCCGCGAAGGTCGCGGCAGCCACCTCGTCGGCCGTGAACCCGGCGTGGGCCGCTCGGCGGAGCAGCTCGGCCACGACGCCGGCGAGGGCCTCGGCCCCGCGTCGTTGCGGCGGTCGCGCGGCGACGTGCGTGCCGGCCCCGTGGCGACTGGTCACGTAGCCGGCGTCGGACAACCGCCGATAGACCGCTCGGATCGTATTGGGATTCACGCGGAGGGCGGCGCCCAGCTCACGGACGGGCAGGAGGCGCGCCCCGGGCAGCAGGCGCCCCGAATCGATCTGGTAGGCGAGCTGCCAGTAGATCTGGGTGGAGATCGGGACGTCCGAATCGCGCTCCACGTCGAGCGGTCCGGGAGCGGCGACGGGGCTCGCGGCGGGCGAGGCGTCCGGCTGGGTCATCGTCGACCCACGATAGCAAGGTCGGCCGGTGCGGATGGAGCGTTCGCGAACGGGCGGATCAGGTCTCGGCGGCGGCGCGATCCACGGTCACCGCGACGGCGTGGGTCACGACGAACTCGACGGTCGCTTCCGGGGCCAGGTCCAGCAGCCAGCTGAGCAGCAGGCCGCTGCCCTGGTAGACGCGTTCGAAGCCACCTTCCGAGTTCGAGATGGTCTCGACCGGTGCCCACCATGCCTCGGCGGGGACCGACACCGTCGTGGCGACGCTCACGCCGACGTAGTCGTTGCCCTGGGCGATGGACGAGATGGCCGTCGCCTGACCGGACACGTCGTGCGCGGTCCGCTCGCCGCCCACCTCCCACCAGGCCGACGGGTTGCCGCCGCCGCCGAGCATCGTCGTCGTCCACTCGGAGCCAAGGCGAGCTCGCAACGGTCGATCGGAGCGGTTCGCGATGGACACGGCCTGCTGGAGCGTCGGAGCGAGCCGGTCGCCGCCGGTCGAGATGGTCCGGGTGACGCGGACGGCCTGCCGTCCGTCGGCATCGGAGACGTGGCCGTCCCGGGTCAGGATCAGTCGGCCCGGCTCCAGGCTCGTGACCTCGAAGGCATGGTCCACGAGATCGCCGAGGTCCGATGTCGCGGCATCGGCCCAGTCCTCGGGCGTCGCGTCCAGGGGCAGGAACCGGACGAGGCCGGATCGCCGTTCGTGATCGTCGTAGCGGAGGCGGTCCGCGAGGCCGGCCTCCTTCGTCAGCACCCGATCGTGGATGGACGCGGGGGCATCGGCACCGTCAGTCGCCGGGTGGTCCGCGGCCTGCCCGAGGGTCGCCTCGTGTGCGCGCAGGGTCTCGTGATAGGCCTCGGGGCGCCGTCGCATGATGGCGGTCAGCGCGTGGCGGACCGCCCGGATATCCCACCCGCCGATCCCGCCGCCGTCCGATGGATCCACCGTCACGACCTGGCCGGCGTCGGCCAGGCGGACGTCGTCGAGGCCGTCCATGTCGAGGTCCACGAGGGTGGCTGTCGCCGTCCCGGTCGAGGCGGGATCGGCCAGGTCCTCGGCCGCGATGAGATGCTCGTACGTGGCCAGGCGCATGTGGCTGATGTAGATCCCACCGAACAGCCCGTGCCAGTAGCAGTCGTTGGACTGGCCCTGGTAGAGGTGGTCGATGGCGCGATCCCGGTCCGGGCCGGCCGGCATCCGGGCGACGGCCGCGGACGTGCGCAGCATCTGCTTGTGCAGGTCGTTGATCTCGCGGTACTTCACCTGGAAGTTGCGCCAGAACGCGCCGCGCAGCCAGCGCGCCTCGGGTAGGTGCTCGGCCTGGGCCCGATGGAGCACATCGGCGTAGGCCAGGCTCTCTTCGGCGGGAAGGGCCCACTGGCCCATCTCGGCATACGACCCGGTGGGGATGTACACCCGCCCGATCGGGCGCTGGCGGGCCAGCCAGGCCGATGGCGTCACCGTGGACAGCCAATCGGCGTTCTCCTCGAGGGCCGTGAAGAACCGGTCCACCCAGCGGGTGGTGCCCCAGCAGTGCTCGTACGTCGTCGGCCACGCGCCGAACTTCTCGCCGTCATCGCCCATCATCCCGACCCGTGTCCCGTCCTCGGTCGCGTGGTCGCGCAAGTAGCCGATGACGTCCTCGACGTCGCGGAACGGGATCCGATAGCGCAGCCCCTGCTCCGTCCCGAACACGGTCAGGATCTCGCCCTGGTCCTCGGTCGTGTACGGGCCCCAGAGATCCTCCTCGGGGATGGCCGCGGCGCGGAAGTGGGCGTCGTCGAGGATGGTCCAGTCGTAGCCGCCGTCGACGAGCGAAGCCGGCAGGTCCGGCTCCCAGACACGCTCCGCCAGCCAGGCGCCGCTGGGCCGACGCCCGAACAGCCCTTCCAGTTCGTCGCCCATCCGGACCAGCTGGCCGATCCGGTCGCGCTTAGGCAGCGACGCCAGGACGGGCTCGTAGTACCCGCCGCCAAGCACTTCGACCTGCTCACGCTGGACGAGAGCCCGCAGGCGGACGATGAACTCTGGCCGCTCGGCCCGGAGCCATTCCAGGAGCGGTCCCGAGTAGTGGAGCGAGAGGTGAACACCCGGGTGGCGTTCCAGGGCCTCCAGCATCGGGAGGTAGGCCTGGTCGTGGATCTCGGCGAAGACCCAGCCGAAGTTGCCGACTGGCTGATGGTTATGGATCGCCAGCGCGAGCGAGATCCGGTCGGTCACGGGCGCGGGTTCACCCGGCTTCGGTGACGACGGGACGTCGGTCGGGCTCGGGTAGCGTGAGCCCGGCCGCCGGGAGATACAGCCGCTCGGTGTACTCGTGGAGCATCCGCGTCGTGGAGAACTGCCACAGGCTGGTCGCCATGGACCGGCGCATGACCTCGAGCCAGCGCAGCGGGACACCGCTCGGGCCGCGATCGTAGTAGCGCGGGATGATGTCCTCCTCGAGGAGCCGGTACAGGTCGAGGGCATCGGCCCAGTCCTGGGCGGCTTCGTCGGGGTCCGTCTCGCGGCCGCCGATGGCCCATCCGTTGTCGCCGGCATAGCCCTCGTCCCACCAGCCGTCGAGCACGCTGATGTTCGGGACGCCGTTCATGGCCGCCTTCATGCCGGAGGTGCCAGACGCCTCGAGCGGCCGGCGCGGGTTGTTCAGCCATGCATCGACGCCCTGCACGAGGAACCGCCCGACACGCATGTCGTAGTTCTCCATGATGAAGACGCGACCTCGAAGCTCGGGGGAGCGCGAGCGCTGGAAGATCTCCTGGATGACCCGCTGGCCCGGCCGATCGGCCGGATGGGCCTTGCCGGCGAACAGGATCTGGACCGGGCGGTCCGCATCCCAGAGCAGCCTCGCCAGCCGATCCATGTCGCTGAAGAGGAGGCCGGCCCGCTTGTAGGTCGCGAACCGACGGGCGAAGCCGATGGTCAGCACGTTGGGATCGAGGGCCCCTTCCAGTTCGGCCAGGACGCCCGGTGCCTCGCCGTGCCGGGCGAACTGGTTGCGCAGACGGCGGCGGGCGAATTCGGCCAGTTCGCGCTTCTGGCGCAGGTGGGCATCCCATAGGTCGGCGACCGGGATCCGCTCCAGCCGCTCCCAGAATCGGCCCTGCTGGGTGGAGGCGTCCAGGTCGTCCAGGTCCGCCCCGAGGTGGCCGTCCAGGAGGTCCACGATCGGCTGGCCGACCCAGGTGGGGCCGTGCACGCCGTTGGTCAGGCCCTGGATCTCGTGATCGGTGATGCCATGCCACGTGGCCCGCGCCGTCTCGCCGTGCAACTGGCTCACGGCGTTCGCCCCGTTCGTGTGGCGGAGCGAGAACGCGGTCATGTCGAATTGGCTGGCATCGCCGTCCATCCCGGCACCGCGGGCCAGGACATCGTCGACGGGCAGGTTCGAGTGGTCGAGGACCGGTCCAGCGACGCGACGGACCAGGTCTGCGTCGAACCGCTCGTTCCCGGCGGACACCGGGGTGTGGATGGTGAAGACGCTGTTCCGCCGGACGTTGGCCCACGCCTGGTCGGTCGTGGCCCCGGCGGCGAGCTGCTCGCCGGCACGTTCCGCCAGCAGGAACGCGGAGTGCCCCTCGTTCAGATGCCAGACCGACGGGTCGAGACCGAGCGCACGGATCGCCCGCACCCCACCGACCCCGAGGACGAGCTCCTGGTGCAGTCGCATCTCTCGACCGCGGACATACAGGATGTGGGTGATCGGTCGGTCCTGGACCGCATTCTCGGGCAGGTCCGTGTCGAGCAGGAGGACCGGCACTCGGCCCACCTGGACGAGCCAGACGGCGACGGCCAGGTCCCGCCCGGGCAACTCGACCGACACCGTCAGCGGCAGGCCGTTCGCATCCTGGACGCGGCCGATCGGCAGGCGGCTCAGGTCGTAGTCCGGGTAGTTGTGCTCCTGGTGCCCGTCGGCATCGATCGACTGGCGGAAGTACCCATTGCGATAGAGCAGCCCCACGCCGAGGGCCGGCAGGGCCATGTCGCTGAAGGTCTTCATGTGGTCGCCGGCGAGGACGCCCAGGCCGCCCGAGTAGATACCGAGCGACTCGTGCAGGCCGTACTCGGCGCAGAAGTAGGCGATCGGTCCGGTCAGGACGTCGGCGTACTTGCGCTGGAACCAGTGATCGGAGCCGTTCGCCATGTAGTGGTCGAACGCGGCCAGGACGTCGTGGTACTCGGTCAGGAACTTCGCGTCGTCGAGCAGTCGCGACCACTCGGTGGGCCCGCTGATGACCGGGACCGGGTTGCGATAGCGGTTCCAGGCGCGCCGGTCGATGAGGCTCCACAGCCCGCGGGTGCGGGGGTGCCACGACCAGTGCAGGTTGTACGCCAGACGGCGCAGACCTTCGAGGCGTGGCGGCAGCGGGAACGAGGCCGCGGCGACGGACGGGACGTGGACGGGATCCATGAGCGCCGATGATACCGCGTCGGTCGGACCATGTGAACCGGTTTAGTTGCCGCGCGGGACCGGACCGGCGCCGGTCCGGCGACTAGGATGACCGGGATGCCACCGATCCGGGTCGCGATGCTGTCCGCCGAGTGCGAGCCGTGGGCCAAGACGGGCGGCCTCGCCGACGTCGTGGACGCCCTGGCGCGGGCGCTCGGTCGCCGGCCGGCCGACATCGACGGTCCGGTCGACGTCTTCCTGCCGCGCTACCGCAACGTTCCCGAGCCGGAGCCCGAGACGATCGAGCGCGCCGTGGTCCACCGCGTGCCGGACCCGAGGTCCATGACCGGGAGCACGGAGGTGACCGTCCTCGACATCCGGGCCGACGGGTACCGGTTGCGGCTCGTGGATCATCCCGCGGCGTTCGATCGCGAGGGGTTCTACGGGGACGCGGCCGGCGACTACGCCGACAACGCCTGGCGGTTCGGCCTGTTCTGCCGGGCGGCCCTGGAGGCCCTGCGCGCGGACGATCGGCCACTCGACATCCTGCACCTGCACGACTGGCACACCGGGCCGGCCGCGATCTGGCGCGACGAGCGCTACGCGGACGACCCGGTCATCGGGCGGGCGGCGATGGTCATCACGCTCCACAACCTCGCCTATCACGGGTGGACGCCACGGGAGCGGCTGGGCCAGCTCGGCCTGACGCCGGGCGACGGGATCGTCCAGGCCGACGGCACCGGGATCGACCTGCTGCGGGTCGGGATCGAGCGGTCCGAACTGGTCAACACGGTCTCGCCCGGGTTCGCGGCGGAGGCGCTGACGCCCGAGTTCGGGATGGGCCTGGACGGAACCCTCCGCGCCCGCGGCGACCGGTTCGTCGGGATCCTCAACGGCCTGGACACCGCCGTCTGGGATCCGGCCACCGATGCCGATCTCGCGGCGCCGTACACGCGCGGCGACCTGGCCGGCAAGGCAGCGTGTCGCGTGGATCTGCTGGCCCGGGTGGGATTCGATGCCGCCGATGACGGGCCGGTCTTCGGGCTCATCGGGCGGCTGGATCCACAGAAGGGCTTCGACCTCGTGCTCGAGGCGGCTCCGGCCATGCTCGCCCGCGGCGATCGGCTCGTCGTGCAGGGCAGCGGGCACGCATCGCTCGCGGATCCGTTCCGCGAGCTGGCCGCTGCGAACCCAGACCGGGTCGCGTTCATCGAGCGGTTCGACCGGGCGATGGCGCGGCGCGTCTATGCCGGCTCGGATGGGTTCGTCATGCCGTCGCGCTTCGAGCCGTGTGGCCAGGGGCAGATGATCGCCCTGCGCTATGGGACGCCGCCGATCGTCCACCGGACCGGCGGCCTGGCCGACACGGTTGTCGACGAGGTTCGCGCACCGGGTGCGGGGACGGGGTTCGTCTTCGACGAGGCGACTCCGGAGGCGCTGCTGGAGGCCTGCGGGGCCTTCACGGAGCTTCGGGCGGCGGGCGGGTCGCCCTGGGCCAGCCTGCTCGATCGCGGCATGGCGGTCGACTTCGACTGGACGACCGGCTCCGCGCCGCGCTACGTCGATGCCTACCGGCGGGCGATCGAGCTCAAGCGAGGCTGATCAGACCCACCAGCCGAGCGGGTCTGGTGCCCGCTCAGCCCAGGGCGCGCAGGAAGGCGACGAGCGTCGCCTCGAGATGCATCCGCTGCGGCGAGTGGGCGCCGCCCGCCACGGTCAGGATGTGGTCCGCGCCGAGACGGGCCGTGAACCCCGGGATCGCGGCATCCGGCAGGTAGCTCCCGGTCGCCTGCTCGCCCTTCACGACCCAGATGTCCAGGTCCGCGGCGGCCGGAGCCGCCAGGCCCGAGAGGCCGCCGTCCCAGTCGCCGTTGTCGAGGAGGATCGCGCGGGCCGCCCGCACGTCGAGTTCGGTCAGCGCCTCGGCGCTGGCCCGGATGTCACCCGTCGACCAGCCGGGATTCGCGGCCGCCACGGCGGCGATGGCGTCGTCGAGATCGTCGTAGCTCTGCCCGTCGGCCTCCTCGACCTGCTGCGCCATGAGGGGGAGTGGCAGCACCGGCGGATCCAGCAGCACCAGCGTGTGCGGCCGGAGACCGGCGGCGGGCAGGTGGGCCGCGGTCATGGCGCCGTAGCTGTGGCCGATGACCTGGAGTGTCGGCCGGTCCAGGCCGGCGGCACGGATCCAGGCGGCGACGTCCTGGGCCATGTCCGCGAACCGGTGCCGTCCGGTCCAATGCCCCGTTCGGCCGTGGCCGGGCAGGTCCGGGGCGAGGACGCGCCGACCGGTCGCCGCGAGCGCCGGCGCCACCCGCCACCAGATGGCCGCGGACGCGGTCACGCCGTGCAGCAGGACGAGTGGCCGCGCCGTCGGGTCGCCCCACGCGAGCGCCGAGAAGGGGATACCCGCGGCCTCGATGCGCAGGCGCTCTCCGGGATCCGGCGCCGCGAGCGACGCAACGACCACGTCGGGCAGGTCGTTCGAAGTGGCCGTGATGGGGTCCGTCATCGGACCCATGCTAGGTGAACGCGGCTCCCCTCGCGCCTCCGCCACTCCACGCGCCCGCTAGACTCAAGGGACATCCAGCATCCGCGGAGGACCCGATGGCCAACCAGTTCGTCGTCCAGCTGCCCAACGAGCCGGGCGCCATGGCGACCCTCGCCGAGCGGCTCGCCTCGCGCGGGGTGGACCTGCGGGCGATCGGTGGCGGCAGCATCGGCGACTCCGGCCACGTGATCATGACGACCAACGAGGATGCCGAGACGCGCGCCGTCCTCGAGGCCGACGGCTACACCTTCGTCGAGGGCGAATCCCTCCTCGTCGAGGTGGACGACCGGCCGGGCGGGATGGCCCGGCTCGCCCGTGAGCTGGCCGACGCCGACGTCAACATCCTGGGCCACCTGTTCATCGGGCGGTGGGGCGATCGCGCCACGTTCGCGTTCGTCGTCGACAAGCCGGACGTCGCCCGTCCGATCATGGAGCGCAAGGCCTGATCCCGCGGACCCGGACCATCGTCCGGTGTCCTTCGCGCGGATCTGGGCTATGCTCTCGCCACTTCGTGCTCGATGGGCGCTCCGGTCAGCGCCCCGGTCCATCACCGTTTCGACCTCGATCAACCCATTCGCCCTGACCGGGCCCCGCCACCGAGCGGGAGGGCCTCGTCAGGAGCCGTTCCCTTCATGTCCTTCGATACCCTTGGGCTGACGCCCGAGCTTCTCCGTGCTGTCGCCCACGAGGGCTACACGGAACCCACCCCCGTCCAGCGGGAGGCGATCCCGCTGGTCCTGGAGGGCCGCGACGTCCTCGCCGGGGCCCAGACCGGGACGGGCAAGACGGCTGCCTTCGTGCTGCCGATGCTGCAGCTCCTGCATGCTCGCCGACCGGCCGGGTCCCAGGCCGGGGCCCCCGATCGCCGCGACGCGACCCGACCGCCGATCCGCGCCCTCATCCTGACCCCGACCCGTGAGCTCGCGCTCCAGGTGGAGGAGAGCGTCCGGACCTACGGCGCCGCGCGCCCGATCCGCTCGACGACGATCTACGGCGGCGTCGGGTTCGACCCGCAGGTCCGTGCGCTGCGCGCCGGGCCGGAGATCGTGGTCGCGACGCCCGGCCGCCTGCTGGACCACCTCAGCCAGCGCACGATCGACCTGTCCAGGGTCGAGATCCTCGTCCTGGACGAGGCGGACCGCATGCTGGACATGGGCTTCATCCGCGACATCCGCAAGATCCTCGCGGTCCTGCCGGCCAAGCGCCAGAACCTGCTGTTCTCGGCCACGTTCAGTGACGAGATCCGGCGGCTCGCCGGCGACTTCCTCGATCGACCCGCGTCGGTCCAGGTCACGCCCCGCAACACCGCCACGGAACTCGTCACGCAGGTCGTCCATCCCGTCGACCGTGAGCGCAAGCGTGAACTGCTGAGCTTCCTCATCACGTCCGGTCGCATCGACCAGGCGCTCGTCTTCACGCGGACCAAGCACGGCGCCAACCGGCTCGCGCTCCAGCTGGAGAAGGACGGCATCAAGGCGACGGCCATCCACGGCAACAAGAGCCAGCCCCAGCGCGTGCGAGCGCTGGCCGACTTCAAGGCCGGCCGCTACGCCGTCCTGGTCGCCACCGAGATCGCCG
>CAZOHT010000003.1:47394-85541 GCA_964579825.1 uncultured Anaerolineaceae bacterium
GCAACCGCGGTGGCTCGCATGCGCCTCGCCAGGGCTCGCATGCGCCTCGCCAGGGGATGGCCACCCGTTCCGACCACGGGTCGCCGGCGGCCGCCGGGACCGGCGCCGGCCGTGGCGGCGGCTCTCGTGGTGGCGGCTATGCGCCTCCTCGCCGGCCGGGCCAGAGCCTCGGCAACGGCACCCAGCCACCGGCCGGTGGCGGGCGCCACGCCCAGCCCCACGTCCACGCCGGGCGCCCGTCCGGCAGCCAGGGCCGCCCGTCCGGCAGCCAGGGCCGCCCGAACCAGGGCCGACCGGCCCAGGGCCAAGGGGGGGCTCGAACCGGCGGCGGCCGACCGGGCTCGCGACCCGGTCCGGGCCAGCGACCGTCAGGCCCTGGCACGATCATGCCGGGCGAACGCATCGCCCGGCATGGTGATCGCTGAGGTCGCTCAGGCGCCGATCGGCCTACGACCGTCCGTTCCGGCTGTTGCCCTGGTGGCCGCCGTTCCCATGGTGGTGGCCGCCGTTCCCATGACCGTGACCGTGGTGGTGGCGGTGTCCCGAGCCGTGTGAACGTCGTGGCGCACAGTCACGGTTCGAACCGTCGTCGGCCTTCGGTGGATTCGTCGGCCCGGGAGCAGGTGTCGGCGGCGTGGGCGTCGGGGCGGGTGGGGGCGGCGTGACCGGACCGGTGTCGCCGCCGCCGACGCAGTTCTCGCTGCCGATCCAACCGGCCTGGAGCGCTTCGGCCTCCGAGATCGTGCCGTCATGGTCCAGGTCCGCGGCCGCGAACGACGCCGCTGCCGCGACCGGGTCCGGTACGACGTTGGTCTCGCACGAGTCGTCGATCCGGTTCCCGTTCGCATCCACATAGGTCGCCGTGGTCGCCGCCGGCGCGGCGAGGGCGACGGAACTCATCGTGAGGGCAAGCAACGCGCCGCCGACGCCGGCGACCCACCTGGAACGTGCCTGTCGAGACATCGATCGGACCCCCTTGCTACTCCGCCGGCGGCCGGAAGTGCGACCCGCGGTCGGTACGACCGGCTGAGTATCGACGGCAGGCCAGGCGAGTGGTGCCCCGTACGTTCGGGTCCATGCGAGGCGGCGACCGGCTGGCGGTGGGGTACCTGTGACCACACCGGTGGAGAGCGTCTCGCTGCGGTGCGGTGCCGGGTCGCGCCGCGTTGCTGGGCCGACTGGCGCGGCCCGTCAACGCTCGGGGTCGTCGGACGCGATCGACCGGCCTCGCTCGGTCGGCCAGGACTCGCGGAGCGCTACGGTGCTCGGACGGCGATGTCTTCCAGGTACGCCTCGATCTCGGGGACCGACCGCAGGGCCCGCTCGAAGTAGTCGTTGACGGCGGACAGCGCGGCATCCTGGATGCCCGCCATCTCATCCGTGCGTTCGGCGTGCGATTCGCGCGCCTGGAGTGAGTTCCGCAGGCTCAGCAGGTGGCCGACCATCTTGGCCTCGTCCGGTCCATCGAGCGCCTGGATCGCCGACATGATCAGGCCGTCCACCTGGGCGACCATCGTGTCCGTGTCGAACGTGTCGCCCGACGCCGCCGCGTCGTCCAACGTCCGCACGAGCGCCGAGACCTGATACAGCGCGGTGACCGGCTCGTCGAACAGCTCGCGGATGAACGCCGCCTCGCGGTACTTCCCGTTCATCCGGAAGACGTTGTACATCCGGCGAGCCGCCTTGCCGAAGTTCGGCTCCTTGACCGTGTACTTCCAGACTTCGTGCTCGAGCTGGTCGACATAGTCGTCGACCGAGTCGGCCGACAGCTCCTTGACCAGCCGCTGGAACAGCGGGATCGAGTCGGACTCGAGGTAGACCTCCTGGTAGTACGGGTCCAGGAAGCCATCGAGCGGCGTGATCGTGCCGTCCGGTGCCTCCCAGGTCACGTCGAGCATGTTGCTGGCGTTCGCCAGCCTGCCCCGAGTCGCATCGGCGATGACCCAGTCGAGCTTGCACCAGCCCGGCTCCTTCGACGCGTCCATCCAGGTGTGGACGACGATCGACCCGTCCTCGGCGATGACTTCCATCTGCCCGGCACGGACCTCCTCGAGCGTCCACGACATCGGCGCGCCGACAGGTACGGCGTGGCCGCCCTTCGTCCCGGCCACCGGATGTGAGCCGAACTTCACCTCCCACAGACGATGGCCGGGGCCGCTGGCGGTCGACAGCGCCTTGTCGCGCATGAGGTCGGCCAGGATCGTCGTCGCCTCGTCCCTGGTGTCGGCGGTGATGTGGATCCGCTCGAAGAAGTCGCAGTCGGCCGGATACGCATTGACCTTGCTCTGGGCCGCGGACCCGGAGATGGACAGGGCGGTCAGGACCTGCGGTGGGCGGTCCTCGAAGCCGACGATCTTCGACATCTCGCGGAATCGGGCGAGATCGGTCGGTGTGAAGTCGAGCATCGTGACGCGGTGGCCATAGACGCCGCTGTCCACATCCACGACGAGGTCGCCGCCACTCGCCTCGGCCTCCATGGCGGCGACCCACTCGGCCGCCTCGGCCTCATCGAGTTCGACGCCGAGCCGCGTCGCCGACTCGCGCACCCGCGCGATCGCTTCGTCCCGCGGGACCTCTGTCGCCATCGTGTCGCCCTCCCTGGCTTGCTGGGTCGGTCCTACGCGGACGGCTCCGCGAAGACGGTCGACCAATCGTCTCGCATGCTGATCACGGTCCACCCCTGGGTCCTGGCCGTCTCGAGCGATGTCTCCGCTCCGGCGATGTAATCGAATTCCCGTTCGGCGTCGTCATGCTGCACGAGCAACCGCAGGGCCGGCCGGTCCGCGCGGTGGGCGTACTGCAGCATCGGGATGTCGCCGTTCGAGTTCCCGCCGGCCACGAGCGGCCGGCGCCCCGTGCGGCTCCAGATCCGGACCGGCTTCATGGGACCGGCCGAGCGTCGGGTGCGGAGCGGCGTCCAGGAAGGCCTTGGCCTGGTCCTCGTACTCGCCGCCTTCGATGGTCACGCGTTCGACGAAGTCCAGGATCGCCCGGCGATTTGGCGTGTCGCGCCAGGAAGGAAGTCGTTCGTCGTCCGTCATGTCACCAGGCCTTCGGCATCGTGCGGGCGTGCCGCCACCGCGACGCTCGGACCCGGATACTACCAACCGGGCCCCCCGCTGAAGTGGCATCGGCACGCCAGGGACGTCTTCGTTCCGCGCTCGCGTGCTGTCCGTGCGAGGGCGAGTCGACTCTCCTAGGCGTGATTCGAACATCCATTCTATACTCGTCGGACCATGAAGCGTCCGAGCCAGCGGGCCGCGAACGTCGCCTACTACGAGCGGAATCGCGCGCTCGAGATCGACCGGGTGCGTGTCCGCCAGCGCCGAACCGTGGAGTTCCTGAGAGGACTGCGGGCACGACCGTGCGCCGACTGCCACGGCACCTTCGCACCGCACCAGATGGACTTCGACCATCGCGACGGATCGGCCAAGAGGTTCCGCTTGACCGCCGGCCGGGCCATGCTCCGGCCCACGGTCGTGCTCAGCGAGGAGGCGACGAAGTGCGACGTGGTCTGCGCCAACTGCCATCGGCTACGAACCAAGGGACGGCACGAAGCGCGGCAGGTGCGTGGCGCAGGCGCCTCGCGTTACCTGGCAAGGAAGCGGCAGGCGTGGCGGGCTCAGGCACGTCTGCTCGATGAGATCCGCGATCGGCCTTGCGCCGACTGTGGGTGTCGGTTCGAGCCGTGCGCCATGGACTTCGACCATCGAGATCCAGGATCGAAGGTGAGCGCCGTGACGAGGATGATCGGCCGCGCCGGAACGGCCCGGATACTGGACGAGGTCGCGAAGTGCGATATCGTGTGCGCGAACTGCCATCGGCTCCGTACGTTCGAGAGACGGTCGGCCGATCCGGTGCGGGAGTAGCTCAGTTGGTGGAGCGCCAGCCTTCCAAGCTGGATGTCGCGGGTTCGAACCCCGTCTCCCGCTCCAAACACCCCGGGGTGGCCAACCTCCGGTGGGGCCGCTGTCTGGGCTTGACTAGTCCGCCTTGCGACTCAGCCGGATCGGGACCGTGTCGATGAGCGTTCGCGATCGGACCATCGAGTCCGTGATCGCCCGGAACGTCCGGAAGTGGCGCGACTCCAGATGCGCGCGGTAGGCCGCTTCGTCGGCGTAGATATCGAAGAACCGCAACCGGGACGGATCGTCTCGTTCCGCGACCGCATAGAGCGCAAGCACGCCGGGCTCGACGCGGACGGATTCGTCCATCTCCTCCGTGACCGCCGTGATGAACGTCTCCCGTCGCGCCGGGTCGACGTCGATCTCGGCGATCCGGACGAACGGTCTCGCTTCCACGATCGAAGTCTAGGCTCCGACCTCGCGGGCAGCGAGCGCAAGGCGTCGAACGGCCTCCGAGAGCTGTGCCTCGGGGTAGCGGCTGAACGCCAGGCGCAGGGAGGACCGGCCACCGAGGCCGTCGGCGAAGAACACCGTCCCGGGCACGAACGACGTTCCGTGGCGCTCGGCGGCGGCACGGAGGGCCGGCAGGTCCACCGGTGACCGGAACGTGACCCACACGAAGTAGCCGCCGGCCGGCACGGTCCAGTCGGCCATGTCCGCCAGCTCGCTCTCCAGCGCCGCGATCAGGGCGTCGCGACGAGCGCCGTAGACCGCGCACAGGTGGGTGACGTTCGTGGCGTACGCGCCGGTCCGGGCGTATTCCGCGACGACGAGCGACGCGATGTGGCTGATCCCGCCGCCGGACTCCAGGAGGCCGCCCTCCACCGACGCATTCGCGATCGCGGCATCCGCGGTCATGTAGCCGACGCGCAGGCCGGGCGACAGCGACTTCGAGAACGACCCGAGCCGCATGACCGTGCCGGGCTCGGCGAGGCTCCACAGCGACGGCGGCGCGGTCCCCTCGTAGACGAGTTCGCGATAGACATCGTCCTCCAGGATCGTCACGCCCTCCGTCGCGGCCAGGTCGACGAGCGCCTGCCGACGGCCGGCGTCCAGCGACACGCCGGTGGGGTTGTTGTAGGTCGGGACCGTGTACAGGAGTCGCGGGGTCACGCCGCGGCCGCGAACGGCGGCGATCGCCTCGGCGGTCGCGTCGACGACCAATCCGCGCGCATCCGACGCGACCGGCACGATCTCGACCGGGTGGTCGCGCAGGATCCGCAGGGCCAGGTGATAGGTGGGCGCCTCGACCAGGACGGCATCGCCGGGACGAGCGGTCATCGTGACGGCCTGCTCGAGGCCGTGCGAGTTGCCGGCCGTGATCACGACCTCGTCCGGTGATGGTGGACGGGCGTCAACGACCGAAAGCCGCTCGCAGATGAACGCGATGGTGGGTGGCGGGCCGGCGGCCGCCCCGTAACTCAGGATGTCGGTGCCGTATCGGTCGAACGCGACGGAGGCCGCGGCCTGCAGCTCGGCGACGGGGAGCAGGTCAGGGTCGGGATGGCCCAGCCCCAGATCGATGACGTCGTCGCTGACTGCCGCCTGGCCGAGCCGGTCCGCCTGCATGCCACCTCCTGCCGAACGACCCCCTGGCCGCGAAGCCTACCCGGTCGCCAGGCGGTGGCGCGAGGCGCCGGTCAGGTCGGCTCGGGGAGGGCGTCGGGGCGGGTTGCGGCGATCCCCTCGTTCGTCGCGAACCCGCCCCGGGCGGCTCCCGCCTCGGCCGCGGCCGCTTCGGCCTCGACTTCGGCCATCCAGCGCGCGAACGCGCCGGGTCGGATCTCGAGCAGTGGTTCGTCGGATCGGGCCGGACCGACCGTCGTCCCCGGTCGTCTCGGGGCCTGTGCCCTGGTGAGCAGATACAGCGCGTGCATGGCGGGCCTCCCGGCTCCGATCCCGGTGGTGGTCCACCGGCTTGACCGTAGATTGCCGCCGCTCACGCTCGGCGCCATCGGGCGATACCTCAAAGCGCGCGATGTGGGTACCTCAAAGACGTGGCGACGGCATACTCCGGCGATGGCGACTCGTGCGTTCGCCCCCGCGCTCATCGGCCGCGAGCCCGAGCTGGCCGAGCTGACGGCCGCGCTCGAACGCGCCGATGCCGGGACGCCGGCCATCGCCATCGTCGCGGGCGATGCCGGGATCGGGAAGACCCGGCTCGTGGAGGCGCTCGTCGCCCTCGCCGCGGAGCGGGGCGGGCGGGTCCTGGCGGGCGGTTGCCTGGACCTTGCCGACGACGGCCTCCCGTACGCCCCGATCATCGAGGGCCTGCGCGGTCTCGGGCGGACACTCGGACCGACGGAGTTGCAGGCACTCCTCGGCCCAGCCGCCGGGGATCTCCGTCGCCTGCTGCCCGGGTTGGGGCCGCTGGCCGGGATCCCGACCGGCGAGCCCGCGGACGATCCCGGCAGCCCCTCCCACCTGGACCAGGCCCGCCTCTACGAACTGATCCTGGGCCTGTTCCGCGATCTGGCCCGGGATGGGCCGGGCCTCGTGATCGTCGAGGACCTCCACTGGGTGGATCGGGCCACGCAGGACCTCATCCGCTTCCTGGTCCGCAATCTGAGCACGGAACGGGTCCTGCTCGTGCTGACCGTGCGGACCGACGGCCTCGCCCGTGGCGATGCGGTGGCGGCCTGGCTGGCCGGCCTCGAGCGCGACCCGGGCACCATCCGCCTGGACCTCGCCCCGCTCGATCTCGACGGCGTCACCCGTCTTCTGGAGGCCGTGGCCGGGGCCCCCGTGGCGCCGGCCCTCGTCGAGCGGATCCACGCCCGTTCCGGTGGCAACCCCTACTTCGTGGAGGAGCTGTTCAACTGGGAACGCAACGGCGCGCGCGGACCGCTGCCGCGGACGCTGACCGAAACGCTGATCGCGCAGGTCGCAGCGCTCCCGGACGCCGCCCAGGCGATGCTGGGCATCGTCGCGGTCGGCGGTCGGGCGGTGGACGAGCGTCTCGTGGCGGCCGTCGCCGAGGTCCCCGAGGCCACGGTCCGCGAGCCGATCCGGTCGGCGGTCGAACGCGGTGTCCTGGTCTTCGATCTCGACAGCGGTGCCCTGCGACCACGGCACGCCCTCCTGGCCGAGGTCATCGAAGCCAGCCTGCTCCCGGCCGAGCGGCGCATGTTCCACGAGCGCTACGCGACGGTCCTGGTCGCCCGGCCGGAACTGGCCGACCCGAGCCCGGCGGGTGCGACGGGCGAGCTCGCCCACCACTGGTTCGCGGCGGATCGTCCGGCCGAGGCCTTCCGGGCGTCGATCGAAGCCGCCGAGGCGGCCGCCGCGGTGTTCGCCTACGGCTCCGCCCTCCGCCAGTACGAGCGGGCGATCGAGCTCGAGCCGCGCATCGACCGACGACCCGACGACCCCGACCCCATCGAGCTCCGGCGCGCCGCCGCCCAGGCCGCCGACGACGCCGGCGAGTCGGACCGGGCGATCGGCTGGCTGCGCGACGCCCTGGCCCGGGTGGATGAGACCGAGGACCCCGTCCGTGCCGGCGTCCTCCACGGCCGGATGGGCTACTCGTACTGGATCGCCGAGCGCAACGAGGATGCCCTGACCGAGCATCTCGAGGCCGTGCGACTCGTCCCGGCCGACCCGCCGACGGCCGAGCGGGCCCGGGTCCTCGTCGGATACTCCGGATGGCTGATGGGTGCCGGACGCTACAGCGAGTCGGCGGCGATCGCGCGTGAGGCGCTGGCGGCGGCGGAGGCGTCGGGTGCCCGGGTGGAGGAGGGACGAGCTCGAAGCAATCTGGGCCAGGACCTGGTGTCGCTCGGCGAGATGGACGCCGGGATCGCCGAACTCGAGGCGGCCCGACGGCTCGGCGAGGAGGTCGGACCGGTCGACACGCTCATCGTGGCCAGTGCCAACCTGGCCTATCACCTGATCGTGGCCGACCGGTTCGATGCGGCGTACGCGGCGGCCGTCGCCGGTGCGGAGGCGACCCGGGCGCACGGCCTGGACCGCCGATTCGGCCCGCACTTCGATGCCGCCGCGATCGATGCCCTCTTCCGCTCCGGGCGCTGGGACGAAGCGGCACCGCTCGTGGCGGCGGGCAGGGCCCGGGCGTCGGGCGGCATCGGGTCCCTCTACCTCGAGGCGGCGATCGCGCGCTGGCTCGGGGCTCGGGGCGGGACGGATGAGGCCCGGGCCGTGATCGAGCCGCTGGTCGAGCTGGCGACCGACGACATCGACGCCGACGTGGCCGCCTTCGTCCGACTCGTGGACGCCGAGCTCGCCAACGACGAGGACCGATCGGATCGGGCCATGCGTGCGGTCACGGCCGGCCTGGACCGACTGGCCGGGGGCGATGACAAGGTCCTCGTCGCGCCACTCGGCGCGGCCGGTCTCCGGGCGGCGGCGGATCGGGCGGAACGAGCGAGGGCCCTGCGCCGCCCGGACGACGTCGAGACCGCGCTCGCGGACGGTGCGGTCGTCGGCGAACGACTCGAGGCGCTCTGGCGTGACACGCCACCGACGACGGCCTCGGCGCTCGCGTACCGGGCCCAGTGCCTGGCGGAGGTCGGCCGCCTTCGGGCCGCGTCGGAGCCGCTCGCGTGGCGGGCCGCCGCCGAGGCGTGGGCGGTCCTGCCGATGCCGTTCCCGCTCGCCTACGCTCGATTCCGCGAGGCGGAAGGCTGGCTCATCCAGGGCGCCCGCCCGGAGGCGGAGGCGGCCCTTGGCGAGGCCGTCGAGACGGCCCGAAGACTGCGGGCCGCGCCACTGCTGTCGTCGATCGACGGACTCGCGAGGCGCGCCCGCCTGGCCGTCGCTCCAGCGAGCGCTGACGACGCGGCCTCTGGCGACGTCGGAGGGCCGGCGCCCGCCGCCGTCGTGGTGCCGGACGCCCCACCCGACCTCGGCCTGTCGAAGCGGGAGCTCGAGGTGCTCGCGCTGGTGGCCGCCGGTCGGACGAACGGTCAGATCGCCCAGGAGCTGTTCATCAGCCCGAAGACGGCCAGCGTCCACGTCACGCACATCCTCGACAAACTGGGCGTCTCCAGCCGGATCGAGGCGGCGATGATCGCGGCGCGGGCGGGGATCGCCGCGCCCGAGTCAGGTGACCCGGGCGCGGACTGACGGGCGAGCGGCGGTCAGCTGATCTTCGCGGTGTAGACCTGGACCGGGACCCCATCCGCGTCCGGCGCACCGATGCTGATCTCGACCACGTGGAGCCCTCGCGCATTGATCTCATGCACGAAGTCCCGCAGCGCTCCTCGGGCGTTCGCGAGGTGCTTGGCCTGCACGTGGTACGCCACGGCGTCGTAGCCCGCACCCCGGAGGCGCTCCATCGCGGCCGTCGTGGCCGCCTCGTGGTCCTCCTGGGCATGCCGGGCTTCCACCCAGAAGCTGAACTCGCCACCGAGCTCGATGTCGTGTCCGGCGGCAGCCGCCAGGTTGAACCCGGGGTCGCCGTTCTGGTCGTCGGCGAGGAGTGACAGGAGCGCCTCGAACTCGCCCTTCGGGTAGTCGACGCTACCGATCTCGTCCTCGACCTCGTCTGCGAACGCCGTCGTCTTCAGCGACGTCCGGATCTGGATGTGCATGGCGCCCTCCTGCTTGACGTTGGACCACGCATGGTACGACCCGGGTGTCGCGGTTTCGTCACCCGGGTCGTGGTTGCCTGGACCGAGGGGTTCACGCCTCGGCTGGGCGGAAGAACGTCCAGCGCAGGTCGCGGATCCGGAACCGGTCGCGCGGGGCCTGGCGTGGGGTCGACGTCGCGGAGCGTCCCAGCCGATGCTGTTCCGCTTCGCGCCGATACGTCTCGTGCCGATCCTTCACCAGCATCAGCATCACGTCGGGGTGGTTCATGGCCGTGGCCTCCATCACTGCCGGTGACACCCACCGGCGATGAGGTCACGATGCCGTGGCCCGGCCCCCCGGCCATCGGGCGCCGACCCTAGTGACGCCGACCCTCCCGCCTCGTTCTCGACGACCCAGCCCGTGGGCCTACCTTAGGCCGCCTACATCCGGGCGAGGATCTCGGTCTTCTTGGCCTCGAATTCCTCGGCCGTGATGGCGCCGCGGTCGCGCAGGTCGGCGAGCTTCGCGAGCGCATCGGCGGCATCGGCAGACGAACTCGCTGGTACGGCCGCTCCAACGGCCGCCGCCGGAGCCGCCGCCACGTTCGGAGTTGCCGCCACGTCCGGAGCCGCCGCGACAGCCGCCGCCGGAGCCGCGGACGCCGGAGCCGCGGACGCCGGAGCCGCGGCCGTCCTCGCCGCGTCCTTCTGGCTCATGATCGCGTTTCGGAACTCCATCGGCCCGGTGATGGACCGGAAGTGGTCCACGCCGGCATCGCCGGCCTGCGAGTAGATGACGATGTCGCCGAATCCGAGTTGCTTGCCGAGCATGCCCTGGTTCGTGCGGACATCGCTGAGGGACGTGAGCATCGTCGCCGACGATCGATGCTTGATGAGGCCCTCCTCGCGCATGACCCGCAGATTCGTGACCGCGAACCGGGCCGTTCGCCAGTTGAAGACGTTGTAGACGATCCAGCCGATCCCGCCGACGAACAAGCCCACGCTGATCAGGTCCATCAGGCTGCCGACGAACGAGAGGAGCCCATCCCAGCTCGGGGAGATCGCACGGACGACGCCGGCCCCGATGATCATCAGGGCCGGGATGACCGAATCGCGGACCGGGGCGATCCAGTGCTTCTGCGCCTCGAGCGTGACCTGTTCGTTCGAGATGAGGTTCTGGGCGATCGTCATCTGGGTCCCTCGCAGTGCTGCGCCTCGTTGCCACGAGGGTAGCAGCCACGATGCCGTCCAGCGACGCTTCCCGGCACCTGGGCTATCGTCCGGGCTGTGACCGAGCCAACGTCCTCCGATCCCGGAGCCGCGACCGGCGATATCGGACGGCTCATCGGCGAGCGCTACCGGCTGGAAGCGGTCGTCGGTCGTGGCGGCATGGCGACCATCTACCAGGCCCGCGACGAGCGTGGCGGCAGCCTGGTCGCGGTCAAGATCCTCCGACCCGAGATCGCGGCGGATCGGGACCTCGTGGAGCGCTTCCGTCGCGAGGCGCTGGCGGCCTCAGCCCTGCACCACCCCAGCATCGTGGCGTGCCTGGACACCGGGACGGATCCGGCCGGCCCGTACCTGGTCATGGCCCTGGTCGACGGTGAGGATCTGACCACCCGGCTCCGCCGCGAGACCACGCTGCCGCCTGCGGACGTGGCGCGGATCGGGCTGGACATCGCGCGAGCCCTCGGGGTCGCCCACGAGCGCGGGATCGTCCATCGCGACGTGAAGCCCGGCAACATCCTCCTCGCCACGGACGGTCGCGCCCTCATCACGGATTTCGGGATCGCCCGCATCGCCGACGACGCGGAGGGATCGGTGCCGGGCACGATCCTCGGTTCCGTCCAGTACTTCAGCCCCGAGCAGGCCCGTGGCGACGGCACGACCCCGGCGTCCGACGTGTACGGCCTCGGGCTCGTCCTGTACGAGTCGCTCACCGGCCTTCGGCCCTGGTCCGGGGAGACGTCCGCCGAGATCGCCCTCGCCCGGATCGGCGCCCCCGCCCCGTCGCCGCGTGCCGTCCGGACAGACGTCCCGGTCGCGCTGGACGCGGTCGTCCGGCGGGCGATGGATCCGGATCCGGCGGGTCGCTACCCGGATGGGGCCGCCTTCGCCGCGGCCCTGGAGCGTCTGCTCGTCGCGCCGGCGCCTCGACCCAGGACCGATGAGGCCGCCGCGGTCGCGAGCGCTCGCCCCGTGCCGCCGCCCCCGCCGCGCGATCCCGTTCGAGCGTCGGTCCCCGGACCCACGCACGCGCCCGTCCCGGCCGGCGCCGCCGGCCCCACGCGGGCCGAACGTGGCCGGACGCCACTCCCGATCCTGGCGATGCTCGCGCTTGCCGGCGTCCTCGTGGGGGCGGTCGCGGTCGCCGCGTTCCCGGGCACGGGGACGGGCACGCTCGCGATCGCGTCCGACCCCCCGACGACCAGCCCGGAGCCCGAACCCACCCCGGATCCGACTCCCGACCCCACGCCACCGCCGAGCGAGGCACCGGTCGAACCCAGCCCGGACCCGACGCCCGCCCCGACACCGGCCGAGACCGCGCCGCCGGTCCCTGCGGCCGACCTGTGCGAGCCGATCTTCGGCTTCCCGTGCGGTCAGGACGCCGGCACGTACGGCCCGTCACGCTTCGTGCCCGCGGTCACCTTCGATCTGGGCGACGGCTGGTCGACCGGACTGCACAGCGGGGACCGCGTCGCCCTCGATCGGCCCGGGGGCCGTCTGACCTTCCTGGGCGATGTGACCCGGGTCTACCCGAAGGGCAGTGAGGTCGAGGCGACCGGGACCATGCGCAAGGTGATCAACCGGATCGCGGCGACGGACGGGACGACGTCCAGCAAGGTCCGCGGCCTCAGCATCGACGGGCACGACGGGTTCTCCGTGGACCTGACCACCAAGGGCGACGAGATCCTGCCGATCCTTGGGATGGGTGAGGAGACCGTCTACCTGCAGCCCGGGGCGACCACGCGATTCGTCCTGCTGGAGGCCGGCGACCGCACGCTGGTCCTGGTCATCGAGCCGTTCCCCGGCGCATCGCTCAAGGACATCCTCGCGACCGCGGACGACGTCGCGGGCTCGTTGGACCTGCCCTGACCGTGGCGCGTGTCGCGAGCCCGTCGCTCGTCGCGTACCCTTGGGCCCCATGCCGCTCATCGCCCTCGACGGACTGACCAAGCGCTACCCGCGAGGCGTCGTCGCGCTCGACGGGCTGACCCTGGACCTCGAGCCCGGGATCATCGGGCTGGTCGGGGCGAACGGGGCGGGCAAGAGCACGCTCATCAAGATCCTGCTCGGACTGCTGCCGCCGACGTCCGGTCGCGCAAGCGTCATGGATCGCGATGTGGTCCGCCAGGGCATCGAGATCCGCCAGTTCGTCGGCTACATGCCCGAGCACGATTGCCTGCCGCCGGACATGAGCGCGACCGATTTCGTCAGCCACATGGCCCGGATGTCCGGGCTGCCGAGCGGGGCCGCCCGCGAGCGGACCGCCGAGGTCCTCCGGCACGTCGGCCTGTACGAGGAACGCTACCGGGCGATCGGTGGCTATTCGACCGGGATGAAGCAGCGGGTCAAGCTGGCCCAGGCCCTGGTCCACGATCCGCGGCTCCTGCTCCTCGACGAGCCGACCAACGGCCTCGATCCGGCGGGCCGCGACGAGATGCTCGCGCTCGTCAAGCGCACCGGCACGGAGTTCGGGATCGCCGTCATCGTCGCCAGCCACCTACTGGGCGAGATCGAACGCGTGAGCGACTTCCTGGTCGCCATCGACGCCGGACGTCTCCTGCGCGCCGCGCCCCTCGCCGAGTTCACCGAGCGCACCGGCATCCTCGCGGTCGAGGTGGAGGAGGGCGGGGACCGCCTGCACGAGGCGCTCGTGCGGCGCGGGCTGGCCGCCACGCTCGACGGTCGGATCGTGCTCGTGCCCCTCGACGATGCCCGGCCGTATGACATCGTCCGCGACGAGATCGTCGGGCTGGACCTGGCGCTCGTCCGGCTGGAGCAGCGCCGCAAGGGCCTCGAGGACCTGTTCCGCGATGAGGTCGTCGCGTGACCCAGGCGAACGTGTCCGGACCGGGCGGCAACATCTACGACCTCGGCTACCAGGCCTACGACGGTCCGCGGCTCGGGCGCCGAGCGGCCCTCGGCGCGCTGTTCCGGAATGCCCTGCGTGCCTGCTACGGCATCGGCCGCGGCGGGCGGGCGAAGATCGTCCCCATCGCGCTCGGTGGCCTGTGCCTGCTGCCCGCCATCCTCGCCGTGGGCATCTCGGCGCTGGCGGCCCAGGCGCCCGGCGGCGGCGAGATCCTTGAAGAGGCCTCGCCCGTCCGCTTCGCGACCTACCACGGGATCATCGTGATCCTGGTGATGCTGTTCGCGGCGGCCCAGGGACCGGAGCTGTTCGGGCGCGATCAGCGCTACGGCGTGTTGCCGCTGTACTTCTCACGCGTGCTGACCCGCACGGACTACGCGCTGGCCAAGACCGGCGCCCTGTGGGTCGCGCTGCTGCTGCTCATCCTGGTCCCGCAGATCCTGCTGCTCGGCGGCCGGATCTTCGTGGCGCCGGACCCGATCGAGGGCCTCCGAACGGAGATCGGCTCGGTGCCGCAGTTCGTCGCCCAGGCAGTGCTGTCCGCGGGCCTGATCGGCAGCCTCACCGCGCTCATCGCCTCGCATACACCGCGGCGCGCCTACGCGACGGCCATCGTCATCGCGGTCATGATCATCCCGCCGATCGTCGTCGCGCTCGTCGGCAACCTCGTCGGCCAGGACGCCGCACGCATCCTCGTGCTGTTCAGCCCCGGCGACATCCTGGACGGCACGAACGCCTGGATCTACGACGTCATCCCCGACAGCCCGGTCGTGGCCGCGATGGACCTGCCAGGCCTTGTGTACGTCGCGGCCGCGTTGATCGGCATCGTCGGAGCCACGGCCTTGACGCTCCGACGCTATCTCGGGATCCGGACGTGAGCGACCCCGTGGTCATGGACTGGGCCGCCCCCGAGCCGGCCACGCCGAGCGGCACCCCGGCCGTCGCCGTGCCGGCGCTCCAGTTGGACAACGTCTCTCGCTGGTACGGGAACGTCGTGGCGGTCAACGACGTGTCGTTCGCGCTGGGACCGGGCGTCACGGGGCTACTCGGTCCCAATGGCGCCGGCAAGTCCACGCTCCTGCACCTCATGGCCGGGCTGTTGAAGCCGTCGGCGGGGCAGGTGCTGATCCGCGGCCGCTCGGCCTGGCGCCAGCCGGGGATCTACCGGGACCTGGGCCTCGTCCCCGAGAAGGAGGCGGTCCACCCGTACCTGTCCGGCTACGAGTTCGCGTTGCTGAACGCCCAGCTCCACGGCGTCAGCGACCCCGAGGCCGCGGCGATGCGGGCGATCGAGACGGTGGACCTGGTGGACGCCGCGCATCGGGCGACCGGCACGTATTCGAAGGGCATGCGCCAGCGGGCGAAGATCGCCGGCGCCCTCGTCCACGAGCCGAGTGTCCTGCTGCTCGACGAACCGTTCAACGGGATGGACCCGCGCCAGCGGCTGCACATGATGGACCTGCTCCGGTCGATGGCGGCGGCCGGACGGACGATCCTGTTCTCCTCGCACATCCTCGAGGAGGTCGAGCGGCTGGCGGACTCCATCCTGGTCGTCCACGCCGGTCGGCTGGCCGCGGCCGGCGACTATCGCTCGATCCGGCGGCTCATGACGGACCGCCCGCACACGTTCCATGTCCGCTCGTCGGACGATCGTCGGCTGGCCGCGGCGTTGATCGCGGACCCGGCGGTGTTCGGGGCGGAGTTGCGCGAGGATGGCCTGTCGGTCAGCACCTCGGATTACGCGGCATTCACCCATGCGCTGCCGCGCCTGGCCGCGGCCGGCGGGATCACCCTTCACGAGGTCGCGCCGACGAACGACTCGCTGGAAAGCGTCTTCAGCTACCTGGTGCGGCGGTGAGCGCGTTCGGCCCGCTCGTCAACGTCACACTGCGCGGATTGCTCGGGCGTCGGCGCCTGCTGCTCATGATCCTGCTGGTCGCCCTGCCGGTCGCCATCGGCCTGCTGGTGCGCCTTGGCGGTGGCCGCGACGATGCCAGCGGGATCCTCGACGCGCTCGTCGTGCGGACCGTGCTGCCGCTGGTCGCGCTCGTGCTCGGGACGGCGGCGCTCGGCTCGGACATGGATGACGGGACGATCGTGTACCTGCTCATCAAGCCGATCGCACGCCGCTGGATCGTGCTCGCGACCGCGGTGGTGGCGTGCGGGCTCACCGCAGTCCTCGTCGTCCCGGCCGTCGTCCTGACCGGCCTCCTCACGAGTGGCACGGGCTCCGAGTCGCTGACGACGACGTTCGCCTTCGCCGTGGCCGCACTCTTCGGCGGGATCGCCTACACGACGGTCTTCCTGGCCCTCTCGACGGTCACCTCGCGGGCGCTCGTGATCGGCCTGGCGTACACGCTGATCTGGGAGGGCGTCGTCACGGACCTGCTGACCGGGACGCGCTTCCTGTCGATCCGCCAGGCGACGCTCGGCGTGGCCGCCGCCCTGGGCGGGGAGCGCCCCGGATCCGACCCGCTCGTCCCCGCCGTGTCGGTCGCCATCCTGGTCGTCGCGACCGTCGGAGCGCTGGCGATCGCGACCCGCCAGCTGGCTCGGTTCGAGGTGCGCGGCGGCGACTGATCGTCGCCGACCCCAGGGCACTTGACGGTCGCTCTGACGGTCGACTAGAGTCAGCGGGTCAAGTCACCTTGAGTCCATCTGTCATGCACCCCTGCATGCCGGGACCCGAGGACCCTCGAGGACCACCACCGGTGACCGCCGCCTTCTTCATCACGCTTCGGGAGGGGCTCGAGGCCGCCCTCATCGTCGGGATCATCGCGGCCTACCTCGTCAAGATCGATCGGCGTGACGCGCTGCGCGGCGTCTGGATCGGGGTCGGTGCCGCCGTGGCCCTCTCGATCCTGATCGGCGCCCTCGTGGTCACCACCGTCGGTCGCCTGCCGCTCGTCGTCCAGGAGACCGTCGAAGGTCTCGCCGCGGTCATCGCGGTCGTCGTCCTGACCTGGATGCTGTTCTGGATGCGGCGCCAGGGACGGGCGATGAAGGGCGAACTCGAACGCGGCGTCGACACCGCCCTTGCTGCCGGCTCGGTGATGACGCTCGCCGGCCTCGCGTTCGTGTCCGTGTCGCGAGAGGGACTCGAGACCGTCCTGTTCCTGTTCGCCATCGGCGCGTCGAGCGGTCCGGCGATCCCCACCCTGATCGCGGCCGTGGCCGGCCTCGCGGTGGCCATCGCGATCGGCTACGCCATCTTCGCGGCCGGCGTCCGGGTGGACCTGCGGCGCTTCTTCACGCTCACCGGCCTCGTGCTCATCTTCGTCTCGGCCGGGCTGGTGGCGTTCGCGATCCACGAGTTCGGGGAAGCCGGCTGGATCACGAACACGGGCAAGGCCTGGGACCTCGGCGCCATCCTGCCCGAGTCGAGCCCGCTCGGAGCGGTGCTGGCCGGGCTGTTCGGCTACCGATCCACCCCGACGCCGCTCGAGGTCTTCGGGTACGTCGCCTACCTGATCCCCGTGCTGATCCTGTTCCTGCTGCCGGCTCGGGCCAAGGTCGGCGGCACCGCGGTCGCCGCGAGCGCGGTCGTCGTCGCGATCGTCGTGACCGCCTGCGGGGGGTCGACGACCGCCCCATCGGTCGCCCCCGGCGCGTCGGATGCCTCCGGCGCGATCGCGGTCGGAGCGTCCGAGTTCAAGTTCGAGCCCGCGGTCATCGCCGTCCCGGCCGGCAGCGTGACGTTCCGGATCAGCAACGTGGGAGCGGTGGAGCACGAGTTCGAGATCTTCCAGGGTGAGACGGTCGTCGACGAGGTCGAGGGCCTCGTGCCCGGGCTGACGCGCGACCTGACGGTGACCCTCGCGCCGGGCGACTACACCTATGTCTGCAAGCTCGCCGGCCACGACGCCGCCGGGATGAAGGGGAACCTGACCGTCACCGAAGCCGCCGGCAGCTGATGGATCTCGGCGCATTCTCGAGCGGTCTGCTGACCGGACTTCGTGAGGGTGTCGAGGCCGCCCTCATCGTCAGCATCATCCTGGCCTACCTGGCCAAGACCGGGAACCGGCGTCACTTCCCGAAGGTCCTTCTTGGGGTCGGACTGGCGATCGCGCTGAGCGTCGGCGTCGGGGCCGGCCTGTGGCTGACCGTGGGCGGCTTCGAGGAGCCCTACGAGCAACTATTCGAGGCCATCACGATGCTCGTGGCGGCCGGGGTCGTGACCTGGATGCTGTTCTGGATGCGCCGTCAGTCCATGAGCGTGAGAGGCGAGTTGCAGGCGGCAGTGGACCGCGCGCTCGACGACGGATCCGCCACGGCCCTCGCGGTCCTCGCGTTCGTCGCCGTCATCCGCGAGGGCATCGAGACCGCCCTGTTCCTCGTGGGCCAGATGGCGTCGGCCGAGGGCGGGGCGTCCTGGGTCGTCGTCGGCGCGCTGGTCGGACTCGCGGTCGCGGTGCTCATCGGCGTCGGCTTCTACCAGGGCTCGCGTCGGCTGAACCTCGCGACGTTCTTCCGCTACACGGGCATCGTGCTGGTGTTCATCGCCGCGGGTCTCGTCGGCAAGGCGACCCACGAACTGATCGAGATCGGGGTCATCACGTTCGGGACCCAACCCCTGTTCGACCTGAGCGGTGTGCTGCCGAGCGACGCCGAGGGCGGCAACGTGATCGGCCAGTTCCTTCGCGCGATGTTCGGGTACTCGGCGGCGCCGGAGCTCACGACGTTCGTCGTGTGGCTGACCTACGTCGTCGTGGTCCTCGCGCTCTACCTTCGGCCGGTCAAGCGCCAGGCGACCCCGCTGCCGGCCTCCCCGGCGTAGGTCCGTCCCGCCGGGCGAGCGTCAGGGTCGCTCCAGCCCGTGGGCGTCGAGCAGGGCGTCGTCGGCCAGGAGCGTCGCCGTCGGGCCATCCGCCACGATCCGCCCGTCATCCATGACGACCATCCGCGGGAAGACCTCGTCGACGAGGCGCATGTCGTGGGTCGACACCAACAGGGTCTGATGGAGGCCATCGAGCAACGCGATCAACTCACGCCGACCGCGGGGGTCAAGACCCGCCGAGGGCTCATCGAACACGAGGACGGACGGGTCCATCGTCAGGACGGTGGCCAGCGCGACGCGCTTCCGCTGTCCCAGCGACAGGCGATGGGGGACCCGCCGTTCGAAGCCGCTCATGCCGACCGCCGCGAGGGCTCGCTCGACCCGACCGTGGATCTCGTCCGGCGGGACGCCCATGTGGATCGGTCCGAACGCCACGTCCTCCAGAACCGTCGGGCTGAACAGCTGGTCGTCGGGGTCCTGGAAGACCAGCCCGACCTCCGCCCGGATCCGCTTGACCGAGGCTCGGTCCACGGTCGTCCCGCCGATCCGGACGGTGCCGTGGGTCGGTGTGTGGATCCCGTTCAGGTGGAGCATCAGCGTGCTCTTGCCGGCCCCGTTCGGGCCGACCAGGGCGACCTTCTCGCCCCGCCCGATCCGCAGGTCGATCCCCTTCAGCGCTTCGAACCCATCGGGGTAGGTGAAGTGGAGGTGCTCCAGCTCCACCCAGCGGACATCGAGGTCTCCGCCTTCCCCGCCGTTCCCGACGGTCGGGCTCGCACCGGGCACAGGCGGGTGCTCGTGGTCGTGTCCGTGGCTGTGAGCCGGCCGGTCGTCGTGGGCATGGACATGGTCGTGTTCGGACGGCGTGGTCATCGTCACGGCCTCGGGATCACGAGGTGCGCCGCCAGCTCGAACGCGACCAACCCCACCATCGCGACGACGAACCAGCCGATGGCGCGCGGCGTCAGGGGCGGTCCGGGCAGGTAGCGCAGCTCGCCATCGAAGCCACGCGCCTGCATCGCGCCATAGATCCGCTCACTCCGCTCGTACGACCGCAGGAAGAGCGAGCCGACCATCGAACCCGTCACGCCCGCTCGCCAACGCAGGCCCCCGCCGGACCGTCCGGTCGGACCGGCAGCGGACCGGGCCGCCTTGGCCCGGTTCATGCGTGAGGCCTCGTCGCCGAGGACCCCGAGGTAGCGGTACATGAAGCTGATGATGGAGACCATGATCCGGGGAAGGCGCAGCTGACGCAGCCCGTCGACGAGGTCGTGGAAGGGCGTCGTGAACGCCAGAAGCAGTGCCGCCTGGACGCTGATCCAGCTCTTGAGCGCGATCGTCGCGAACTGTCGGAGGCCCTCGCCGCTGACGGTCAGGGTCAGCGGCCCGAGGTCGATCGTGCCCAGCGGGTCGCCGGTCCGGGTGAAGATCAACGGGAACGCGGCGAGCATGAACGGCAGGGCGAAGAACGCCGAGCGGGCCGGTCGGAGCGGCCCCAGCCCGGCCGCCCACGACAGGACGACGATGACGAGCCAGGCGATCGCCAGGGCGGGGAACGCCCCGATGGGGAGGAGGGTCACCATCAGGATGAAGGCGACCGTGGCCAGGAACTTCAGGCGCGCGTCGGCCCGATGGATCCGGCTCTCGCGGGCGATGTACCGATCGAGGTCCAGGGTGCGGCGCTAGGCCTTTCGACGGGTCAGACTCCGCCCGATGACGTACATCAGCCCGGCGACGATGGCGACCCCGATCAGGCCGGCCAGGATCGTCGAGATGACCGGATCCTCGACCCCCGGGAACGTGTAGTCCGGGATGATGTTGAAGATCGCGTCACGAGCGGTCTCCAGGAACCCATGTTCCTCGGCCACCGCTTCGAGGCCGTCCGGGTCCGCCGAAGCCAGCGGCGCCAGGATGATCACGACCAGGGCCGCGATGCCCAGGCCGACCGCCCACCAGTAGCGACGAAGGGTTGCCATCCGTGTGTCCTCCTCAGGCCGCGGCCGGGGCGGCGGGTGCCGATGGGCTGGCGAGGGCCGTCGTTCGAGCGTCCCGCAGCAGGAACAGGTCCGGACGAGCGACCTGGATGAACGCCAGCGCACCCATCGTGATGAGGGCTTCGCCGATGCCGATCAGGGCGTGGACGCTGAGCATCGCCGGGAGGGCGATCTCCAGTGGGGTCGTCCCCGAGATCGCCAGTTCGAACGCCATGCACGTGGAGCCGGCCACGACCGAGGCCCACGCCGCGATCCCGGCCGCCGGGATCCGGCCCTTGGCCTCGCCACCGAACACGCGGGCCAGGGCTCGATAGAGGTAGTAGCCACCGAGCGTCCCGACGATGCCCATGTTGAAGATGTTGGCGCCCATGACCAGCAGGCCACCGTCCTGGAAGACGAGCGCCTGGACCGCGATCACGCAGGCCATCACCAACGTCCCGGCCCACGGCCCGAGGAGGACCGCGGCGAACACGCCACCGAGGAGGTGGCCCGAGGTCCCGCCGATGACCTGGAAGTTGAACATCTGCGCCGCGAAGATGAAGGCGGCGGTCACGCCCATCAACGGGACGGAGCGCTCGTCCAGCGTCTCGTTCGTCCGGCGTACCGAGATCGCGAGCACGACGAGCGTGACGATCCACATCCCGATCGCGACGGGCGCCGACAGGAACCCGTCGGGCGCATGCATCTGCGGGTCGCCAGCGATGGGGACTGGGGGCAGGGCGATGGCGGCTGGGAACATCGGGCGATCTCCAGGATGCGGTCGGCGTCGGGCTCATCGTAGGTCGCTCGGTGTCGTAACGCAACACGTTGCATCTGCGAGGCGGGTCGACACCGTCGCCTTATACTTCGTCCGATGGCCGCCGTCGGATCGCTTCCAGCCGAAACGCCCGCCTGGACGACCGTCCGCGAGCAGTTGCACGCTCGTGGACTCCGCTGGACGCCGCAGCGCCGGACGCTCATCGAGGTCCTGTCGCGGACCGACGGCCATGTGACCGGCGCCGAACTCGTCGAGCGCTGCCGCGAGGTGGATCCGGCCACGACCCCGTCGACCGTCTACCGCACGCTCGACGTCCTCGAGGGTCTCGGGCTCGTGAGCCACAGCCATGGGGTGGACGGTCGCGAGGAGTTCCACGTCCTGCCGCCGGTCATCCACGGCCACCTGCACTGCATCGACTGCGGGCAGGCCTGGGACATCCCGCTCGATGAGGCCGGACCGCTCGTCGAGTCGATCCGGCGGTCGCGCGGGTTCGAGGTGGACGTGACCCACCTGTCGATCGCCGGGACGTGCGGCGGGTGTGCCGATCAGGCCAGGAGCGACTCGCCCAGGTAGCCGTCCGCGCTCGTCACGCCGGGTGGCACGAAGAAGTAGCCGCCGCCCACGGTCTGGATGTACTCCTCGAGGGGTTCGCCGGCCAGGCGGTTCTGGACGGTCACGAAGCCGGCTTCGAGGTCGCGCTGGAAGCACACGAAGAAGAGGCCCTGGTCGAGCAGGCCGGCGTCGTCGAACCCGCGGCTGTACGAGTAGCCGCGACGCAGGATGCGGTTCCGATCGGAGCCTGTCGTGCGTGGATTGGCCAGACGGATGTGGGCATCCATCGGGATCCGGTCGCCGGCCGGGTCACCCGGGTAGTCCGGATCGTCGTGCTCACGGGCGAGCCCGAGCGGCGCCCCCGTCCGCTTGGTCCGCCCGATGATGCCCTCCTGTTCGCTGAGCGCGGTCCGGTCCCAGCGCTCGACGAACATCCGGATGGGTCGCGCGACCATGTACGTCCCGCCGACGGCCCAGTCCGGTTCGCCGTCCGACGTGCCGACCCAGACGATGTCGTCCATCGTCCTGGCGTCGGTCGCGTCCGGGTTGGCGGTCCCGTCCTTGAAGCCGAGCAGGTTGCGGTGGGTGGCGGGCGTCCCTCCGGCCTCGATGGACCCGCCCGGCCGCTGCTGGAACCCATGGATGAGCCAGCGCACGACGAGCGAGCTGCGCGTGCCGGCCATCAGGTAGCGGAGCGCGTGGACGCAGCTGGCCTCGTCCGTGGCGCAGATCTGGAGCATGAGATCGCCGTGGCTCAGGCCGGGCGGCAGGCGGTCGTTCGGGAAGAACGGCATCTTGATCAGCTGTCGCGGCCGGAGTCCGCCAAGCCCGAACCGGTCGTCGAACAGCGAGGCGCCGAAGCCGAGGGTGATGGTCAGGTCGGACGGGCCGACCGACGCGCCCAGGATGCCGCTCTCCGGTGGGGGATAGAGCTGGTCGCCCGCCTCGGGCGCCCAGCCGGCCGTGACGCGGGCGATCCGGCCGGACAGTTCGGCAAGGGTCGTGATCAGTTCCGGGCGACTCTCGACGACGGCGTCGAGCGCCACGAACATCGCCGCCGTCTGGGGCCGGGACGGCGTGACGATCCCCGCCTGGTGGACCCCGGTGGATGGGACGTAGCCCGCGACCTTGATCGCCGGCGCCTCGTCGTCGGCCGCGTGGGCGATCGCGACCCCGCCGAACCCGCCGACGATCGCGGCGGCACCGACGGCGGCACTGCCACCCAGGAACGCGCGGCGGGACAGATGCGGGCTCAAGGGCATCAGGCGGTCGCCTCAGGCAGCCAGGCCCAACGTGCCCGGCAGCTGCGCGAGCAGCTCGGACAGGTCGGCGAGGCGGGCCTGCAGGCGCTTGAGATCCTCCGCGCTGATCGTGTCGAACGTCTTGAAGCCGTCGCCGTCGGCATACGTGGCGATGACGTCGGACACGCCCGTGCTGGCCGCATCGAGCTTAGCCAGGTAATCGGCGTCGAGCTCGGTCAGGATCGGGCGGAGCTGCTCCACGATGATCGCCGACCCGTCCACGTTGGCGTCGATGGCGTACAGGTCGAACTTCGAGTAGCGGTCCTCCTCGCCGGTCATCTTCGACTGCGCGACCTCGTCGATGAGCTCACCGGCGCCGCGGGCCATGACCCGTGGGTCGATCTCGAGCGCGTCGATCCGGGTCTTGAGCTCGGCGACGTCGGCGCGCAGCTCGACCGCCAGCGGCGCGAGCCCCTCGGCCGTCCCGTCGGCCCAGAGGACCTTCTCGATCCGATGGAAGCCCTTGAACTCGGGATCGTCCACGCCGCCCTCGAAGTCCTCCTCGCGGAAGTCGATCGCTCCATCGAGATCCGGGAACAGCTCCGCGATCGGCTCGATCCGCTCCCACGGCACGCGCGCCGCGGCGTAGCTGGCCTTGGCGGCCTCGAGATCGCCCGCCTCGACCGCCGACGTGAACACGTCGATGGTGGCGACGAGATCGGCCACCTGGGTGTCGACGTACGCCGCGTAGGCGTCGCGCGCCGCGTTCAACCTGGCCTGATCGACGATGGCGTTGGGCTCCGGCGTGGCCGCCGCGCCGCCGGTGACCGTCAGCACACCGGCCGTGGTCTGCAGGTTGCCGCACTGCATGGCGTAGGTGCCGCCGTCGAGCCGGGTCGCCATGTTCACGACGAAGCCCGGGATGATGTTCTCGACCTCGTCGATGACCCGGGTGCCGTCGAGGATGATCTCGAACTCGCCCGTCTCGGAACCGTCGTTGGTCACGACGAACGTGACCGGTCCCGACGCGGTCGTGACCGTACTCGGGGAGCAGCCGTCCTCGCTCACGGAGATGGCGATGCGTTCGGCGGTCGGGTCGCCGGCGCCGCCGGCGGAGCCCTGGCAGGCACCGACGATGGTGGCGATGGCCAAACCGGCGGGGAGCAGCGTGCGAATGGACAAGCGACGGTCTCCTGCGGCGGGTCTCCGAAGCAGCGTGCAGGAGACCATGCGTTTGTAATGCAAGTGACCTTGACTGTCAAGCACAGGCATGATTGAGCCAGGCCGGCGCCTGGAAGGGAGTGGGATGAACGGACCGTTCGAGCGGGTGATCCCGGGACCCGGCCAGGAAAGCGTCTGGGACTATCCGCGCCCGCCTCGCGTCGAGGCCGTTCCGGAGCGCCTTCGAGTCGTCGTGGACGGCGTGACCCTCGCCGACACGACCCGTGGGCTCAGGGTCCTCGAGACGGCTGGCGCGCCCGTCTACTACATCCCGTCGGCGGACGTCCGCACGGACCTCCTGGTCGTGAGCCCGCACACATCGTTCTGCGAGTGGAAGGGGAGCGCCCGGTACGTCAGCTATGTCGGGCCGACACGGCGCATCGACGACGTGGCCTGGTCCTACCCGTCGCCGGCGCCCGGCTACGAGGCGATCGCGGGCTACCTGGCGTTCTACGCCGGCCGCGTGGATGAGGCCTGGGTCGGCGATGAGCGGGCGACGCCGCAGCCCGGCGGGTTCTACGGCGGCTGGGTCACGAGTCGGATCGTCGGGCCGATCAAGGGCGTGCCGGGCTCGTTCGGCTGGTAGGGGCCGGGCGGACGCCTAGTCGGACGTGGGCACGCCCATGATGTTGAACCCGCCGTCCACGTAGAGCGTCTCGCCGGTGACGGCGCTCGAGAGATCCGAGGCGAGGTACAACGCGCTCCCCCCGACATCCTCCGGCGTGATGTTGGAGCGAAGCGGCGCGACATCCGAGAAGCCCGAATAGAGCTTCTTGAAGCCGGAGATCCCGGACGCGGCCAGGGTTCGGACCGGGCCGGCACTGATGGCATTGACCCGGATCCCATCCGGACCCAGGTCGGCGGCCAGGTAGCGGACGGACGCCTCGAGGGCGGCCTTGGCCACGCCCATCACGTTGTAGTGGGCGACGACCTTCTCCGCGCCGTGATACGACAGGGTCATGACGGAGGACCCACGGCGCAGGTAGGGTCGGGCGCCGCGGGTCAGCGCGACCAGCGAGAACGCCGAGACATCCAGGGCCAGGGCGAAGCCGTCGCGCGACGTGTCGATGAAGTCGCCTTCGAGATCCTCCCGGCGCGCGAACGCGAGTGCGTGGACCAGGATGTCGAGCGAGTCGTGGGTGTCGCCCCAGCGCGCGAACACCCGGGCGATGTCCTCGTCTGACTGGACGTCGCATGGCTCGACGAACGTGGACCCGATGGACTCGGCCAGCGGCCGGACTCGCTTCTCGACGAGGCTCTCGATGGAGCTGAACCCGACCTCGGCACCCTCGGCGTGGAGGGCCCGGGCGATGCCCCAGGCGATCGAGTGGTCGTTGGCGACGCCGAAGATGAGCGCCGTCTTCCCCTCGAGCAATCCCATCGGGCCTCCTCGCTGCAACGCGTCGACGCGGGCAGCCTACCATCGGCGCATGACCGCGAAGACCTCCGACCTGCGAACGGCCCTGACCGGCCTGCGAGCCCTCCTCCTCGACATGGACGGCGTCATCGTGTCGGCCGGCCAGCTCATCCCCGGCGCCGCCGACGCCATCGCCCGGTTGGAGGCCCGCGGGTTCCCGTATCGCATCGTGACGAACACGTCGGCCGTGAGCCGGACCCGCCTGTCGTTCTGGTCGCGCCGCCTGGGGGCGGACATCGCGCCCGAGCGATTCCTGTCGGCCCTGTCCGCGTCGGCCGCGTACACGGCCCGTGTCTACCCCGGCCGGCCGCTGTACGTGCTCGCCTCGGACGATGCCAAGCTCGAGTTCGCCGGCCAGCACCTGCTCACGCACGACGAGGCGGCTCGGGGCGGCGCCGTGGCGGCCGCCGTCGTCGTCGGGGATTCGCCCGAGGAGGCGACCTACGAGAACCTGAACCACGCCTTCCGGCTCATCCTGGGTGGCGCGACCCTGATCGGCATGCACCGCAATCCATGGTGGCTGACGCCAGATGGTCCGACGCTCGACTCCGGCGCGTTCGTCGTCGGCCTCGAGTTCTCGGCGGGCGTCAAGGCGCGGATCGCCGGCAAGCCGTCACCGACGTTCTACTCGAGCGCGGTCGCGGACCTCCGCCGCCAGGTGGGTCGCGACCTGCCCCGCCACGACATCGCGATGGTCGGCGACGACATCCGCTCCGACGTGCTCGCGGCCAGGCGAGTCGGACTGCGTGGCATCTTCGCGGAGTCAGGCAAGCACGGGCACGCGGACCTGGCCGCAGCCGAGCGGGGCCGGGGTGGTGGCCGCCCCGACGCCATCGCCGCGTCGCTGGCCGAGGTCGTGGCCGCGCTAGACTGAGGGCAACAGCCCGGATCGCGCGATCGCCCACACCGCAGCCACGAGGTCCCCCGATGACGACCGAACCCGCCCCGCGAATCAAGATCACCTACGCCACCCTGCGCGCCGACAACGAGGAGCTGCACCGCCAGTTCGAGGCCGGCGTCAGCGTGGCTCGCAGCCAGCTCGGCGGCTACCACCGCAACTTCGTGGCGGGCGCCTGGCGCGACGGCGAGGGCGCCTTCGAGGTCCGTTCCCCGATCGACACCGACGTGCTCGTCGGGACGTTCGCGTCCGGGACGCCGGCCGACATCGACGATGCCGTCCAGGCGGCCCGTGCCGCCCAGCCGGCCTGGGCCGCGCTCGGCTGGGAGGGCCGTCTCGCGATCCTCAAGCGCGCGGCGGAACTCATCAGCGACCGGCTGATGGAGTACTCGGCACTCATGGCGATCGAGGTCGGCAAGAACCGGATCGAGGCGCTCGGCGAGGTCGAGGAAGCCGCCGACCTCATCCGCTACTACGCACAGACCGCCGAGGACAACGCGTTCTACGACCACCCCATGGGCAACCTCGGCGATACCGCCGTGCACACCCGGTCGGTCCTGCGGCCGCACGGCGTGTTCGCGGTCGTGAGCCCGTTCAACTTCCCGTCGGCCCTCGCGACGGGCCCGACCGGCGCGGCGCTCATGGCCGGCAACACGGTCGTGCTCAAGCCCGCGTCGGCGTCGCCCCTGATGTCGGTCAAGCTCATCGAGACCCTCGTCGATGCCGGCATCCCGGCGGGCGTCGTGAATCTGGTCATGGGTCCGGGCGCCACGGTCGGCCAGGCGCTCCAGGATCACCCGGGCGTGGACGGTATCGTGTTCACCGGGTCGTACGAGGTGGGCATGGCCCTGTTCCATTCGTTCTCGCGCGCCTGGCCGCGGCCGTGCATCGTCGAGATGGGCGGCAAGAACCCGGCCATCGTCACCCGCCACGCGGACCTCGACGAAGCGGCCGAGGGGATCATGCGTTCGGCCTTCGGGTTCGGCGGCCAGAAGTGCTCGGCCAACTCGCGCGTCTACGTCGAGCGGCCGGTCCACGACGAGCTGGTCCGCCTGCTGGTCGAGAAGACCGAGGCGATCACCATCGGTGACCCGCTCATCCGCGAGAACTGGCTGGGGCCGATCATCGACCAGAAGGCCGTCGACCGCCACCAGACCGCGGTCGCCGAGGCGCGCCGTGACGGCACGGTGTTCGTCGGTGGCGAGCGACTGACCGATCACGGGATGGAGCGCGGCTACTTCGTCGAGCCGACGGTGGTGGGCCTGCCTGCTTCGCATCGGCTGTTCCGGGACGAGCTGTTCGCGCCGTTCACCGCGGTCGCGGCGGTCGACTCGCTCGACGAGGCCCTCACGCTCGCCAACGATTCCGTCTACGGGCTGACCGCCGGCGTGTACAGCGAGGATCCGGCCGAGGTCCAGACCTTCCTCGACCGCATCGAGGCCGGCGTGACCTACGTCAACCGCCGAGCCGGCGCGACGACGGGCGCCTGGCCGGGGATCCAGGCGTTCGGCGGCTGGAAGGGCAGTGGCTCGACCGGCAAGGCCGGGCTGTCGATGTACTACGTCGCACAGTTCCTCCGTGAACAGAGCAGCACCATCGTCGATTAGGCGCGCCGGGGGAACGGCGCCCGAGCTGATCGTCCGCGACGCGCCAGCTGGACGCGTCGACGCGCCGCATCCGCACGCTCGCGATGCGGTCCGGGCGATCCACACGGCCATCTTCGGCGTGGAGCTGGCGGCGATCGGGTGGCTCGTCGTGAGCGGCTTCGTCGGGCGCCGGGATCGATCGGTCGGGCTTGCAGCCCTCGCGGTCACGGCGGAAGCCGCGGTGTTCATCGCCAACGACGGCGTGTGTCCACTGACGCCGCTCACCGAGCGGCTTGGGGCCGAGCGCGGGTCCGTGTCGGACATCTTCCTGCCGGACGCGGTGGCGCGGACGATCCCGATCTGGTCCAGCGCGCTGCTCGCCGTGGCGGCATTCACCCACGCGAGGTCGTTCCTCACACGCTGACCAGGCTGGCACCTCCATCGATGTCCGGGCCGTGTGTGGAGCGTCACGAGGCTCGGCTATACTCGGCTCCGGATATCCACTCTGCATAGCCCTTATGCAGTCAGCCCCGAGCGCAGCCAGCAGAGGTGCCCCTTGTCGTCGGCCTCGTCGCGGATCGCCGAAGGTCGGCCCGTCCCGCACATCGTCACCGAGCTTCCCGGGCCCAAGGCCCGCGCGCACGTCGAGTTCGACGAGACCTGGACGTCGCCCAGCCTGCCGCGCGCCTACCCGATCGTGCCGGTCCGTGGGGATGGCCTGACGGTCGAGGACATCGACGGCAACCTCTTCCTGGACTTCGCCGCCGGCATCGCGGTGACCTCCACCGGGCATGCCCATCCGCAGGTGGTGGCCGCCATCAAGGAGCAGGCGGCGGAGCTCATCCACTTCAGCGCGAGCGACTTCTACCTGCCGATCTACCCGGAGGTGTGCAGGGAACTCGCCCGGATCGCGCCGATCTCGGGGCGTGTCCGCGCCTATCTCGGCAATTCGGGCGCCGAGGCGGTCGAGGCCTCGGTCAAGCTCGCCCGCTACGCCACCCACCGACCGTACGTGGTCGCGTTCCTGGGAGCGTTCCATGGACGCACCTACGGGGCGGTCTCGCTGACGGCCTCGAAGGCGAAGTACCACGCCGGTTTCGGGCCGCTCCTGCCGGGTGTCTTCCATGCCCCGTACGGCCGGGTCGAGGACCTCAGGTGGTTCGATGAGGTGCTATTCGACAAGCTCGCCCCAGCCAACGAGGTGGCGGCGATCATCGTCGAGCCGATCCAGGGCGAGGGCGGCTACCTCGTCCCGGAGGACGGCTTCCTGCAAGGGCTGCGGGACATCTGCGACCAGCACGGGATCCTACTCATCGCCGACGAGATCCAGTCCGGTGCGGGCCGGACCGGCGAGATGTGGGCCATCCAGCATTGGGGCGTCGAGCCGGACATCCTCCTGACGGCGAAGGGCATCGCCTCGGGCATGCCGCTTGGCGCGATGGTGGCCCGGGCGGAACTCCTCGAGGCCTGGGGGCCTGGCGCGCACGGGTCGACGTACGGCGGCAACCCGGTCTCGTGCGCCGCCGCGCTGGCCACGATCGACCTCCTCGAGGGCGGCCTCATCGAGAACGCGGCCGCCCGCGGGGCCCAGGCCTTCGCCGGCCTCGAGCCGCTCGTGACGCGGCATCCGGGTCTCGTTCGGGACGTGCGCGGCAAGGGCCTGATGCTGGGCGTCGAGTTCGATACCGGCGAGCATGCCGAGGAGGTCCAGTGGGCCTGCTTCGAGCGCGGCCTCCTCGTCCTCGAATGCGGCCGGAGCAGCGTCCGGATGTCGCCCGCCCTGACCGTCACCGAAGCCGAGATGGCCACGGCGCTGGGGATCTTCGCCGAGGCGGTCGCGGTCGTCGCCGGCCACGGTGCGGAGGTCCTCGAGGAGGTCGCCCAGGCCGGTGCACTCCACGAGGTCGAAGCGGCCGGCTGATCCTCGGCGGCGATCCCCGCGAGGCGTTGCCGTCGACCGTCCCACGCCCCGACCTTGCCACGGCCCGACCTTCCCACGGCCGATCGTCCCACGGCCGGATCATCCCGGGGCCCCACCTTCTCGCGGCCCGATCAACCTGACTGATCGAACTCGCGTCGCCCACGCTCGGAGCGCGATGAGAGCCGCCGTCTGCGTGCTCGATCACGCTCGGGTGCGGCGACTTAGATCAGCCAGCCTCATCGCGGCCAGCACCACCTGGTCGCCGCGAGCGTGGACATCGGTCAAGGGGACACGTGCCGTCGCGACGAGCGATGGGCTGCCGCTAACCCTCGGCGGCGCTGAGGTCCGACTGGCGCAGCCGCATCGTGATGACGGCCAGGCCGAGCAGGATGCCGATGCCCATGACGGGCGCCCCGATCCGCTTCACCTCGGCCACCTCCAGCGCAAGTCCGACGGCGAAGACCACGAGCCCGACGTTCATCAGCCAGTACACGACCTGATCCGCCCATGGCCAGATCGCCCGGCGGTCCGCCGCGAGCGCAAGGGCGAGGGCGAACACGAGGTTGGTGATGACGCCGACGAAGGTCGAGTGGTCGCTGGCGACCAGGATCGGGATGAACGCCTCGAAGTCGGCGGTGGGGTCCCCGAGGAACGACACGACGAGATACAGGTAGATGACCATCGCGACGATCACGAACAGGGCCGAGGTCGCGAGATGGCGCGCCGGCGAGGCGCCGATCCAGTCCACGCGGACGGCCGTCGGCAGCACCCGAACGGCGAACAGGACGATCGCGATCAGCTCGACCAGGAGGTAGATCCCGCCGATGGCCTGGACCTGGTCGGGCAAGAACAACTGGACGACCGCCAGCAGGAGCCCTCCACCGAACAGGGCGGCCATCTGGACGAGCCCTGCGACCGGCCGTCCGGTCGTGCCGCGGACGCGCCATTCGATGATGCCCATGGCGACCAGGACGAGGTAGCTGAAGACCATCGTCCCGGCATGCGCGCCGATGACGTCTCCACCGCCCGGAAAGAGCGAGGTCCCGCTCGCCATCTGGACCTGGAGCAGGACCCCGATCACCGCGCCGTACGCGAACGTCGTGAAGCCGAGCGCGACCGCCAGTGCCGGCAGGGATCCAAGGGCGGCGTACCCACGCCACGCCCAGACGAGGAGCCAGGCGATCGCCACGAAGAGGGCGACGCCCGTGGTCGCCCGGAACCACAGGTTGCCCGAGTAGAACGCCACGACGTAGGCGGCGACGAGGATGGCCATCGCTCCGGCCAGCCGACGATCCCCGCTCCGGAACAACCAGAACGACGCGGCGACGAGCGACAGCGTCACCCAGCCGAGGGTTCCCGAATGGACGTGGGTCAGGAGCTGGTTCCGGTCGAACTCATACACGTCCAGACCGTTGAGGATGCCGATCACCACCGTGATCAGGAACAGGGCCATCGCCACGTACAGGAGCGACCGCACGAGAGGCGGCCACCCGCTCGCGGTCCGCGCAGACGACGCCATCCGATGGACCTCCTAGCTCGGCGTGTCGGACCGAGGCTCGGGCTCGGCCCTTGCGAGGCGAACCGTAGCCAACCACGGTGCGGTCCGCAAGGCGTTCCCGGCGCCTAGGTGCGTGATAATCGAGACGTGAGCACGTCCAAGGTCGCGACCATGCGCGACGCGATCGCCGACCTCGTCCGGGACGGGGACTGCGTCGCGATCGAGGGCTTCACCCATCTCATCTCGTTCGCGGCCGGTCACGAGATCATCCGGCAGGGCCGGCGTGACCTGACCCTCGCCCGGCTCACGCCGGACCTGATCTACGACCAGATGATCGCCGCGGGCGTGGCCAGCAAGCTCGTGTTCAGCTGGCTCGGCAATCCGGGCGTCGGCGGTCTCGGGGCGATCCGCCGCCGGATCGAAGGTGACATCCCGGAGCAGCCGCTGGCGGTCGAGGAGTACAGCCACTTCGGCATGGTCGGGCGATATACGGCGGGTGCGATGAACCTGCCGTTCTTCCCGCTGCGGAGTTACTTCGAGACGGACCTCCCGGTCGCGAACCCGCGCATCCGCCCGATCGAATCGCCGTATGGCGATGGCACCGTCTATGCCGTGCCGCCGCTCAGACCGGACGTCACGATCGTGCACGCGCAGCGCGCCTCGGCCGCCGGCGATACCCAGGTCTGGGGACTGGCCGGCTGCCAGAAGGAGGCCGCGTTCGCCGCGGACCGGGTCATCGTGGTCGTGGAGGAGTTGGTCGACGAGGCCGTCATCCGCGCGGACCCCAACCGGACGATCATCCCGGGCCTCATCGTGGATGCGGTGGTCGTGGAGCCGTGGGGCGCGCATCCCTCCTACGCCCAGGGCTACTACGACCGCGACAATCGCTTCTACCTGGACTGGGATCCGATCAGCCGCGATGAGGCGGCGACGCAGGCCTGGCTGCGCGAGTGGGTCCACGGCGTGGTCGGTCGGGCGGAGTACCTGGACAAGCTCGGCGCGGAGCGGATCGCGTCGCTGAAACCCGGCGCGGCCCCGTCCGGCTCCGTGGACTACGGGTCGTACCGATGAGCGATCCGGTCGCCTTCAGCAAGTCCGAGATGATGATCGTGGCCGCGGCCCGGGCCCTGGCCGAGCAGCGCGTCTGCTTCGTTGGCGTCGGACTCCCCAACATCGCGGTGAATCTCGCGAAGCGGACCGTCGCGCCGGACCTGGAACTGGTCTACGAGGCCGGCGTCTTCGGGGCACGTCCCGCACGACTCCCGCTGAGCATCGGCGACCCCACCATCGTGACCGGTTCCACGGCCGTCGTGAGCATGCTGGAGCTGTTCGGGTACTACCTCCAGCGCGGGCTCATCGATGTCGGCTTCCTGGGCGCCGCCCAGATCGACCGCTTCGGCAACATCAACACCACGGTCATCGGCGACTACGAGCACCCCAAGACCCGGCTGCCGGGGTCCGGCGGCGCGTGCGAGATCGCGATCAATGCGCGCGAGGTCTTCGTGATCATGCGCCAGAGCGCCCGCAGCTTCGTGGAGACGATCGATTTCCGGACCAGCCCCGGCAACCTCGGCGGCGCCGAACAGGCCGAGCGGATCCGGCGCGAGGGCGGCTGGCTGGGCCGCGGCCCCACGGTGGTCGTCACGGACCTCGGCATCTACCACTTCGACGAGGCCGGCGAGATGCGCCTCGATTCGCTCCATCCGGGTGCCACGGTGGACGCCGTCCGCGAGTCGATCGGCTGGGACGTGAAGATCGCCCCGGACCTCGCCGCCACAGCACCGCCGACCGCCGAGGAGCTTCGCCTCATCCGCGAGGAACTCGACCCGGGCGGCGTCTACACGAAGTAGGGCGGCCGTCGAGCGCGGCCGTCGATCGTGCTGGTTCCCGCCACGAACGGCCGGCTCGGGCGCGCTGGCAGGCGCAGGGGAGGTCCTGGCGAGCGCGAACGACCTCGATGGACACGCGACAGGCAGCGCAGCGGTAGTCGTACGGGGCGTGCCCGCATCCGCTAGGGCCATGGCCGTCAACGACTGATCGAGCCAGACCCGGACCACTGCCGGGCACGACCAAGACCACCGGGGCCGGGTCTCCGGGGCGTCGCGACCCGCACGATGCGCCCGATGGACTCGTCCGCCGCCAGGCTCGATCCCGAACGCCTGGTCATCCGCTACGTCGACGGCACCACGATCGCGTCGCCACTCACCGCGGCCCTGGCCGAGGAGCGCCGGGCCAACCTGCGCGTCCTGGACCGCGAGGCGATCCGCACGGGACGCCTCCTGGCGGCCCTGTCCACGGCGCTGGACCTGACCGAGGGCCAGCTCCCGGGACACGCCCTGCGGACCTGCCATCTGGCGATGCGCCTCGCAGACGCGCTGCGACTGCCGCAGGCTGACGCGGCCAACCTGTTCATCGCGGCCTTCCTCAAGGACGCCGGCTGTTCCTCGAACGCCGCCGCGGTCACCCGGATCTTCGGCACGGACGACATCGCGTTGAAGGCCCGCCAGTCCACCACCGAGCGCTCGATGCTCGCCTACGCCGCCATGACGATGCGGTCGCTCCCGTCCACCGAGCCGCTGCCACAACGACTACGACGACTGATCGCCATCGGCCTGCACGGCCGGCGTGAGTCACGCGAGGTGGAGCAACTCCGCTGCGAGCGTGGCGCCGCCATCGCCCGCAAGGCCGGCTTCGCGGCGCCGGTGTCCGACGCGATCATGGATCTGCACGAGCACTGGGACGGCGGCGGCAAGCCACGCGGCCTGCGTGCGGACGCCATCCACCCGCTGGCCCGCATCCTGGCCGCCTGCCAGGGCCTGGACATCTTCGTCAGCCTCCAGGGTCGTGCGCGCGGCCTCGAGGTCCTGGCCGCCCGTCGGAGGACCTGGTACGACCCCGACATCACGGATGCGCTCCTCGACGCGTGCACGCGCGGCCTCCTCGACGAGCTCGACGCGCCGGATCTGATCGGCCGCACGATGGCCCTGGAGCCGCCTCGGCTGGTCTCGACATCGGACGACGACGACATCGATCGCATCGCCTCCGCCTTCGCCGACATCGTGGATGCGAAGAGCCCGTTCACCGGCTCCCACTCGCTCCGCGCCGCCGAGGTCGCGGAGGGTCTCGCCGTCCGACTCGGGCTGCCGATCGATGCGGTCATCGACGTGCGACGTGCGGCCCTGCTCCACGACCTCGGCAAGCTTGGCGTCCCCAACACCATCCTGGACAAGCCCGGCCGGCTCGATGAGCGCGAGATGGAGACGATCCGCCGTCATCCTGAACTGACGCTCCGCATCCTGGCGCCGATCCCGACGTTCGCGGCCGTCGCCGAACTGGCCGCCTGCCACCATGAACGACTGGACGGGCGGGGCTACTTCCGCGGTCTCACCGCCCCGAACCTGGCCATCGGCGCGCGGATCATCGCGGTCGCCGACGTCTACGAGGCACTCACCGCAGATCGGCCCTATCGGACGGCGATGCCACGCGAGCAAGCCCTGGCGACGATGGCCGGCATGACCGGCGAGCACCTGGCTGGCGATGTCGTGGCCGCGCTGGGGGCAACGGTCGCCTAGGACAGCGGTTCCGCCGGCACCGGCGTATCCGAGCGCACGACCAGCACCGGGCATGGGGCGTGCCGCACGACATGATCGGAAACGCTACCGATCCCGAGTCGACCCATGACCCCGCGCGCCCGGCTGCCGACGATGACCATCTCGGGACCCTCGGACCGGGCGACCTCCACGATCGACTCGCCCGGATCGCCCTCCCAGACCAGCAGGCTGACGGTCACCCCGGCGGCGCGCCCACGCTCGAGGACCACCCGGGCCGCGGATTCGCGAAGTTCGCGTTCCTGGTCGACCCGTCGGCGGTAGCGGCCGTTCGGCAGGCGCATCGACCCGGCGTCGATGGCCGTCATGACCAGCAGGCCGGCCCCGAGACGGCGGGCCAACCGGAGGGCCTCCTCGGTAGCGGGTCCGGCACTCGCGCTCAGGTCCGTGGCCAGGAGGATGGTGGATGGACGGTCCATCATCGAATGGTCGGCCGGTGACTCGCCGACCGGAAGTGACCGACGGCCCACTGGGACCGGGCCGACTGTCCCCAGATGGTGCGGTGGTCCTGGTGAGGCGCTAGGCTCTGGCGGTGCCCCACGACCGCCCCGCCCCCGACCCGACGCTCGCGGCCGACGCGCTCGAAGCCCTCGATGCCGCGACCCGCGCCATCGCCGAGGTCAAGGACCTCGAGGCGACGCTCCAGCTCATCGTGGATCGGGTCCGCGACCTCGTGGACGCGGAGTACGCCGCCCTTGGGATCGCCACACCGAGCGGCGAGATCGAGCGGTTCATCACCTCCGGCCTGAGCGCGGAAGATCGCGCGAAGATCGGCCCCTTGCCGCGCGGGCACGGCCTGCTCGGACTGATCATCCACGAGGGCCAGTCCGTCCGGACCCCCGACATCGGAGCTCACCCGGCGTCGTTCGGGTTCCCGCCGTACCACCCGCCCATGAAGACGTTCCTCGGCGTCCCGATCACCCGTGACGGCCATCCGGTCGGCGATCTGTACATGACCGACAAGCGTGGCGGGGCGCAGTTCGACAGCCACGACCAGCGACTCGTGGAACTCTTCGCTCGGCATGCCGCCATCGCGATGCAGAACGCACGCCTGCACGAGCGGATCGCCGCCCTGGCGGTCGTCGAAGAGCGCGAGCGGATCGGACGCGACCTGCACGATGGGATCATCCAGAGCCTGTACGCCGTGAGCCTGTCGCTCGAGGACGTCGGCGAGATCGCCCGCGAGGACGCGGATGCCGTCGCCGTCCGGGTGGACCGCGCGATCGACTCGCTCCAGTCGACGATCAGCGACATCCGCCACTTCATCCTGGGGCTGCGCCCGGGCCTGCTCGCGCTGACCGGCCTGGCCGAGGGCCTGGAGCGCCTGGCGGATGAGGCCCGACTCGCCTCCGTGGTGTCGGTCGAGACCGATGTCGACCTCGACGCGTCCGCGCGACTGGACGACGAGCAGTCGGGCCAGCTCCTGGGCATCGCCCACGAGGCCCTGAGTAACGTGACCCGACACTCGGCGGCGACCGTGGCGCGCGTGACCCTGGTCGCCGACGATGCAGGGGTGCTTCTCACGATCGAGGACGACGGGGTAGGCTTCGATCCCATGGGGACCTTCGGACCGGACCATCTGGGCCTGACCAACATGCGCGAACGAGCGGCGATGCTCGGTGGCACCCTCGAGGTGTCCGGCCGGGATGGCGGGGGAACCCGCGTCACGGCGTACGTCCCGATCGGTGGGGGAGTGTCGTGACCGGCCAGGATCCCACCCACACCAAGACGGACGGTCCGGCCCGACTCCTCCGGCTCCTGATCGTCGACGACCACGAGATCGTCCGCCAGGGGCTCGTCGCCCTCCTGGACCGCCGCGAGGGCTTCGCGGTCGTGGCCGAGGCGGGGACCGTCGCCGAGGCGATCGAGCAGGCGGAGCGGCACCACCCGGACATCGCCGTGATGGATGTCCGATTGCCGGATGGCTCGGGGATCGAGGCCTGCCGGGAGATCCGCGCCGAGATGCCTGAGACGAAGGTCGTCATGCTGACCTCATACCCGGACGAGGAAGCCGTCCTGTCGGCCATCGTGGCCGGCGCCTCCGGCTATCTCCTCAAGCAGATCCGGGCTCGGGACCTGGTCGCCGCGCTCGAGGCGGTAGGCCGCGGCGAGTCGTTGCTGGATCCGGCGGTCACCGAGAAGGTCCTCGAGCGGATCCGGCGCATCGCCAGCGGGACCTACACGGACGAACTCGCTGCGCTGACTCCGCAGGAACAGAAGATCCTCCTGCTCGTCGCCGAAGGCAAGACGAACAAGGAGATCGCCGCCGAGGTCTTCCTGTCGGACAAGACCGTCAAGAACTACGTGAGCAGCATCCTCGCCAAGCTGAACCTCGAGCGCCGGGCCCAGGCGGCCGCGTTCGTGGCGAACCGACGCCCGGGCGGGATGCCGCCCAGCGGCTGAGGCTTGGCTTGCCCGGCCCGGTGCCGGGACGGTCAGCCCTTGGTCAGGATGACCACGAACTCGAGTGCGCCCTCGTCGGCGATCGAGACGATGAACCCGCCGATGTTCGGCGCCACGATGTCGAAGTCGGCCAACGGGAACGTCAGCGAGCCGGCCACCTGGATCTGACCGTCCACGAGCTGCGTCTGCGCCGGGATCTCGACCGACTTCGTGACGCCATGCAGGGTCAGGTCGCCGACGAGGGTAATGTCCGAGGCGGTGCCTTCGAGCGCGGCCGCCGGGACGTCGACCGGCTGGGTGAGCGTGAACGTGGCGGTCGGGAACTCGTCGGTCTGGAGGCCTTCACTGCGCATGCGGTTGTCGCGGCGGTCCTCGTCCGAGGTGATCGAGGTGGTGTCGACGGTCAGCGAGGCCTCGGTGACGGTCGTTGTCGCACCGTCCGAGGTCACGGTGATCGTGCCGCTCACCTGGTCCGTGCGGCCGATGGCGTCACTCTCGGCCGGGAGGCTGGCCAGCTGCTCGCGGACGCGATAGCCGGCCTGGCTGCCCGTCGTGACGGACCACGTGCCGGCGACGTCGCCATCGAACGTGGCCGTCGGGGCGTCGCTGACGTTGGGATCCGTCGACGTACCGGCCTCGGCGGTCGCGGTCGCGGAGGCACCTGGCGCACTCGACGGCAGCGCGAGTGCCGGCGCGGAGTCGCCGCGCAGGACCTGGTCGTACACGAGGTAGCCACCGACGCCGA
>CAZOHT010000003.1:85641-112144 GCA_964579825.1 uncultured Anaerolineaceae bacterium
GGCGCGGAGTCGCCGCGCAGGACCTGGTCGTACACGAGGTAGCCACCGACGCCGATCGCGACGAGGACGACGAGGGCGACGACGACGGAACGGGATCGGGTCATGGTGGTCTCCGCTGGGCCAGGATCGCTCGATCCCATCGTGGGCAGAATCGCACGGTTCCCTGAGAAGCGCCTGAGAGACGCCGCCGTCGCCCCGCCCTGTACGATGCGGACATGAGCACCGGACGCGTCTTCCGCCGCTCGGCCATGGCCGATCCTCCGGTCGCCATCCGCGCCCAGGGCTCGACGATCTGGGACGCCACGGGCCGCGCCTACCTCGACGCGGCGGGTGGCGCGATCGTCGTCAACGTCGGTCACGGACGGCGGGAGATCGCGGCGGCGATGGCGGAGCAGGCCGGTCGCATCGCCTACGCCCACGGCAGCGCGTTCACGAACGAGCCGCTCGAGGCGTACGCCGCGGCCGTCGGTCGCCACCTGCCGATGGACGACCCGGCCATCTACCCGGTGAGTGGCGGCTCGGAGGCCGTGGAGACCGCCCTCAAGCTGGCCCGCGCCTACCACATCGCGCGCGGGGAGCCGGACCGCTGGATCGTCTTCGCCCGGTGGGGGAGCTATCACGGCAACACGCTGGGGGCGCTGGACCTGTCCGGCCGCAAGCCACTGCGCCGCCCGTACGAGGGCTGGCTGGGTCGGTTCCGCCACCTGTCCGCCGCCTACCCGTATCGCGCGGAAGACCCGGGAGCCAACGCGCTCGCCAGCGCCGACGATCTCGCCGCGGAACTGGATGCCGCGATCGCCGCAGCCGGACCTGGCACGGTCGCCGCGTTCGTCGCGGAACCCATCGTGGGCGCCACGCTCGCCGCCGCCGTCCCACCCGATGCGTACTGGCCGAAGATCGCCGAGGTCTGCTACCGCCACGGCGTCCTGCTCATCGCCGACGAGGTCATGACCGGCTTCGGGCGGACGGGTCGCTGGTTCGGGGTGGATCACTGGGGCGTGCGGCCGGACATCCTCGTGGCGGCCAAGGGTGCGACGTCCGGCTACTGGCCGTTCGGGTTCGCCGCCGTCTCCGGCCCGGTGCACGACGTCGTCGTCGGTGGGCCGGGCTTCGTCCACGGCTTCACGTACTCGCACGGTCCGGTCGCGGGCGCCGTGGCGAACGAGGTGTTGCGCATCCTGGAGGCGGAGGATCTCGTGGCCGCCAGCGCGACCAGGGGTGACCGACTCCGTTCGATGCTGGCCGACGCCCTTGGCGACCATCCGAACGTCGGCGAGATCCGCGGCCGTGGCCTGCTGGTCGGGCTGGAGCTCGTCGCCGACCGGGAGACACGAGCCCCGTTCCCACGCGCGGCGAAGGTGACCGAGGCCGTCGTCGGCGGGGCCCGCGAGCGTGGCGTCCTCGTCTATTCGGGCACGGGCAATGCGGACGGCACGAACGGCGACACGATCCTGCTGGGTCCCCCGTTCATCATCACGGACGACGAACTGGGTCGGATCGTGGAGGTCCTCGCGGAGGTCATTCCCGCCGCGGTCACGCTGTCAGCGGGAGCGACCACTCTTCCTTGACGATCAGCCCGGTCAGGACGACCGCGACGGCCGCGAACAGCCAGGCCGGCAGCGACGTCAGGGCTCCGGCACCGGCCAACGCGATGACCACCAGCCCGGACGCCGCGATGCGAGCCGGCAGGAGCTGGCCGGTGACGCGTCGATAGGCAAGGGCCGACGAGCCGATGAACAGGACGATGCCGACACCCAGGGCCGCCACGACGGACGGCGGCGCGACGTCCGCCGGGTGCGCCACGATCTCTTCGACGGCCGCCGCGAAGCCGATGATGCCGCCGATCAGCGGGAAGTGGGTGAGGCTGTAGACATCGCGTGCGAGCGTCCCGTAGCGGCGTGGATCGGCCGCGGCGAAGGCGTGTTCGAGCGCGTCCTTCAGCCAGCCGAAGTACGTCCACCACAGGAGGCACGCCACCACCAGCGCGCCACCGACCGCCGCGATGAGCTCGATGGAGCGCGGCTCTCCGATGACCCCGGCCCCCGCCACGATGACCGACTCGCCGAGGGCGATGATGACGATCAGCCCGTGGCGTTCGGCGAGGTGCGCCGGGTCCAGGTCCCATGACTCGCGACTGCCGGCCCGGGCCGCGGCGACGAGGTCGGCCACGATCGCGAGGCCCCACACGAAGGGTCGGATCCCGGGGTCGGCGAAGGCCCCGACCAGGACCAGGACCAGGCCGATCGACGAGAGGGCCACCCAGCGGCGAAGCCCGGAGTGATCACTGCCTGCGATCTCCGAGTCGACCCGGACCTGGAGCCCGAGGCCAAGCACGCGCACGACGACATAGGGGATCGCGAACCACAAGCCGTCGTCCCCGAAGGCCCCCGGGACGGCCGTCGCCATGACGAAGGCGGTCGCGGTCGCCACGAGGGTCGTGATCCGCACGGCTCGATGTGTCGTGTCCGCTGGATTGAGGGTCCAGGTGAACTGGGTCCAGGCCCACCAGATGAGCCAGAACAGCAGGATGGCCTGCAGGACACCGTCGGGCGTCAGGTGGTGGGCCGTGAACGCCGTGATCTGGGTGACGGCGAAGACGAACACGAGGTCGAAGAAGAGTTCGACGAACGTGACCGATTGCGGTCCGGCCGCACGCCACGGACGCCGTGGCCTGGGGTCCCTCACGAGCTGTGGCCCTCCCGGTCCTGGTCGTCAGCCCCGACGGCTGAGGCTCCCGATCAGGAGCGCCGCGCCTAGGCCGATGATCAGCACCGGCAGGATGAGCCCGCCGACGTCCGGGCTGGCCATGTTGACGCCACCGATCAGGGCCAGCAGGCCACCGAACCAGAGCTGCCAGCCCCAGCCACCGCCGCTGAACGCGCGGACGGCTGCGATGAACAGGAATGCGACCCCGAAGCAGAACGTCCCGAGCCCATCCACGTCGACACCGGCCGCGTTCAGGACGCCCGGGGCCGCCAGCGCCGTGATGATCGCGCCCGCGTAGAGCGAGCCCGTCCCCCGATCGATCGCCCACTTGATCAGGAAGGCCAGGCCCACCGCGAGGACGAAGGCGGAGCCGGCGGTCCGCGCCTCCGGGTACGCCTGCTGGATGAGCAGCAGGACCCCGAACACGACCAGGAAGATCGCGATCCAGGGCAGCCCGGGCCGACGCGACTCGTCCGGACCCCACTCCCACGTGTAGTACTTCACGGAGCCCTGTCCTGGTGAGCGCCCGCCACTGTCGGGACCCAGGTTGGTGATGGGATCGGGCGCGTCACTCATGGCCCGGATGATACGGCTCGTGGGCCGCTCAGGCGACCGGCACCGGTTCGGTCGGCCGTTGGTCCTCGTCTTCGACGTGGCTGAACCCGAGCCGATCCACGAACCGGCCGAGGATCCCCGGTGCCCACCAGTTCCACCGGCCCATGAGGCGCATCGTCGCCGGCACCAGGAGCACGCGGATGATCGTGGCGTCCACCGCGACCGCGATGGCCATCCCGACGCCGATGCTCTTGATCGTCACGACCTCGGCGAGCGCGAACGCCGCGAACACGCTGACCATGATCAGGGCGGCACCGGTGATGACGCCGGCGGTTCGCGCCAGGCCCTCGGCCACCGACATCGTGTTGTCGCCGGTCCGCCGGTAGGCTTCCTGGATCCGCGACAGCAGGAGGACTTCGTAGTCCATCGACAGCCCGAAGATCACGCTGAACATGATGATCGGGTTCCCGGCGATCGTGTACCCGAGCGGCTCGAAGTCCAGCAGGTTGGAGAGGTTGCCGTCCTGGAAGATCCAGACGAGCGCCCCGAAGCTGGCGGTGATCGACAGGAGGGTCATGATCACGGCCTTCAGCGGGAGGATCAGCGACCCGAACAGCAGGAACAGGATGAAGCCGCTGGCCAGGAGGGTCAGGCCCACCGCGTATGGCGCCCGCTCCGCCTGCGAGACGAGGAAGTCGTAGCCGCTCGCGGCCGCACCGCCGACCTGGGTCGTGATGCCGGCACCTGGATCGACGGCCCGAACGACCGGGATGAGGTCGGTCGCCTGCGGCGTGGACGGTGAGAGCGGGCTGATGGCCGCCAGCTGGATCGTGTTCCCGCGGATGTACTGGGCGACCAGCGCGTCGATGCCGGGCGGCCGCTGGCCGTCGGGCAGGGCGTAGACGGCGGCGACCTCTTCCGGGGAGAGCGGCAGCCCCGTGGCCGGGTCGGAGATCGCGAACGGGCCCTCGACCCGGTCGATGCCGTCGATCGCGATCAGCTGGGCGCTGTAGGCGTGGATGGCCTCGATGGTCGAGACGTCGGTGGGTGAGCCCTCGACGTCGGCCAGGATGACGATCGGGGTCGTCTCGCCCGGGGCGAACTCGGTCTGGAGCGCGACGTACGCGTCGCGGCTCTCGACGCCGGGCGGGTAGACCTCCGCGCCCGGGACGCCCTGGACCATGTGGCCGAACGGGATCCCCGCGATCAGCAGGACGGCGACGGTCGGGATCATGACCTTGATCGGGTGTCGCATGACCCACATGGCGACGTGCTCCCAGCGTGACGTCCGCGTGGCGTCCGGGCGATCGGCCACCGGTCGGAACCGGCGCGAGATCCCGGCCAGCGACAGGGCATTGACCCGCGGGCCGAGCATCCCCAGCACGGCCGGCAGGAAGGTCAGGGCGAAGAAGACGGAGCTGAGGACGACGAGGGCGCCGGCGATCCCGATGGAGCGGATGGCCGGCGCCTCGAACAGGAGCAGCCCGGACAGGCCGATCGCGACCGCGACCCCGCTGAACATCACGGCCTTGCCGGAGGTGGCGATGGCCCGCTCGACGGATTCGCCCACGGTCCGCCCTCGACGGAGTTCCTCGCGGTAGCGACTGACGATGAACAGGGAGTAGTCGATGGCCAGCGCGAGGCCCAGCATCGTCGCGATATTGAGCACGTAGATGCTCATCTCGACCTGCTGCGCGACGATGAAGATGAGCGCCATCGTGGACGGGATGGCCAGGCCCGCCACGAGCAGCGGCATCCCGGCCGCGACGATCGAGGCGAAGACCAGCACGAGGATCACCGCGGCGATCGGGAGGGAGACCAGCTCCGCCTTCTGGAGGTCTCGCTCGGACTGCTCCGCGCCGTCCTTCGTGATCGGACCGAAGCCGGTGAGCTGGTAGCTGAAGCCGGCCGGCGCCGTCATGTCCTCGCGGATCGCGTCGACCGCATCCACCGACGCCTCGTCCGTGATCGTCAGTTCGATGACGACATACGCCGCATCGCCGGCGGTGCTGATGAAGCGCAGGTCGCCGGTCTCGGCATAGCCGATGACGCCGGAGACATCCGGGTTGTCGGCGAGACCGGCGGTCGTCGCGGCGATGGCGCCCTGGAACTCCGCGGACATCGCGTCGGCGCCCGGCGTCGAGGAACGGAACAGCGCGATCATGCTGCCCTTGCCGGACCCGAAGTCCTCGTCCAGCCGGGCCGCCACCTCGGCCGATTCGGAATCCGCGTCCAGCCAGCCGCCGGAACTGAGGGCGCTGGAGGCCTGGGCGGCCAGGACGGACGAGGCCACGGCCAGGACGACCGCGAAGATGGCGACGGGACGGCGGAAGCGGTAGACGAACGCTCCCCAGCGGCTGAACATGCAGGCGGCCTCATGGACGATGGGTGACACCGGAACCATAGAGAATGGTCATTCGGTTTGTCAACTCCATGAGTTGCCACAGGCATGAGAGTCCGCTAGAGTCTGGGGAGCAACCATTCGTTTTGGAGTCACCGTGCCTCGAGTCAGCCAGGCCCATGAAGCGGAGGTCCGCGAACGGATCGTCGTCGCGGCCACGCGTGTCTTCGGCACGAAGGGGTACCAGGGCGCCACGATCGCGGACGTCGTTCGCGAGAGCGGCCTGTCGGTCGGCGCCATCTACACCTACTTCTCGGGCAAGGACGAGTTGTTCCGCCAGAGTTGCGACCTCATCGCCACGCAGGGCCTCGAGGAGTTGGCCATCCGGCTCGCGCCCGCCACCAGCACGGCCGAACGCCTGCGGATCGCCATCGCCCTGTACGTCGAGACCATCGACCAGTACGCGGATGCGCCCGGTCAGGTGTCCCTCCTCCAGGCCTGGGCCGAGGCCGACCGCGAGCCGGGCGTGCGCGACATGCTCGCTCGCCGACGCGAGCGCCTCGTCGGAGCCGCCCAGATGCTGCTCCACCAGGGCGTGGCGACGGGCGAACTGCCGGCCTGGATGGACGTGGACGCGGTCAGTCGCGGGTTCCTCGCCCTCATGGACGGGTTGCTGCTGCAGCGGGTCGAGGCCGGCGAGGCCTACCGGCCGGCCGACCTGGAGCGACGAGCCGGTGCGTTCCTGGAGCTGTTGCTGGCGGCGGCCTCCGTGGACCGCCCACCCGCTCGCGAGATCGTTCGGACGGCGTAGCATCGTGGGCATGGCCCACGTCCAGACCGTCCTCGGCCCCGTCCCGCCCGAGTCGCTCGGGTTCACCCTGCCGCACGAGCACACCCAGATCGCCCTGTGGCACATCCCCGCGCGCTGGGACTACTGGCAACTGACCCGCGACGAGCCGGTGATCCTCGACGAGCTGGAGCGCTACCGGGCGGCCGGCGGCAGCGCCCTCGTGGACGTGACGCCGGCCGGGATGCAGCGCGACCCCGAGTGGCTGCGCGGTCTCGCGACGGCCTCGAAGCTGCACATCGTGATGGGAGCCGGCTGGTATCGGACGGCCTACTACCCGGCCGAGGCTCGCATCGAACGACGCTCGGTGGACGACCTGGCCGACGAACTCGTCCGGGAGGCGACGGTCGGGGTAGGGGAGACCGGGATCCGGCCCGGCATCATCGGCGAGATCGGGACGGACAAGCCGTGGATCTCGCCGGCGGAGGAGCGTGTCCACCGGGCCGTGGCTCGGGCATCCGCCCGGACCGGCCTCGCCATCACCACCCACGCGGTCCTGTCGCCGGTCGGCCTCGCCCAGCTCCGGCTCTTCCAGGAGGAGGGTGCGGACCCGTCCCGCGTCGTCATCGGTCACGCCGATTCCTACCCGAACCTCGACCACTACCTCGAGATCATCCGGCGGGGCGCCAACGTGGAGTTCGACTTCCTCGGGATGAGCTTCAGCGCGGTCGAGCGCCACGGCGAGGGCCGCGTCGTGGAGCTCCTGCTCGAGCTCCTGTCGCGAGGCCATGCGGATCGGATCCTCCTGAGCCAGGACGTCTGCCACGACTCGCAGCTCAAGCGCTACGAGGGCAACGGCTACGTCTACCTCCAGGAGGTCTTCCTGCCTCGCCTCCGGGCCGCGGGCGTCAGCGATGAGGACATCGACCGACTGACGATCGAGAACCCGAGGCGGATCCTCACCATCGCCTGACCATCAGCCGCGGGCGGCCTCGCGCTCGTCGCGGTGTTCCCAGACCGTGGACAGCGGGTCCTGTCGCCCCAGGCCGACCCAGGCGACGATCCCGCCGACGATCGCGACCACCCCGCCAAGTCCGAACGCGGCCCGGACGCCGGCAACGTACGCATCCACGTAGGGCTGCACATCAACGGCACCGACGGCCGAGGTGACAGCGGCGAAGGACGGTGTCCCGACAGCGGTGAGGACGGCCTGGAAGTCGGCGATCGCCCGTTCGGCCTCATCGGCGGGCAGGCCGGCGACCGAGGCGGTGAATGTCGCGAGAGCCACCTGGGCGACGATGGCGGTGACCATCACGATCCCGACACGTGTGCCCGCCGCGAGCGACGATTCGTTGAGCGCCGCCGCCGTGGCGGGCAATCCCCGCGGCACGCTCGCGAAGATGATCGCCGTCCGGACCGTCGTGGCGATCACGAAGCCCGCACCGATGAGCAGGCACGGGACGACGAACGCGAGATAGCCGGCGGACGGCGCAGAGACGAACCAGAGGAGCAGGTCCGCGAGGCCGATGGCCAGGACGCCGGCCCCGACGAGGGTCCGTGGTGAGTAGCGTGTCAACAGGACGCCGGCCACCGGCCCGGCGACGACCAGGGCGGCGAACAGCGGCCCGACGGCCACCATGGACAGGACCGGCCCATACCCCTGGACGAGGTGGAAGTAGAGCGGTAACTGGAGCATCGGCGCCGTCTGCGAGATGGCGATCACGATCCCCACGAACACGGCGATCGCCACCGGGCGGCGTTCGATCTTGACGGGACCTGACGGTGTCCGGCTCCGGCGCCGGTCGTGGACGAGGGCCAGGCCCAGGACGGCGATGCCACCGACGATGAGGGCCCACCGAACGGGGTTGTCCAGCCCGCCGCCGATCCACGTGACGCCGATCGTCAACGTGATGATCCCGAACGCCCAGACCGCCGTTCCCACCACGTACGGACGCTCGGGCGTGCTGGGTCGGGGCAGGTCCGAGATGCGCGTCCGGGCGTACCAGATCGCGATGGCGCACGCGGCGATGGCGGCGATGAACGCGGGAGCGCGCAGCCCAGGCGCGATCTGCAACAGGATCGGGGCGGCGGCTCCGGCCGCCCCGTAGGCACCGTAGGCCAGGCCGATCGCCGTCGCCCTCGTGATCCCGCGGTAACTCGTCGCGACCAGCGCAAGCGAGACAGGGATGACGAATGCGGCCGCGGCGTGCCCGAGGAAGCGGGTCGCCACGAACAGTCCGCCCTCGGTCGCGATCAGCCCGGAGGCACTCGCGAGCAACTCGACGACCAGGCCACCCAGGATGATCGGTCGGGCCCGGACCGAGTCGCCGATCGCTCCGCCGAGCAAGAGCAGGGCGGCTCCGCCGACCGCTCCGAGCAGGACGAGGATCTCGATGTTCGGACGCTCGCGGATCGCGGCCTGCATCGTGGGGAGCGAGGGTCCCCAGATCTTCGGGTCCAGGGCCGCGGCGACCAGCGCGAGTGCGCCGATGGACAGGCCCTGCCTGGCCACGCGGTCGTCGAACACATCCGTGATGACCGCCGGCAGGGGGATGCGTCGCACGATCCGATGCTAGCAGCCAGCGGGCGCCCGATCGGGGCGCCGGAGCGGCGCCGTCACCTACGGGGCGACGCCCTCGATCACGCGAACCTGGTTCCGGCCGGCCGCCTTCGCCGCGTACATCGCCCGGTCGGTCAGCTCGAACCATTCGTCGTCGGAGCGGCCCAGGCTGGTGGGCCCCAGCAAGGTCGCACCGATGCTCACGGTGATCATCGGATGCGAGGTTGCGTCGGGATGCGGGATGTCCAGCGCCTCGACCGCGTGGCGCAGCCGTTCCGCGGCGGCGACGAGACCCTCCTGGGTCGCGACCGGCAGGACGACGACGAATTCCTCGCCGCCATAGCGATAGATGGCGTCGGTCGCCCGCAGCGTGCCCTGGAGCGTCTCGACGACCCGGCGCAACACGTCGTCACCCGCCAGGTGGCCGAGCCGGTCGTTGACGGCCTTGAAGTGGTCGATGTCGATCTCGAGCAGGCCGTACGTCATGGCCGATCGGTTGATGTGGGCCCGGACGGCCCGCAGGTCCTCGTCCATGCGTCGCCGGTTGCCCGCCCCGGTGAGCGGATCGATCCTGGCGGTCAGCTCCAGCGCATGATGGACCCGCTCCAGCTCGACCATGTCGGCGTCCGCTCGACGCCGGAGCGACCGGATGCTCTCGAGCTGGGCGAAGCTGCGGATCTGGGCGCGCTTGAGCAGGTAGTGGCCGGCCAGGCTGGCGCCGACGGCGACGATGACGACGACCAGCAGGTCGTCGCGCTCGGCGGCGGTGAACCGGCGGACCGGATCCATGGTCAGATACGCCGCCACGAGGGCGACGTACGCGAGCAGCCACCACAGGTGGGTCGACGTGCGCCAGGGAAGCACGAGGGCGACGAGACCCGGCAGGAGCAGCAGGTAGGCGACCGACTGGACGGTGAGCGACGGGACGGCCAGGCCGGTGACGGCGGTCGAGATCACCAGGCTCGTCGTGACGACCCAGGCCGTCGCTTCGGGGTACTGGCGCAGGGACCTCTCCAGCAGGACCCAGCCCGACAGGGCGGCCACGATGACCACGAGATCCAGCCCGATCGCGAACCAGACGTCGGCGGTACCGAGCTCCAGCAGGGCGACCAGGTCCAGCCCGACCGCCGCGGCGGCCACGAGGAAGCCGGCACGGCTGGCGACCCGCGTCCGACGGCGCTGGACCGCCCGGAATCGAGCGCCCTGTCCGACGGCGATGTATTCGCTGGCGCGAAGCCGGGATGGGAGCGACCGAAGCTCGGCGATGGCGGCGAGGAGGCGCCCGACAGCGTCTCGGCCCCGCGTCTCGACCGGGCGGTCGAAGGCGGTCATCGCGCGATCCTAGGCGCATCCCCCCGGACGACCATCACCCGTTCGTCATAGGCCGGCGGTCAGCCGGCGAGGCGGGCCTCCACCGACAACGCGACGTTCCCGGCCAGCGCCTGCGAGATCGGGCAGCCGTCCTTGGCCCCGTCGGCCGCCTCGCGGAAGGCGGCCTCGGTCATCCCGGGCACGACGCCCACGACGGTCAGGGCGCTCGAGACGACGCGCCAGCCGGCCTCGAGCTTGTCGAACGTGACCTCGGCGGAGACGTCCAATCGATCGGGCGGCGTGCCGCCGCGGGCCAGCGCGCCGGAGAACGCCATCGCGAAGCACGACGCGTGGGCGGCGGCGACGAGCTCCTCGGGGCTGGTCCGGCCGTCGGACGACTCGGTCCGCGACGCCCAGGTCACCGGCAGGTCGGCGAATGCACCGCTCGAGATGGCGTTGACGGTCCCGGCGCCGGTGGTCAGGGCGCCGGACCACGTCACCTCGGCTCGTCGGATGGCAGGCATGGACACTCCTTCGTGTGACGGGACGCGTGAGACGGCGTCCATCCGGGGTCGCGACATCGTCCCACAGCGCCGCGGGCTCGTCGTGCGGTCCCGTCCAGAGCCGTGCGGTCGAGGGCGGAGCGTCGCGGTCCGTGCCCGTACCATCCGACCGGCCGGAGGGACCGGACACCCATACCGCCGGCGCCTCGCGCCGGACACCATCGATCCATGCCTGTCCTGCTGCGCCGCACCACACCCGTCGGCCTGGTGGCCCTGCTCGTCCTGTCCCTTGCCGGACCGGCCTCGGTGGCGGCGTCGAGCGACCCCGCCATCAGCGCGGCCGAGGCGGCCGCCCTCACCTATGCCAACAACGAGCGGTCCGCGCGCGGCCTCGTCCCACTCCGCCTGGATGCGCGGGTGGCCGAGATCGCCCACGCTCGAGCGGAGACGATGGCCGATGAAGACGAGCTGAGCCACGATCAGGCCGACGGGAACAACGTCTTCGACATCCTGTCCGCCAACGACGTCACCTGGTACGGGGCGGGCGAGATCATCGCCTACAACTACACGTCCAACCTCACCTCCTCGGCCAAGGGTGCCGTGTCGCAGTGGATGCACTCCACCGGCCACCGGAACATCCTGCTGTCGAAGTCCTACAACTACGTCGCCTTCGGCGTGGCCGTGTCGGCCAGCGGAAAGCGCTACTGGGCCGGTGTCTACATCAAGGGCCCGGACCTGTCCGGCGCGTGGACGAAGCTGTACACGCCGACCAAGCAGGTCCTGAGCTCGACCCGCACGAAGGTCACGTTCCGCTGGACCGGCTCCGACACCGCCCTCCAGGTCCTGACCGCGGGCCTGCGCTACTACGAGGTCCAGCGTCGGGTCGCCGGCGGCGAGTGGGCGAGTTACGGGGCGACGACCGCCACGTCCCTCTCCACGTCCTGGGCGCGCGGTGCCACGTATGAGTTCCGGGTCCGTGCGGTGGACCGCGTCGGCAACTGGGGTGGCTGGAAGACCGTCACGGTCACCCTCTGATCCGACCCTCGGGACCGAGTCGGGCCCGGACCTGCACGCCCAGTGCCCGATGACGGGCGAGGCGCGGCCAGACGATCCGTGACGCACCCACGAAGCGCGCATGGGCGATCAGCGCATCCACGAACGCGTCGATGAATCCATCGGCCGTCAGTGGGTCGAAGCCGTCCTGCCACCAGACATCGGTGATCCGCAGGACGCCGGCCCGTCGGTCCGCGCGCGGCTCGATGCGACCGACCAGATCGTCCCCGAACAGGAGTGGCAGGACGTAGTAGCCCCACCGCCGCTTGCGCTCCGGGACGTACACCTCCCAGACGTAGTCGAAGTCGTACAGCGAGCGCAGCATGTCGCGGTCCCAGACGAACGGATCCAGTGGAGCCAGGAACGCGACACCGGGGTCGGCCGGCGGATCCGCCGAAGCCAGGTGCGCGCTGGCCAGGATCGGCTCGTCGTCGCGCACGACGTAGCGTTCGCCGCGGAGGCCGTCCACGGTCACGGGCCGCAGCGCGCCCGCCTCGAGGAGCTCGGCCAGCAGCTCCGGTCGCGTCGGCAGGTCCGGGCGAGCGTCGGGCCGGCGGGCGGCTGGCCCCGTGCCATACCAGAGCTCGGCCGACCCGCTTCGGCCGAGGAGCCCGTGGGCTCGATACCGGGACAGCAGCTTGTGGCGGCGCTGCTCACGCTCGGGTCGCGTCTCGGCCAACAGGGGCGCCGGGAAGAGGCGTTCGGCGAGGTCATAGACGCGGCGGTTGCCCTCGCGTCGGGCGATGCCCAGGATGCCGGCTTCGGCCAGCGCCTCCAGCACCGCCCGGACCTGGTTCGTCGGCCGCCAGTACCAATCGATCGACGCCCGCGGCTCGACGTCCGTCGATGACAGCGGTCCGCCCTGCCGGATGCGATCGAGCAGCTCCGTGACGAGGTCGGCGTGCTCCACGAACGTGCCGGCCTCGTGCCCGACGCGTTCCCGGTCCCAACTCACGCGGTGCCACGGCAGCTCGGCCGTGGGCAGGATGGACAGGCCCTTGTTGTAGGCCTCGAAGAACGTCCGATCCCGATACAGCAGCTCGTCCGTCCAGGAGCGTCGATAGCCGGCTACCCGCGAGGCGAGCACCAGGTCGTGGTTCCGCCCGGCGATGTCGAGCGGGTCGAACTGGAACGATCCGAGCCGGTCCATCGCCCGCTCCACCGACGCGGGCTCGGCGGGCAACGAGCGTGGTGGGGCCAGGAGATGGCGACGCGCCATGAATCGGCGTGCGGTGGCGCGGTCGAGGTGGATGGGGGTCACCGGTCGATGGTACGGGAGACCCATCCACGTGACGGGGTCGTCCGAAGTATGATGCGGCAAGACCGAACCATACGGAGACACCGAACATTCCATCCGATACGAAAGACAACGCCGACCGCGCGAGCGCGGACCCCCGTCACGCCGCGCTCGTCGAGCGGGTGATGGTCGCCTATGAGCGGATGATGCAGCTCCTCGTGATGGAGGATGCCCCGGACTTCGGGGACGTCGGGATCACGATGGCCCAGGCCAAGGTGCTGCACGTCCTGATGGCCGGACCGGTCCACATGTCCGAGCTGGTCGCCCGGCTGCGGGTCACGCCGTCCACGACGAGCGGACTCGTCGAGAAGCTTGTCGACCAGGGCCTGGCCGCCCGGGCGGACGACACCGCCGATCGCCGGCAGGTGATCGTGTCCGTCACCCCCGCCGGGATCGAACTCATGGAACGGTTCCGCGAGCTGAACGCCCGTCAGTTGCGCGGATTGCTGTGGACCCTGCCCGAGGCGGACCTCGACGTCGTCGAACGAGCCCTCACCATCCTGCGCGACGCCACCGCTCGCCGCCGAGCGAGCCACGCCGCCCCGACCGCCGATCCGGATCCCACGTCCACCACCAGTCAGCAAGGGAGTCACCAGTGAGTCGCCTCAGCCAACTCGCCGTCAGCAAGCGCAGCGTCACGCTGCTGCTGGCGGCCGCGCTCTTCATCGCGGGCGTATCCGCCTGGGGCAGCCTCAAGCAGGAACTCCTGCCCGACATCGAGTTCCCGATCGTCACGGTGGTGGCGAGCTTCCCGGGCGCCGGCTCGTCCGACGTCGCCGAGCAGGTCACCAAGCCAATCGAGAACGCCATCTCCGGCGTGCCGCGCCTGGACACGATGCAGTCCACGTCGTCCAACTCGATCGCCCTCATCGTCGCCCAGTTCACCTATGGCACGAACGTGAAGGAAGCGACCGCGGCGATCCAGGAGAACATCGCCAAGGCCGGTCTGCCGGAGTCGGTCGAGCCGACGGTCTCGGCCCTGAATATCAACGCCACGCCGGTCGTCGTGTCGTCGATCGCGGCGACCAGCGAGGGTGGCCTCGATGCCGCCGCGACCATCGCCCGGACCGAGATCGTGCCCGAGATCTCCGGCATCGACGGCGTGGCCAGGGTGGACCTGACGGGCGGTCTCGAGGAGCGCCTGTCGGTCACGCTGGACCCGGACAAGCTCGGCGCCTCCGGGATCTCCACGCAGCAGATCGTCGGCATCCTGCAGGCCAACAACCTGACCTTCCCGTCGGGCCAGCTGTCGACCGACGGCTCGAGGACCCCGGTGTCCACGATCGGCCGGTTCACGACCGTCGAGGAGGTCTCGGGGCTCGTCGTCGGGTTCACCAAGGCACCGGTGGCCGGTCCCCCGATCGCCCCGGCGCCCGGCGCGTCCGCCGCCCCGTCGGCGGCGCCATTCGTGCCGGAGCCCATCACCCTCGGCGACCTTGGCACGGTCGAGATCGACGCCGTCGCGACGACCGGCTTCGGCCGCACCAACGGCAACCCATCGCTCAGCCTGACCGTCTCCAAGACGGCCGCCGCGAACACCGTCGAGGTCGCCGAGGCCGTCCAGGCCAAGCTGGCCGAGATCGGGGAGCGGCACGCCGCCGACCTGACGATCACGACCGTGTCGGATCTGTCCACGTACATCATCGAGTCGCGCGACGGGCTCGTCCGCGAGGGCGGTCTCGGGGCCTTCTTCGCGATCCTGACGATCTTCGCCTTCCTGTTGAGCGTCCGTTCCACGATCGTGGCCGCGATCAGCATCCCGCTCTCGATCCTGACCGCCCTCGTGGTCATGCAGCTGACCGGGATCACCATCAACATCATGACCCTGGGCGGTCTGGCGGTCGCCGTCGGGCGTGTCGTCGACGATGCGATCGTGGTCCTCGAGAACATCTATCGCCATCGGGCGATGGGTGAGGACCGGATGACGGCGTCGATCAACGGGCCGCGCGAGGTCGCCGGTGCGATCACCGCGAGCACGTTGACCACGGTCGCCGTGTTCCTGCCACTCGGGTTCGTCGGCGGGATCGTCAGCCAGTTCTTCCTGCCGTTCGCGCTGACGGTCACGTTCGCCCTGCTGGCGTCGCTCGTCTGCGCCCTCACGGTCGTCCCGGTCCTCGCCTACCTGCTCATCGACAAGGTCAAGCCGTCCGTCGACAAGAACGGCGAGCCGACCAACTCCCTGTGGGTCCGCGCCTACACGCCGACCATCCTCATCGCCCTGCGCAACCGCTGGACGAAGCTCGGGGTGATCGCGATGGCCGCGGTCCTGTTCGTCGTCACGACCGCGATCGTGCCCAGCCTGCCCACCCAGTTCATCAATGCCGGCTCCGAGAAGATCCTGGCCGTCACCATCGCGCCGCCGACCGGCGCGAGCTCCGAAGCGGTCCTGGCGAAGTCGGTCGAAGCCGAGACCATCCTGCTCGAGGACGATGAGGTGAAGCTCGTCCAGACGACGGTCCCGGGCGAGGGCGACACCAGCTTCCAGGTCTTCCAGTCCGCCCAGAGCGGGATCCCGGCGAACAGCGCCACGATGACCGTCCGCCTGGTGGACGACGCCGACCTCGCCGAGGCCACGACCCGGCTGACAGCCGAGCTCGAGCCGGTCGAGTCGGATGGCTACGACGTCATCGTCGGATCGGCCGCCGGCTTCACCTCCAACGGGCTGACCGTCATCGTCAGCGGCCCCGATCCGGTCCAGGTCGAGGAGGCGACCGCCGTCGTCCTCGCCTCACTGGCCGACGAGCCGGGCCTCATCAACCTCAAGAGCGACCTCGTCAAGGCGACGCCCGAGGTCCAGATCACGGTCGATCCCAACAAGGCCATCTCGGTCGGCCTCACGGCGGCCCAGGTCGCCGGGCAGGTCCGATCGGCGCTCGTCGCCACGACGGCGACCACGGTCACCTTCGAGCCGGGCAAGCCCATCTCGCTCGTCGTCCAGGTGGACCCCGCGGCGACGACCTCGGTCGAGGACCTCGAGGCCCTGCCCGTCGGCACGGTCGCCACCGTCCCGCTCGGCCAGGTCGCGACGGTCGAGCAGGCCGACGTCCAGGGCAGCATCACCCGGATCAACGAGGCACCGGCCGCGTCGATCAACGCCGAGATCACCAGCGACGACACGGGTGCGGTCTCGCAGTCCGTGCAGGCCCAGATCGACGCGCTCGAAGCCGACGGGCAGATCCCGGCCGGCGTGACCGTCGAACTGGCCGGCGTCAGCCAGCAGCAGAGCGAGGCCTTCGGGGGGCTGTTCGCCTCGATGGCGGTCGCGATCCTGCTGGTCTACCTGATGATGGTCCTCGCGTTCAACTCGCTGATCACCCCGTTCGTCATCCTGTTCACCCTCCCGCTCGCCACGATCGGCGCCTTCCCGGCGCTGCTCATCACCGGCCGGCCGATCGGCATCAGTGCCCTCATCGGGTTCCTGATGCTCATCGGGATCGTGGTCACGAACGCCATCGTGTTGCTGGACCTCGTCGAGCGGCTCCGCCGCGAGCAGGGGTATACCGTGCACGATGCCCTCGTCGAAGGCGGACGGACCCGTGTCCGGCCGATCCTGATGACGGCCATCGCGACGATCCTGGCCCTGATGCCGCTCGCGGCCGGGTTCAACTCCGGATCGATCATCGCCGCGGAACTGGGCACGGTCGTCATCGGCGGCCTGTTCAGTGCGACGTTCCTGACCCTGATCGTCGTGCCGGTCGTCTACTCGCTGGTCGAGGGCCTGCGCTGGCGCCTCGGTGGGCGGGGACGACGCAAGGCCAGGGCCGAGGCGGCGGCCGCGGGCACCCCGTCCGCGACGCCGGCGTGATGCCCGGCCGATAGACATGGCGCGGCCCCGGCGGGAGATCCCGACCGGGGCCGATCCGTGTCCGTGTCGTCCCGGCGACCCGGGCCGACGTGCCAGCTCGGGCTAGAGCCCGAGGGCCTTGGCCTTGGCGGCCGCGAACTCCTCGTCGCTCAGGATGCCCTGGGCGTGCAGGTTGGCGAGGTTCTGGAGGGCGGCCGTCTGCGGATCGACGGCCGGAGCGGCCGGTGCCGCTGGAGCGGCGGGCGCCGGCTGGGCCATCTGCTGCTGGGCCATCTGCTGCTGCAGGGCCGCGTTCTGGGCCTCGAGATTCGCGAGTTCCTGGTTCTGCGCCTGCTCGTTGGCCGCGTTCTGGGCGGACACGCTGCCGGCGTGGTGAGCGGCCGCGCCGACTGCCGCCACGCCGATGAGCCCGACTCCGCGTCGTCGTCGCATCATGGTTGGGTTCCCTTTCGTGTCGTGCTGATGACTAGGCGGTGAGGGCTTCGGCCTCGAGCTCGGCGTTGACCAGCTCGAGGATCTCGGGGGCGATGGTGGTCCGGCTGATCAGGAACCCGCCGGCCGCGCCGATGGCGTTCTTGACGTTGACCGCCCAGCGATGCTCGAAGAGCAGGGCCAGGGCGGACGTGTTGTTCGGCAGGCCCGCGGCGATCGCCTCGATGTCCTCCGGCGTCAGCAGGCCCATGAGGCCGTCGAGCAGGCCGGCGAAGTCGGCGAACCGAGGGTCGTCCTTCGCGTCGATCTCGATGACGGTGGCCTCGCCCTCGATGTCCTTGGTGATGAACACGGCGTCGACGAGGGCGATGATGCCCGCATCGACGACGACGCCGATCTCCTGCGCGATCTCCCCGTTGAAGCGATTCCCGTCGAACCCGATGACGGTGTACTCGAGCGGTCCGAGCGTCATGAAGCGGCCTCCTGTGTGGATCCCCTGCCGGGTGGGTCTGTCAGGTCGCGAGGAGGCGCCGGGAGCTGGCGGGCTCGATCGCGGACGACGATGATACGCCTCCCAGCCCACGGTTGAACGCGCGCGGACCGCATCGACGGCCCGTTCGCCTCGTAGGATGCGTCGATGGACACGCCGCCGCCGACACCGTGGCTCGTGCGGTACGTCTGGCTCATCCTGCTCGCCCGCGCGACGCTGGCGCTGATCCTGGGGCTGGTCGTGCTGGCCACCGGCCAGTTCCGGCCGGGGATGGCGAACATCATCGCCATCTACTGGCTGCTGGGGGCGGCCATGACCCTGCGCTGGGCGACCCTGCACCGCGGCGTTCGGGGCTACCGGATCGCCTTCGGGGCCGGGGTCGTCGCCGTCCTCGCCTCGCTCGCGGTCCTGGCCCGCGATGTCCTGCGCGGGGCGCTGGCCGACGACATCGCCTTCATGCTCGTCGGGGCGATGAGCCTCATGGTCGGCATGCTCCGCGCGTCGGGCATCTTCCGTGAGTCGGTCGCCGAGGACGTGCGTCGAGCGCGGCCCGAGGCGGTGGCCCTGGGTGGCCTGGAGGTCGCGCTCGGACTCGTCCTCGTCATCAAGGATCTGCGCGGGTTCGCCATCCCGATGGTCGGGATCTGGGGTCTCGTGGCCGGGACGGTCATGGCGAGGGACGCGTTCCGGGCGCGACAGGCCACGCGGTCCAGGGGTCGCGCCGACACCTGAGGCTCGGCTCACCCGCCCGCCACGTCAGCCCTCGTCGGGCGCCGGTCGGGTCAGTCGGGGGCGGTGCCAGGTGCAGCGGTCGTCGTCGGCGAGGCGGATGCGGCGGTGGCGGCCGACACCTGGGGGCCGAGCTCGATCCCGAGATCGGACAGCCAGTGCCGGATCTGGCGGTAGACCGCCTCGGCACCGATGATCGGCTCGTCGATGGTCCAGGCGGACGGATGCATGATCAGGGGCTTCGTCTGGGGCCCTCCGAGCCCGCCGTGGGACCCGATGAGTTCCTCGAACGCGGCGACCTCGCCGGTCCCCGGGTCCAGCCGGCTGATCGCCACGATGTCGCCGCAGTGCTCCATCGAGTCGACCCGCAACAGGCCGGTCTCGGCGTATGTGCCGAACTGCGCGACCGGATCCTCGCCGGTGACCTCGCCGCTTCCCAGCACGCGCAGGCCCTTCGGCCCGACCGCGATCGTGCCCTTCGCTTCGGAGCGGACCATGATCAGGCCGATCCCCGGGTGGCTGGCGAGCGCATCGACCATCTCCGGGTAGGTCGCCTCGAGGGTCTCCAGCGTCGCGCGGCCCTTCAGGCGCGGGAAGAAGATCAGCCCGAGATTGCCCGAGGCACAGACGACCAGCTCCGGGGTCTCCCGCTCGGACTCGTCCGACCCATCGGCATGTCCCTGAGGTCCGACGGTGACGACACCGTCCCTGGTCGCGCCGCCGGTCACGGCTCGGGTGAGCGCACCGGTCGCACCCTTCACCTGGCGAGCCTCGGACAGGAAGGCGTTCAGTTGGCCCCAGTCCTCGACTTCCTCGGTCGCGCTGCGGACGGCATCCGGACCACCCATCAGCTCGCCGACGACCTCCTGGAGCGTCTTGCCGTAGCGCTGCAGGAAGGTGGACCCGAGGCTCTGGCCGTGATCCGAGAGGATGATGAAGTGGTACGGCCGCGGGGTCTTGCGTGACGCTCGCTCGAGCGAGGCGATCGTCCGATCGACGCCGTCGAGCGCATCGAGGGTCTCCGCCCGCTCGGGACCGCTGTGATGGGCGATCTCGTCGTAGTCGGTGTAGTCGATGTAGATGACCGGCGTCCCGCGGTACATCTCCTCCATGACCAGCGACGTGCCGAGGGATCGCAGGAGGACGTTGGTGGCTGCCCGCGCGATCGGATAGGGCCAGCCGCGATGCATGATCGGGATCATCCCGGCTCGCTTCTGGCGGGCCGCCTGGTAGTACTCCTTCACGATCTCGGTGATCGTCAGGACGAGTGCGTGCATGTAGTTGCTGGGGCTCACGAAGAACGAGTAGAAGCTCGCGCTCTGGCCCAGCCCGTGCTCCTTGTCCTTGATCGTCGCCATCGTGATGTAGCTGCGGACCGCGTCGCCCGACACGAGGTTCCCGACGCTGGCACCGTCGTTGGACAGCAGGCCATGGCCGTCGGATGCGCGGCGCACGATCTCGAGGGCGTCGGCCGGATGGTTGGAGACCATCATCCGGTCGGCCTCCTTCTCCCACCAGCGGAAGGCCGGGATGAAGTCGTTCTTCCCGTGCAGGATGCCCGCCTGGCTCGCCGAGGTCTGCGACGGCAGGAGCGCCTCCCAGCCTTCCAGGGTCATCGTCTCGTCACGGACCCACCGGGCCAGGTGCGGCACGCGGCCCGCCCGGATCTGGTGGGCCAGGATCTCGCGGGCCAGCCCGTCGATCTGGACGATGACCACGCCGGGCTTGTCGGTATGGATCGCGTCCTGGCGCGTCGTCTGCAGCTGCTGGATGAGGGTCGCCCAGTACGACTCGTCGCCCCCGGTTCCGAGCACCGCCGACAGGATGAGGGTGAACAGGGCGTACACGATCGAGCCGACGAAGGCCGTCGACACGCGATCCACCACGAAGTCCGGGACGATCCAGCCGATGATCAGGAAGGCCAGGATCTGGAGGACGAGGGTGGCGATCGCGACGAGGATGACCGAGATCCCGGCGAACAGCCCCAGGACGACCGGCCTGAGCAGCAGGTCGATGGCGCCCAGCACGATGACCGCCTGGACGAGGGTCACGAGTCCTCCCGTCATCTGGAGGCCGGGCAGGACCAGGACGGTCAGCCACAACGCGATGGCCGAGACCAGGAACGCGAGGACGATCCGCTTGACGAGCGCCACGGGACCCGGCCGCCACTCCCACAAGGTCTGGAACTGGAGCCGATAGAAGGACAGGACGTTGCGCGGCCGGGGCAGGTTGGATGGCGCGCCGCTCATGCTCAGAGGAGCCGCGAGATCCGGTCCATCGCGGCGTTCCAGGCGCGCTCGCGGGAGGATGTCGGGCTCGTCGCCGCGACGGACATCGCGACGAGCGGGTCGAAGATCTCGGCCTCCACCTGCCGGGCGACCCCGTCATCCTCGAACAACAGGTCCAGCTCGTTGTTGCGGAACAGGCTCAGGTCGTCCAGGTTGCACCCACCGATGAACACCCGGTGGTCGATGCGCAGCACCTTCGCGTGCGCCATCTGCGGGTGCAGCAGGATCGCGACCCCGGCCGCCATCAGCCGCTCGTAGTGGTGGCGGAAGGCCGCCGCGGGGTAGGGTGGGGTCGGCTTGCCGGGCGCGACGATCCTGACCGGGACGCCGCGCTGGGCGGCCGCCAGGATCCGTTCCAGGATGGCTCGATTGGAGATGTACGGGTTCACGATGTCGATGCGGTCGCGCGCCTCGTCGAGGGCCTGCTCGATCGCGTCGCTGATCGGGTGATGCCCCTCGCCCGGGACGTTGTCCAGGACCGTCGTCCTGACGCTGACCGGGCCGTCGTCCGGCGGCGGGAAGAGGTGGTCCAGGGCACCGTCGCCGGTCGGGAGCACCCCGCCCTGGTAGCGGAACGTGGCCAGGTAGAGGGCCTGGAGCTGGCCGACGACCGGACCCGTGACGCGCACCATGGAATCGTAGAAGCGCTCGTCCGTGTAGTGATCCTCGATCCCCGTCCCGCCGACGAACGCGACCCGGCCGTCCGTGATGAGCATCTTGCGGTGATCGAAGTGCAGGAAGTCGTCCATGTGCCAGTCCAGCCGACGGGCGCCCAACGGTCCGTCGCGATCCGGGGCGAGGCCGTCGTTGGCGACCACGGTCACGCCGGCCCCGACGAGGTCTGCGTACAGGGGCTTCGAGCCGAAGTCCAACGCGCTCCCGATCGCATCGACGGACACGCGGACCTCGACGCCGGCGGCGGCGCGCGCGATCAGCGCGTCCCTGAACGTCGTCCCGATGTCGCCGGCCTGGAAGCCGTAGATGAGGAGATGGACCGACGAGGTCGCCGCCGCGATGGCCTCGAGCATCGGCGGGAAGTAGCGCCGGCCGTGCAGGTACGGCTCCACGCTGGTCGCGATGCTCGGGGCGAAGGACAGGACCCGGTCGTCACGGCCCACTCGGTCCAAGGCCGCCAACTCGCTGCCGAGGTCCAGGACGATGTCGTCCGTGATGGCATCCGGGCCGGGCGGATAGGCCACGACCCGGGGCTTGCGGAGGGCGAGCCGGGTCGCTGTCGTCGCGGTCGTTGCGAGCGCGATGGCCGTCAGCGCGCGCCGTCCTCTCATCCGAGCCTCCCGTGTGGAAGCGCCTCACCAGGCATCCGTGCGATCGCGCTCGATCGTAGCGTAGCGCGTCGCTACACTTGACTCCCACCGAACGTATGGACAGGAGCAGCCACCCGTGAACAACCTCGGCGACATCCTCTGGGCGATGGTCGCCTTCTTCTTCTGGTTCATGATCATCTGGATCTTCATCCAGGTGTTCGCCGACATCTTCCGCCGCAACGACCTGAGCGGCGGCTGGAAGGTCATCTGGATCCTCGGGATCTTCATCGTGCCGTTCCTCGGCGCCCTCGTGTACATCCTCGTCCGCCCGAAGAACACGCCGCAGGATCAGGCCATCGCGGCGCAGATGCAGGTCGCCGCCGGGTACTCCACCGCCGACGAGGTCGCGAAGCTCGCGGCCCTGCGCGACTCGGGTGCGATCACCGCCGCCGAGTTCGACGCCCAGAAGGCCAGGCTCCTGGCCTGAGCCAGACGGCGCGGCCCGTCCGCGCCGACCGGACGATCCGGGCCCGCGGGTCCCTGGCGACAGGGGCCCGCGTCCCATGTCCGGGGTATCCTTGACGTCTCGAGCCACACGCAGCAGGAGGACGTCAGCATGCCCGAACTCAGCGTCAAGGAGGGCCGCCTGCCGGAGCTGCATCTCCCCGAGGTGTCGCGGGAGGACATCGTGCGGACGTTCTCGGAGATCCGTCGCCCGGACCTGGACCTGCCCGCCGTCGAGTGGCCCAAGGTGGACCTCTCCCGCATCGAATGGTCCCGCGAGGACCTCGACAAGGCCGTCCTCGGGATCGCCACCGCCGCCAGGATCGTGCGACCGGCCGTCCGCTCACGACGCCTGCCATTGGCCCTCGGGTTCCTCGCCGTCGCCGGCCTCGCGACGTTCGCGATCCTGAGCCGGCCGTCCGTGCGCGAACGGCTGGCCAGGGCGGCCGGCGAGGCTCGACGGCGAGCCGTGGAAGCCCGCGGCGGCGGCCAGGACCTCCTGGAGGTGGAGGCCGACATCGTTCCGGGGGCCGAGGCCGCCGAGGCGGTCGCCATCCCGATCGAGCCGGACGCGTTCAACGGCAGTGGACCGAAGGACGTCTCCGAGGTGCTCGAAGGCGCGTCCGCGGACCCCGCCTAGTCCCTACACTCCGGCGATGAGCCGGACGTCGAGCGTGGGGGAGGGGTGACGGGCGGCGTCCTGTCCATCGTCGGTCGGATCGTCCGAAGCCGCGACCTGCGGCGCATCTTCGGCGCGTTCCTGCTCTTCAACATGGCCGAGTTCGGGACGTGGGTCGCGGTGCTGCTGTACGCCTACGATCGGACCGGCCCCGCCTCCGTGGGGCTGGTCGCCTTGCTGCAACTCGTCCCCGCCGCGTTGATCGCCCCGCTGGCCGCGGGCCTGGGCGACCGATTCCCCCGCCATCGGGTCCTCGTGGCCGGCTATGTCGCCCAAGCCGCGGCGATGGCACTGACCGCCGTCGCGATGGCCCAGGAGGCCCCGGTCGCCCTCGTCTACCTCGCGGCCGCGCTCGCCGCCTCATCCGTCGTGGTGGCCCGACCGACCCAGAGCGCCCTGCTGCCGTCCCTGTCCGAGACCCCGGATGAACTCACCGCGGCGAACGGCGCGGCCGGCGTCATCGAGGGGACCGGCGTCCTGCTCGGCCCCCTGCTCGCGGCGCTGGTCCTGACCTCGGGCACACCGGCGATGGTGTTCGCACTGGCGGCGATCGGGACGGCGATCGCGGCCATCCTGGTCGCCCCCATCCGTCCGAGTCGACGGGGCCTCGACCTGGACGCGCCCGAGACGGCCGCGGGCGAGGATGCCGAGTCGGCGTCGCGCTCGTTCAGGGCCGGGCTACGGGTCCTCCTCGCGGACCCCGACGCTCGCGTCGTCGTGGGCCTGCTCTCGATGCGGATGCTCATCATCGGTGCGGCCGACGTGCTGTTCGTCCTCCTCGCCCTGGAAGTCCTCGGGATGGGGGCGCCCGGGGCGGCCGTCCTCAACGCGGCGCTCGGTGCCGGGACGATCGTCGGCGGCATCATCACGTTCGGGTTCGTCGGCCGGAGTCGGCTGTCCGTCGTGGCGGCCGCCGGGGCGATCGTCTGGGGCCTCGCGCTGGCCGGCGCGATCGCGCTCGGCTCGCCGGCCCTGGCCATCGCCCTGATCATCGCCGGCGGCGCCGGCCTGGCCGTGCTCGACGTGGCCGGCCGGACCATCCTGCAACGGTCGATCCGCGATGAGGTGCTCGCCCGTGTCTTCGGCCTGCAGGAAGGCCTCGCGATGGGCGGGCTCGCGGCGGGCGCCCTGGTGGTCCCCATCCTGGTGGCGGCCGCGAACGTGACCGTGGCCACCCTCGTGTGCGCCGCCCTCCTGCCGGTGACGGTCGCGCTGTCCTGGTCGCGGCTCACCGCGCTCGATAGCCGGACGGTCGTCCCGACTCGCGCCATCGCCCTGCTGCGGCGCGCGTCGATCTTCGCCGGTCTGCCCGCCCCGCCCCTGGAGGCGGTCGCGCGCCGCGCGGTCTGGCTGACCGTCCCGGCCGGCACCGACGTCATCCGTCAGGGCGATCACGGCGACCGCTACTACGTCATGGACGGCGGTCGGGTCAAGGTGGAACAGGACGGCCACTTCATCCGCGAGATCGACCGTCCGGGTGAGGGCTTCGGCGAGATCGCCCTGCTGCGCGACGTCCGCCGGACGGCGACGGTCACCACGCTGGAGGAAACGGAACTCCTGGCCATCGACCGCGTGACATTCCTCGAGGCCGTGACGGGTCAGTCGGGCGGATCGTCGATCGTGAACCCCGCCCTCAGCCAGCCTCGTTGACGCCCGAGGTCGTAATCCCGATAATCTGACTCGGAATTGAGATGAGCCACGCGACTGGCACACCGGAGACGCACGAGCGCCGCCGACCCCACGCACCGGAGACCCCATGGCCGCGACCCGCGAGATCGTCACCGACCAGCGCGAGCAATTCGCGTTCCACGACGACATCGCCTATCTCAAGGAGACCAAGCGCGGCCTGACGCGCGCCACGGTCGAGGAGATCAGCGCGTTCAAGGACGAGCCGGACTGGATGCTCCAGTACCGCCTCCGCGCGTACGACCACTTCATGAAGCGGGCGATGCCGTCGTGGGCCGAGGGCCTCGACCAGATCGACTTCGCGAACATCGTCTACTACCGCAAGCCGTCCGAGCGCGAAGAGAAGTCGTGGGACGACGTGCCGGACCAGATCAAGGCGACGTTCGAGAAGCTCGGCATCCCCGAGGCGGAGCGCAAGTTCCTGGCCGGCGTGGGCGCTCAGTACGACTCCGAGGTGGTCTATCACTCGGTCCGCGAGGAACTGACCAAGATCGGCGTCGTGTTCATGGGCACGGACCAGGCGCTCAAGGAATACCCGGACATCTTCAAGCAGTACTTCGGCACGATCGTCCCGCCCGAGGACAACAAGTTCGCGGCGCTCAACGCCGCGGTCTGGTCCGGCGGCTCGTTCGTGTACGTGCCCAAGGGCGTCGAGGTCCCGCTCCCGCTGCAGGCCTACTTCCGGATCAACGGCGAGAACACCGGCCAGTTCGAGCGGACGCTGATCGTCGTCGAGGAAGGCGCCAAGGTCCACTACATCGAGGGCTGCACCGCCCCGATCTACGCGACCGAGTCGCTCCACGTCGCGGTCGTCGAGGTCGTCGCGCTGGCTCGCTCCAAGGTCCGGTACACGACCATCCAGAACTGGAGCAACGACGTCTACAACCTCGTGACCAAGCGGGCGCACGCCCACGAGGGCTCGACCGTCGAGTGGATCGACGCCAACACCGGCTCGCGCAAGACGGTCAAGTTCCCGGCCATCTACCTGCGCGGCGAGGGCGCCACGGCGGACATCATCAGCGTGGCGGTCGCCGGCAAGGGCCAGCACCAGGACACGGGTGCGAAGGCCATCCACCTGGCGCCGAACACGCGCTCGCGGATCGTGTCCAAGTCCGTTTCCAAGGACGGCGGCCGGGCCACGTACCGCGGCCACCTCAAGGTCGCGCCCGGGGCCACGAACGTCGTCGCCAGCGTCCGCTGTGACGCGCTCATGCTCGACGACATCAGCCGCAGCGACACGTACCCGTACATCGACATCGCCGAGGACGACACGACGATGTCGCACGAGGCGACCGTGGGCAAGGTCAGCGCGGACCAGGTCTTCTACCTGATGAGCCGCGGCCTGACCGAGAACGAGGCGACCAACCTCATCGTCCAGGGCTTCCTGGAGGTCTTCACGAAGGAACTGCCGATGGAATACGCCATCGAGTTCAACCGACTCGTGAAGCTGGAGATGGAGGGGTCGCTCGGATGACGTCCGGGCCATCGCCTCGCCCGGTTCGCCGGGCCCCT
>CAZOHT010000003.1:112244-122739 GCA_964579825.1 uncultured Anaerolineaceae bacterium
TGGAACGTCGGGACCGTGCTGGACGTGCCGGCCGGCGTGACCCTCGCCAGGCCGATCCTGCTGCGCTGGGCGTCCGGGACACCGGGACTGGCCGTCATCGGCCGGACGGTCATCCGGCTCGGTGCCGGCGCGGCCGCCTCGATCGTGGAGGAACTCGTCCCGAGCGGCGCGGGTTTGAGCGGTCCCCAGTCGTTTCTGGCCGGCTCGTCCGAGGTGACCCTCGGCGCCGGCGCGAGCCTGTCGCTCGCCAGCATCCAGGAGCTCGGCCCGCGCGCCATCACGTTCCAGCACCGCACGGCGCGGATCGGCGAGGGCGCCTCGCTCCACTGGGCGCTCGCCCAGCTCGGCTCGCGGATGACCCGCTCCCGGGTCGACAATCGGCTCGAGGGCGACCGCAGCTCCGTCGAGCAGGCCGAGATCGTCTTCGGCGGGGCGGACCAGCTGTTCGACCTCACCTCGTACACTCGCCACGTGGGTCGGGACACGACGGGCAACCTGCTCTCCAAGGGCGCGCTGCTCGACAAGGCTCGCGGCTTCATGAAGGGCATGATCACCATCGAGCGGAGCGCGGTCGGCACCGACAGCTACCTCGGCGAGTTCGGGATGAACCTGTCGCGCGAGGCACGATCCGTGGCCATCCCCAGCCTCGAGATCGACCAGCCCGACTGCCGACGTGCCGCGCACGCCAGCTCGGTCGGTCCCATCGACGAGGCTCAGCTCTTCTACCTGGAGAGCCGCGGCATCCCGCCCGACGAGGCCCGCAAGCTCATCGTCCTCGGCTTCCTGGAGCCGGTCGTGGCCCGCGTGCCGCTGGCCGACGCCCAGGACCGACTGCGATCCCTGCTCGAAGAGAAGTGGGACGCCGGCTCCGGGGGTCCCGCTGCCGACGCTGCCGCGTGAGGCGCATCGATCTCCTGGGCGTGGACGAGGTCCCCGAGGGCACGATGAAGATGGCGTTCGTGGACGGCACGGACCAGGTCCTCGTCATCAACTCGAACGGCGAGCTGTACGCGACCCAGGGCGTCTGCAGCCACGAGTACTTCGAGCTCGACAAGGGCTTCCTGACCGCGGGCACGCTCACCTGCGCGCTGCACATGTCGCGGTTCGACCTCGAGAACGGCGAGCCGCTGGACCCGCCGGCCGAGGAGGCCCTGGCCGTCTACCCGGTCGTCATCGAGGACGGGCGGATCCTCATCGAGGTCCCACGCGGCCCGCTGGAGATCAGCGAGTAGCGGTCCGGCGCCTCACGGCGTGAGCGTCAGCGTGGACGCCGCGGCCGACTCGATCGCGGACGCCGTGAACGGCAGGGCGACGGTCCCACCGGCGATCCACGGGTCGATCTGGTCGTTGTAGTGGGCGTCGAACGGATTGCCCGACTGGCCGGTCGTGATGATGATCCGGGCGCCGTCGAGGTCGCTCATGTCGATGGCCAGCCGGTAGCTCGGCATGTTCGTCATCTCGAACACGTCGCCGATCCCGACCGGCACGGCGTCGGGGTCGTCCGGGTCCGGGTAGGCGTGGCTGAACCGGTAATAGGTGTTGTTCACCGCTCCCGACACGCCCGACACCTGGTGTGGTCCGTCGTTGTAGTACCACTCGAGCGGGCCGATCCCGCTTTCGCCGAGGGTGCCCTCCCGGAAGGTCGCCGTGTGGAGCGCACCCCACGACCAGCGGCTGTCGGGCCCGAGCGCCTCGCGCAGCTCCGAGCCCGCTTCGTCCATCGCCCGGGTGAGGATGACGTCGCGGGTCTCGACACGATCCGTGGTCGTGCGGTCGTCCCACCACGGGCTGTGCTCGTCGTCCAGCAGGCCTTGGAAGGCCATCCAGCTGAACGGACTGCCCACGTAGTCACGGGCGAGCGAACCCAGCTCGTCGTCCCAGACGTCGCGCATGACCCGGTACTCGAACGCGGACCAGGCCGCGCAGCCGAGGCTCGATGACGCGCACGACCCGTCCCAGCCTCGGATCCGTCGCGCGACGGTCGCCCCGTCCTCCGTCGTCGGCACGATCTCGCGCAGGCCGGGTCGCATGGCGATCGCCCGAAGCGGGACGTCGTCCATCTGGATCCGCCCGAGCTCGCCGACCGTGATGCCGGTCGTGTCGTTCGTCCCGAGCGTGTCGATGAGGTCGGTGATCCGCTGGGCGCGGTCGCCGGGGTCCCACTCCTGGGCGATGAAGTACGGGTAGTCCGCGTCCACCGCGGCGTTGTTGGCGGTCACGATCCGCCCGGGCTCCGGGTCGAACTGCCAGGGCAGGTCGTCGAACGGGATCCGATCCACCCACTCGTGCGATCCGTCGTCGCCCCGGACCGGGCGATCGCCGCGGTCTGCCGGGTCGGAGCGGACCGGGACATAGCCCGGGAGCTGGTAGCCGATGTGGCCGTCGACGTCGGCATAGACGAAGTTCTGCGACGGCGCGCCGTAGAGCGCCAGGCTGGCCCGGAAGTCGTCGAAGTCCGCCGCGACGTTGAGGCCGATGATCGCCTCGAACGTGCGGTCCGGCTGCGCCGTCGCGGTCCAGCGCAGGGCCATGAGCGGCGCATCCGCGAGCCGCGTGTCCACCCCGTTGAGGATCGGACCGTGGCGGGTGCTGCGAACCTCCAGGGTGACCGGGTCGCCGCCGCTCACGTTGATCGTCTCGGTCCGGATGTCGAATGGGACCGACTCGCCGTCGGCCAGGTAGTGGGTGGGATCGGCCGGATCGACGGTCTCGATGACGAGGTCCTGGACGTCCGGGTCCACGTTCGTGGCGCCCCAGGCGATCCGGGCGTTGTGGCCGAGGACGACTCCGGGCACACCCGGGAACGAGACGCCCGCCACGTAGTACGGGCAGGCCTCACCGACCGTCCGACAGTGGAGCCCGTTGATGAACCAGATGGACGGCATGCTGATGCCGAGATGCGGGTCGTTCGCCAGGAGCGCGCCGCCGGTCGCGGAGCGCGAGGGCGCGATGACCCAGTCGTTCGAGCCGATGCCGTGGTCGCCGCCGAGGCCGCTGGCCGCGTCGAGGCCGGCCATCGCCAGGACACCGTCGCCCAGGCCCGCGACCGCCCGCCAGCCCGCGGCCGCTCCGGCGGGTAGTGCCGGACTCGCCGCCACGGCACCGGCGTCCGGTCCGGCCGCCAGGGCGCCTCCCGGATCCTGGAGCGTCGCCGTCCCCGTCGCACCCGCGCCGCCACTTCCCGCGAGACCCGTCGGCGTGATGACCGGGGCGTCCGCGCGATAGGCCGGGAACAGCTGGTCCGTGCGGGCCGGGTCGCCGAGGTGCGCGTCCGCGAGGTAGCGGAACAGCTCGGACTCCATGTTCCCGCCCAGGTTCCAGGCCTGGACCTTCGTCCACGTGAGCGTGTCCAACGCAGTCCACGGCTCCGGCGTGGCGCCGGTCACGAGGTAGGCAAGCGGCAGCCTGTTGCCGTTGGCCACGATCCAGGCGTTCACACCCGCGGCGTAGGCGTCGAGGATCGCGCGCGCCTCGGGAGTGAGCAGGGCCAGGTCGCGTTCGGCGGCCTGTCGCCAGCCGAGGGTCCGGATGAACGAGTCCGTCTCCACCTGGCTCTTGCCGAACAGCTCCGACAGCCGACCGGCCGAGATGTGGCGCCAGACCTCCATCTGCCACATCCGCTCCTGGGCGTGGACGTAGCCTTGGGCGAAGAACAGGTCGTGCGAGGTATCGGCCGTGAAGTGGGCGATCCCGGTCCGGTCGCGGACCACGGTGACGGGCGCGGTCAGGCCCGGTGCCTGGAGCGCGCCGCTCGTCTGGGGCAGCGCGCGCCAGGTCAGGTAGCCCATCGTGCCGACCCCCGCCACGACGACGACGAGCACGATGACGATGAGCAGCCCGACGAGGGTCTTGACGACGCGCACGATGCCTCCTGGATGAGCCCGGCCGCATGACGACGCCTAGTGTGCCGGGCCGCCGTGGCCCGCGTTCGACGGCCGGCGCCGACGCCCGACGCTCAGTGGAGCCCCGTGACGCTCTCGATGGCGTCGCCCAGGCGCTTGTACAGCGCGGACGCGAACGGGACGGTCAGGTGGTGCTGGTCGAAGAAGACCATGAACCGACCGATGACGGCCGGGCACGGCTCGGACGGGCAGACCCAGCGCATCGGGTTCACGAAGCCGGCTCCGCCCTTCGTCGCGGCCATCGACTCCTCGTTGAGCCGCGACAGGCTGACCGAGCGGTCGAACGGCGTCGCGCAGGCGAGCGTGCCGTCCTGGTGGCTGGACAGGCAGACCGGGACGTCCACGTCCGAGCGCGGCGTATCGCCGATGACCACGACATGGTCCGCGGCCGGCACGAGCCGCTCGAACGTCCTGGCCCAGCCGTCCCGCCAGGCCGTCGTCAGCGCCGCTCCGGCGAGCTCGGTCCCGTCGGCATCCACCGCCCGGACCGTGCGGCTGTTCGACAACAGGACGAGGGCCGGGTGCTCGGCTGCGATCCGCGCGATCGTGTTCTTGCGCCAGGTCGCGCACTCGCTGAACACGCGCTTGAGGTTGGCGCTCCACTGCAGGATCTCGGCCGAGGCGCACTCGCCCTTGGTCAGGTTGAGGAACTTCCAGCCCTTCTCGATCGCCAGGCGCTCGACGGCCGGGAACCAGGCGAGGCCGTGGCTGTCTCCGACGAGGACGATCGTCGTCGACCCATCTGGGTTCCCGTAGACGCACGCGCCATTGACGATGTCGGTCGATGTCGCGTGGCAGCCGTCGTCGTACGGCTTGGGGTGGTCGTCGCGCGCCTCGGCGATGGACGGTCGCATGTCGGGCGGGACGGGTCCGTCGACGGTCGCGGGCAGGTCCGGTCGCACGATGGTGCCGGGCTCGGCCGGCGGCGTCGGCGCGGTCGGGGACGCGGACGTGCCGGGTGCGGCGGTCACGCTCGGTGACGCCGAGGCGAGCCCGCCCAGGATGTCGTCGAGTTCCGCCTCCGCCTGGCCGGCATCGGTGGACGCGGTGGTGCGGAGGGCGTTCGTCGTGGACACGCCGATCCCGAGCGAGACCGTGGCGACGATCAGGGTCAGCGCACCCGCCATCGCCAGGTTCCGGCGGGGCACCATCCCGATCCAGCGGCCGTGGCGGAACGGCGCCTCCACGAACCGCTGGGTCGCCCAGGCACACCCGATGGCCGCGGCGACCAACCCGAGTCGGGCCCACCAGGGCAGCTTCGAGTCCAGCGCGGCCGCGGGGATGACCAGCAACGGCCAGTGCCACAGGTACAGCGAGTACGAGATCCGGCCGAGGAACCGCGGCACGGCCATCGACAGCCAGCGTCCGGGTGCGATGGCGCTCTGGCGGAAGCCGCCGGCGATGACCAGCGCGCTTCCGACGACCGGCAGCAGCGCCGCCGTCCCCGGATACGGCGTGGTCGTGTCGTGGAGGACGCCGGCCAGGCCGATCATCACGAGCCCGATCCACGCGGTGACCGCGGCGGATCGTTCGGGGATCCGGGCGAGCCAGGTCGCCCCGATCGCCAGGAACGCCCCGACACCCAGCTCCCAGGCTCGGGTCAGCAGCGAGAAGAACGCCCACGGCGCATTCTCCGTGGTCAGCCAGACGCCGATCGCGAACGAGGCCAGGACGATGCCGCCGGCGACCAGCGCGACCGGGCGGACGAGGTCCCGGCCCCGCGAGAGCCGGACGACGAGCAGGACGATCGCCGGCCAGAAGAGGTAGAACTGCTCCTCGACGCTCAGCGACCAGAAGTGGAGGATCGGGGAGGGTGCCAGCTCGGCCTGGAGGTAGTCGGTCGCCTGGAGCGCGAAGTGGATGTTCGAGACGTACAGGGCCGCGGAGGCGGCATCGGTGGCGACATCCGGCACGCGCAACGGCGGCATGAACATCGCCGACGCGATGACCGTGGCGACGAGGACCAGCGCCGAGGCCGGGAGCAGGCGGCGGGCTCGCCGAGCATAGAAGCTCGTCAGCGAGATCGTCCCGGTCCGACCCACTTCCCGCAGTAACAGTCCGGTGATGAGGAACCCGGACAGGACGAAGAAGACGTCCACGCCGACATAGCCGCCGGTCATCCCGGGGACGGACGCGTGATAGAGGAGGACCAGGACGACCGCCACCGCCCGGAGACCCTCGAGGTCGGGACGGAAGCCGTCTGGCTCGTCGGCGGCGCGCCTAGCGTGCGGTCGAGTCACGAGGGGTGCAGGTCTCCCGATGAGGGGCCGCGAGCGCCCGCGCGCTGGGCGGCTGGTCGGGGTGCAGTGTAGCGGGAGTGGCCGAAACGACCTGTCGGCCGAGTCAGATGGATCGAGCGCCGGTCGTCGTCAGCGCGGCAGGACCACGCCCAGGCCCATCGCCGCGGCTCGCTCGAGGATCGCCGAGCCGAACACGACGTCGGCCAGGCCGACGCCCAGGTGCATCGCCACGACCCGGCCATGAGCGGGTCGTGCGGTCCCGGCGATGAACGCCTCGCCAAGGGTCATCGCCGGCTCGGGATAGTCGTCGAACAGGCCGCTTTCCCGTCCCGCATCGAGCTGGCCGCGATGGTCGATCAGGAACAGGGCCGCGTCACGGGCCACCTCGGCCGAGCAGTACGTGGCGTAGTCGACCGGGACGACCAGGGCGTCCGGCGTGAGCCAGTCGTCGGTGAGCACCTGGCGGGTCGGCCCGAACGCGGCGGCCGTGACGACGACGTCCGCGTCCGCGATGGCGGCCCGGGCCGAGGCGTCGATCCGGACGGCACCGACGCCCTCGGTCTCGCGACCCAGCTGGGCCAGCGACTCGAGCCGTTCGGCGGAGGGGTCGTACAGGCTGATCTCCACGCCCGGCAGCACGCCACCAAGGACGGGCAGGTGGCTCCGGCCCTGGACGCCCGCCCCGATGAGCGCGGCCCGGATCGGACGACCGGCGACCGCCGGAGCGAAGTGGCGGATGGCCGCGCCCGACACCGCCGCCGTGCGGACAGCCGTGATGGGACCTCCGTCCATGACCGCGATGGGCAGCCCGGTCGCCGCGTCGTTGAGGATCACGACCGCGTTGATGGCCGGGATCCCCAGGTCCTTGTTCGTATCGAAGCCGGCCACCCATTTCATCCCGATCCGGTCGTCCGCGCCGTTCGCGTCCGTCCCGCGCAGATAGGCGGGCATGGCATGGGCGAACGACTCGGCGGGACGTGGGTGGAGTCCGATCTTCGCCGGCAGCTCCGCGTCCGCGACGAGCGCGACCTGGGTCCGTTCGGCGAGGTCGAGCCGCTCCGCGAGCGGCGGCATCGCGGCGAGGACATCCGCCCCGGAGAGATAGCGCAGGTTCGGCAGGTCGGTCACGCGTTGGAGTCTAGCCCGCGCGATGGCCTAGCATGGGCCGCATGTCGACGACGGATCCGACGGCTCGGCTCAGGGCGGAGGGCCTCGTCCCCGGTGCCTGGGCGAACGGACCCGGCGACCGGTACGCCGCCCACGCGCACCCGTACGACAAGGTCATCGTGGTGACCGCCGGTTCGATCGTCTTCGGCCTGCCAGACGCCGGCGACCGGGTGTCCCTGGACACCGGCGACCGGCTCGAGCTGCCGGCGGGGACGACCCATGACGCGAACGTCGGTCCCGGTGGCGTGGCCTGCCTGGAAGCGCATCTCCCGGCCGGTTCGCTGATGGCCGTCACCCGGCATGCCGCGGGCGACTGGTAGGCCGACGTGACGGCGCCCGAAACCGGAGAGCCCCGTCCGACGTATCCGGAGGCGTCCCCGGCCGAGGACGTCGCCACCCGGGCGGTGGACGACGGCGACCTCGTTCGAGCGGTCGCGGCGGGTTCATCGGACGCGCTGGCTGTCCTGTACGACCGGTACGTCGATCTCGTCTTTGCGACGGCCCGCCGGTCGACGTCGGATCGAGGTGCAGCGGAAGACGTGGTCCAGGAGACATTCCTCGCGCTCTGGGATCGGGCCGAGACGTTCGATCCGGCCGCCGGATCGCTCGGCGGCTGGCTTCGGGCGATCGCCCGCAACCGGTCCATCGATCGACGGCGCGCCGCCGCCAGGCGCCCGACGCTCGTCGCCTATCCCATCTCGCCCGCGAGCGGGGAGCCGGACGCCGCCTCCCTCGATCGCATCGCGACGCCCGACACCGTCGTCGGCGGATCCGTGCCGACGCCCGTGCCGGAGATGGAGCTGGTGTCGGCCGAGACCCGGCGCGCGATCCAGGCCGCGCTCGCGGACCTGCCGGACGAGGAGCGGACGGCGATCGTGCTGGCCTACGCCGACGACCTCACGCAGACGGAGATCGCCGAACGGCTCGGGTGGCCGCTCGGCACGGTCAAGACCAGGACCCGGCGGGCGCTCCTGCGCCTGCGTGCGGTCCTGGCCGACGAGCGATAGGGACGGGCATGGAGCACGACGCGGTCATCGAGGCGATCGGACTGGCGGCCGTGGAACCGGGCGGTCTCGATCGGCTGATGGCCGGCGACACGCCGACGTCACAGGCCGTCGCCGGGCACCTCGCCGGCTGTCCGAGCTGCGCGGACGTGCTGGCCACCACGGAGCGAGATGCCCGGGTCATCGCCGACGTCGTCGCGACGACCCCGGCCGCGAACCTGCGCGAGCGGACGCTGGCGACGGTCCGCCTGCGAGGCATCCCTCGCGGCGAAGAGGCACCGGTCCACGAGCCGGTGGCGACCGGGCCGGTTCCCGTGCCCATGACGGGGCTGCGACACGCCTCCGCGCCGCCTGTCGTCGCCCGTCGTCGCCCGAACCTCGGCTGGGTCGCCTCGGTCGCCGCGGCCGTGGTCTTCGCGGTCGGGGGGACCGCCATCGTCATGGACGCCAGGGCGGACGCGGACCGGACCGCCCAGGCCCAGACGCTCGATGCCCTTCGGTCGGTGACCGTCGCGACGCTCGGCGTCACCGCTGAGGCCGATGCCACCCGGGTGGCGCTGTCCGGGACGAAGGATCCGTCGGTGCAGGGCTCACTGGTGTTCTCGCCGACCTCGACCGAGCTCGTCGTCGTGGCGACCGGGCTCACCGAACCCGCCGCCGGTCTGGAGTACGGCTGCTGGATGGACGCCGGCGCGGGACGGATCCGCGTCGGGAAGATGTACTTCGGGGGCGGTCTGGCCTACTGGGTCGGCGAGTCGGACGCGATCGCGGGGCTGGATGGCCCGGCGACGTTCGGGGTGTCGCTCGCTCCGGCGGGGTCGCCGCCCGAGGCGGATCCGGTCCTCGTCGGCCGGTCCTGAGACTCATCCGGCCAGTCGAACGGCTCGACCGCGCGCTCATCGGCGGCGACGCGGTCGGGATCGTCCGGCGGCGGGCTGGAGAGATAGGCACGGTGGAGTTCAAGCATCCGGCCCGCGGTCGCCGGACTGACGTCGATGCCGTCGTCGCCGAGCACGGCCGACAGCCACACGGCTTCACGGGTCATCTCGGCCTCGTCGATGTCGGATTCGCGGCGTCGCGAGTCGAGGACCACGAGCCAGACCAGCCCGGCTCCCACGACGAGCCCGACGATGAGCAGCCACCAGTTGAACTCGGCATTCACCGCCGCGAAGTATAGGGAGCGTGGCCCGAACGAGCCGAACTCGCCGGCCCGGCTACACTTCGGCGGATGTTCGACTTCATCCCGAACCCCGTGCTGGTCCAGCTCGGGCCGATCACGATCGGGTGGTATGGCCTCGGCTACGCGATCGGCCTCGCCGCCACGTACATGGTCATCGTCCGACTGGCGAAGCGGGCAGGCGAGCGAGCGGAGATCCTCGCCAACGGGATGATCATCGTCGCGATCGCCGCGCTCATCGGCGGGCGGGCCTACCACGTCATCGACCAGTGGGCCCTCTACAAGGACGACCTGTCCAAGATCTTCCTGCCGCCGTACTCCGGGCTGGGCGTGTACGGCGGGATCGTCACCGGGACGATCGCCGCGTATCTCTACGCGCGCTACAAGGGCGTCCCGTTCCTCCGTTGGGCGGACTGCGTCGCACCGGGCCTGTTCGTGATGCAGGCCATCGCCCGGTGGGGGAACTTCTTCAACCAGGAACTGTACGGCTCACCGACGACCCTGCCGTGGGGCATCCCGATCGAGTGCCAGTACCGCGTCCAGGACCTGTCCTGCGCGGCGTACCCGTTCGATACGACCCGCTTCCACCCGCTGTTCCTGTACGAGTCGATCTCGGGCGTCCTCGGCGCGTTGACGCTCATCTGGATCGGCTACCACATGCGCAGGCGATTGCGCCCGGGCGATCTGCTCCTGCTCTTCTTCGTGTGGTACGGCATCGTCCGGTTCGCGCTGGAGACGCTGCGCCACGCCAACTGGACGTTCGAGGGGTACCCGGTCGCCCAGCTCGTGTCGCTCCTGTTCATCGTCCCGTCGCTCCTGATCCTGGCCTGGCGCCATCGGCCCGGCCACCCGGACGACGATCCTCCGACGTTCCCCGAGGTCGCGATCTGGGGTGCCCTCGGCAGACCGGTCGAGGCCGCGGCGGCCGCGGATGGCGGGTCGCTGGGCGCCGCACCCGAGACCGATGGCGCGAGACGACCGGACGCCCCGACGGGCCCGGCCGAG
>CAZOHT010000003.1:122839-126902 GCA_964579825.1 uncultured Anaerolineaceae bacterium
CCGACGTCGCCGAGCCGGACGACGGCCTCGATGAGTCCGGCGATCCCGAACCGCCGGGCGTCGCCGGCTGACCGTGGCGGATCCAGCCGGTCCGGACCCCACCCGACGCGTCGCCGAAGCCCGCACCTCGCCCGAAGCGTTGGCGGCCGCCCGGGGCGGTGTCCAGGAGGGGCTCGCCTGGCTGGGTCGTGAGCCGGAGTCGACGGCCAGCCTGTCGGTCAGGGGCCTCGCGATCGTGGCCCGCCTGGTCCTGTTCGGGGCGTTCCGATTCAAGGTCGCGACGAGCGGTCGGGAGCGGATCCCGACGGGCGGTGGCTACCTGCTCGTGGCGGCGATCCACCGTGGCTGGATGGACCCGTTCCTGATCATGCATGCCCTGCCGCTCGAGCCCCGTGTCTGGTTCCTGGGGAGTGGCCCGTCCGCCTTCAGCGCACGCTGGCGCGAGTGGCTGCTCCATCGGATCGGCGGGATGCTGCCGGTCTGGCGGGGCGGCGTCGGCGTCGAGCAGCACGTCGAGTCGGCGAGGGCCGTGCTGCGCAACGGCGGCGTGTTCGTGCTCGTACCCGAAGGCGGCGTGTCCGGCCCGCCGGATGCGCCGGCCACATTCCGCGTGGGCGCCGCCCTCATCGCCCTGCGGACGGGGGCACCGATCGTGCCGCTCGCCATGGCCGGGTCCGGCGAGCTCTACCTCGGCAAGCGGATGGCGAGCCGCGTCCTCGACCCGACGACGGCCCAGGCGCTGCTCGGCGACGCCTGGCCGGCGACCAGGCCGGAGGAGGGGAGTCGCGAGGAGCTCGCGCTGGCCCACGCGTTGACGGATCGCCTGACGGCCCTCTTCTCGCCGATCGTCCCGGAGTTGTACGCGGGTACGGTGGATCCGCCCGACCGGCCTCGGCGGCTCAACGGCCTGACGTGGCTGCTGCTGGCTCGGCCGAAGGCGAAACGGAGCCGTTGAGCCGGCGAGCCGCCGCGAGGCGCGGACCTACAGACCGCTGTACGCGTGCAGACCGCTGAACCAGAGCGAGCCCGAGTACGTCACGAGGACCATCCCGAACCCGACCACCAGCAGGAGGGCCGCCGGCCGTCCCGCCCAGGATCGCTGGTTGCGAGCGTGGAGATACACCGCGTAGACGAGCCACGTGACCAGCGCAGCGGTCTCCTTGGGGTCCCAGCCCCAGTAGCGAGACCAGGCGATCGATGCCCACCACGAGCCGAGGATGATCATCGTCGCGAAGATCGGGAAGCCGATGATGACCGCCCGGTAGGCGACCTCATCGAGCGTGCGATGCGACGGCAGCCAGCCGAAGCGGTCGTTCGGGCCCTGCGCGAGGTACGCGAGGCCGGCCGCGAAGCTCGTGGCGAAGATGCCGTAGGCCGCGACCGCCATGCCGACGTGGATCGTGAGCAGCGGGGCGTTCTGGAGGGCCGGGACGAGCGGCTTGATGTCCGACGGGAGGCTGGCGGCGTAGAGCAGCATCGCCAGCGCCACACCCGTCGGGATGAAGCCGATGGACCGGATCGCGTATCGACGCTGGAGGTACAGGTACCCGCCGATGATGCTGAACGCGAACGCGACCGTGAATTCGAACATGTTGCCCCACGGCCCACGCTCGACCACGATCGCCCGGGTCAGCATGGAGCCACCCAGCGCGATGAACGCCGCCAGCGACGACCCGATCGCCGCGCGCGACAGCGGACTGGGCGAGGCGGCCAGGCCAGGACCGGACCGTGCGGCGGTCGTCTGGCTCGACACGAACGAGCCGCTCACGGCTCCGGCGTAGGCCGGCCGCTGGGCCGGGGCGAACGACAGGGATCGTCGGCCGTTGGCGAGCATCACGGCGTGCCCGACGTGCGCGGCGAACCCGAAGGCCACCAGCAGCACGCCCACGGAGAAGAGGTTCGACGAGAGTTCAGCCATCCTGGCCCTGGAGACGCGCGGGATGGATCATCGGTTTCGCCGCGCGGTCAGGCCGCCGCGGCTCCCCCGGGCTTGGGACCGGGCGTGGCTCGGATGGCGACCGCTCGGGTCTTGACCTTGAGCACGAGCCCACAGTTCCCGCAGGTGTCCACCGCCGCGGCTCGGCCGACGCCGCACATCGGGCAGACGACGGCGAGGGCGTCCTGGCACGCCTCGCAGCGGAGCGACCCGGACGGGTAGACGGTCGCATCCCGACGGCAGAACGGCAGGCCAGGCGGGAAGACCGGCGCACCCTCGGCATCCAGCTCGGCCTTGCGCGGACCCTCCTCGAACGCCAGCTTCACCCGTGGCTTGCGGACCTGGTACAGGAGCGAACCCAGGATGGTGAAGGTGAGGAACGGACCGACGACGCCGACGAAGATGAAGATCGGCAGCAGCCCGATCAGCGCACCCCAGTCCGGGATGACGAACATGGTCGCCGTCTGGAGGGCCGAGTTCCAGAACTCGTTGAGCTGATCGACGATGGTCACGGGCGAAATCCTAGCAGGCTGTCGGCCGCCCGGCGCTCGTCGGCGATCAGCTCGTGGGTCGGTCGGTCGACGCTCCGGAGCCTTTCGGCGCCTTGCGCGGATTGCCGCGCTTGGTGGTGGCGCCACGACCCGTCTTCCAGCCGCTCCGGGTCTCGTCGTCGCCACCCTTGCCGGCGCTCCCGGCAGCCAGCCCCTGGTGGGGCGGGCGGGCGTTGCCGACCGACGTCGACGCCTTGCGGGACCGTCGGTCGAGACGCCCGATGAGCCACGCGCACCCGGCCGTGCGCGCCCCGCGGATCCTGAGGCCGTGGCGCAGGTCCCGGTCGTCGGTGACGACCAGCACGGCCGCGGACGCTTCGGCGCCCCCGAGCCGCCCGATCTCGTCCACGAGCGAGAGGATGACCTCGTCTCCGGTGCGCGCGCCGCTGTAGCGGACGACCAGGCCGGACGCGATGCGTTCGCCACGCAGGCCGCGCTCCACGGGACCGTCGAGGACCAGGTCGATCGCGACCGAAGCCGGCGCGACCCCCCGAAGCCGTCCGATGACCGATGCCGGCGGCGCAGCCCCGGCCGCAGACCCTCGGGTCAGGGCATGGAGCAGGTTCGACCCGTCCACGATGAGGCGGTCCGTGGCGTAGAGCGGGTCCTTCGGCTTGTCCGACATGGGCCCATCGTACGCGTCGGACGACCCGCCGCTACGATCGGGGCATGTCCCTCCTCCTGCTGGTCGATCTCGACGGCGTCGTCTACCGCGGCGCGGACCCGGTCCCGGGCGTCGCCGCGGTCCTGGCCGCTCGAGCGGCCGCCGGTGACGACGTCGTCTACGTGACGAACAATTCGATGCACTACCGCGCCGACTACGTGACCCGCCTCGCGGCCATGGGCGCCCCGGTCAGTCCGGACCGGGTCGTCTCGTCGTCACGGGCGACCGCCTTGCACCTCCGTGCCCACGAGCCGTCCATCCGACGCGTACTGGCGCTGGGCGCCGGCGGCCTCGAGCGCGAGCTGCGAGACGTCGACCTCGACGTCGTGACGAGCGCGGCGGCGGCCACCCGGATGACCCAGGAGCCGATCGACGGGTTCGCCGCGGCCGGCCAGCCGGATGCGGTCATCGTCGGCCTCGATCCGAACCTGACCTACCTGCGCCTGGCTGCCGCCGCCGATTGCATCCGCGCCGGAGCGCGGTTCATCGCCACCAATCGCGACCCGATCTACCCCACGGAGCGTGGCCTGCGACCCGGGGCCGGCTCCGTCGTGGCGGCCCTGGAAGCGACGACCGGGATCACGCCCGTGTCGATCGGTAAGCCCGAACCCTTGCTCCTCGAGATCGCCGCGGAGGCGGTCGGGCGAGATGCGGCAGACGCCGTGATGATCGGCGACGGCATCGGGACGGACCTCGCGGCGGCGCTCGCCGTCGGAGCCCGCAGCATCCTGATGCTCACCGGCGTCACGACCCCCGACGAGCTCGACGCGCTCCCGGCTCACGGTCGCCCGACGGCGGTCGCCCGCGATGCCGCCGAGCTGGAAGCCGCCCTGGGTCGACTCGCGGCCCGCTGACGTCCGGGGTCAGGAGGTGGCGGTCGCGTCCGGAAGCGGAGCGCTCGGGGCGTCCGTG
>CAZOHT010000004.1:0-87946 GCA_964579825.1 uncultured Anaerolineaceae bacterium
CTGCATCTCATCACGCCTCGCGCCGGGTCCGGCTTCAGCGGGGACCCGATGCCCGGATCGTGGGCGGACTTCCCGCGGCGCGCGCAGATGCTCGAGTACCTCGAGGGACATGCCGACCGATACGGCCTGCGATCGCACGTCACCTTCGGGGTTCGTGTGGAGCGGCTGGACCCGGTCGGTCGGAACGGCCGAGACGGCTGGGACGTGACCACGTCGGACGGCGAGACCCGGCGATACGCCGGCGTCCTCGTCGCGAATGGCCACAACTCGGTGCCGTCGATCCCGGCCACGCCAGGGACGTTCACCGGCAAGATGCTGCACTCCGGCGAGTATCACAACCCCGCCGACATCGAGGGCAGGCGGGTCCTCGTCGTCGGATCCGGCAACTCCGGGTGCGACATCGCGTCCGAGCTCGCCCAGGCCGGCTACGACATCGTCCTGAGCGTGCGTCGCGGGCACCTGTTCCAGCCGAAGACGTTCTTCGGAAAGCCGCGCGGCACGCTGCCGATCATGAAGTTGCCGCCACGCCTGCTGGATCCGGCCCTCCGCCTCCTGATCTGGATGTCGGTCGGCCGGCCGGAAGCCTACGGGTTGCCGAAGCCCGTGGCCAAGAGTCTCAACGATCAACGGCCCGTGGTGAACAGCCTGGTCCTGCACTGGATCCAGCACGGCCGGATCGTGCCGGCGCCAGGGCTCGCCCGGTTCGATGGGAACGTGGTCGAGTTCGTCGACGGCACCCGCCAGACCGTGGACACCGTGGTCTGGGCGACGGGTTTCAAGGCGGATCTGCCATTCCTGTCGGACGACCTGATCCGACGCGAGCATGGGATCCCGCTCCGCGTCGCCGGCTGCATCCTGCCGGCGCACGGCCCGGCACGCCTGTACTTCGTCGGGTTGTGCGCGCCACGGGGGCCGCAGCTGCCCGTGTACAGCGCCCAGAGCGAGGTGATCATGGCGATGCTCGATCAACAGGAGCGGATGGACCAGTCGCTGGTCGACGTGTTCAGCGCCGTCGACCCGCCGGAGGGCCGCATCGACATCGTCCGTGCCTACTGGAACGATCAGATGGAGCGTACGCGGCGTCGGCTCGCCTCGCTCCGGTCGACGCATTCGCCCGGCTCGAGCTCCGGTCGAACACCGGACCCCGTCTCCGTCGAGGCGAGCCGATGACCGGTCGGGTCGCCATCGTCACCGGCGCCGCCAGAGGGCTCGGCCTGGCGGTGGCCGAGCGATTCGTCGCCGACGGGTACCGCCTGGCCCTCGTCGACGCCGATGAGGACGGGTTGGCTGTCGCCACCTCGGCGATCGAAGCCCTCGGGGCCGACGTCGCCCCGATCCGCGCGGACATCCGTGGGCGAGGGGCCTGCGCGGCTGCCGTCGGCTCGACCGTCGAACGGTTCGGGAGCGTCGACGTGCTCGTCAATTCGGCCGGCGTCTACCCTCGGCGGCCGGTCCTCGACATCTCGGCGGAGGACTGGCAGTTCGTCTTCGAGGTCAACGTGCTCGGGACCTACTTCATGATGATCGAGGCCATCGCGGCGATGCGTGACGGTGGTGGCGGGCGGATCGTGAATGTCTCGTCGATCGACGGGTTCAAGGCCCATCCGGCCAACGCCCATTACGCGGCGACGAAGGCGGCGGTCATCAGTCTGACCCGGTCGGTGGCCCTCGAGGTCGCACCGCTCGGGATCCTGGTCAACTCCGTCGCCCCAGGCCCGATGGCGACCGAGACCGCCAAGACCGCCGACTGGTACGCGCCGATGCTCGCGGCTTTGCCCACGCGCCAGCCGATCGAGCCCAGCGAGATCGCCAACCTCATCGCCTACCTGAGCCATCCGGACAACGTCAGCATCGCCGGCGAGAACATCGTGGTCAGCGGCGCCGGGGTGATCGTGTGACCGGCGAGGCGACGACCGCCCTGGTCACGGGGGCCTCGCGCGGGATCGGCGAGGGGGTCCTGCGCTCGCTCCGGGATCGCGGGTACGCCGTCCACGCCCTCGCCCTGGACGATGACGACCTCCGACGCGTCGCCGCCGAGACCGGTGCGATCGCCCACGGCCTCGACATCCGCGACACCGCTGCGCTCGAGGCGGCGCTGGGCGGGATCCCGTTCGACATCGTCGTCAACAACGCCGGCGTCCTGCCGGAGCTGCGACCGTTCGGCGAGAACGCGCGGGCGACCATCGACCTGCTCGTCGATGTGAACCTTCGCGCCGCGCTTCACGTCACGAGACTCGTCCTGCCGGGGATGCTCGCGCGCGACCGTGGCCACCTCTTCTTCCTTGGCTCGATCGCCGGCAGGCATCCGACACCGAACAGCGCGGTCTACGGGGCGACGAAGGCGGCGCTCCATGCGTTCGCCGAGGGCCTGCGCAACGACCTGCTCGGCTCGGCGATCCGCGTGAGCGTGCTGATGCCCGGTCGCGTCCAGACCCGCCTGTACGACGGTGCGTTCGGGACCAACGATGCGGCGACCGCGGCACTCTACGATGACTTCGAGGCACTCCAGCCGGCCGATGTGGCCGCCGTCGTCGCCGCCGCGATCGACCTCCCGCCGCACGTCGACCTCACCGCGATCGAGATCCTGCCGACGAAGCAGGTCTTCGGGGGGAGCCGCATCGCCCGTGACGCTGCGGGCGGCTCGGACTGAGGGCGCCCAGCGCGCCGACGCCGGCCTGTATCGTTCGAGGCTGCGGCCGGCGCCCACAGACCGCCGTCGAAGGAGGTCGTATTGGTCTCGGATCCCGTCATCGAGCTGCTCGGCCGTCCCCTTCGACTCGCGGTGATCGGCGGAGGCCCGGGCAGCTTCATCGGGGCGATGCATCGAACCGCCGCGCGGCTCGACGGCCGGTACACGCTGGTCGCCGGGGTCCTCTCGTCCGATCCGGACCGATCGCGCCGCGCCGCGACCGGGCTGGGGATCGATCCCTCGCGCGCCTACGCGGACGCGATCGCCATGCTCGACGCGGAGCGCGATCGTCCTGACGGCGCCGAGGTCGTCGCGATCACGACCCCCAACGACAGCCACCATCGCTACGCGATGGCCGCCCTCGATCGCGGGTTCGACGTGATCTGCGACAAGCCGATGACCAACACGCTCGACGAGGCGCTCGACATCGTGCGGACGGTCGCGGCGACCGGCCTCGTCTTCTGCCTCACCCACAACTACACCGGCTACCCGATGGTGCGCCAGGCTCGCGCACTCGTGGAGGCCGGCGAGATCGGCGAGATCCGGTTGGTCCAGGTCGAATACGTCCAGGGCGGCAAGGCCGATGAGTCGGATCCGGATCCGGCCGACGGGTTGCCCTGGCGGTACGACGCGATCCGGGGCGGACCGTCGCTGGTCATGGGCGATATCGGGACGCACGCGCACAACCTGGTGCGGTTCGTGAGCCGGCTCGAGGTCGCGGAGGTCGCCGCGGGGATCGGTCACATCATCCCGCAGCGTCCGGTCGACGACTACGGTGGGGCGATGCTCCGGTTCGACAACGGCGCACGCGGGTCGTTCTGGGTGACCCAGACCGCGGCCGGGGTCGAGAACGACCTTCGGATCCGCGTGTCGGGGACGAAGGGCAGCCTCGAGTGGCAGCAGGAGCGGCCGACCCGGCTCACGGTCAAGCCGCTCGATGGGCCGGCCCGCACCTACACGCCGAACGGGCCCGGCACCCTGCCACCCGCCGCGAGGGCGTGCCGGATCGTCGCCGGTCACCCGGAAGGGTTCCACGAGGCCTTCGCCAACCTGTACTCGGACGCGGCCGAGGCGATCGCCGCTCGGCGTACCGGACGCACGCCCGATCCCCTGGCGCTCTGGTTCCCGAACGAGCGCGACGGCGCCATCGGCGTGCGCTTCGTCGCGGCGGCGGTGGCTTCCAGCGACGCGAACGGGGCCTGGACCGACGCGACCCTGACCTTCACGGAGGGAACCCGATGACCGAACGCCGAGAGATCGGCCATGCGCAAGCGCGAGCCCTGGTCGCCATGGTCGCGGACCGCCTCGAGGCCGAGGGTCTCGGCGCCGCGGTCGCGGTCGTGGATCCGCACGGTGAGCTGGTCGCCTTCCTGCGCACCGACGGCTGCGGCCTGTCGTCCATCGACATCGCGATCCACAAGGCCTTCAGCGCGGCCCGCCAGGGGGTCGAATCCAGCGTGCTCGGCGAGCGATCGCGAACCGAGGGCTTTCCGCTGACCAACTTCGGCGACCCGCGCTACGTCGGCTGGGGTGGGGGAGTGCCGATCATCGTGGACGACAAGGTCATCGGCGCGATCGGCGTGAGCGGCCTGCCGGAGGCAGCCGATGTCGAGCTGGCCCGCTGGGCCGTCGCGAGTCTCGGGACACCGGGCGGACCCAGCGCGGCCTAAGACCTCGGGCCCGTTGGGAAGCCCGGGTCAGCCGAGCCGGGTCGGATCCCCGGCGAGCCGCGCCTTCCGGAACCCGTCGACGGCGTCCCAGGTGACGATGACGACGATGACGATGGCCGTGATCGTGCCCGTCACGCCGATCCAGGCGCTGCCCGCCGACGCCGAGATGGCGGCGACGAGGTCCGGGTTCAGGAGCAGGTCGTTCTGCCACAGGTACAGGGCGGGGAGCGCGAACGCGGCGCCGAGGGCGGCGTTGGCGACGGCGAGGGGCCAGGTCCAGTGGCCGCGCAGGAACCGCACGACGGTGAGCACGACCTCCCCGATGAGCACGACGATGAACCACGGCAGCCAGAACGACCAGAGCGCCTGGTCGAACAGGGCGAACGCCTGGCCGTCGATGACGATCACCGGCTGCAGCTGGACCCAGACCAGGGCCGCCAGGACGAGGACGTTGAAGAACACGGTGAAGACGAGTTCGGTCACGCCCATGCGGCCGTCGTCCGGCAGCTCCGGCAGATCGTCCGGGGTCCAGGCCCGACCGTCGACGGTCGATCGTCCGGCGGACGGGCCCAAGGTCCGCTCCATGATGGCGAACACGAGGGTGAACCAGAACAGCAACTGGATCGCGGCCATCCAGGCCGCCCCGGCGGCCCCCAGGATCGCCTGGCCGATCGAGGCACCAGCCAGCAGGTTCGAGGCCAGGACCGCGGCAGACAGGATCGGGACCAGGATGACCAGGAGCCGGGTGACCAGGGTCCGCCACGGGCCGAACAGGGCCGGCCCGATGAGGTACTGCGGCGAGTCGGTGTAGCGAGCCGCGAGCGCCCCGGGTGATCCGAGTTCGGTCAGGGCGGCGCGCTCGTCACCGTCTCGTGCATCGACGGTGTCGGCGACCAGGGCGCGCAGCTCCGGCTCCAGGTCGGTTCGCTGTCGGCCGGGCACGCACTGCAGGGTGGCGGCGACATAGCGGTCGGTCAGCGTGGGGGTGGTCATACGGGGTCTCCCTGGTCCAGGCCGCGGATCGAGGCGTCGAGTCGCTGCCAGTCGGTGAAGAGCTCGGCGGCGAGGCGATCGCCGTCGGCGTTGGTCCGGTAGAACTTCCGTGGCCGCGCATCGTCGGTGTTCCATTCGCTCGTCAGCACGCCCTGCGCCTCGAGGCGACGGAGGAGCGGATAGAGCGTGTTGGCGTCCACGGCGAAGCCGAGGTCGCGGAGTCGATCGAGCAGCGCGTAGCCGTAGCCCGGCTGGCGCAGGAGGAGCAGGCAGGCGAGCACGACCGTGCCCCGCCGGAGCTCCTGCTGACCGCCCGTCAGGATGTCGGTGAAGTCCATGCGACGCATCATAGTGTGTGACACACAGCAATGCAAGTCGCACGTCGATGTAGGTACCGTCGCGGTGGCGTCTTCGGGCTAGGCAGCGGCGGGATCACGTCGCAGAATGGCGGCCATGCCGCGACTCCAGCGCAAGAGCTTCGCGAGTCCGGACGAGGTCCGGACGTTCCCCCACGGGAAGATCGACATCGTCAACCTCGACGAGACGACGCTCGGGCGGTTCGTGTGCGAACCCGGGTGGCGCTGGTCGGTCGACATCGCGCCGATCGTCCAGACGCAGGCCTGCCAGAACCGCCACGTCGGGTATGCGATCGGCGGGCAACTCCACGTCGTGCTGGAGGACCGGACCGAGCTCGACATCGTCGCAGGCGATGCCTATGAGATCCCGCCGGGACACGATGCCTGGGTGGTCGGCGACGTCATGTGGGACACCGTCGAGTACACCAGCGCCCGGATCTTCGGGATCGGCCCCGAGGTCCAGGACGAGCGGACGCTGGCGACCGTGCTCTTCACGGACATCGTGGACTCGACCGCCACATTGGGGCGGCTTGGGGACTCAGCCTGGCAGCACCTGCTGCTCGATCACAACGAGCGGATGCGGGCGGCCCTCGACGGGTATCGCGGCCGCGAGGTGGTCACGACCGGCGACGGGTTCCTGGCCCTCTTCGATGGCGCCGCCCGCGCGGTGCGCTGCGCGGCGGCGATGATCGATGCCGTCAAGCCGCTCGGCATCGAGATCCGCGCGGGCCTGCATACGGGGGAGATCATCATCGCGGGCGGCAACGCGCACGGCGTGGCGGTGCACGCGGCCGCTCGGATCGCGGCGCTCGCCGGCACGGGCGAGGTGCTCGTATCCGGCACGACGCGCGACCTCTCGGACGGCTCCGGGCTCCGCTTCGCGGACCGCGGCCAGCACACCCTCAAGGGGCTCGACGGTCAGCGGCAGGTGTACGCGCTCGAGCGGGGCTGAGTCCCTCCCTCCGGACCTAGACCGATTCGGCGGCGCGCTTCATCCCCTGGGTCTCGCGGGTCAGGTAGTCGTTCGCCAGCCCACGATAGAACAGGGCGACCATCGGGACGAGCAGGCCGCGCATGTCGAGGATGAGTGTCAGACGTGTCCGACCTTCGCCCAGTGCCTCCACGCGATGGTCCGCGACGCTGCTCAGGGCGCTCGTCTTCTGGGTCCACTCGAACCTCGTGGGCGAGTCCCAGATCGTGACCTCCCAGACGCCTTCCGACAGCTTGGGCTGCTTGAGCTTGACCCGACTGCCGACCGCCACCGGCCTTGGCGTCAGGATCTCGATCGTCTCGACGGTATCGATCCGCTGCGGCCAGCCCTCGAGGTCGGTCAGCACGTCCCAGACCCGCTGCTGCGGTGCGTCGATGTCGATGGCTCGCACGAATCGCATGTCGAGGGCAGTCTAATCCGGCCGCACCCCGTCGGGCGGTGAGGATGATCGGGTGCTCGATCGAACGCATCGGCCCAGCCCGACCGGCGCCGGCGATCGGACTCGACGGTTGCGCTAGTCCACGTACTGGAGCGGCGTCACCACGAAGTCGTCCGGCAGCTTCACGCCGGTCGCGTGGTTCGGGCAGTAGCCGTTCGGGTTCTTGTCCAGGTACTGCTGGTGATACTCCTCGGCGTAGTAGAACGGGGTCGTCGCGGCATCGACGATCTCGGTCTGGATGTCGCCATAGCCGGCCTTCGAGAGCTGGGTCTGGTACATCGCCTTCGAGGCCTCGGCCTGGGGTCGCTGGTCGGCGTCCGCGACGATGATCGAACGGTACTGGGTCCCGACGTCGTTCCCCTGGCGCATGGCCTGGGTCGGGTCGTGGTGCTCCCAAAAGGTCTTGAGGAGCATCGCGTACGAGATCCGCTCGGGGTCGTAGGCGACCAGGACGACCTCGGCATGTCCGGTCTGGCCGGTGCACGTCTCCTGGTACGTCGGGTTGGGGGTGGATCCGCCGGCATAGCCGACCGCCGTGGTCACGACCCCCGGGAGCTGCCAGTAGTCCTTCTCGTCACCCCAGAAGCAGCCGAGGCCGAAGATGGCGGTCTTCGTGCCCTCCGGCCACGGACCGGCGATCGGCGTGCCGAGGACGGTGTGGATGCCGGGGGTCATGATCGGCGCGGGACGGCCGGGCAGGGCATCGGCGGGGGAGGGGATGGACGCGGGCTTGGACTGGAAGAACCTCATGTCGGCAGTCTACCCGCGGCCCATGACACCTCGGTGACGGGCGCCAGCGTCGCACGCGTGTCGTTTCGCCGAGGTTCCTGCCAGACGTCCAGCTGGTGACGGCTGGGCTTCGGATCGTGCCGGATCGGCCGCTCGACGTGGTCGGCCGCCGCGGCTCGACGCCCGATCCACGCTCAGGTATCGCCCGGATCTGCCTGAGCGTCAGACCCGCTGCTGTCCAAGAGTCACCACATGGACGAATGGCAGAGATGCAGCCGGGGACCACGACTGGTGGCCCGACGCAGGGGACCAGCGGGTCGCCGCGGCCGGTCAGCTCGCGCGGGTGATCCGGACGTCGTCGATCTCGACCTCGACGAGGTTGTTCGAACCGCCGTCCTCGGCCACGAACCGGAGGCGGATCGACTGGCCCACCCATGGGTCCATCGACAGCGAGACCGACCGCCAGATGCCGTTCACGTCGACGGCCTTGCCGATCGTCGTGAAGACGACGGTCTGCGTTCCGTCCTCGGCCTCGACGATGACCCGGAAGCGGTCCGCCGACGTGGCCTTGTCGTCGTGCGCGAAGACGTAGCGGAACGTCAGCTTCTGGCCGAGCGGCGACGGCAGCTGGATCGGCGCCGACCGGATGGAGGTCCGGCCATCCAGGTCGTACGTGTTCGCGGAGGCACCGGCCGGTGAACCCGTGACGAGCGCCACGGAGCCGGACGTCGTCGTCCCGAGCTGCTTCGGGCCCTCCCAGGCGGTGTCGGCCGGGTTGCTGCGGGCGAATCGCGCCGTCGTGGGCGCCGTATCCGTGCCGTCGGGATCGAGCAGCCAGCCTCGCCGGACCTCCAGATCGTCGTCGAAGGCACCGCAGCGCGCGGTCATCGTGGCGGCCCCGCTGACGCTCAGCGGACACCAGGCACGTTCCATGAGGTAGAGCACGGCCTCCTTGTTGCGGCCGGTCTCAGCGGCGATCAGCGAGTCGTCCGGGTAGTCCTTCACGGACATCTCGAACGTGTAGGCGAACGTCCGGTACATCCCGTACAGGTAGTCGCGGGTGGTCCCGGATGTCAGGTACAGGTCGCTCGCCTGTTGGGGCCGGTAGCCGCTCGTGGACGCCATGCGCTTGCCGATGATCATCAGGGCCGCGTGATCCGCGGTGGTCATGTCCGACGGTACGTCCGTGTAGGTGTAGCCGTACGGCCACATGACGAGGCGACCGGTCTCATGGAACGTGATCGCGGTCCGGATCTGCTGTCGACCGTCGATGACCCGACTCGCGAAGAAGTCGCGCATGACCTGGGTCTCCGGAGCGCTGAACGCGGCCGGTCCGCGGTAGGTGATCGCCGCCGGGTTCTTGCTGGTCCTGCCCTCCAGCCCCCAGCGATACCCGTAGTTCCGGTTGAGGTCCGTGCCGATGGAACTGCTCCCCGGCGTCGGCTGGCGGTTCTTGCGCCAGTAGTGGAAGCGGCCCCCGGAGATGTCGTACTCGGCCCCGTCCGGATTGACGAGGAAGACGAGCCAGACCTCGCGGGTGTTCACGATGGTCGTGATGCGACCGTCCGTGCCGTACCCGTCGACGAGCCAGTGCATGATCCGCAGCGTCATCTCCACGCCCATGTGCTCGTCCGCGTGGGTGGTCCCGTCGAAGAACACCTCGGGTTCCGTCTCGTCCGTGGCGACGTTGTCGGAGATCTTCATCGCCCACAGCTCGCGGCCCTGGTAGCTCTGGCCGATGGAGAACCGCTGTGCGATGTCCGGGTGCGCGGCGGCCACGGCCGCGGTCTCGGCGGCGATCTCCGTGTAGCTGTGGTAGCCGGTGAAACCGGCCGGGAACTCCGTCGCGAGGACGGCCGTCGGTAGCCCGACGAGCAGGCCGAGGGCAACGACAAGGGCGCGCAGCGGCGTCCGGGGGCGGCGGCGGGGATCGATCACGACGCCATGGTGGCCCATCCGGCGTCGCCTTGCCACCTTCCGGATGGTCCGCCGCGGCTCGGTCCGGTCGTCCTGTGGGGCGGACCGGCCGCCCGCTGCGGAGGGGATCCTCGCGTATCCTGAGGCCGCATCGTCAGTCCCGGAGGAACACATGGCCACGCAGCGTTACTCGCCAGACATCAGGGAGGCCGGCCGAAACTGGGTCCCGCGTCCCACGCTGAGCGGTGCGGACTACGCCAGTCCAGAGGTCTGGGAAGCCGAACGCGAGCGGATCTGGTGGGGCGACTGGGTCTGCATCGGCCGGAGCGCCGAGATCGAGAAGCCCGGCGAGTACATCGTCCGCGATCTCGCGGGTGAGTCCATCTTCCTCGTCCGCAATCTCCGGGGCGAACTGCGCGGCTTCTACAACGTCTGCAGCCACCGTGGCACCAAGTTCCTCGACGACTGCGAGGGGACCGGTCAGGCCAAGAAGGCGTTCAAGTGCCCGTACCACGCCTGGTCGTTCGACCTCGACGGGAACCTCATCGCGTCGCCCAATGTGCACGAGGACGACACGTTCGACCGCTCCGACTACCCGCTCTACGGGTTCGCCGTGGACGAGTACGCCGGGTTCCTGTTCGTGAACCTGACCAAGGGCCCGGTCCGGCCCCTGATGGACGCCCTCCTCGAGGGTGCCGAGACGATCACGGACTACGAGCGCTATCGGATGGACGAACTGCGCCTCGGCCATCGGATCGTCTACGAGGTCAAGGCGAACTGGAAGATCGTCGTCGAGAACTACAACGAGTGCCTGCACTGCCCGCAGATCCACCCGGAGCTGGTATCGGTCATCCCCCTGTACCGCTTCGGCGAGGTCTGGGACGACGACTCCGGCGACCAAGGGAACCGGATGGTGCCCGAGGCCACCAACTTCAGCGTGAACGGCCGGTCCAGCCTGCCGCAGCTGCCGGGACTCGACCCGGACGACTACCACATGTACCAGGGCACCTACGAGTTCCCGAACCTGATGGTCAACCTGCACCCGGACGGCATGATGAGCTACATCGCGATGCCGAAGGGCCCGAACCACACCACCGTCATCTCGGAGTTCTTCTACCGCCCCGAGACGATCGCCTCGCCGGACTTCGATCCGTCGGGCATGGTCGAGTTCTGGGATCTCGTCAGCAAGCAGGACTGGGCCGTGGTCGAACGGGCCCAGACCGGCGTGTCATCGCGGGCCTTCACCCGCGGCGTCTACCCCCGCCAGGACCGGTTCCTGTACTGGTTCAACGAGGAGTGGCGCACCCGGATGGGTCGCGACCGCCTCGGCTGAGCGCCAGACGGGACGATCCCGTCTACGGGGGGCGCGGGCGGGGTAGGGTCCCGGCGCATGAGCGCGCGGCAGGAGCTGATTCGGACGGCCTCCGGTGAAGGCACGTTCCTGGGGCGCCTTCCGGACGCGGCCCGGGAGCGCATCCTCGCGGACGCCGGCGTCATCGAGACGAGGCGCGGCGAGATCATCTTCTCCGCGGACGAGGCATCCGATCGGATCGGCATCGTCGCGGACGGGATGGTCCGGACCTACCTCTCGTCGAGCGATGGTCGCCGCCTGACGGTCCGCTATGCGCGCCCCGGCGCCATCGTGGGCAGCATCACCGCCAGCGGGACCGCACTCGGGGTCCAGGCCATGAGCGACTCCAAGATGCTGGAGCTGCACATGGGCACGTTGCAGCAGGCCATGCTGGACGACGGTCGGGTGGGGTTGCTCCTGATCGCCGAAGTCGGTCTTCGCCTGCGCGACACCTACACGACGCTTGCGTCCAACACCTTCGGCTCCATGCGCGAACGCGTCGCCCGGCACATCCTGGACCTGGCGATCGACGAACCCGACGGGGCGGGCATGACGGCCGCCACCACGCAGCAGGGTCTGGCCGACAGCGTCGGCACGGTTCGTGAGGTCGTCGCGCGCGTCCTCCGCGCATTCCGCGAGGAAGGCCTGATCGCCACCACACCGGGCAGCGTCCGGATCCTGGATGTCGAGCGCCTGGCGGCGATCGTCGGACGGGACGACCGCGACGACATCGGTTGATCGGGGGCCGATCGTCGGGACGGTGGGGGAGCTGGCTGGCGAGCTAGGATTCGAACCTAGGATCTCCTCGTCCAGAGCGAGGCGCCTTACCGCTTGGCCACTCGCCAGTGGGAGCGACCGGGATGATACCGCATCACGCGGCCTGACCACAGCCGGCCCATCGGGGGCCCGCCAGCCGCACCTCTGGTACCCTCCCGACCGTGAACCCCCAGCCTGACGAGGCGGCGCCCACGGCGTCGTTGCCGGAGAAGGACGCGAGCGCGTCGCCCCCGCCGAGCTCCCGCCGCCGCTCGCGCTACGTCCCGGCGGTGCTTGACGCGATCATCCCCGGTGTCGGACACCTCGTCGCCGGACGTCGCCGTGGTGCGCTGCTGTTCCTGTCGCCCCTGCTCGTGGCGCTCGCCGCCGGCCTGTGGATCGGCCTGACGACGTCGGGCCCGCGCCTCGCGGCGTCACTGCTCTCGTCCGAGGTCATCTGGGGCCTCATCGCGGCCCAGGGCCTGTTCCTGGTCTGGCGACTGCTCGCCGTCGGGTCCAGCCTGTTCGACCCGGCGCTGCCCAAGCCCGGTCGTCGGGACGCCATCCCGATCGCCCTCCTGCTCGTGGTCATGATCGTGCCGCAGGCGTATGCCGGCTATGCGACCGAAGTCGCTCGCGAGGCGGCCGACGAGATCTTCGTCGAACCGTCACCGGTGGCCGTCCTGCCCTCCGCCGAACCCGAGCCCGACCCCAGCAACCTGGCCACGGCCCCACCGAGCCCGTCCACGTCGCCGTCCTTGTCGCCGTCCCCGTCGGCGGAGGTCGCGCCGCGGATCAACGGCCTGATCATCGGCGTGGATGCCGGGGTGGGGCGCAACACCTACCTGACCGACACGATGATCGTCGTGTCGCTCGACCCGACCACGCAGACCGTGTCCATGGTCTCCATCCCGCGCGACATGGTGGACGTGCCCCTGGCCGACGGCCGCTCGTTCCGCGGCAAGATCAACGGCCTGGTGTCGTATGCGCGGCACCATCCCAAGCAGTTCCCGGGTTCGGACGGGACCGGGTTCGACGTGCTCATGGGGGCGCTCGGGACCCTGCTGGAGATCCCCATCACGTATTACGCGACGGTCAATCTCGGGGGCTTCGTGAAGGTCGTCGACACGCTTGGTGGCGTGGATGTCACGGTCGCGAGGGCCTTCTGCGACCCCACGTACGACGACGGCTACGGTTTCAACAACGGCTTCTCGATCACGGCCGGGCGACACCACCTCAACGGCAACCAGGCGCTGGCCTTCGCTCGCGTGCGCAAGGCCTCCGGCGAGAGCGACTTCACGCGCGCGGCACGCCAGCAGGAGGTCCTCTCCGGGATCCGTGAGTCGATCGTCCACGGCGGCTTCCTCAACGATCCCGTGGGGCTGCTGCGGGCCATCGGCAAGACCGTGACCACGAACGTTCCCCGCGGGATCCTGCCCGATCTGGCCGACATGGCCAGCCAGGTCGGACGCGAGCAGACGTATCGAGCGGTCGTCACCCATCCGCTGGTCGGCTCCGGGTACGACAGCCGCGGGTCGATCCAGATCCCGGATGTCACGGCCATCCGCAAGCTGGCCGCGAAGCTGTTCCCGACCGACGGCTCCATGCCGGACGCCAAGTACGCCCTCAAGGCCGCGACCGGCTCCGTGAAGGGGAGTGGCGTGGGGAGCTGCGCCCCGAAACCGACACCGAAGCCGACACCCAAGCCGACCCCGAAGCCGACGGCGAAGCCCACCGCTCAGCCGAGCGCCACGCCCGAGGCCACGCCGACGCCGACACCGACGCCGACGCCGACAGCGACCCCGTCCCCCGAACCGACGCCGTCCCCGTCACCCTAGGTCCGGCTGGTACGTTCGGGGGAGGCGACGGATCGCGCCCCGGCTGGCAAGATGGGGGCATGACGGCGACGAAGGCGCCGCGGCTCACCCGCGGGACGCCCGACCACCGATCCACCCGACCGCGCCTGGTCGCGCTCCTGCTCGTGGCCGTGCTCGCGACCGGACTGGCCACGACCGTGGTCTCCGCCGCCCCCGCCCTGCCGTCCTGCAAGATCGCCGATGTCTACACGGCGCATCGCGGCTACAGCGACTGGGCGCGTTCGATCCTGGACACCCGCTACCGCCTCTCGAGCGCGTACAAGCCCTCGGACCTGCGCAGCACCGCGGCCGCCGGGTTGAACGGCGGGTTGACGGTCCGGTCTTTCGTCATCGCCGATCTCAAGGCGATGGCGGCGGCCGCCCGTGCCGCCGGGGCCCGGCTGTCGGTCCAGTCCGCCTATCGAAGCTACGCGACCCAGGTTTCGACGTTCAGCTACTGGGTCCGCGTCTCCGGCTACGCGGCGGCGATCAAGTCCAGTGCCCGCGCCGGGCATAGCGAGCATCAGCTCGGGACGACGCTCGACTTCAAGAGTTACGGCGGCTCGGCCGCGTGGAACTACAAGGACTGGGGAACGTCCGCTGCCGGCAAGTGGCTCAAGGCGAACGCGTGGAAGTACGGCTTCGTGATGTCGTACCCGAAGGGCAAGACCAGCGTCACCTGCTATGGCTACGAGCCCTGGCACTACCGCTACGTCGGCAAGTCCGTGGCCGCCGCCGTCAAGGCCAGTGGCCTCACCTTGCGCGAGTACCTCTGGCGCCAGCAGACCACGCCGGTGGCCACCCCGACGCCGACGCCGGTCGCGACGCCCACGCCGACCGTCGAACCGACGCCCACGGAGACCGTCGAACCGACGCCGGGACCGACCCCGACCCCGACGACCGAGCCGAGTCCGACCGACAGCCCGACGCCGACGCCCGCTTGAGTCGATCGTCGCCGGAACGGTCCCGTCAGCGCTCCGGCGATCCCCTCGGGGACTCAGCCGTGAGCGTGGATCCGGCGTTTGACGTCCGCCACGAGCCGATCCGCATCGCGATGGCGATCGGAGGCCACGAACACACTCGTCGTGTGGCCCCCCGTCGTGATGAGGACGCGGCCAGGCTGCGATCCTGACGGCGTCGAGCGGATCGAGAGGGAGGTGTCGAGCGGCCAGACCTGGACGCCACTCCGCGGGCGGAACGAGCGTCCTTCGCGAACCAGGACCAGGTGGCGATCGGTCAGGACGAGCTCACAGCCGATGGCATGCAGCACGGCGGCTACCTGCTCGCGTGGCTCCAGCACGGGCTGGATCGCGATCCGCGTGTCCTCGGTCAGAGCGTCCATGGTCGGCAGCTCGCCTGGGCTCCCGACATTCCGGACATCGAGTTGCGCGCACCGGTCCGCCTGGAGTCGATGGGGCCGAGTGTAACGCATGTCACACGCTGTCAAGAGCCTCGCTGAGCGTGGCGCTCAGCTGGTCCCACTCGACCAGGAATGCGTCGTGGCCCTTGGTCGAGCGGATCTCACGATAGACGGCCCGGGTGCCGGCGGTCGTCGCCGCGCCAACGTCCGCCCGGACCTGCCGAGGGCCATACAGGATGTCGTCCTGGATGCCGACGCCGGTGAGGCGCGTCCCCGCCGTCGCGAGGCGATCGAAGGCGCCGTCATGGCCACCCCACCGGCCGCCGACATCGTGATGGTCCATGGCGGCCATGAGGACGCGATACGTCGCCGGGTCGAAGCGTTCGACGAGCTTGCCGCCCTGGTAGTCCAGGTAGCTCACGACCGACGGCGTCCCGTCCGCGCTCACGTCCCGCCCGAAGCGGTCCTCGAAGTCGGCCTCGCTTCGATAGGTGGTCATCGCGAGCTGCCGGGCGAGTGCCAGTCCCTCGAGGCCGAGTCGATCGATTAGCCGTGCCTGGAGGTGGTTCCAGGCGATGGCCAGCGGGCCCGTGGCTGCCGGGGCGGCGATCGGCATGACGTGGGCGACCGAGGTCGGCCGCTCGAGGGCGACCTCATAGGCGACCATCCCGCCGAGCGATCCGCCGACGACCAGGCTGAGGCGATCGATGCCGAGCGCATCCAGGAGCTGCCACTGGGCGCGGGCCTGGTCCACCGTGGTCACCACCGGGAATGCCGCGCCATACGGGATGCCGGTCCGCGGGTCGATGGTCGTCGGGCCGGTGGTCCCATAGCGGCCGCCGAGCAGATTGGCGCACAGGACGCCGTACCGGTTCGTGTCGAGCGCCCGTCCCGGGCCGATGAGCGGCTCCCACCAGTCGCCCGCGGCGTCCGCGGAACCGGTGAGCGCGTGGATGACGAGGACCTGCGGTGCGCTGCCGGGCGCCCGACCGTCATGCCGGTACGCGACGGTCAGGTCGGGCAAGGTCGCTCCCCCGGCCGTCGTGAACGGGCCGACGGAGGCATGGTGGAGCCGACCGGTCCCCGTCGGGAGACCGGCCGGCCGAGTCGCGATGGGTTCGACCGTCATCCCGCCGCGCCGACCAGGACCCCGTCGTTCGGCGACTCGACGGTCGCCGCCGCGAGCGCCTGCTCGAGATCGGCCAGCAGGTCGTCGATGTGCTCCAGGCCGACCGACAGCCGGATGAGATCCGGGGTCACGCCGGTCGAGGTCTGCTCCTCGGGCTCCAGCTGCGAGTGGGTCGTGGAGGCCGGGTGGATGATCAGCGACTTGGCGTCGCCGACGTTCGCGAGCAGGCTGAAGATCCGGACGTTGTCGATGAGCCTCCGGCCGGCTTCGACGCCACCCGTCACCCCGAACGTGACGATGCCGCCGAAACCACCGGTGAGGTAGCGCTTGGCGAGCTTGTAGGACGGATGCGACTCGAGGCCCGGGTAACTGACCCAGGTCACCTCGGGGCGGGTCTCCAGCCACGTCGCGACCGCAAGGGCGTTCTCGCTGTGACGGGTGATGCGCAGCGGCAGGGTCTCGAGGCCCTGCAGGAACAGGAAGGCGTTGAACGGGCTGAGCGCGGCGCCGACGTCGCGCAGCCCCTGCACCCGCAGCTTGAGGATGAACGCGAGGTTGCCGAACGCGCCGGCGTAGCTGATCCCGTGGTAGGACGGATCCGGGTCCACGAAGTCCGGCTTGAACCGCTCGCTGGCGGCCCAATCGAAGGTACCGCCGTCGACCACGACGCCGCCGATCGCGGTCCCGTGACCGCCGATCCACTTGGTCGCGCTGTGGATCACGATGTCGGCGCCGTGCTTGATCGGCTGGGCCAACAGCGGCGCGAAGGTGTTGTCGACGATGACCGGCACGCCGCGGGCGTGGGCCACGTCGGCGATGGACGCGAGGTCGTGGACGTCCAGGCGCGGGTTGCCGATCAGCTCGAGGAAGACCGCCTTGGTCTTCTCGTCGATGGCTCGCCCGAACGCGGACGGATCCGAGCCGTCGACATAGGTCGTCGTGATGCCGAGCTTCGGCAGGGTGTGGGTGAACAGGTTGTACGTCCCGCCATAGAGGGAGGACGACGACACGATGTTGTCGCCGGAGCGGGCCAGGTTCAGGATCGACAGGGTCTCGGCGGCCTGCCCCGACGCCACGCCCAGAGCCGCCACGCCCCCCTCCAGCGCGGCGACGCGCTGCTCGAAGACGTCCGTCGTCGGGTTCATGATTCGGGTGTAGATGTTCCCGAACTCCTGGAGCCCGAACAGACGGGCGGCATGCGCCGCGTCGTCGAAGACGTAGCTCGTGGTCGCGTAGATCGGGACGGCCCGGGCATTCGTCGTCGGGTCCGGCGTCTGGCCGGAGTGGAGGGCCCGCGTCTCCGGGCGGAAGGTCGTCGGATCGAGTTCGGCCATAGCGGTTCTGGTGCCTCCTGCGGTTTCGTGGACAAACAAAAAGACCGCGGCTCCTCTGTGGAGTCCGCGGCCCCGGGTCCGAGTCTTCGGTGCCGCTCCTACGTCATCTCGAACGTGCGCGTGACCTCAGACCCGAGCCTCTCGGCTGAGCCGCCTGCGCATACACATGTTCGAGCGGTAGGTGGTCATCGCCCGGCGATGGTGGCGGACGATGCGCCGTCCCGTCAACCGACGCCACCGAATCACAACCATCGGCCCGCGCTAGGCTTGTGGGCATGAGCGCCATCCCGAGCACCTTCCGAGCCTACGTCGCGGCCAGGATCGAACGCGATGGCGCCCCGGCGATGGATCGCGGGCCGCGCGACTTCGCGGAGGCGGACCTGCCGGCGGGCGAGGTCGAGATCCGCGTCGGGTGGTCCAGCGTCAACTACAAGGACGGCCTTGCGACCCGGGTGGACGGACGGGTCGCCCGGATCGATCCGATCATCCCGGGGATCGATCTCGCCGGGACCGTCGTCGGCTCGTCGGACCCGGCCTTCGCAGTCGGCGATGCCGTACTCGCCCACGGCTACGACCTGGGCGTCGCCCGCCATGGCGGCTACAGCGAGTACCAGCGCGTACCGGCCGGTTGGGTCGTGCCCCTGGCTCCTGGCCTGTCGGCCCGCGAGGCGATGGCCATCGGGACCGCCGGGTTCACCGCGGCGATGTCCGTGGTGGCGCTGGAGGACCGGGGTCTCAGCCCGGATGCCGGGCCGGTCCTCGTGACCGGGGCGAGCGGCGGGGTCGGTGGGACGGCGCTGGCGATCCTGGCCGATCGCGGCTACGAGGTCTGGGCCGTGACCGGCAAGCCGGACGAGGCGGCCCGGTTGACCTCCCTGGGGGCCGCCGGGATCCTGACCCGGGACGACGTGCCAGCCGAGGGCAAGCCGCTCGAATCCGAGCGTTGGGCAGGTGCGGTGGACGCCGTGGGAGCGGCGACCCTCCCGTACGTGCTGCGGACCCTCAAGACGGGTGGTGCGGTCGCGGCGAGCGGCAACGCCGGTGGACCCAAGCTCGAGACGACCGTCTTCCCGTTCATCCTGCGCGGGGTCGCGCTCCTTGGGATGGATTCGGTGACCGTGCCGATCGCCCGGCGCCGGGCGTTGTGGGACCGGTTGGCCACGGATCTGCGACCGCGCGAACTGGGCCGGCACGTGACCGAAGTCGGTCTCGACGACCTCGACGTCGCGCTCGACGGGATCGTGGCCGGGAGTGCCCGCGGGCGTTGGATCGTCCGCGTCGGCGGCGACTGACCGGGTCGGCGCCCACGCGCCACCCAGCTCAGTGGCCGAGGAGTTCGCGGTACAGGGTCTCGTAGCGATCCACCATCCGGCCGACGGAGAACCGCTCCAGGGCGGATGCCCGGATCCCAGCCCGATCGAGGTCGTCCAGGCGCTCATCGAAGTAGGCGAGCTGCTGGGCGTCGTCGCCGATGAACCCATCGATCCCGTCGCGGACGAGTTCGGGGATCGCACCCGAGCGGCGGGCCAGCACCGGTGTCCCCAGCGCGAGCGCCTCGATGACGACGAGCCCGAACGGCTCGGGCCAGGCGGATGGGATGATCGAGGCCCGACTGGCAGCGACCAGGCGGTCACGCTCGGGCTCGGTCAGTTCGCCCAGGATCTCGACGTCGGCGCCGACGAGGGCGGGCGCGACGATCGACTCCCAGTACTCGATCTCGCCCGCCAGAGTGGGCACCTTCGCGGCGATCAGGAGCCGTCGCCCGGTGAGGCGGGCCACCTCGATGGCGTCCAGGATGCCCTTCTCGGGGGTGATCCGGCCGACGAAGCAGAACGCGTCGCCCGGCATCTCGACCAACGGCGGCGGGTCGAAGGTCAGGCCGTGGTAGATGACGGTCCAATCCGCCTCGGGATGGACGCGCGCCTGGTCCTCGCTGATGGCCACGAGCCCGCGCGGCGCGTCCACGAAGGCGTCCTTCGCCCAGGGGACGTCGAGGCGGCCGTGGAACGTCGACACGACCGGCACGCTCGTGCGGCGGGCAAGCTCGACGTTCCAGCGCTCGATATGCGAGTGGATGAGGTCGAACTCGCCGGCGCGCTCCAGGACCAGCCGGACCGTCTCCTCGAAGGCGACCGCCGGGTCGTCGGCGAGGCCGGCCGGACGGAGGGCCGCCGGCACGGTGACGACGTGCCGGCCGGGGATCCGCGAGTCGCCGCTGGCGAACGTGGTGACCTGGTGCCCGCGTCGGTCCAGCTCGTGGACGAGCTCGGACACGATCCGTTCCGTGCCTCCGTACGCGATCGGCGGGACGGCCTCCAACGGCGGAGCGACCTGGGCGATCCGCAGGGGCCGAGCGGCTTCCGGGCCGCCGCCGCTCACAGGCGGACGATGACCTCCAGCGGACCGTCCTTGCGCAGGACCTCGGCGCTGGTCAGGCCCCGCCACCGGTGGAGCAACAGATCGCACGTCGCGTCGCCCACCCGCAGGCCCTTGACGACGATCTTGGTGATGTCCTGGGGCAGGTCCGGCTTCTCGAGGGTCAGCTGGCCGAGCGAGGCGTCCGCGTGCAGGCCGAGCATCGTGCGGATGAGCATGAGCGGCGCCCCCGCGGCCCACGCCTGCGGCGAACAGGCGACGGGGTAGGCGACCGGGGCCCCGGTCGAAGCGCGGTCGAAGCCGCAGAACAGCTCCGGCAGGCGATAGGCCGGGAAGTGGTGCGCCGCGGCGAGCAGGTCGCCACTGAGCCGCCCGCCGATGGCATCGAAGCCGTAGCGTCGCGCGCCGGCCGCGGCGATGGCCGTGTCGTGCGGCCAGACCGTGCCGGTGTGGTACCCGATCGGGTTGTAGCCGGGCTGGTCGGAGGCGAGTGTGCGCACGCCCCAGCCCGAGGACATCGCCGCCGATCCGAGGCCGTCGGCGACGGCCGTAGCGGCCGGCCCTGGCTCGACGATCCCGCTCCACAGGCAGTGGCCACCGTTGGAGCCCACCGTGTCGACCGCGCGCTTGTCGCCATCGAGGGCCATCGCCAGCTGCCCGTCGGGGAGCGTGAACGCCTCGGCGAACCGGCGCTTGAGCTCGGCCGCCTGGTGTTCGAGGCGATCCGCCAGGTCGAACTCGCCGCGTCGACGAGCCAGGCGCGCCACCCGGCGTCGGGCATCGAAGACATACCCCTGGACCTCGGCCAGGGCGATCGGGGTCGTGGCCAGGCTCCCATCGGACCAGCGGATCGCGTCACCCGAGTCCTTCCAGCCCTGGTTGAGCAGGCCAGTCGAGGCGCGTCGCTCGTATTCGACGAAGCCGTCGCCGTCACGATCGCCCCAGTCGTCGATCCAGGCGAGCGCCGCGAGGACGTTGGGCCACAGTCGCTCGACGAGGGCGTCGTCGCCCGTCCAGTCGTGGGTCTCGCCCAGGAGGATGAGCCACAGCGGCGTCGAGTCGATGGAGCCGTAGTACGGGGAGAACGGCAACTCGCCCGTCCGGGTCATCTCGCCGGTCCGGAACTCGTGGAGGATCTTGCCCGGCTCGGCGTCGCGCCACGCGTCGACCTCCGTCGCCTGGTGGCGGGCCAGGATCTCGAGCGTCTCGACCGCGAGGCGCGGGGCGAACGCGATGGCCTGCAGCGACGTGACGATCGCGTCCCGACCGAACAGCGTGGCGAACCACGGCACGCCCGCCGCGATGAACTCCTCGCCGGCCTGGGTCGTCGAGCGCAGGAGGCACAGGTCGTCCATCGACCGGCGGATGACCTGGTTCACCACCTCGTGGTCGGTCTCGATGTCCACGGTCTCGGCGTGCCACGCCGCGTGGATCGCGCTCGGGTCGGTGGAGGTCGGGTCGCCGGTGAAGGCGCCGCTGGGCGGGAGCCGACCGGGACTCGGCTCCCGGGTCGTCGAGACCGTCCAGGTCACCACGCGGCTGTCACCGGGCGCGAGAAGGCCGTCCCAGCTCGCGACGATCGCGCCACCGTCGTAGTCGGCCGTGGCGGCGACCTCGGGGTGCGGGTCGAAGTCGATGCGGGTCCGGACCGTGACCTCGTCGAGGCCGACATACGCGAAGACGATCGCACCGGCCTCGTCGAGTTCGATCGGTAGCAGCTTCCCACGGGTCGGGCGGGCGTATCCGCGGACCTCGAAGATGTCCGCCGCGTCCATGTCGAGCTCGAGCTCGACGTCCAGGTCGAACGCGAACGAGCCGTGGTTCTGGATGACGAGCCGCTCGCGATAGGCGTCTGACAGGGTCCGTTCGCGCTCGATGGAGATCGTCCGCCGGGCGATCGATCCATCCGAGCCCATCTTGTCGCCGGGGTCCTTGCGCAGCTCCGCGTTGGTGGCGATGACCGTGCCGCGCCAACTGCCGCCGGGGTCCGAGTGGAGGACCACCGGCCGCTCGCCGGCGACGCGCAGCACGCTGCACGAGAGGACCCGCGTGTCGCCGTCGTACAGGCCGAGGCCGCGGGTGTCCGGGTGGATGTCGCCGAACGCGTCGGACAGCAGGAACAGGTCCCGATGCTTCAGGACCTGGGCGGACCCGAGGTCGGTCGCCCGGATGATCGGCCGAGGCCGGGCCGGGAAGGTCTCGAGCGGGGTCGCCGACCGCGCCGCTGCGTCGTGCACCACGACCCGAGTCTAGGCCGGGTGGCGCCTCGCGTCGACCACGGACGCGGTACGGGCGTCAGGCCGGCTCGCCTCGAAGGTCGACAAGGGTCCGTTCGAAGGCCGGGATGGCGTGGTGTGGCGGGAGCTCCGGGAACGGATGGGCGGCGACGGCGTCGTCGAGCGTCCGCTCGCCGGCGTGGACCTCGCGGGCCAGGGACACCAGGGCTGCGATGGACCTCGCCTGGCCGTCCGCGAACGCCCGGCCGAGGTGGTCGCCGTGACCGGGGACGATGACGCCCGTCACTCGCTCGGCGAGCGCGGCGGACGTCGCGACCCAGTCGAGCGGGTAGCCGTCGCCGAAGAACGGCACGTTGCCCTGCTCGACGAGATCGCCCGCGAAGAGGACATCGGTGCCGGGCACGGTGATGACGATGTCGTGATCCGTGTGTCCCCGACCGAGGTAGGCGAGCTCGACCGGGCGCCCGCCGACCTCGACGGTGGCGGCCTCCGCGAAGGTCCGATCGGGCGGGTCGATGACGACCTCGGGGAGGTCCGGGGCGAGGGTGGGTTCATCACGTCCGATCGCCGCCTTGCGCGCCTCCCCGGTCCGCTCCATGAAGGTCACGCAACGGTCGTGTCCCCAGATCGTGGCCGGCCGGAACAGGGCGTTCCCGAAGGCGTGGTCGAAGTGACCGTGGGTGTCCACGACGACCGTCACCGGGAAGGCCGTCAGGTCGCGCAGGTGGGCCTGGATCTCACGCGCCTGGGGGTACGTGCTGCGCGTGTCGATGACGAGCGCCTCACCGTCGCCAAGGATCACGCCGATGTTCTGGTCGTAGAACTCGTAGCGGCGGACGAACACGCGATCGCCGATCTCGACCCAGCCATCCTCGACACCCATCGGCGCATGGTAGCCGCGAGTCGCGTCGCCATCCCGCGAGTCGCGTACGCTGCACCCATGCCCTCGATCGTGAGCCACGCCACCGTCACCGACGGCACGGATCTGCTCGTCCGGCACTGGCCGGCCGACGAAGCCGAAGCGGGGGGCGCGTGGGCCGGACCGGCCTGGGCGTCGGTCCTCATCGTCCACGGTCTTGGCGACCACTCCGGCCGCTACGAGCACATCGGTGACCAGATGGCCTCGGCCGGGCTGGATGTCTGGTCGTACGACCATCGAGGGAATGGCGGATCGGGTGGCCGTCGAGGTCACGTCGACCGATGGTCCCAGCTCCACGACGATCTCGAGGAGCGGCTGGTGGCGGTCCGCGCCGGTGCGGGCGCGCACCCGGTGGTCCTCTACGGCCACTCGATGGGTGGGTTGGTCGTAGCCGGCTACCTGACCCTGCCGGACCGGGCCTCCCCGGATCTGGCGGTGTTGACGGCCCCGGGCCTGGACTCCACGTTGCCGGGCTGGAAGAAGTCCCTGGCCCGCGTGCTCGGAGGGGTGACGCCGACCCTCGCCGTCCCGAACGCGATCGACCCGTCCACGCTGTCGCGCGACCCGGCCGTCGGAGCCAAGGTCGCGACAGATCCGGCCTGCGCTGCGTCCAGCACCGCACGGTTCGGCGCGGAGGCCCTGGCCGAGCAGCAACGCGTCGTGCGCGAGTGCGGCCGGATCACGATCCCGACGCTCGTCCTGCACGGACTGGACGACGGTCTCGTCCCGGCACGGGCCTCGGAGGTCCTCGCGGCCCTGCCGAACGTCGAGCGGCGGACGTATCCGGGTCTTCGCCACGAACTCCACAACGAACCCGAGGGCCCGGCCATCATCGACGAGGTGATCGCCTGGTTACGGGAGCGTGCTAGAGTCACGGCCTAACCGAAGATCGCCTCCGGGGAGCGCAACGTGCGCTGAGAGTGCGGCCGCTGGGCCGCAGACCCGCCGAACCTGATCCGGCTCGTACCGGCGAAGGAAGCAGGCCGTAGACCACCGATCTGACGCCGTCCCCGGCACCCGGAGGCGGCGTCTTGCGTTCGACATCGGAGGTCATGGACATGACGACGATCACCAACGCCGGCTCGACGGACACCGTGCCGGAGACCCGCTGGCGGACGCGCGACATCGTCGTCGCGGCGGTCATCGGCGTCGCCTTCGGCGTCGTGTTCTGGGCCTGGAACCTCGCCTACGCCGCGGTCGACCCCGTGTTCGCCTTCGCGCCGTGGCTCAAGGACCTCATGTACGGGGTCTGGCTGATGCCCGCGATCCTGGCGCCGCTCGTCATCCGCAAGCCGGGCGCCGCGATCTTCGCGGAGATGGTCGCGGCCGGCCTGTCGGCGCTCCTTGGCAGCACCTGGGGCCCCGACGTCCTGCTGTCCGGGTTCCTGCAGGGCGCCGCCGCCGAGTTGGTCTTCGCATTCACCCTGTATCGATCGTTCGGGCTCGTGACCCTCGTCCTGGCGGCGAGTGCGAGCGCGCTGGCCGCGTTCCTCCACGACTGGGTGATCTACTACCCGGCGACGGACCAGACCATCCAGCTCCTGCGCGCCATCGCGATGATCGTCTCCGCCGCGGTCGTGGCCGCGGGTGGATCCGTCCTGCTGGCACGCTCGCTGCGCCGCACGGGCGTGCTGGACGGGTTCCCGGACTGATCATCGTGGGGGCGGGGGAAGCCACCGCACCGTCCGCCACGGCGATCGCGCCGTCCCAGCCCGATGCCGCCTCCGCCCCGGGGCCGATCCGAGCGTGGGATCTCGGGTTCTGGTACCGGACCGGTGACCGGCCGGCGTTCCGCGGCGTGTCGTTCGACCTGCCGGCCGGCGCGTGCCTGCTGGTCGTCGGCCCGTCCGGCTCCGGCAAGAGCACGCTCGGGCTGGCGATCGCCGGCGTCGTGCCGCGCGACATCCCGGGCGAGGTGACCGGCACGCTGTCGGTGGGTGGGGCGGTGGGGATCGTCTTCCAGGACCCGGCGTCGCAATTGGTCATGGAGCGAGTCGAGGACGAGGTGGCGTTCGGGCTCGAGAACCTGGGCTGGCCACGTTCGGCGATGACGGAGCGGATCCCCGAGGTCCTCGCCGACGCCGGGTTGGCCGGGCTCGAGCGGCGTCGGTCGCAACGCCTGTCCGGCGGGCAGCAGCAGCGGCTGGCCCTGGCCGGGGCGCTCGGTCCGCGACCGGGGATCCTCGTCCTGGACGAGCCGACGGCGAACCTGGACCCGGACGGGACGGCCGCCTTCTTCGAGCGCCTGGGCGGCCTCGTCGCGGCAAGGTCGGCGACCGTCGTGCTGGTGGAGCACCGGGTCGAACGGGCCTGGCCGCTCGCGGACCTCGTCCTGGCCCTGGACGGGACCGGTGCCCCGATCGATGTCGGCAATCCGGCGGACGTGCTGGACCGTTCGGCCGGGCGGATGGCCACCGCGGGGATCTGGCTGCCGACCGAGACGGTGAAGCGGTCTCGCCGCTCGAAGGGTGCGCCGCATCCGCCGGCTGCCCCTGCGCCGTCCGCGGCGCCCATCCTCACGGCCGACGGCCTGCGCTTCGGGTACGAGCCTGACGTGCCCGTCGTCCGCGACGTGTCGATCTCGATCGGACCGGGCGAGCGCGTCGCGATCCTGGGCCCGAATGGCGGCGGCAAGTCCACCCTCGCCCGACTCCTCGTCGGTCTCCTGCGTCCCGATCACGGCACCGTGGACCTCGCCGGCCACGATCCCGCCCGCCTCTCCGCGCCAGAGCTGTCCACCCTCGCCGGGTTCGTCTTCCAGGATCCCGAGTCCGGGTTCCTCGCGAACACCGTGGCGGAGGAGGTGGGGCTCGGCCTGTCAGCCGAAGACGCCGAGCGCGTGCCGAGTCTGATGGCGGCCCTGGACCTGCCGCTCGAGACGTTCGGCGCCCGCAGCCCATATCGGCTGAGCGGGGGTGAGGCTCGTCGACTGTCCCTGGCCGTCGCGCTCGTCCGCGATCCGCTCGTGCTCGTGCTCGACGAGCCCACCTTCGGCCAGGACCGCCACGGTTACGACGGCCTGCTCCGCATCCTGCGCGATCGCGCCGGTGCCGGGACCGCGCTCGTCATCGCGACCCACGACCTGCGACTGGTGCGCGACCTGGAAGCCCGGGTGATCGAGATCGATGACGGCTGGCTGGTGGTCGGATGATCGTCGCCCGGGACCTGGCGCCGTCGCAGCTCGACTCCGTCCTGGGGCGGACGAGTCCCGTCCTGAAGCTCGCGATCGCGATCGTCTGGCTGCTTGGCCTCGCGACCACCGTCACCTTCGCGCCGCCGCTGATCCTGGTCGGCGTCGCGCTTGTCGCCGGCCTCACGCTCGGCGGCATCCCGCGACCGGATCTGGCGAGGGCGCTCGCCCCGTTGTGGCTCGCGGCGATCGGCCTGGCGACCTTCAACACGCTCTTCGGGGCCGCCAACGGCGACCCGGCCAACGCCACGCTCGCCCAGATCGGTCCGTTCCGGATCACCGGCCCGGCGCTGGTGGCGGGCATCGGGCTCGGGTTGCGGGTCGCGGCGATCGGGGCGGTGGGGGCCGTCTTCGCGCTGACGACGGACTCGACCCGACTCGCGGACTCGCTCGTCCAGCAGGGCCACGTCCCGGAACGGTTCGCGTACGGGGCCCTCGCCGCCTACGGGGCCGTGCCACGGTTCGGCGAGGACCTGACCACGTTGCGACAGGCCCGACGGATCCGCGGCCTGCGAGGCGCCTGGCATCCGCGGCTGCTGATCGGCTTGCTGGTCCTGGCGATCCGCCACGGCGACCGGATGGCGATCGCGATGGACGCGCGCAGGTTCGGGTCCGGTCCGCGGTCGCGCTATCGCGAGGTGCGCTGGTCGCCGCTGGACCTCGCCGTCGGGCTCGGGGCCGCGCTGGCGCTTGTCGCGGCGCTGGTCGGAGGCGCTAGGCTGTCGCTCTGACGGCCCCGCACGAGCCAGGAGTGACCCGCCCGTGACCGACGCGCGCACGATCGTCTTCTTTCCCGAGGGCGCCTTCGGGCCCACCAACAACTGCGTCGGGATCGGCCAGGTGCTTCGAGCGCGCGGCCACCGGGTGGTGTTCATCGTCGAGGAGTCGTTCGCCGGGACGCTGGAGGCGAAGGGCTTCGAGGAACGGCTGATGCGGCTGGGGCCGCCGCCCGAGGTGCCCGAGGTCCCCGGCCAGTTCTGGATCGACTTCATCCGCGACACGTCGCCGGTCTTCCGAAAGCCGACGATCGAGCAGTTGGGCGAATTCATCGCACCGACCTGGCAGGCGCTCATCGACGGCTCGAAGTACGTCACGCCGCGGCTCCTGGAGATCATCGATGAGCTGGCGCCGGACGTCGTCGTCGAGGACAACGTGGTGGCGTTCCCGGCCCTGGCCGGGTCCGGCCGCCCGTGGGTCCGGATCGTGTCGTGCAACCCGGCCGAGATGAAGGACCCGGCGATCGCGCCCTTCTCGTCCGGCTACCCGGTCGCGGATCGAAGCGCCTGGCCGGACTTCCTCGAGGAGGTCGATCGGACGCACCGGGACATGTGGGACGACTTCGATGCCTTCGCGCGCGAGCACGGGGAGACCGGCCTGTCGTACGGGCCCCACGGCCCGGACTTCATCGCCGAGTCGCCGTGGCTGAACCTCTTCCTCTACCCCGCGGAGGCCGACTACGAGCGCGAGCGGGCCCTGGGGCCGACCTGGCACCGGCTGGACTCGTCGGTCCGAGCCGCCGAGACGACGTGGGAGTTGCCCGAGCACCTGCGGGCGCGCGATGGGTCCCTCATCTACCTGTCGTTGGGCAGCCTGGGTTCCGCCGACGTGGCCCTGATGCAACGGCTGGTGGACCTGCTGGCCACGACCGAGCATCGCGTCATCGTCTCGAAGGGGCCGCTGGCCGATCAGATCACGCTCCACGACAACCAGACCGGTGAAGGATTCCTGCCACAGCCGGCGATCCTGCCCCAGGCCGATCTCGTGATCACCCACGGCGGCAACAACACCGTCACCGAGTCGTTCCATCACGGCAAGCCGATGATCGTGCTGCCGCTGTTCTGGGACCAGGTCGACAACGCCCAGCGCATCGACGAGACCGGGTTCGGCGTCCGGCTGCCCGCCTACGACTTCCGCGACGAGGAACTGACGGACGCCATCGACGACCTGCTGGCGAACGAGACGCTGCGGTCGCGGCTGGCAGCGGTCTCGAAGCGGCTGAAGGCCAGCCCGGGCAACGTCCGTGCCGCGGACCTCATCGAGCGCGTCGCGCGGACCGGCGAACCGGTGGCTGGCGCCTGAGGCCGCTCAGTCGGGCTGGACGCGCTCCAGGACGACGACCGGGATGATCCGGTCGGTCTTGGCCGGGTACTCGCCGATGCCGACATGGATCGCGACGTGCTGGTCCCACAGGCGCTGGCGTTCGGCGCCTTCGGCCGTGGACGCGCGAACCTTGATCGTCTCGAGGTCGACTTCGATCGTCGCGGTCGGGTCCGCCAGGAGGTTGCGGTACCACGCGGGGTTGTCGGGAGCGCCGCCCTTCGAGGCGGTCACGACGAACCGATCGCCATCGCGCGAGTAGGCGAGCGGGATCGTCCGCGGCTCGCCCGACTTGGCGCCCGTGGTCGTGAGCAGGAAGACGTCGCGTCCGACGAACCAGCCGGTCCTCGGGTGGCCGTACTCGCGGATCTCCGCCATCAAGATCCGGGTCATCTCCTGGTAGTCGGGCGCCGGGACGGGCTCGGGGACGCCTTTGACGGTCTCGGTCACGGTGTCGGTCACAGGGGCTCCTAGGGGTCAGGTCGTTCATGTGGTGGTCGTTGACGAAGCAACTAGCGTACACCCGCGCGACCCGGGGCGTCGGCGGGCGTAGAGTGCCGCGGTGATCGATCGCGACCGACCGTCGAGCCTGACCGCGCTGGCGATCCTGGCCGCGCTCGTCGGACTGATCCTCCTGGTCGTGTCGACGCTCGGCGTGATCGCGCTCATCGGTCTCGGCGCGGGCATGGGCGCACCGAACGGCATCGTCGGTCCGACCCAGGTCTGGGCGCTCATCAGCTTCTCGATCCTGTCGGTCGGCAGCGTGCTGTACCTGGTCTTCGCGGTCGGCACGTTCGCTTCGAGTCCGACGGCCTGGTGGGCGGGCATCCTCGGGGCCATCGCGAGCCTCATCTCGACGGTCGTCGTCGTCGCCATCGGGGGCGGCGGTGAGGTCGCCAGCCTGGTGGTCTCGGTGGGCTTCGCCGTCGCGATGCTGGTCGGACTGCTGCGAGCGGCGCCCATCCGGGCGTACTTCGGCCGCTGAGCGGCGCCCCGCCCGTCCTATAGCGCGCCCACCCGCTCCGCGTGGCGGAACGAGGTAGCCGGGCTGGACTACGATGTCCGGACTTCAACCACGGACCCGTATCGTCCCCAGGAGGACCCTCCGTTGACCGACACGCTCGAGGCAGTGAAGACCTACAAGCAGTTCATCGGCGGGGACTTCGTGGATGCCGCCGACGGGCGCACCGCGGACGTGATCAATCCGGCCAATGACCAGGTCATCGCCAACGTCCCGGCGAGTGCGCAGGAAGACGTCAACCGCGCCGTCGACGCCGCCGCGAAGGCGTTCGAGACCTGGAAGCAGACCACCCCGCAGGACCGATCGCTGCTGCTCCTCAAGATCGCCGATGCGCTCGAGGCGAACGCCGATGCGCTCGGCCGGCTCGAGAGTGCCAATGCCGGCAAGCCGGTCGGGGCCGCGATCGACGAGATCGGCGTCTGTGCGGACCTGTTCCGCTTCTTCGCCGGCGCCTCGCGGGTCATGGACGGCCTAGCCGCCAACGAGTTCGTGGCCGGCCACACGTCGATCATCCGCCGCGACCCGATCGGGGTCGTCGCCTCGATCGCCCCGTGGAATTACCCGCTCTACATGGCCTCGTGGAAGCTCGGGCCCGCCCTGGCGACCGGCAACACGGTCGTGCTGAAGCCATCGGCCCGTACGCCGCTGAGTGCGCTCGCCTTCGCCGAGCTCCTGTCCGAGATCCTGCCCGCCGGGGTCGTCAACGTCCTGTCCGGCTCGGGGGCCGACATCGGCGATGCGCTGGTGACGCACCCGACCGTCCGGATGGTCTCGATCACCGGCGACACGGTCACCGGCAAGCGGATCGCGAAGCTGGCCTCCGACTCGGTCAAGCGGCTCCACCTGGAGTTGGGTGGCAAGGCGCCGGTCATCGTCTTCGACGATGCCGACGTGGACCTGGCAGCCGAGACACTCCGGTTCGCCGGCTACTGGAACTCCGGCCAGGACTGCACGGCGGCGACCCGCGTGCTGGCCGGTCCCAAGGTGTACGACCAGTTCGTGTCCGCCCTGTCGGAGCAGGTCAGCACCATCAAGTGGGGCGACCCGGCCGAGGGTGACGACATCGAGATGGGCTCGATGATCGCCCAGGCCCAGGCCGAGAAGGTCCAGGGTATGGTCGATCGCGCCCGCGCCGGCGCCGAGGTGGTGGTGGGTGGCGAGCGGCCGGATCGGGCCGGTTCGTACTACACGCCGACGGTCATCGCCGGCCCGGACCAGAAGTCCGAGATCATCCAGGACGAGATCTTCGGCCCGGTCGTCACGGTCCAGCGCTTCAGCGACGAGGACCAGGCGGTCGCCTGGGCGAACGACACGCCCTTCGGGCTCGCGTCCTCGGTCTTCACGACCGACATCGGCAAGGCCATGCGGGTCGCGAAGGCGCTCGAATTCGGCCACGTCTGGATCAACGAGCACTTCACCCTGGCCTCGGAGACCCCGCACGGTGGCGTCAAGCAGTCCGGCTGGGGCAAGGACGGCTCGAAGTACGCGCTCGAGGACTACACGTTCGTCAAGCACGTGATGATCAACACCGGCAGCTGAGCGCGCACGGGGAGGTCGCGGCCGAGCTCGCCCGGCTCGACCGCGACGACCTCACCGCCAGTCGCTGGTTCGGCGGCCGCGGCCGAACGATCACGACGATCGAACTCCAGGACGCGTTCATCCTGGACGAGTCGGTGCCGCATGTCCTGGCGATCGCCGGCGTGCGGCTGGACGACGGGTCGGAGCGGCGATACGCCTTCGCCTTGACCGGGCGTCCGGTGCGGGTCGCGTCGGCTGGCGATGGGGCGTGGGGCGGCCTGGTCGCCGCCATGGCCGAGGGCCGGACGATCCCGGCCCTGCGGCCCGACTCGGATCCCGGGGCCACGCCGACAGCGGCGCTGGTGTGCCGGCCGGCGAGCGCGATGGTCGGAGGCGCCTGGGCGCTGGGGGAGCGGCCGTTGGGGGCTGACCAGTCCAACACGTCGGTGGTCCTGGGCGAGGCCGTCCTGCTCAAGGCGTTCCGGCGGCTGCAGCCCGGGCTGAACCCGGAGCTGGAACTCGGCGCGTACCTGAGCGAGGAAGCCGGGTTCGCCGCGGTGGCGCCACTGGCCGGGTTCGCTGAGCTGGTCTCGTCGCGCCATGGGACGGAGACGGTCGCGGTCGCCCACGCCTTCATCCACGACGGCGCGGATGCCTACGAGTCGATCGCCGAGGCGCTGACGACCTGGATCCTGGCACCGGGCGAGGTGAGCGTCGAGTTCGCGACGGAGGTGGCGGCCGACCTTGGGACGCTGACCGCCGGGCTGCACGGGGCGTTGGCGGGCGCCCGCGGCGTGCCGGATCTGGAACCCCGGGACGCGTCTCGCGCGGAGCTGAAGGCGTGGTCCCGCACGGCCCGTCGGGGCCTGGCCGGCGCGACGGATGTCGTGACCGGCGAGGCGGCCACGGTCCTGCGCGATCTGTCGCCACGGATCGCCGAGGGCTTCGAGGCGTTCGAAGCGTCCGCGACGCTGCCGCTGTTGACGCGGATCCACGCCGACTACCACCTCGGCCAGGTGCTCATCTCGGACGACGGCTACCGGATCGTCGACTTCGAGGGCGACCCGCTCAGGACCATCGAGGAGCGACGGGCACTCGATTCGCCACTGCGGGACGTGGCGTCGATGCTGCGGTCGCTGGACCACGTGGGTCGCTCGGCGGGTCGACGAGCGGTGGCGCGGAACGGCGGGCGTGCGGAGTCACCGGGGCTGGACCTGCCGGCCTGGTTGCGCCGGTCGCGCGAGCGGTTTCTGGCCGCGTATCGGGCCGGGATCCGCGAAGCCGGGGTGCCGATCGTGCTCGATCCGACCCTCCTGCGCGCCTTCGAGCTCGACAAGGAGTGCCGCGAGTTCATCTATGCCGCGACGTACCTGCCCTCGTGGCTGTGGGCGCCGACCGAGGGCCTCCGCGGACTCTTCGACGCGGAAGGACAGGGGCGATCCCGATGACCGTCGATCGGGCGGTCGCCTTCGAGGCCGACATCGCGGCCTCACCCGCTGCGTTGGCCCGATGCCTGGACGCGTGGCGACCGATCCAGCTCGGCGGGCGGTCGCGGTTCGCCTTCACGGGTCTCGGCAGCTCCCGCTACGCGGCCCTCATCGTCGCCTCGGCCCTGCGAGCCGGTGGGACGGCGGCGTGGGCCGAGTACGCGTCGACCTCGACGCCGACCGCCCCCGCGGAGGACCTGGTCCTGGTCGCGATCTCGGCCTCCGGGCGCACGCCGGAGGTCGTCGCCGCCGCTGCCGCCCATCGCGGGACCAGCCTGGTCGTGGCGGTCACGAACGCCCCGAATTCGCCCTTGACGGACCAGGCCGACATCACGATCGCTCTCGAGGCCGGGGACGAGGTGTCCGGCCTCGCCTGTCGGACGTTCCGGGCGACCCTCGCCGCGCTGGCGCTGTTGACGGATCTCGCCGATGTGGCGGGCCTCCGCCCGGCCGTGGACGACCTTGCGCTTCGGCTCGGCGCGGCGAGTCTGTGGCGTGCGCGATTCGTCGACGCGCTCGACGGCGCGCCATCGATCGACGTCCTCGCGGACGCATCGATGGTTGGGCTGGCCGAGCAGGCGGCTCTGATGCTCCGTGAGGCGCCACGTCTGCCGGCCACCGCCTACGACACCAGCGATTGGCTGCACACCGGGGTCTACCTCGCGCTGCCCGGCCACCGTGTCGTGCTGTATCCGGGAACCCGAGTCGATGGCGAGGTGGTCGCCACCGTCCAGCGACGCGGAGGCGAGGCGCTGATGGTGGATCCGCCGTTGCCCGGGACCGCCGGCTCCCTGATCGGTCGGGCGATCGCGGACTCGGTCGTCGCCGAACTCATCGCGGCCGCGCTCTGGGATCGGGCTGACGCGCCGGAGCGATGACGTGAGCGACCGGTGCGTACTCTAGGGCCCGGCAGTCCGCGCGGGTGCTGCCGAACGTCGGAGGGCTAGGTATGCATACGCTGACCATCGAGGATCGGACCGCGACCGGCAAGCCGGTCGGCTCGATCACCCTGCCGGATCTGCCGGACTCGATCACGTTGCGTGAACTGATCCGGACGCGCGTCCGGGAAGAGGTCGCCCGGTACAACCTGCGCCCGGTTTCGATCTTCAACGGACTGGTCCAGCCGGAAGGAGCGGATCAGACCAGCAACGGGTTCCACATGCCGCGACCCAGACCGATCGACTGGCAGCGACAGGCTGACATCGCGATCGACCGATTCGAGCGCAATGGGTTCTTCGTCCTGGTCGGAGGCCGGCAGGTCGTCGATCTGGATACCCGTCTGGACCTGACGGGCACCCTCGATGTCGGCTTCATCAAGCTGACCCCGCTTGTCGGTGGCTGACGAGATCGCCTCGCCACCGTTCATGACCCTCGGCGACCACCGCCGAGTGGCCGGTGACATCGTTGACGCCGCCATCCGCGCGGCGAGTCGCAACTACGTCGCCGACCTACGCCAGTTGCCGGAGGTGGCCACGCTGTTGCGCGCATCAGCGCCTGATCGATCTCGCTCGATCGCCGTGGTGCTCGTGGAACGAACGATCAAGGGCAGTGGTATGGCGGCCCGCATCGGCTCGCTGTTCAGCTCGGGCGGATGGGAGACGGCGTGGACCGCTGGTCGCATCCTCGGATTGGTGGCACCGAAACCCATCCCGTTCAGCCGGGACGACGCTGCCATGCTCCTCGAACTGGTCAGCTCAGCGGCGGGGCGGCGAGCGGGCGGCGCGGACGAGTTCGAGGTCGGACCCGTATTGTCCGTGACGGTGGGAGCCGCCGAGCGGGCGGTCAAGCTCGGCGGACTGAAGGAACTCGAGTCTCCCGTGCGGCAGCTGACCGAAGCCCTGGACCGCTTCGGCTACTACGACGAACTGAAGACGGCCCGCTATCGAGCTCGCCTCGTGGCACTTCTCCAATCCGGAGGCGTCGAGATCGACCCCTGGTTGATCAACGAAGGCGATGCGTGGGGTCGGATGGTCCGACCAGTCATCCTCTCGGCGGACCCCTCCCTGGCGCCGTTCCTCACCCATCTGCCGACAGGGGACGGCGTCGTCCCGCCGGCGAAGTGGCGTTCGCGGCTCCGCGAACTGCTGGTGCTGGAGGGCGCTAAGGAGATGACCCGCGAACTGGTCGCGGCGGCAATCGCGGCACCGAAGGCCGCCCCGCCCAGGGTGATCCAGATCGAGGCTCGGACGATCACCGAGGACGATTCCGGGATCCAGTCGCGCAACGCGCTCGTGCTCAGAGGCGCGCTCTGGGCGGCCGGTGAGCTGCGAGAACCGTGGGTGGCGGGCCTCCTGGGTGAGATCGGGATCTACTACGGGACGTCGGGGTTCGGGAACATCGCCAGGGACGAACGGATCGCGAACACGGCGGCCGCGGTCCTTGCCACGCTCGACGACGAGGCCGCGTTCACGGCCCTGGGCCGGATGAAGGCCAAGGTCACCAATCGCAACGTGACGAAGCAGGTCGCCAAGGCGCTTGACACCGCCGCCGCTCGGAACGGCGTGTCGGCGTCAGAGCTGCTCGAGCTGGCTGTCCCGACGCTGGGTCTCGACGCGGACCGGCGGTGTCAGGAGTCGGACGGGGACTGGACCGCGATCATCGAGGTCGACCCGGGTGCGGTCACGAACCTGACCTGGCGTGGGCCGGACGGACGCGAGACCACGCGACCACCGAAGACGCTGGCTGACAGCGAGCCCGCCTTCGTCCGGCGGGCCAAGGGCCTCGAGAAGGAGATCCAGAAGGGCCTCGTGCTGGAACGGGGCCGCGTCGAGGATCTGCTTGCGGAGGAGCGCGAGTGGCCCATCGCCGTGTGGCGAGCCCGATATCTCCAGCATCCCGTGACGAGCGTGTTCGCCCGCCGACTCGTCTGGATCTTCATCGACGGACCGGCAGCTGTGCCCGGGATCGCACTGACGGACGAGCCGGTCGGGGTCGATGGCGAGTCCGTGCCGCTCAGCGACGACGCGCGCGTCCGGCTCTGGCACCCGATCCACGCCACCGACGAGGCGATCGCAGCGTGGCGGTCGTACCTGGTCGAACGCCGGGTCCGACAGCCGTTCAAGCAGGCCTTCCGCGAGGTCTACCGCCTGACGCCGGCCGAAGAGGACACCGTCATCTACTCCAACCGGTTTGCCGGCCACATCCTCGCCTACGGCCAGGCCCGGGCGCTGATGACCGCTCGCCGCTGGGGATCGAACTTCCTGGGGTCGTTCGACGGCGGCGATACGGGCGTCGCGAAGCGCGAATTCAGGAGCTACGGACTCCAAGCCGAGTTCTATCACGACGCGATCTACGACGACGAGGATCAGTGGGCGACCGAAGTCCGGCATTGCAGCACCGATCAGGTCCGGTTCGTGCCGATGGGACGGCGGGACGCGGAACCGGTCAGGCTCGTCGAGGTTCCTCCGATCGTCTTCTCCGAGGCGATGCGGGACGTCGACCTGTTCGTTGGCGTGAGTTCGGTCGCGGCGGACACGAACTGGCAGGACACCGGCCTTCGCCGTGACGTGGCCTTTCGTCAGTACTTCGATGCGTACTGGGACGGCGAGCTCGGTGGCTCCGCACGGGTCCGGCGCGATGCGATCGAACGGATGCTTCCCGGTCTGACGATCGCCGACCGCTGCAAGCTCCTCGACCGCTACCTCGAAGTCCGTGGGGACAAGCGGACCTACAAGATCCACCTCGGCTCCGGCAACATCCTGATGGAACCGGCGGACACCTACCTGTGCATCGTCCCAGCTCGCGGCGGGCGAACTGCTGGCGGAGCGTTCCTGCCGTTCGACGACGACCCGATGCTCAGCCTCATCCTCAGCAAGGCGTTCCTCCTGGCCGACGACAAAGCCATCACGGACCGGACGATCCTGCAGCAGATCGGCCGCTAGACACCCGCGACAGTCAGGGCAGCTTGTCGGCGAGATCCCAGGCCGTGGCGGTGTCGGTCGGCCAGCGGATGACGTAGCCGGGCGGCCGGCGGTCGAGGATCGGCGTAGGCGCGGCCGCGCTCCGGGCCCAGATAACGCGAGGCGATCGCCAGACGTGCCGTGGCGCCATCGTCCGGCACGAGCTCGACCGAACCATCGACCCGGATGCCGCGGAACGGAGGTGCGGCCTCGAAGATGAGCAGGATCGCCCTCGGGTCGCGCCCGAGGTGTTCGATCTTGGAGTCGTTGCGGGCGATGACGACCTCGAACATCCCGTCGTGCCAGCGGAACCACACGGGCTATACCAGCGCTGTGCCGTCGGCGCGGTAGAGCGTGAGCGTCGCCGGCGATGGCGCATCGAACAGCTTCTGCATCGCCTCGTCCGATGCCGCGATCTTCATCCGAGGGCCTCCCTGATCTCGCTGACCCGCTCGATCGTCTCGAGGTCGAACGGTGATCGGAAAACCAGGATGATCTCGCCGACGCCGTTGCGGCGGTAGCCGTCGAAGTACTCGGCCAGGGCCTCGGGTGGGCCACCGATCGCGAGTCCTCGCTCTCCGCCGTCGGAACCGATCCGACCCTCCAGGCCATGGATCCGCGAGATCTCGCCCCATGCGGCGTCGGCCTCGGCCGGGGTGTCGCGGATGACGGCATGGGTCGTCACGGTGCGTTCGATGTCCTCGAACCGCCGATCCTCCTCGGCGCATCGCTGGGCGAGGATCTCGCTCGTCGCGGCGATCCGCTCTGGCGTGCCGTAGGCGTTCCACAGGTCGGCGTACTTCGCGGTCGTCCGCAGCGTCTTGGTCGGCCCGGAGCCGCCGATCAGGATGGGGAGTCGGCGCTGGACCGGCCGCGGTTCGCAGACCGCGTCGCGCATCGTGTAGAAGCGTCCCTCGTGGGTCACCGTCTCGCCGTCGAGCAGCCGGCGGATCAGCCCGACCGCTTCGTCGAGCCGGTCGAGCCGCTCGCCGAAACCGGAGCCGAAGTCCAGCCCGAACGCGTCATGCTCGCGCTCGAACCAGCCGCCCCCGATACCCAGCACCACTCGGCCGTTCGAGAGTTGATCCACGGTCGTCGCGAGCTTGGCGGTCAGGCCCGGGTTCCGGAACGTGTTGGCCCCGACCAGCAACCCGAGGCGGACCTTATCGGTCAGGACAGCCAGGGCGGCCAGCGTCGTCCAGCCCTCGAGCTTGGCGTCGCGTGAGTCGCCCTCGTCGGCCAGCAGGTGGTCGTCGACCCAGAGCGAGTCCCAGCCGGCGACTTCGACCGCCCGACAAGCCGCCAGCAGTTCCGTCCAGGACGTCCGATTGATCCAGAAGGCTGCCCCGAATCGCACGCTCGCGCTCAGGCCTGGATCGTGTCGAGGAAGCGGAAGACCGGCATCCCGGCAGCGTACGCGTCCGCGAGCGTGTCCGGAAGCGACGGCGACAGCACCTCGTCGTCCGAGAGGTGGCGACCGAAGACGACGTCCTTGTAGCGCAGCAGGTCCGCCATGGGGTGATCCGGTGGAAAGCCCGGCGGCACCCGCTTGAGGTGCTCGTGCGCGCTGACCGATCCGAAGGCCGCCACGAATCCGGGCTCCTCGAGTGCCGCTCGCACGCGGTCCGGCTCGTCGACGACGGCTCGCCGGAAGGCGTCGAGACGGGCCTTCTCGGGCATCCACATCCCACCACCGACGTACATCTCGCCCGGCTGGAAGTTGAAGTAGCCGCCATTCGCATGGGCCATGCCCTCCGCGACGACCGGCTGGCCATCGGGGCCGAGCCGTAGCCACGGGAAGCTCGCGCCCAGGTTCGTCTTGTACGGCGACTTGTCCTTGGCGAAGCGGGTGTCGCGGTAGATCCGGAAGATCGAGCGCTTCGGGTCCGCCTGGAGCGGGATGTCACGATCGGCGAGCCGCTCGGCGAGGGCGGCGACCAGGGCCTCCATCGGCGCCTTCAAGAGGCGTTCGTACTCGGCCTTGCGCGGGTTGAACCACTCGCGGTCGTTGTTCATCGCGAGTTCGGCCAGGAAGTCGACGGCGTCGGGTTCGAAGCCGGTGAAGGTGGGTGTCGCGATCGCCATCCGTGGCCTCCAGTACGTGGGGCCCGAATGTACGCCGATGCGCTTACCGCGTCATCACGCGGCCATCACCCCGCCTATCCTGTCGCTCGTGCCCCGCTCCGCGTCTGCCCTCGCCCCGGTCTCGGCCGAAGTGCGCGAGGCGATCCTGACTTGGTATGCCGCTCGTGGACGGACACTGCCCTTCCGGGACACGACCGATCCGTACGCGATCTTGGTCTCCGAAGCCATGGCCCAGCAGACGCAGGCGGCGCGGGCCGGCGAGGCATGGACCCGGTTCATGGCATCGTTCCCGACGGTCCAGGCGCTCGCCGAAGCCCCGACGGCCGACGTCCTCCGCGCGTGGCAGGGCCTCGGCTACAACCGACGGGCAGTGAACCTCCAGCGGGCGGCCCGCGTCATCGTCGAGGAGCACGGCGGCCAGGTTCCGTCCGACCTCGCCAGCCTGGAGTCGCTGCCGGGTGTCGGGCCGTACACGGCCAGGGCGATCGCGGCGCTCGCGTTCGGGCTGTCGGTCGGGGCGGTCGACACGAATGTCCGCCGCGTGCTCGGCCGGATCGTCGCCGGTGGGGTTGGCGTGCTCGACGCTCCCACGCTCCAACGGGTGGCGGATGCGTCCGTGCCACCCGACCGCCCCGGGTTCTGGACGCACGCGCTGATGGACATCGGGGCGACGCTGTGCAAGCCGCGCACGCCACAGTGCGAGGCCTGTCCCGCGCGACCGTGGTGCCGGTATGCCACCCATGGCGCAGGCGACCGCCCGCCGGCTCCGAACCGGCGCGCCACCCGCGAGTCAGCCGCCCCGTTCACGAGCACCTCGCGCTGGTTGCGCGGCAGGATCGTCGAGCGGCTCCGTGCCGCCCGTAACGGTGCGTGGGTCGTCGTCCAGGCACCCATCGGCGAGCATGACCAGGACGCTGTGGATCGAGCACTCGATGCGCTGGCGCGCGACGGGGTCATCGAGTCGAAGGGGTCGAACGACGCCCGACGCGCTCGCCTCCCGACATGACCGGGCGGGTCGGCTACGCTTCGGATGCGATGCCCACGACCATCAGACCGTCCGCCTCGGACGCCGCCGTCCCGCTGCCCGCGGATGACCCGTCCATCTTCGAGATGGACCTCCGCGGACTTCGAGCGCGGTGGGCCGCCCAGGCGGCCCTGCCGGCCATCTCCGCGGAGACGATGGTGGGTGCCGACGCCCGCGCCCAGGCGCTCGGGTTCCCCCAGGATCGACTCATGGAGCATGCCGGGACCGCGGTGGCAGCAGCCGTCCGGGCGCTCGCCGTGGACCTCGATCGATGGGGGACCGGCCCCATCGTCATCCTGTGCGGGCCCGGCAACAACGGCGGCGACGGGTATGTGGCGGCCCGTCGGCTCGCGCTCGCCGGAGCACACGTCATCGTCGCGGTCGTGGCCACCGACATGCACCCGACCGGAGCGTCCGGCAAGAACTGGGATCGGATCGCGCGCGACACCGGCATCGCCAAGGTCCACATGCCCGTACCGCGCGACATCGCCATCTTCGGCAGGGACATTGCGAAGGCCGCAGTCGTGGTGGATGCGCTCCTTGGTACCGGCGTCCACGGCGCGCTTCGACAACCGATCCGGGCCGCGGTCGAGCTGATCGCCACCGCCCGGGCGGCCGGCGTCCCGATCGTCGCGGTGGACACGCCGACCGCACTGGACCTCTCGAGTGGCGAGCCGTCCGATCCAGTGGTCCATGCCGACCTCACCGTGACCTTCCATCGGGCCAAGACGGGCCTCGTCACCCGTCAGGGCGCCGCCTACGCGGGTCGCGTCCTCGTCGCGCCCATCGGCATCCCGGCGGGAGCGGATCGTGGCTGAACCGGTCTCGAGCGGACGGCAGCCGGGCTGGCGGGAGGTCCTGCTGGTCGCGATCGTCGTCGTCGGGGTCGTCCTGGGCCTGGCCGCGGCCACCAGCGTCCTGCCGACCCAGGTCCAGGAGGTCGTGTTCCACACGCCCCTGCTCATCCTCGTGTTGATCGTCGGGACCGGCTACTGGCTGTGGCGCGTCTCCAGGCGCCAGAGCGGCCCGCGCGAGCCATGACGGACGGCCCGCAAGGCATCCTCGATCGACGGGCGGCGGATGTCTCCACCCTGACCGGCGAGACGTGGGACCTCGTCATCGTCGGCGGCGGCATCGTCGGGACAGGGGCGCTCCTCGATGCCGTGTCCCGCGGGATGCGGGTCGCGCTCATCGAACAGGACGACATCGCCGCAGGTACGTCCTCGCGCTCGTCGAGGCTGATCCACGGCGGGCTCCGCTACCTGGAGCAGTTCCGGTTCGGGCTCGTTCGCCAGGCGCTTGCCGAGCGATCCCGGTTGCTCGATCTCGCGCCGCACCTCGTCCGCATCGAACCGCTCCTGTTCCCGATCTACGGCACCCCGTACCTGTCGAAGGCGTTCTACGACATCGGCTTGACCCTCTACGACGTGCTCGGAGCACGGCATGACGGCGGCTGGCACCGACGACTCTCGAAGTCGGCCACGCTGGACATGGCCCCGACCCTGCGGCAGGAGGGCCTGCGTGGAGGCCTCGTCTATCACGACGGGGTGGAGGACGACGCCCGGTTCACGCTGGCCGTGGCTCGGACGGCCGTGGCCGCCGGCGCGGTCGCTGCCACCCGGGTCCGTGCCACCGGCGTTCGGACGGATCCGCGCAGCGGCGTGCTGGACACGCTCCTGGCCACGGACCTGCTGACCGGCACGGACCTCGAGATCCGGACGCGATCCGTCGTGGATGCGACCGGCGTGTGGGCCGCCGAGGCCGATCATCCGCTCGGCAGCGGCGCGACGCGGATCCTGCCCAGCCGCGGCGCCCATCTGGTCGTCCCACGCGAGCGCATCCCGAACAAGGCCGGCCTGACGATCCGCGTGCCGGGCAAGATCGTGTTCCTCGTCCCGTGGCCGGATCACTGGCTCATCGGCACCACCGACGCGCCGTTCGAAGGCCCGGCCGAGCACCCGGCTGCGGGCGGTTGGGAGGTCCGACACCTCCTCGACACGGTCAACGCGACGATGGACGTCGATCTGACCCGGGCCGATGTCGTCGGCACGTTCGCCGGCTTGCGGCCGCTCATCGCGCCATCCGACGGCTCGACGGTCAAGGCGTCACGCGAGCACCGGGTCACCGTCGAGTCGAACGGGGTCGTCCGCATCGCCGGTGGCAAGTACACGACGTATCGGGTCATGGCGAGCGATGTGATCGATGCGGTCCTCGGCGGCGAGGCGAAGGCCCGGCCGAGTCGGACGAGCGACTGGCGACTCATCGGGGCGGCCGACGCGGACACCCGGGCCCAGCTCGTCGCGGAGCTGATGACGATCCCCGCGATGGCGGCCCTCGGGGCGGACGTGGCCGTCCGACTCGTCGACCGGCACGGGACCGAGGCACCGGGCGTCGTCGCGCTCGGGGCGGACCTCGGGTTGCTGCACCGGCTCGTCCCGGATCGCGTCTTCCTCGAAGCCGAGATCGCCTGGGCCGTCCGCCATGAGTCGGCCCTGTCGCTCGACGACGCCCTGGCCCGTCGGACGCGGCTCGCCCAGGAACTGCCGGATCGCGGGGCGGCAGTCGCTCCGCGGGTCGCGGCGATCATGGGCGCCGATCTCGGCTGGGGCGAGACGCGCCAGGCCCGTGAGGTCGAGCAGTATCTGGCGACGGCCCGGCGCGAGTTCTCGGTGGACCAGACCGGGCCGTAGCCGCCGGGAGATCCACACGTCGGGCGGCGTCATCGGACCGTCACGCTGGACCTGCAGGCTTCCCGACCATGACGTTCATCGCTGCCTTCGACGCCGGCCTGACCGGACTCGTCTACGACCTTCGTCTCCCGATCGCGTTGGCGACTGCCGTGATCGCCGTCATCGCGACGATCGTGGCGCACCGGCTCGGCTGGTTCGCGGCGGCGCGGCGGCACCCGACTCGCGCCGCGGCGCTGGCCGTCGTCGTCCTGGTCGCGGCCCTGCCGATCGGCTTCTACACGATCTCGCCAATCTTCATCCGTTCGACCCTCGTCGAGGACGCCCCGGTGGCCGTCGCGGATGTCTCGCAGTCAGCCGGTCCCTCGGCGACACCAGCGGCTCCGACCAGCCCCGCCCCGACGAACCCGCCGAGCGTCTCGGCGTCCCCGACTCCAGCGCCGACTCCGACGCCATTCGCGCCGTCGACCATCGCGTCCGGCGCCTTCTCCGGCACCGATGACTTCCACTACGGGTCCGGGACCGCCTCGATCATCGAAACGGCCCCCGGGCGGTATGCGCTCAGGCTGGAGGACTTCTCGGTTCGCAACGGGCCAGATCTGTTCGTCTACCTATCACCCCTCGCTGACGGGTATGCCGACGGCGCCCAGGAGCTCGGACGATTGAAGGCGACCGACGGCTCGTTCAACTACGAGATCCCGCCCGGGACGGACCCGGCCGAGTTCGCCAGCGCGATCATCTGGTGCAAGCAGTTCGCCCACCTCTTCGCGGTCGCGCCGTTCGTCGCCGACTGACGCTTTGGGTGGAGGTCCGTTGAGCGTGCAACGAGCGTGGATTCAGGGCTATGCAACGCTCATACGAGCGCGTATCCTCCCGCCACAAAACGCCGCGGACGGGTCCGTGGCTGCATAGCCGAAGCTCGACACACTCGGACTCCTCTCACGGCTGACGCGAGAAAACCGAAGCGATCGCGCCGGCTGCCGAGAGGAGTTTCGTCTTCGTGTACAGCGACAAGAACCTGATGTGTGCGGACTGCGGCCAGGAGTTCGTGTTCACGGCCTCCGAGCAGGACTTCTACGCGCAGCGCGGCTTCACCGAACCCCGCCGATGTGCCTCCTGCCGGGCCAGCCGCAAGGCGGCCCGCAACGCCGAGGGCGGCGGTAGCAGCTCGTACGGTGGATACGGCGCGGGCGGCGGCTACTCGGCCGGTGGCTCGAGCTATGGCGGCGGCGGTGGCGGCGGTTACGGCTCGCGCGACCGAGGCCCTCGCGAGATGTTCGAGGCCACGTGCTCCTCGTGCGGCAACGTCGCCCAGGTCCCGTTCAAGCCCACGAGCGGCAAGCCCGTCTACTGCAGCGACTGCTTCCGCAGCATGCGGGGCTAGGTCCTTTCTCGGCCGGCGTCACCGACCACATCCTCGCCACCAGCCGATCCGGGTCGTCAGCCGACCCGGATCGTTCGATTCCAGCGTTCCTCGCGCGGCGACATCACGGGGAACGGCGCCCGCCAACAGCGATTCGACGGTCGTTCCAACCAAGCGACATCAACTGCACGTGGGACTCGAGGGTCTATCGTGGCCGCGATGTGGTTCTCAGGTCGCTCGATGAGGTCAAGGGTGGCGAGGCTCGGGGTCGCGGCTTTCGTCATGGCATGCGGTGGATGCGGACCGATGGAGACCCCGCTTCCATCCGACGCGTCCGGATCCTGCTCGTGGACCCGGAGCCGGGCACGGTCGGGTGTCTGGCGAATGTGATCGAGGGCGGCCTGGTTCCGGACTCGGCCGCTGGCGTGGCCATCGAGGCAGCCGGGCAGCACCTGCCGATCCACTGGCCTGCCGGCTACGCGGGCCGTCGGGACGGTGGCATCGTCGTGATCCTCGATCCGAGCGGACAGATCGTGGCCCGAACCGGAACGCATATCGACCTCAACGGCGGCGAGTCCGAGCGGGGCGTCTGGATCGCATGTCCGATCACGCCTGGCTCGTGAGGCTCCAGGGCGGACTTCGATGGTTTCGCTTGATCGGAACGATCTCGAAGATCGACTTCTGGCGGGGATCGATCCCGGAGGTCGAGACGGTGAAGGACCCTGGACTACGGCGCTGGCCGCTTACCTGCCAGCAGGCCCAGGTCGAACTTGCGCTCCGTGCCGTGGATCAGACGGTCGATGTTGTCGGCATGGGCCAGCCAGATGAAGGCGGCGCCGACGGCCGCATACAGCACGTAGGGGAGCGGGGTCTCCGGCACGACCAGGAGCACCAGCAGCATCGCGGGGAACATCGCCGCCGACCCCAGCAGGGACCCCAGCGACACGTACTTGGTCAACAGGATCACGCCCACGAAGACGGGTGCGGCGAGCAGCACCGCGATCGGCTGGATGACGAGCATCGTCCCGACCGCCGTGCCGACACCCCGACCGGACCGGAAGCCCGCGAAGATGGACCAGATGGCGCCGGCGACGGCGGAGGCCCCGCACAGGACCTCGACCGTCGGGTCGTCGGTGAGGATCCGAGCCATGACCACGGGGAGTGCCCCCTTCAGGAGATCCCCGACGACGACGACCGCAGCCCACTTGCGACCCAGGGCCCGCAGCGCGTTCGTCCCGCCGGTCCGCCCGGACCCGACGGTCCGCGGATCCGTCCCGTGCGCGACCCGGGCCACGATGACCCCGACCGGGATCGACCCCGCCAGGTACGACACCGCCATCAGCACGATCGTCTGGAGCACGAGGGCCTGATCCATCGACTCGCTCCGACTCGGGTCCCGGGTCCACGATGTCGCCCGGCTGCCTGAGGTCGGAGTCTAGCACCGGGTGCGGCGCTGTCAGGGCGCCGGCTCCGAGCGCGACGACGGGCGGCGACCCGCCCCATCGGTTGCGCGGGCCGCGACGGCACGCGTACCATCGACGGCGATGACCCCTCCCTCCGTCCGACCTGTGGTCGACACGCCCGAGGCACCCTGACCCATGGCCGTCGGATCCTCCAACGACTTCGATCTGGTCGTGCTCGGCGCGGGCACGGGCGGGTACGCGGCGGCCTTTCGGGCCGCCCAGCTCGGCCTCCGCGTCGCGCTCGTGGACGAGGACAAGATCGGCGGCACGTGCCTCCATCGCGGCTGCATCCCGACCAAGGCGCTGCTGGAATCGGCCGCCTTCGCCGACAAGATCAAGCACGCGAAGGACTACGGCCTGGTGCTGCCGGGTGAGGCCACCGTGGACTACGCCGCGATGGCCGCTCGCCGCGACATGGTCGTCAAGCGGATGTGGACCGGGCTCAAGACCCTCGTCGACAAGAACAAGGTGACCTGGGTCCAGGGTCGCGGCCGGCTCGATGGCCCCCAGAAGGTCCGCGTCCTGCAGGCCGGCGAGGACGGGACGCCCGGCGCCGGCGGCGAGCGGATCCTCCAGGCCACCAACGTCATCGTCGCGACGGGTTCGCGGGTCAAGTCGCTGCCGGGGATCGTGCCGGATGGCAAGCGTATCCTCACCAGCGACGACGTCCTCAAGCTCGACACCCTGCCCAAGGACATCGTCATCATCGGCGGCGGCGCGGTCGGGGTCGAATTCGCCAGCATGTTCCACGACGTCGGGGTCAAGGTCACCCTGATCGAGTACCTGCCGCAGATCGTCCCGCTCGAGGACGCCGAGGTCAGCAAGGCGCTCGAGCGCAGCTTCACGAAGCGCGGCATCACCGTCATGACCAGCGCCCGGTTCGATGCGGCCAGCGTGAAGGCCTCGAAGACCGGCGTGAGCCTGACGGTCGGAGCGGAGGGCAAGGACGCGAGCGAGGTCTCCGCGGAGCTGCTGCTCGTCGCGACCGGGCGCGCGGCCAACATCGAGGACATCGGGCTCGAGACGACCAAGGTCGAGACCGACCGCGGGATCATCAAGGTCAACGGCCACATGCGCACGAAGGAGTCGCATGTCTACGCCGTCGGCGACATCGTCGGTGGGTTGTGGCTGGCGCACACGGCCGCCCACGAGGGGATCATCGCGGCGCACACGATCGCCGGCGAGTCCGACGTGCACGAGATGGACTACGAGAAGCAGCCGCATGCCACGTACTGCCGGCCCGAGATCGCCTCGATCGGCATCACCGAGGCACAGGCTCGGGAACGCGGCCACACGGTCAAGATCGGCAAGGTCCCGTTCATGGCCATCGCCAAGGCGGTCATCGGTGGCGACTACGACGGCTTCGTCAAGATCGTCGCCGATGCGGACACGGACGACACCCTCGGCGTCCACATCATCGGGCCGCACGCCACGGATCTCATCGCCGAGGCGAGTCTGGCGGCGCTCCTCGAGGCGACGCCGTGGGAGATCGGGGCGGCGACCCATGCCCACCCGACGCTCTCGGAGATCCTGGGCGAGGCGGCGATGGCCGTCGACGGACGATCGATCAACTTCTGATCCACCTGGAGGCCGGACCCGAGCGATGGCCGTGACCAAGGGCAAGGACAGCCTCGGCGCTTCCGTCGGACTTTCCGACGCGGACCTGCTCGCGATGTACCGGATGGTCGCGCTCGCGCGTGCGGTCGACGAGCGGATGTGGATCCTCAATCGGGCGGGCCGGATCCCGTTCGTCATCAGCGGCCAGGGCCACGAGGGCGCGCAGGTGGCGATCGCCTGGGCGTTCGAGAAGGGCCACGACTGGATCGCGCCGTTCTATCGCTCGATCGCGACGTGCATGACGTTCGGGATGAGCGCCCGCGACATCATGACCGCCCAGTACGCGACCGCGGGCGATCCGTCATCCGGCGGTCGCCAGATGCCCGGGCATTACGGGTCGCACGAGCACAACCTGGTGTCCGTCAGCTCGCCGGTCGCGACGCAGCTGCTCCACGCCGTTGGGATCGCCCTGGCCGCCAAGATCCGCAAGACCGGGCAGGTCGCGATGGCCAGCATGGGCGAGGGCTCCTCGAACCAGGGCGACGTCCACGAGGGCCTCAACTTCGCTGCGATCCACAAGCTGCCGTTCGTGTTCGTGGTCGAGAACAACGGCTACGCCATCAGCGTGCCGGCGGTCATGGAGGTGTCGGTGGCGGACGTTGCGGACCGGGCGTCCGGCTACGGGATCCCGGGCGTCGTCGTCGATGGGTCGGATGTGCTGGCGTGCTACGCCGCGGCCCGCGATGCGGTGGCGCGGGCACGGGCCGGCGAAGGACCCACGCTCATCGAAGCCAAAGTGACCCGACTCACGGCGCACTCGTCGGACGACCAGCAGACCAAGTACCGCTCGGCCGAGGATCTCGCCTCCGGACTGGGGCACGACGCCCTGCCTCGGTTCCGCGCGCAACTCCGCGAGGCCGGGATCCTGACCGACGAGATCGAGGCGGCCCTGACCGCCGAACTCAAGGCGATCGTGGAGGACGCGACCGACTTCGCCGAGGCCGAACCGGACCCGGATCCCGCGACCGCCATGCGGTATGTCTACGCCGAGACGCCCGGGCCCGCCGGAGGCCTCGACTGATGCCCGCGATGACGTTCATCGAGGCCATCCGATCCACGCTCGCGGACGAGATGCGGCGTGACGACACGGTCATCGTCCTGGGCGAGGACGTCGGCAAGAAGGGTGGCGTCTTCCTCGCCACGGACGGCCTGTGGGCGGAGTTCGGCGAGGAGCGGGTCATCGACACGCCCCTGACGGAATCGATGATCGTCGGCACATCGATCGGGGCCGCCGTCAACGGCATCCGGCCGGTCGCCGAGATCCAGTTCGCCGACTTCATCTTCCCGGCCTTCAACCAGATCGTGTCCGAGGCGGCCCGGATGCGCTATCGCTCGAACAACGGCTACTCGGTCCCGATGACGATCCGCGCCCCATACGGCGGCGGCGTCCATGGTGCCCTGTACCACTCGCAGTCGGTCGAGGCGTTCTTCACCCACGTCCCGGGCTTGAAGGTCGTCGTGCCGTCCACCCCCTACGACGCCCGCGGCCTGCTGCGCTCATCCATCCGGGACGACGATCCCGTGCTCTTCTTCGAGCACAAGAAGATGTATCGATCCGTCCGCGGCGAGGTCCCGGACACGGACTATGTCGTCCCGCTCGGCAAGGCGGCCGTGACCCATCCCGGGTCGCAGGTGACCGTCATCGCCTACGGGCTCATGGCGCACTACGCCCTCGAGGCGGCGGATCGTTGCGCGGAGGAGGGGATCAGCGTCGAGGTCGTCGACCTGCGCACGCTTCGGCCACTGGACCGCGACACCGTGCTCGAGTCCGTCAAGAAGACCGGCAAGTGCCTGATCGTCTACGAGGACAACAAGTTCGGGGGCTACGGCTCGGAGGTCGCGGCGATCGTCGCCGAGGAGGCGTTCGACTACCTCGACGGCCCGGTCACCCGGATCGCCGGACCCGAAGTGCCGGGCGTCCCCTACAACCACGCCCTCGAGGACTGGTTCATGGTGAACCCGGACAAGATCGCCGACGGCATCCGAGCCCTGGCGGCGTATTGATGCCCGCCGAGGTTCCTGGCGCCGCAGCGCCCGTGACACCACCGGCCCCGGCGGCTCCTCGTCAGCCGATCACGCTCGAGGGATCGGCAGCCGAGCTCCAGATCCTCGCCGCCGAGCACTCGAGCCTCCTGACGGCCCGGTCGCTCGTCTACAACGAGGCGTTCACCCGCGCGAGCATGTTCCTGGACCTGCTCGGGATGTCGTTCGTGGGGCTCGCGCTGCTGGCCACGGCGGTCGGGTTCGGCCAGGACTTCCTCATCGTGGCCGTCATCGTGCTCGCGTTCGACTTCCTTGTCGGCGTCCTGACGTACGTGCGCGTCATGACCGCGAACGGCGAGGACTTCTTCGCGATGCACGCCATGAACCGGATCCGCCACGGATACCTCCTGATCGCCCCGAACGTACGGCCGTTCTTCACGAGCGGCAGCCACGACGATGTCGACGGCGTCATGCGGTCCTACGGCTACGCCGTCCAGGGCGGCAACGACCTGATCCAGGGCCTCTCCACCTCGGGCGGCATGGTCGGGCTCATCGTGACGTTCGTCGGAGGTCTGCTGGTTGCAGCCGTCGCCTTGCTGGTCGGACTCTCGGCCATGGGCGCGCTCATCGCCGGAGTGGTCGGAGCGGTCGTCGTGTTCGCGGTCGCCGCACGATGGGCGTTGGGCCTGGTCGCCCACAGCCAGGAGACAGTGGAGACTCGATTCCCGACCCCGCCTGCCGGGCCGAAGCCCCGGTCCTGATCGTCGAGGAGCACCTCAGGGGGAGGTGACGACCTCGATGGGGAGGGGGCGATCCAGGAACTCGGCCAGTCGGTCGACCTCGGCCTTGAGTTCGGCCCTGACGCCGGAGCGCCAGCGCTCGAGCGGCTGCACGGCGATCCCGCCGCGCTTGCCGGCCGTCAGCTCCCAGGTGCCCTCGACCCGCCCGTCGACGATCACGACCGGGGTGACCCAGCCGGCGACCCGGTAGATCCGATCGTGATGGGTCGAGGTCATGACCGCGTCCGTGCGGCGTGGCAGCTCGTTGATCCAGGGGTCGAAGCCGGGCAGGAGGCGGACGCCGACGAAGGGTTCGGTCGCCTGCAGTGCCTCGACGTCCTCGGGGAGGATCCACTGCCGCGAGCCGGCCACGTCGATGTCCACGACCTCGTCGCCTAGGAGCGCGCGCGCCTCGTTGATGAGTCCGGCGCGAACGGAGCCCCACCAGCGGGCCGTGGCGTCGCTGCCGGAGCCGGGAAACGCGGCCAGGAAGTCCCGGATCAGGCCGGCGAGGGCGTCCAGGGGAGTGAGCGGGATCGCGCGGCGCTCGGCGGGCGACGCGGCGGCCAGTTCCTCGGGCGAAACGGGTCGTCGGAGCCAGGCGCTGGGCCGGACGAACGTCACATTTCGCCCGGCCGGTGGGCCGAACGCGAGGAGGCCGCGCTGAGCGACGGGGCCCAGGAACGTGCCCCAGCCGGAGCGGAGCTTCGTCGCGACGACCGGATCGGCGAGGTGCGCGGCGATGGCATCGGCCAGCTCGGCGCGAAGCATCGGGCTGGCCGTGAGGGTCTCCCCGGCGGCCGCGATGATGGCCTCGACCTGCTCGAACGTGATGTCGAACGCCTTCTGCCACGGCGCCTCACGCCAGCGCTCGCGGGTCCCGGACGCCATGACGACACGCGCGAGATCCTCGGGGGTCAGCAGGTGCAGCGTGCCGCGCATCGACCACGCCTTCACGAGCGACCGCTCGCTGGCGAGGGCGTCGCGGACATCCGCCGGGCGGAGGCCGTCGATCCGCGCCGCCAGTTGCAGTTCGGCGGCACTCGCCACCTGGGCGTGCACGCCGACCATCTCGCGAACGACGTCGACCAGCCGATCCGGCGTCGTCCGTTCGACGACATGGTGCTTGTGCAGCCGATACGTGACGACCTGGGGCCACGTGACGGTGGCGACAGGCACGGGGGCGGTGGATCGGGGCATGCGGCGACCATAGCGCCTCGCGACGGCGGTCGAGCGGTCGGCCCCGGGTGCATGTGGTGACCATCTGGGACAACGAGGGCGTCGAGGTGGTCGTAAGGCGCGTGACGTGCACCGTGCTGACATCGGGGCCCAGTCGGTTGGTGGATCGGTGCGTCGGGGGCACCGATGGGACACGCAGGATGGTCTTGCTGGTCGATACGGTCGCGTGGTGCACCAAGGACCGGGCGGCGACCCCGACGCCGCCCGCCGCGGCCGCTACGCCACGCGGCTCGCCACTCGGCCCCAGATGGGCGACACTACGCCGAACGACTCGCGCGCGACCGGAGGACAGGATCAGTGGCCAAGGTGACGATGCCGCAGCTCGGTGAGAGCGTGGCCGAGGGAACGATCGGCAAGTGGCTCAAGCAACCGGGCGACCACGTCGCCAAGTACGAGCCGCTCCTCGAGGTCATCACGGACAAGGTCAACGCCGAGGTGCCGTCGCCGTTCGAGGGCATCCTGCGCGAGATCCTGGCCGAGGAGGGCGCGACCGTCCCGAACGACGCCGAGATCGCGATCATCGACACGGCCGACGGCGAGGCACCTGCCGCGACCGGCCCGGTCGCCACCTCCGAACCGGCCGCCAAGCCGTCATTCGAGCCCGCGGATGGCCCGGCCGGCTCCGACGAGCGCCCCGTGACGCCACCGCCCGTTCCGACCCCGGCACCCGTGCCCCAGTCGATCCCGGCCGCGGCGGCCGCCGCTCCGGCCGCCACCGGCGATGCCGACGCCCGGATGACCCCGGCGGTCCGCCGCCTGCTGCGCGAACACGACCTGACCCCCGCCCAGATCACCGGCACCGGTGGCGGCGGACGGATCACCCGCGAGGACGTCCTGGCCGTCGTCGAGGCCATGCGGACCGGCAGCCCGGCGCCGAGCGCCGCACCGGCTGCGAACGCCTCCCGTGAGCCCGTCGCGATCCCGGTCGCCCCGGCCGCCAAGGCTCCGACCGGCGCCCCGATCGTGTTCCCCGACGGCGTCGACGAAGTCCTTCTGCCGATGACCCAGATGCGCAAGGGCATCGCCGCGCAGATGACCCGCGCGCTGCTCGTCCCCCACGCCTACGTCCACATGGAAGTCGACGTCAGCGGGCTGGTCCGGGCACGTGAAGCCGCCAAGCGCGAGTACCAGGCGCGCGAGGGGATCTCGCTCAGCTACGTCCCGTTCGTCATCAAGGCGACGGTCGAGGCGCTCAAGCAGTACCCGACGTTCAACGCCCACTGGACCGAGGCCGGGATCCTCGCCAAGCGACGGATCCACATGGGCGTCGCGGTCGCGGTCGATGACGGCCTGCTCGTTCCGGCCGTCCGCGACGTGGACCAGCTGTCGATCAGCGGCCTGAACCGAGCCATCGCCGATGTCGCCGCCCGCGCCAGGGCCGGCAAGCTCCGCCTGGACGACTACGGCGGCACGACCTTCACGATCGACAACACCGGCTGGTTCGGGTCCAACCTGACGATGCCGATCATCAACGTCCCCGAGGTCGCCATCCTCACGATGGAGGCGATCATCAAGCGCCCGGTCGTGCGCGAGACCCCCGAAGGCGACGTCATCGCCATCCGGCCGATGATGAACATGGTCATGGCCATCGACCATCGAGCCAACGATGGCGCGCAGGCGGCCGCCTTCCTGCGCGCCGTGAAAGCCGCGCTGGAAGCCGTCGGACCGGACACCCCCGTCTATTGAGTCGGCGGACGTCGTGAGCCGGCGCATCGTCGTCACGGGCGGCGCTGGATTCATCGGCGGTTCGATCGTCAGGCAGCTCGCCACTCGGGGCGACCACGTCGTCGCCTTGGTCCGGGACCCCGCGCGCGCCCAGGCGACCGGTCTCGCCGGTCCGAACGTCGAGCTCGTCGCAAGCGACCTGTCAGATCCGACGACGATCGCCACTGCCCTGTCTCGCGCCGATGGCCTCATCCATGGCGCCGGATCGTACAAGGTGGGCATCGCCTCGAGCGAACGGGCCGCCATGTGGGACGCGAACGTCGGGACGACCGAACGGGTCCTGGCGGCCGCCCGCCTGGCCGGGACGCCGCGGATCGCGTATGTCTCCACTGTCGGCATCTTCGGCGACACCCATGGTCGCGAGGTCGACGAGACCTACCGACGCGACCTTGCAGACGGCTTCCTGTCGACGTACGACGAAACGAAGTTCCGTGCCCACGAGGTCGCCGAAGCGGCCATCGCCGACGGCCTGCCGGTCGTCATCGCGCAGCCGGGACAGGTCTACGGCCCGGGCGACCACAGCCAGATCGGCGAGATCCTGGGCGATGCCTACCGCGGCACGTTGCGCTACCTGGCCCTGGGCGAGGTCGCCCTCGAGTTCGCCCACGTGGACGATACGGCTGCCGGGATCATCGCCGCACTGGACACGGGTCGCGTGGGCCAGGCGTATGTCGTGGCCGGCGAGCCGTCCACGCTCGAGGCTGCTGCCACGCTGGCCGCGCGACTTGGCGGACACGCGCGTCGACGCATCACCGTCCCGACCGGGCTTCTGCGTGCCATCGCGCCCCTGAACGATCGACTCGGCGGGCTCCCCGGGATGCCCGCCAACCTCCACGAGACCATCGTCGCCGCCCAGGCCTCGTTCCTCGCGAGTCATGACAAGGCCGCCCGCGAGCTCGCCTTCTCGCCTCGGTCCCTCGAGCAGGGGATCGTCGACACCTTCGGCGTACACTCCTGACGATGGCTCGCGAGCTTCCGATGTTCACGCCCGACGATGGCGCCGGCGCCCACCAGCCTCCGGAGCTGTCGATCGCCATGGGCGGCATGGCGTCCGACCCTGCGAGTGGCGCCTCGGCGCTTCGCCGCCACCCCGACTGGATCCGGGCGCGGATGCCGTCGGGCGAGAACTACCACGAGCTCAAGGGCCTCATGCGGGGCCTCGGCCTCAACACCGTGTGCGAGGAGGCCCACTGCCCGAACATCGGGGAGTGCTGGGACCAGCGCACGGCCACGATCATGATCCTCGGCGATACCTGCACCCGCGCCTGCGGGTTCTGTGCCGTCAAGACCGGCCGGCCCACGTGGTTCGACGACGACGAGCCGCGCCGCGTCGCCGAGGCCGTCGGGGCGATGGGCCTGGAGCACGTCGTCGTGACGAGCGTCGCCCGTGACGACCTGCCGGACGGGGGCTCCGGGATCTTCGCCGAGACCATCCGCCAGATGCAGGCGCACTCGCCGGGGATGGGCATCGAGGTCCTCATCCCGGACTTCGATGGCTCGGATGACCGCCTGCGCACGGTCATGGACGCTCGGCCCGACATCCTCAACCACAATCTCGAGACCGTGAAACGGCTCCAGAAGCCGGTCCGCAAGCGCGCCCGCTGGGATCGCAGCCTGTACGTCCTGCGGCGGGCCAAGGAGATGGCGGGCGAGATCGGCTACGCGGCGCACACGAAGTCCAGCCTGATGGTCGGCCTGGGCGAGACGCGCGCGGAGCTCACCGAAGCCTTCGAGGCCCTGCGGGAGGCCGATGTCGACATCCTGACGGTCGGCCAGTACCTGCGCCCGTCGCTCCAGCACCTGCCGCTGGAGCGCTACTACCACCCCGACGAGTTCGCCGAGATGAAGGTCGAGGCCCTCGCACTCGGGTTCAAGCACGTCGAGTCCGCGCCGATGGTCCGCTCGAGCTACCACGCCCGAGACCAGGTCCCCGGGGCCGAGCTCAAGCGCCTGCGGCGCCAGGCGACCATCGATGCCGACGGTCGGGTCATCCCGCTCGCCGGCTGACGTCGCCATCCGTACGGATGGCTGGCGCGTATGACGGATATGGATGCTGGGACGGACACGACGATGCCGCATCCCGAACACCAGGCACGATGATCCGATGACCGAACGGGATCCGCGTCAGCCGGTCGAGTTCGAGGCCGTCGCCGTCCGGCCTCGGCGGACCAGGTTCGACCCGGTGGCCATCGCGGTCGTCGTCGCGGCGGTCGGGCTGACGGCGGCCATCGTCAAGCCATGGGACGGCTCGACCGACCCGCAGGCGGCTGCGCCAGCGATCGCGAGTGTCCCGCCCACCTCCTCGCCAGGGGCCAACCCGCTCGATGAGCCGCCGGCCGTGGTCGCGGTCGCCACGCCGCCGCTGGCCTGGTCCGACGTCGCGGGCATCGTCCGACCGCGCGACGAATGGGGGATCCGGACCATCCTGCGGACGCCCGGTCGCACGTCGACCGGGACGCGAACCAGCTACGACGAGCGATGGATCCCCGTGTCGACGGAGGCCTCGGCCGACGTCGACGCGGTCGCCCAGCCCGGCGATCGGTCGATCGTGGCGCTCGGGATCACGACACCACCCGGAGCGTCGCCACTCGACGTCCGCATCTGGCGCCGGACGACGCGCGGCACCCTCCGCTGGCTGGACGCTCGCGCGATCGGCCGACTCCCGGCGCAGGGCGGCCTCCTCTTCGCGCCGCCACCGAACGACTCGGGCTCGCCCGCCTGGGTCGCCGGGGAGTACCGGATCGACGTCCTGACCGGCGACGGCGCGATCCAGCGGTTCAGGCTCGACATCCCGGACCGCTACGGGAACATCCGGGTCGGATCCCAGGATCCGGAGGGCGCCTCGGAGCTCGTACCGCCGTCCCAGGTCGACCCCGGCTCCGTCCCGGTCGGGGCCTTCGCGACCATCGACCGGGTCGGGCTGCCGCTCGACGGTCTCGGCGGTGTCGCCCTCGATGAGGCGGCCGCCTGGCTCGACACCGAGCCTGGCTCCGGGCGCGCCCCTGCCGACCGCGTGTCGGTCGCCTACCTGCCGAGGGCGACCGGCCTTGGCGTGCGCGTGCCGGATGGCTCGCGGATCCGGTCGGCCTCGCTGACGCGCCTGTCGCCAGGCCCGTTCGGCGGCTCGACACGTGTCGGTGGCGGTGTCATCGATCGCCGGAACGACGACCCGTGGATCGTGTTCGCCGCCAGGCGCGGCGAGGCATGGGATCCCGGCACGTACCGGATCGACGTCACCTGGTCCGATGGGTCGGCGGTACGCGAGTCGGCGTGGCTGATCGAACTCCGGCCGGGTCCGACCACGGGACCACCCGCGATGCTCGCCATGACCCGGGCGTGGGCGCGACACGCCGGTTCGTCCGGGCTGGTCGTCGGTCGCGCCGAGCCGCTCGAAGGCGGGCCCCGGAGTTCCGCGATCCGGCTCCTGTCCACGACCGATCCGTGGAACGCGGCCGGCTGCGATGGCACGGTCGTCGACGGGAGTCCCGAGGCATTCGGGGTGGCGTACCCGGTCGGCGAGAGACCGACGATCGGGCTCCTCGTGGTGGACGCGCCGGGCGTCGCACCCCGAGCGGTGTCCGTCCTGACAGCGCGAGCCGCGGTACCGGGCCTGGCCCTGGTGGTCCCGACCGATGGACCGACGTTCCAGCCCGGGATCTACCGCCTGACCGTCGCAGAGGGTGCCGATGCTCGAGTGATCACGGCCTGCGTCGGGGGCGCGACGACCCGATGAACCGGCACGGAGCCTGCGCATGAGCGAACTGGACCCACGCGGTCCGGCCGAGTTCGAGCCGGTGCGCATCGGCGGGCGTCGACGGCGATTCGACCCGGTGGTGCTCGGCCCGATCGTGGTGGTCGTGGCCCTGGTCGTGGCCGTGATCAAGCCATGGGGTGGCGATGACCCCCAGGTCGCGGCCGTCCCATCCGCCGGCGCGCCGCAGACACCACAGCCATCGGTCATCGACACGCGCGGCGCCCTCGTCCCACCGCTCTGGGCCGATGTCCGTTCGGTCGTCGAGCGACACGACGAATGGGGGATCCGGACGATCGTGCTGGGTGCGACCCCGGATCCGGAGACCGCTCCCCCCGAGACGCCGACCCTCGACGGGACCTCGGCCGCAGACCGGTATACCGAACGGTGGTTCTCCCCGGTCGCGGACGGCGGTACCACGATCGTGGATGAGGCCGAAGGATCGATCATCGCCCTTGGCGTGACCTTCCCCCAGAACGAGACCCCACTCGACGTGCGGATCTGGCTGGACCATGGGAACGACGAGTTCGAGTGGATGGATGTCCACCCGATCAACGATGTCCCGGCGCGAGGGGCATACCTGTACCTGCGCCGCGGGGTCGCGGGCGCCGCTGTCAGGGCGTGGGCGCCCGGTCGCTACCGGGCGGACATCCTCGTGGGGGACGGGATCCGCCGGATGGACGTGGTGATCCTCGACCATGACGGTCGGCTGCCGGCGCCAGACCCGTCGCCCCCGTTGGCGCCGCGCCTGGAACCCTTCGACGGTTCGAGGCTGGCGGGCCTCCCGCCGGGCCCGTTCCTCCAGGCCGACGGCGCGATCGTCGCGCTCGACGCGGCCGGTGGCCCGCCACTGGACGACACCGGTGCCTGGCTGGACGTGGATGCGTCCGGCGGTGATCGAAGCCCGACGTCGTTCGTGGCGCGGACCTACCAGCCGGGGACGACGCACCTGGGTGTCGCGCTGCCGGCGTACTCGACCGTCCGGACCGCCTCCGTCCGCCGCCTCGCCCCGCTCGGCGACGCGTCCCCACGAGACCGCCAGAACGCCATCGGGTCGTTGGCCCCGATCTCGTTCGTCGCGTTCAGTCCCCGCGTCGGCGAGACCTGGCGACCCGGTGTGTACGCCATGTCCGTGGCGTGGGACGACGAGGACGGCCCGCACGACCGGACGTGGCACGTCGAATTGCGCCCAGGCCCACTCCCGGCCACGCCGGTGATGTTGTCGGCGACGCGGGCGTGGGCGCGGTTCGTCGGGTCCTCGGGCGTCCTGCTCGGCTCGACCGGAGGCCTCACGGCGCCGGATCCACTGGGCATCCGGCTGCTGGACATCGCGCCACAGATCGACCCGGGCTACCCGGGGCTGAGTGGCACCGACGTCATCGGCTGCGGGGCCACGATCATCCGCGGCCGGCCCGAGGTCATCGGCATCGTCGACCGGCCGGACCAGGCACTCGCGCCGGTCGCGGCACGGGTCCTGTATCCGTTCCCTGACGTCGGCCCACTCGAGATCCTGACGGCCTCGGGTGCGGTGCCCGGCCTGACCCTCGTCGCACCGGTGGTCACCGCCGAGTTCGGCGGCCAGGCGTCCTACGGGTTCCGGGCCGGCACGGACCAGGACGCCCCGGGCTACACCATCTGCATCGGCATGATCGCCCCAGGCTGATGGACGCGGTCGGCTAGACTGGCGGCGATGTCGCGTCTCCTCTCGCGCAAGGTCCCACTCGCCGAGCTCCATTGCCACCTTGGCGGTGCCGTGACCCCTTCGATCATGTGGGGCATCGCCCACTCGCAGGGGATCAAGCTCCCGACCAAGGACTACTGGGAGTTCCGCGACATGATCACCGTGTCGCCACGCCGGAACCGCTCGTTCGACGGCTACCTGCAGCTCTTCCACTGGACCGAGCTCATCCAGAGTTCACCGCTGGCCGTGGAGCGAGCCGTCTACGAGGTGGTCGGCGGTGGCTACCGCAAGAACAACGTCACCACCATGGAACTCCGCTTCAACCCGATGAAGCGAAACCGCGGCGGCGAGCAGGACCTCGATCACATCATCGCGGCGGCCGTCCGAGGCATGGACAAGGCGACGCTCGAGTATCCGGTCAAGCCCGGTCTCATCTTCTGCCTGGATCGCGCGTTCCCGTTCGAGTTGAACGAGATCATCGCGGAGAAGGCGATCAGCTGGCGCGATCGCGGGGTCGTCGGGATCGATATCGCCGGTCCAGAATCCTCGACCTTCCGCGTCGCCGACTACCGGCGCCTGTTCCGGCGCGCTCGCCAGTACGGCCTGGGCCTGACGGTCCACACCGGCGAATCCGGCCCGGCCGACGAGGTCGCCCGCGTCGTCGAGCAGCTGGAGCCGGACCGGATCGGTCACGGCGTGAAGGCTGCGTACGATCCCCGGGCGATGGACATGATCCGCGAGCGCGGCATCGTGCTGGAGATCTGCCCCACGTCCAACCTGAACACGCGGGTCGTGTCCGGCTGGGACGAGTTCCGCTGGATCTTCGATACCTTCCGGCGCAACGAGGTCCGGTTCACGATCAACACGGACGGGCCGGAGATGCTCAAGACCTACATCCGCGACGAGATGGCGCAGCTCGGGCGACTCGGGATCCTGACCGTCGGCGACCAGGAGGACGCGGCCGCGACGTCGCTGGCGGCCTCCTTCGTCCCGAATGTCAGCGACGTCCCCGCGCCACGCCTCGAACCGGCCGCGCGCACGGTCGTGGAGCGCGAGGAAGCCTAGTCCGCGCTGTCCGCGCGTTCGGAGATCGTGTAGGAGCAGCAGCGATCGCCCGCCGCGATGTGGGTCTCGCGGACGACATCGGCGCAGAGGACCTCGCGGAACAGGTCCAGCTCGGCCTGGCAGGCCGACGGCGTCCCCTTGGCCACGTGATAGATGGCGCAGTTGTGCTCACGCAGCAGGATCGTGCCGTCCGGGCGGACGAGGCTCTCCGCGAGGTACCCCTGGGCCGCCTGGACCTCGGCCAGGCCGCGGACGCGGTCCTCGATCGGCGCGTCCGCCGGCACTCGATCCGCCAGCTGGTCGCGGACCCGGTCGCTCAGCTGACGACGTCGAGCCGCGAAGACCTCCTCGATGAGCTCGTCGCCCCCGACCGCCCCGATCGCGGACAGCAGGCCACTGGCGAGCGCGTCGTAGGTCGAGGGGAAGAGGTCCTGCGCATCCGGGGTGACGTCGTACAGGTGGCGCGGCCGTCCGACGCCGTGCTTCACGGTCTGGCGGCTCACGAGGTTCGCGTCCTCCAGGGCCCGGAGCTGCTGCAGGACGCCGGTCCGGCTGGCCCCGAGGCGCGTCGCCAACTGATCGGGTGAGCTCGGTCCGTCCATCCGCAGCCGGATCAACAGGTCGCGGCGAAGCCCGGACGGACCGCCGGACGGACCGGCCGGGTTCGAGTCATGGACCGCGTCAGGACGGTGGCGCGCGTCGTCGATCGCTGCCGTGGGCTCGGACATGCCCGAAGGCTAGCATCGGTCGGCGGGAAGCGCTGTCGGGGCCGATGCGGCCGGACTAGACTCCAGCGATGGACCTCGACCTGCCCGTCGAACACCGCCTCCTGCGCGACACGATCCGCGAGTTCATGCTCGACGAGGTGGCCCCGGCGATCGAGGCACACGAGCGCGAACGCCGCTTCCCGAGCGAGATCGTCCGGCGCATCGGCGAGCTCGGCTGGCTGGGCATCCCCATCCCCGAGGACGAGGGTGGGGCCGGGCTCGACACGCTCGCCTATGCCATCGCGATCGAGGAGATCGGTCGGGTCTGGGGCTCGCTCGGACTGATCGTCGCGGCCCACACGAGCCTGGGTTGCGGCCCGCTCCACCTGGCCGGTTCCCAGGCGCAGAAGGACCGCTTCCTCGTGCCGATGGCGCGCGGCGAGGTCATCGGGGCGTATGGACTCACCGAGCCGGGTGCGGGCAGCGATTCGGGCGGTACGCGGACGACCGCACGGCACGAGGACGGGCCGGACGGCGGGACCTGGGTCATCGACGGCACCAAGCGATTCATCACGAACGCCGGCCAGGCCGGGACCTACATCGTGACGGCCCGGACAGGGACCCGCGACGACGGTGGCGCCGAGATCAGCGCGTTCATCGTCCCGGCCGACACGCCCGGCTTCTCGGTCGGTCGCCTCGAGGAAAAGCTCGGCCTCCACGCGTCGGCGACCGGCGAGCTGCGGTTCGAGGGCGCCCGGGTCCCGGCCGCCAACCTGCTGGGCGAGCAGGGGAGCGGCTTCAAGACGTTCCTCAAGATCCTCGACGGCGGCCGGATCAGCATCGGGGCGCTGGCCGTGGGCCTCGCCCAGGCGGCCCTGGATGCGAGCATCCCCTACGCGCAGACACGCGAGCAGTTCGGCCGACCGATCGGTTCCTTCCAGGGCGTCGCCTTCATGATCGCCGACATGGCGACCGAGATCGAGGCGGCCCGCGCGCTCGTCTGGAGGTCGGCCTGGCTGAAGGATCAGGGCCGCGACTACGGGCTGGTCGCCGCGCAGGCCAAGCTGTTCGCCTCGGAGGTCAGCTCGCGGGCGACGAATCACGCCATCCAGATCCACGGCGGTTATGGGTACGTGACGGACTTCCCCGTCGAGCGCTACCTGCGCGACGCGAAGCTGACCGAGATCGGCGAGGGGACCAGCCAGATCCAGCGCCTCGTCATCGCCCGGCGGATCCTGGGGCTCCGGGTCCTCTAGCGGTCAGTCCGTGCGGACGAGGCGGACGACGAGCCGGAACTGGCTCTTCGCCCCGACGCACGTCTGCAGCGTGAGGCTCGGGGCCGACTGGCCCGCGTAGGCCCAGGCGCCCTTGTCCGGCGTGGTGACCCGCCACCAGCGGACCTTGTACGTGTGGACCACGCCGTCGTTGCCGGCGTAGTGCAGGACCATGCCCTTGCGAAGGCGACCGGAGACGTACGCGTCGTGGAGCGGCCTGAACACGCTGTGGGCGTGACCGAACAGGTACACGTTGTTCGAGCCCGCACAGCCCCAGCGGTACACGCGGTCGCCCGGATAGGCCTTGCTCGTGCAGGCGAAGAACGAGATCGACCTGCTGATGCCCAGGCTCGGGATCCAGACGTGGTTGCGGCCGCGATAGGACGTGGCCGCGGCGTCCGCACCGGACCCGGTCGAGTCGGTCGTGGCCTTCGGGACCGCCACAGCCTTGGCGACGGGGACATCTGGCGTCGGCGGCCTGACCGCGACCTGCGGCTCGTCGAGCGACGGCTCGCGGTGGGCCAGCTCGACCCGGAGCCACGCGGCAGGCGGCGCGGTCGGATCAGCGGCGCGACCGGGCGCCCGCGGCGCAGCCCGCTGGTCCGTGCCGCCGAGGACGCCACCATCGTTTCCGGCATCGCGGGCGATGGCGGGCGTGGCCGAGCCGGAGATGAGTGCGATCGCCAGCAGGAAGGACGGCGTCGCGAGGCGGAACGAGGGTCGACGGGAGGTCATGGCCCGAGCATCCCGGCCGGCGCACCGGCGCACCGTGGCCCGGACGTCCGGTCGAGCCATGGGAAGGAGGAACGGTCATGGTCCGGGCCCGGGACGAAGGTCTGGTCACGTGCGCCGTGGTCCGCCCCGGTCCGGTGTGGTCGGGGGGAGTCGAGGTGTCGACGGATCTAGCGGGCGCTCGTCGGCGCCGCGTCAGCCGCCGGTGCCGGCCGCGACCTGGAGCGCGTCCCGCAGGGCCGCCTTGAAGTCCGGCGCCCACGGTCCCTGGCCGACGAGGACGAACGGAGAGTCGTCGATCGTCTCGAAGGTGGCCGGGTCGGTCATGAACGCTTCGACGCAGGCGTCGATCGTGCTGCGCAACCGGGTGTACGCCTCGGCGTCCCGGAAGATGTAGATCCGGATCCGGTCCACGGCCGCCTGGTCGAGGCCGCTCGCGTCGAAGCCGATGGCGGTCTGGGTCAGCGTGTGGTCCGTGCAGCCCGAGTCGCCCGAGACGAGGTCGTCGATGACGATCCCGCGGCTGACGATCTCGGCCGCGATCCCCTGGAAGTCGGCCGGAGTGGGTGCCGGCGCCGACGTCGAGATCGTGCCGCACCCGGCGACCACGGACGCCACGAGCGTCAGCACGGCCAGCGTGGTCGGGAGCGGGCCGAGTCGAGGTCGCGGGCAGGTCACGGGCCGGAGGCTATCACCGACCGCAGCGACGTGCCGCGAGCGGGCCACCGAACGATGCGACGCCAGTCAGCGCTCTCGAGCGCGGCGCTTGGCCTCGCGGAGGCGGGCCATCGTGTCAGTGTCGGCCGGGGTCGTCGGCCCGGGGGTGGCTGGTGTCGTCGGCTCGGTCCGGGCGAGCGTGGGTTCCGGAGCCGGTGGCTGGACAGGAGTCGATGCCTGGGCCGGCGTCGATGCCTGGGCCGGCGTCGATGCCTGGGCCGGCGTCGATCCCTGGGCCGGCGGCGCCGTCGTCGTCACGACCGGCGCGGCCGTGGCGACCGATGTCGCGTCCGCGCGCATCGCCGATCGAGCGGCACTCCCGGTCCGACCGCGGGCCGCCAGCAGGCCCTCGTTCGTGGCCGTCCGCGGGGCGCGCCGTCCCCGTCGCCCGCCGAGTGATGTGACCCAGCCGCGGGCCGACGCCAGTTCGCGACGCCCGATGGAGACGCGCCGGAGGGCGATGTCGAGCGGCCACAGCAACAGCGCCAGGACGAGCAGCAGCGGCCACAGGTCCGTATACCGGCTGGTGACGGTCAGGTCGCGGATCCACGGGTCCTTGGCGGTCAGGATCTCGCCGCCGCCGGTCGCGTTGCGCAGGGCGGCCAGGAACGGCTCGTTGGCGCCCAGCAGTCGGTACTCGGCCGAGGTGGGCGCCACCAGCCCGATCGTCCGCCCGAGCGGCGACGTCCCTGGCTTGATCTGGGTCACGCGCACGGCATAGGCGCCTGGATCGACCTCGCCCAACGGCGCCTCGTAGACGCCCGGGGCGACCTGGACGAGGTCCACGTTGACCGGCTCGAGCCCCGGTCCCACGACGACCGCGCTGGTGGAATAGAAGTCGCGGGCCGAACCGTCCGCCTCGACGCTCTCGACGTGCAGCGTCGTCTTGCCGCCGACGGAGTCGAACGTGGCTTCGATGCCATCGGTCTCCTCGCCCGGGAACGTCCAGCTCACCATCTGGCTGAAGAAGCGCGAGAAGTCCTTCCAGGGCAGCCAGTCCTTGGCCCAGCGGCCCGTGGAGTCGGACGTCCAGGCGACGGACCGGCCGAGGCCGTACTGCCACTGCGCCAGGAGCGGGTCGTCGCGGCTGGTGACGAGGACGGTCTGGGCGGCCGGCTTGGCCGTCGTCCCGTTGTAGCCGAGCAACCTCGGGAGCCCGTCGTCGAGGCCACGCAGGATCGGCGACGAGGAGGTCAGGATCGGGAAGAACGGCTCCTCGACGATCTGCTCGCCGGAGACCTGCTGGGTCTCCTTGAGGAAGATGTCCGGGATGCTGGCGGGGTTGTTCGCGGCGTAGAAGCGGCCGCCGCCCTTGGTCGCGAGGCCTTCGAGGAACGGGTTGGATCCGCCGCCGGCGCCGACCGTCGAGAGGGTGATCCCGTCGGCTTTCATCTTGGCCAGGATCGCGTCGTACTGGCCGGACGACGACCAGCCGTCGGTCAGCAGGATGATGTGGCGGCGGGTCGCGGTCACGCCCTCGAGCGACTTGACCGCTTCGTCCAGCCCGGCGTAGATGTTGGTCTGGCCGTCGGCTCGCAGACCCGCGATGGAGCCCTGGAGGTCCGCCACGTTCCCGAGCGGCTGGGTCTTGACCACCCAGTGGGCGGATTCGTTGAACGCCACGACGCCCAGCTCGTCGCGCGCGGTCATGGCCGCGGCGGCCCGCAGGATGGCCTCCTTGCCGATGTCCACCTTCTGGACACCACCGATGCCCGTGCCTCCGCCGGCCCCGTTGCCGAACGTGTTGCAGTGGCAGGCGGCCATGGACCCGGACTGGTCGATGACGACGACGAGCGCGATGTCGGGCTGCTTCTCGCGGTCGCGGACGCCCATGTCGACCGGGAGCGTCTCCTCGAGGACGGTCTTCTGGTACCCGCCGGCGCCGTAGCTGCGCGGGCCGCCGACCATGACCAGGCCCTTGCCGAGGTCGCGCACATACACCTGCAGCGCGGCCAATTGGCGATCCGACAGCCGGAGTCGCGGGACGTCCACCAGGACGACGCTGTCGTACGTCGCGAGGCTGGCGAAGTCGGTCGGCAGCGCCTCGGGGATGATCGTGTCGACGAGCTGGCGCTGCTCCTCGAGCGCGCCTACCAGTTCCGCGGCCACGTCGTCGTCGCCCGCGAGGACGAGGGTCCGCGGTTCGCCCTTCACGATGGTGTTGGAGTCGGCCCGGTCGTTCTGGCGGAACGTGTCGCGACCGGCCTCCACGACCGCGCGGAACGTATGGAACCCGGCTTCGGTCGGGGTCAGGTCGAACGTGACCCGGGTGATCCCGGCCGATAGTTCGACCGGCTGGGTCTTGACCAGCGCGCCATCCGCGAACAGGCGGACGGTGGCGGTCTGGACGACCGACGAGCGGATCTCCACGACGGCCTGGACCGATTCGCCCAGTCGCGCGATCGAGGGCGTCGTGAGACGTTCCACGAGGACCTCGTCTATGGCCCCGAGTCCGATCCGGCGGGTCTCGATCTGGATCCCTCGATCGGCCGCCAGCGCCGCTTCGGTCTGTCCGCCGCCGGTCGTGTCGTTGCCGTCCGACAGCAGGACGATCCGCTTCTGGGCGTCGTCCGGGAACAGGGCCGAGGCGAGCCGGAGCGCCGAGCCGATGTCGGTCGCGGACCTGACCGGCGTCGAGGCGATCCGGTCGATCTCCTCGAGACCCGACGGCAGTCGTTCGACCAGCGCGTCCTTGCCGAAGGCGACGATGCCGGCGACGTCGTCCTCGCCCTTCTCCGTGAGCGTCTCCCGCAGGAAGGCGAGGGCGTCTTCCCGACCGGCGTTCCCGACCGAATCGGACAGGTCGACGATGAACACGGTCGCGAGCCGGTCGACCGGCAGCACCAGTTGGAAGCCCGCCAGCGCGAACACGAGCGCGGCCAGCAGCATCGAGCGGACGAGGAGCGCCACGCGGCGCCGTCCGGCTCCCATCCGCCGACGGGCGCCGACGTGCAGGACGAACGTCAGTGCCAGCGCGGGGACGAGCAGCAGCAGGGCGAGGGGCGCGTCGAACGAGATGCCCATCAGTGGCTCCCGTCCACGGACGGCCGCCCGAAGCGAGCCCAGAGGCTCCGTCGCAGCCGGATGACCGCGTCGCGGTGGTAGACCGCCCATTCGACGCACAGCGCCACGAGGACCAGGAGCAGGATCGGGATCCACAGCTCGTCACGCGTGGAGGCCGGCGCGCCCGTCCCGGCACCGGGAGCCGGAGACGCGCCCGGCGTGGTCCCGAGCCGTTCGAGGGCGGCCGCCGAGCCGGGGGCGATCGTGGATTCGTTCACGTCGAAGAGGTCGACCGCGAAGCGCACCGGCGCGTACGGATCGACGATCGGTGGCCGACTGGCGCCGGCACCGGCACCGGCCGATGCGCCCGGGGACGCCGACGCGACCGGCGACGAGCCGGCGGAGGGCGGGGCGCTGCTGGACGGGGCCGCGCTCGGTGTGTTCGCGCCGAGGATCGGCGTGACGGTGTAGATCCCGAGCAGTTCCGTCCGGGCGAACGTGACGCTCGCACCGCCCGTGGCGGATGCCACGAGTTCGGTCGTGGACCCGTCCGGACGGGCCACCGTCAGGCCGGTCGCGCCGCTCGGGATGGTGAGCGAGACCGGCGTTCCCGGGGCGATGGCCTCGGTCGGGGCCGCCGAACCGCCCAGCAGCTCGCCGGTCAGGTTGGCGAGCAGGATCGGGAAGCCGATCTGGAGGGGCAGGTCGGACTGGCGCGGCTCGAAGGCGAGCACGGCGGTCGGCAGGCCGGACCGGATGCCCGCGTACAGGAGCGGAGCGCCCTTCGGGCCGGGGATGACCGGGCGGGCCCAGTCGGGCAGGACGAGCTTGGTCGCCTTGGCGATGTGGGTCGTGGACAGGTCCACGTAGCGCAGGATCGGCTCGTCCGGGCTGAGCGTCCCGATGCCGGGATCCTTGAGCGTGCCGTCGACCTGGCCGAGGGCGCTCGTGCGCGGCGGGGCGATGGCCAGGATGGGGCTGTCCGGCAGGGTCGCGGGCAGCGCTGCCTCGAAGATGACGAGATCCCACGGCCGCCCGTCCGTCCGGTCCGACTTCGGCCCGTATTCGGCCGGCGTGACGCCGTACAGCTCCACGTTCGGCAGGTACGAGAGGGCGGTCTCGAGGTACGGGTCGCCCTCGCCCACGATCAGGATGAGCCGCGTGCGATCGGGCGGGATGACGGCCCAGGCTCGGTCGTCGATGGCCAGGTGGTCCGGGGCGACACCCGCCGTCGGGTCGCGTCCGACCAGCCGGATCTCGACCGTCCGGATCTCGTTGGGCACGTCATCGATGACGACGTCGGACCGTGCCTGGGGGTCCAGCGTCACGTCGCGGGCCTCCAGGAGGTTGCCGTCGCCCCAGACCTCGATGCGGCGCTGCGCCGACTCGAGGTCCAGGTTCGCCACCCCGATGAAGACCGACCGGGTCACGGACGAGGGCGCGGTCCGGACCGCGAGGGCCACGATCGCCTGGTTCTGGCGGTCGCGCCCCACGGGCAGGACCGTGACCGGGGCATCCACCTTGGTCGTCGGGACGTTGGCCACGGCCGCGTCCGTCGCGACCAGGATCTGGGCGTCGCCTGACCGGGCTGCCAGCTTCGAGGCGAGCTCCAGTGCGTCGCCGAGGTCACCCGGCATGGTCGACGGCACGAGGGCGTTGACGGCCTGCTTGACCCGCCCCAGGTCCGACGTCTCGTTGACCACGATCCGGGCGGACCGGTCGGCGGCGATGACGCTGACCTTGCCGCCGGTCGGCAGGTCGCGCAGCGCGTCGATCGCGGCGGCCTTCGCGGCGTCGAGCCGGGTCGGAGCGACGTCCGTGGCGGCCATGCTGGCCGAGGTGTCGAGGATCAGGACGATGTCGCGCGCGAGTCCGGCCGGTCGCTCGAGGAACGGCCGGGCCGCCAGCAGCGCGATGACGATCACCAGCAGGATCTGGAGCAGCAGCAGGAGGCTGCGCTTGAGGCGCTGCCACGGCGCGTTCGCCTCGACGTCGGTCAGGAGGCGGCTCCACAGCAGCGTGGACGGGACGACCGCCTGGTCCCGGCGCAGCTTGAGCATGTACATCGCGAGGACCGCCGGGATGAACAGGAGCCCGAGCAGGGCGAGGGGACTGGTGAACGGCATCGGTCAGCCCAGGACCCGTCGCCGGCGCAGCTCGGCGAACATGAGGTCGGACAGGTTGGCGTCCGACGGCAGGTCGATATAGGTCGCGCGGCGCTTGGCCGCGATGTCGGCGAAGCCGGCCTTCCAGCCAGCCAGGCGTTCCTTGTACGCGTCGAGCGTCGCAAGGTCGACCGTCACGTCGATGCCTTCACCCGTCTCGACATCCACGAGGCGCAGGTCGCCCTCGAGCGGCGGATCGAGCTCGTCCGGGGACAGGATGTGCAGGACGATGAGCTCCGAGCCGGTCGCCGCGAGCTCACGGATGACGCGGTCCGCGGACGGGTCAAGCAGGTCCGACAGGAGGATCACCACGCCCCGGCCGTGGAGCTGTGCCGCGGCATGGCGGGCCGACGCGAGCAGGTCGGTCGGACCCTCGGCCGCCTCGATCGCGGACAGGTCCGCCAGCAGCCGGAAGACCCGGCCGGAGCCGCGCAGGGCGGCCCGGCGACGGGCGATCCGGCCGGACAGCGCCGTGACCCGGACGCGATCCTCGCTGGCCAGGCCGATGTAGCCGAGGGCGGCGGCCGCGCGCTGGGCGAACAGGAGCTTGGACGGCGCGCCGAACGTCGTCGACGCCGACGCGTCGACGAGCAGACTGATCGTGACGTCCTCCTCCTCGACGAAGAGCTTCACGAACAGCTTCTCGAGGCGGGCGTAGACGTTCCAGTCGAGCTGACGCAGGTCGTCGCCGGGCGTGTAGTCGCGATAATCCGCGAACTCGACCGACTGCCCGCGCTTGACGCTCCGCCGGCCGCCCTTCAGCCCGCCGCGGACGGGCGAGCGCATGAGCAGGAGCAACCGCTCCAGCTGGCGCAGGAAGGCCTCGTCGAAGACGGTCGGGTCCACCTCGCTGGGCAGGAACGCCTGGCGCGTCCCAGCGGGGATCGGCGCGCCGGAGGTCGAGCTGGCCTGGGGGGACGGACCGTCCATCGCGTGGTCGCCGTGGCCGGAGGAGGTCGTGACGCTACTCGACCGTCGGCGCGACGACGGCATCGAGGATGGAGCGCACGACCGACTCGGTCGTGATCCCCTCGGCCTCGCCCTCGAAGTTCAGGATGATCCGGTGGCGCAGCGCCGGGATGGCGACCGCCCGGATGTCGTCGATCGAGACGTTGAACCGGCCGTCCAGCAGCGCGAAGATCTTGCCGCCGGTCACGAGGGCCTGGGCACCGCGCGGTGAGCCGCCGTAGCGGACGTAATCGCGGACCAGACCGGGTGCCCGGGGCTGGTCCGGGTGCGTGGCGGCGAGCACGCTCACCGCGTACGCGGTCACATGCGGGGCGATCGGCACGGCCCGGGCGAGGCGCTGCATCTCGACGATCTCGGCCGCCGTGCACACCTTCGCGGCCGTCACGGCGTCCGAGCCGGTCGTCCGATCCATGATCGAGACGAGGTCCTCCTCCGACGGGAACGGGACCATCACCTTGAAGATGAACCGATCGAGCTGGGCCTCCGGGAGGGGGTAGGTGCCTTCCATCTCGAGCGGGTTCTGGGTCGCGAGGACGAAGAACGGCGACTCGAGCGCGAAGCGCTGTCGCGCGACGGTGACCTGGTGCTCCTGCATCGCCTCGAGCAGGCTCGACTGGGTCTTCGGGGTCGCGCGGTTGATCTCGTCGGCGAGGATCAGGTTCGCGAAGATGGGGCCGGGCTGGAACTTGAAGATCCGCTGGCCCTCCTCCTCGATGAGGATGTTCGTACCCGTGATGTCGGCGGGCATGAGGTCCGGCGTGAACTGGATCCGGCTGAAGCTGCAGTCGATGACGTCGGCGATGGTCCGAACGAGCATCGTCTTGCCGAGACCGGGCACGCCCTCGAGCAGCACGTGGCTGTTGGCAAGGAGTCCGGTCAGTGTCTGTCGGACGAGCGCGGCCTGGCCGACGATGACCTGGCCGATCTCGCGTTCGATGGCTTGGGCGCGTTCCGCGAAGGCCTCAGGTGCGAGGCGTGTCTCGTCGGTCGTGGTGGGGGTCGTCACGTGTCCTCCTGCGTGCGCGCCGCTCGAGCGGCCGTCACCTCGTGGGATCGAGTGAGCTGAAGTAGTCCCGGACCAGATCCTTCACCGAGAGCGGGACATAGCCGCGCTCGAGCGAGGTCTGGGCGTAGCGATAGAAGTCGGTGTACACGTCCTCGTACGGGGTCAGCGAACCGTTGTTGGAGCCGGACCCCGTCTGGTTGCCCTGCTGGGTCTGGCCGTCGCCGCCGGTCCCCGCGATGTACGAGGGGTCGCCGGGTCGGCCGAGGCGATCGAACGGCGCGTAGACCGAGCGCGCGTCCTCGCCGAGTTCGGATGGGCGGTTCGGGTTGGTCGGACCGGCTGGCTGGCCGTTGCCACCGGTGCCGTTGCCGAGCGAGCGAGCGTTCGAACCGCCACCGCCGATGGCGCCTTGACCCTGGCCCTGACCCTGCCCTTGACCTTGACCCTGCCCCTGGCCCTGGCCCTGCCCTTGACCTTGACCCTGGCCCTGCCCCTGCCCCTGACCATGGCCCTGACCTTGGCCCTGCCCTTGACCCTGGCCCTGACCAGTCCCCGGACTCTGGCCGGCCCCCTGCCCGGCGCCTGGGCTCTGCCCGGCACCCTGCTGGCCCTGACCCTGGCCTTGACCTTGACCCTGCTGACCCTGGCCCTGCTGCCCTTGCGACGCGGTCTGCCGGCCGGCATCGGCAAGATCACGCCGTGCGTCCTGGAGTCGCGACGCGGCGGTGGAGAGGTCGCGGTTCGTGGCGACCTGCCGTTCGGCGTTGGTAAGGGCGTCGCCCAGGTTGTCCAGAGCGGACTTGGCGCCCTCCGTGTCCCCCTGGGCCAGGCTCTGGGCCGCGTCGCGAAGCGCGGTGGCGGCCGCGCCGCTGGCCTGTGACGCGGTCGCCTGCATCTCGGCGAGCTGTCGCCCGAGCTCGGCCTTCTCCGCGTCGGTCATCTCATCGAGCTTGTCGGCGAGGTCCTTGAGGTCGTCCTGCGCCGTCTCGGGATCGCCGTCCTTGTTGGCGTCCGGCTTGCCCGTCGCTGCCCGCGACAGGGAGCGGCTCAGCGACGTGAGTGATGCGGCCCGCTGTTCGTTGGCCGGATCCGTCTGGGCCCGGACGTCCGCTTCCACGGCGCCCAGGCGCGCGAGGTTGACGTCGAGGTCGCCGGGCTTGTCGCGCAGCTGGCGTGCGAGTTCACGGAGTTCCTCGGAGAGCTGGGTCCGTGGGTCCTGCGCATCCGCGCCCTTCGAGTCGAGTTCGTCGGCCAGGTCGTCGAGACGGTCCGCCTGACGCTCGGCCGCCTCCTCCACCTGGCGTTGCTGGGCGATCACCGCATCCTGCGGGTTCGGAAGGAGCAGCATCGGGACCAGGAGCAGCGCCGAGACGACGAGCGCGATCGCCGGGCGCTGCGAGAACCGCGGCTTGAACAGGTTCGGTGGGGCGATGCGGATGGCGTGGAGGGCATCGGCGCGCTGCCGGCGGACGAAGCGGTCTGTCTCGGCGGCATCGCCGCGCAGGTCGCTCGGGACGTCAGGGTCGACCGGGCCGGAGGACGCCGGGAAGGCCGCCGCCAGCTCCAGCGCGCTCGAGACGCGGTCGCCCATCCGGCCCTCGCCGTCGACGGCCAGGGCCGTCTCGCCAAGGGTCGGGCGAGTTCGCACGATCGCCACGAGCAACCCGAGGGCGCCGACGACGGGGATGGCGGCACCGACCAGCGGTGCCGCCATGAGCGGGACGAACCGGGCGACCGTCCAGAGCGCGAGCTCCGCGACGACGACGGCCGCGAGTGCGAGCCAGGTCCGGCGGACGATGCGGCGGATCCACAGTCGCTGGCGCTGCGGCCCGAGCGCGACGAGGACGGCGGACAGGGCGGGATCGAGCGGACCGTCGACGACGGTGCGCGGATCGACGGGCACCACGACCGGTGCGGCCGGCGTTCGGTCGCGTCGGCGGGACAGGCGTGACGGGATCCGCATCAGATGGCCTCCGGACTCGTGGGTCGCGAGCGACGACGGCGCAGGCGCCAGCGCCGTGTCGGTGAGACGAACTGGATGGAGATGAGCAGGAAGACGATCGTCAGGATCAGCCACGTGGCCATGGCCCGCGGCCAGAACGCGTCGCGAACGACCCCGAAGGCGGCGACGTCGACGGCGACCTGGCGCTCGTTGACCGGCCCACCTTCGGCCCCGATCACCATGCCCGAGTCGTCGATGATCACGCCCTTGCCGGGGATCGGGACGGGCATCGGGGCGGGCACGGGGACCCCGCCACCGCCGGTGTTGTCGTCGAAGGTCGTGCCCTGGGCACTCGGGACGAGGCCGGTCAGGATGCCGCACCACGTGCCACCGAACGACTCGGTGCCACACAGGACGTCGACCTGGGCGAGGAACGGGTTGACGTAGGCGATGACCGCTGGCGGGCTGCCCTTGATCGGACCCTGGCCCCGGCCGTTGTCGTCGTTGGCCAGCACGTTCCAGAAGATGAGCAGGAAGGCGGACCCGACGGTGATGGCGAGGACCCCGAAGATCGAGATCGCCGTCGCCGCCTGCGTCCGCTTGACGAGGCTCGAGCAGCACAGACCGAACGCCCCGAGCCCGAGCGCCGTGACCAGGAGCACGGCGTACGAACGGACGACATCCTCCGGTCCGACGCCGCCGAACACGAACACGATCGCCGTCAGCGGGATCGAGGCCAGGATGAGCAGGAACACGTAGGTCAGGGCGCTCAGCAGCTTGCCCAGGACGATCGCCGGCGACGAGATCGGCGTCGTGACCAGCAAGCCGAGGGTCTGCTTCTCGCGTTCGAGACTGATCGCGCCCGCGGTCGACGCCGGGGCGAGGAAGACCACCTGGAGGGTCTCGAGCATGATCATCGCGGCGAAGATCGCCTGGCCGATCGACGCCGAGGCGAATGCGGCGGACTGGCCGAAGCTGTTCTGGTAGGACGTTTCCATGAGCAGCTCCACCATCCAGGCGAAGCCGCCCAGGAGGAACAGGTACAGGGTCAGGATCACGAACGCGCGTCGGCCGCGCATCCGGCCGCGCAGTTCCTTGACGCTGATGGCGGTGATGCCCCCGGCCGTGTGGCGCAGGGCCGCGATCGGGTGGGGTCGTGTGCGCGGGTGCGCCGTCGGGCTGTCGGGGTCGGGCGGCAGGACGGCGGCGGTCGCGATGGGCGTGACGGCCTCGGTCTCCACCGCCGGCAGCGGCAGGGCGGCGTCGGCCTCGAGGGTCGCGTCGGCATCGACGACCGCGTCATCGGCACCCGTGATCGAAGCGTCCATCGGCGGGTGCATCGGGTCCGTCATGACGCCACATCCAGGGGCTCGCGGTCCGGGGCGGTGACCTGCAGGAACAGTTCCTCGAGGTCGCTCGCCGCCCGGGCGAACGTCACGACCGGCAGGCCATCGCGGACGAGGTGGGCGAGGAGCCGGGCCGAGGACTCGTCGTCCCCGCGGAACCCGACCTCGACGGTGCCGTCCTCAAGGATCTCGGCGGTCGCGACATCGGGGTCCAGTGCCAGTCGTTCGCGGGCAGCTTCGAGGGCCTCGCCCTCGAGCAGCAGGCGGATGCGGAGCACGGCGCCGAACCGAAGGCGTCGCTCGATGTCGCTCACCTTGCCCTGGGCCAGGACCTGGCCGCGATCGACGATGGCGACGCTGGTGCACAGCTCCTCGAGCTCCGGGAGGATGTGGCTGCTGATGAGGATCGTCTTGCCCAGGACGCGCAGCTCGCGGAGCAGTTCGCGCAGCTCCACACGGGCGCGCGGGTCGAGGCCGGACGCCGGCTCGTCGAGCAGCAGCACCTGCGGATCGTGGACGAGCGCGTGGGCCAGGCACAGGCGCTGCTCCATGCCGCGCGAGAGCGTCTGGACGTAGTCGTCACGCTTGTCGGCGAGGTCCACCAGCTCGAGCAGATCGCCGATCGTCCGGCGCCGCGTCGAAGCCGACAGGCCGTAGCAGCGCCCGAAGAAGTCCAGGTACTCCCAGACCTTCATGTCGTCGTAGACCCCGAAGACGTCCGGCATGAACCCGAGGACGCGCCGGACCTGGTCCGGGTTCCGTGTCACGGACCAGCCGGCGATCTCGGCGGTCCCCGCCGACGGCTGCAGGAGCGTGGCCAGGATCTTGAGCGTCGTGGACTTGCCGGCGCCGTTCGGGCCGACCAGGCCGAAGATCTCGCCCGGCTCCACCGACAGGTCCACGCCGGCCACGGCGACGGTCGTCGCATAGCGCTTGACCAGGCCCTCGGTCCGGACGATCGGGCTCATCGGACCGTCCCGCCGATCGACAGGCCGGCGCTGAACCCGACGCCGTCACTCTGGTCGTTGACGAATCGGATGAGGACCGTGCCGCTGTTCTCGTCCACGTAGCGGGCGGGTTCGGCGACGCTGTAGCGGTTGCCGGCCGCGAGGTGCGGCAGGCGGACCCACTCGGACGTCGTCAGGTCGAAGAGCTCGGTCTCGGGGAGCCCGTCCAGGATCGGCTGGACGCAGTCGTCGGTGACATCGGCGGAGCACACGACCGGGATCGCATCGAGCGGCGAGACCTCGGTCGGCTGCCCGAAGCCGATGTCACCGCCGAAGTTGAGCCCGATCAGCAGCTCGTCGGTCTCGATCGTGCCGTTCATCGCGATCGGACGGTACGCCAGGGTCGCGCTCCCGCGCCCGAAGTTCATGCTGAACGGGTCCTTGCTGAAGAACGCCGCGTCCGACCCCACGACGCTGGAGCGAAGCAGGTCGGAGCCGAACGTGACCTTGCCGCTGACATCGACCGACGTGGGCAGGTAGTAGAGCGTGTTCCCGGTCCGGCGCGGCTCCTGGCCATCGATCTCGACCGACAGTGCGGACCCGCCCGTCCAGGCGAGGATGACCGCGCCGTCGGCCGGGAGCTGGTTGGTCGAGCCGAAGTTCGGGTCGTAGGTCAGCTGGTCGATGACCGCGTGGCGGATGTACGTCTCGCTGTCCGGGTTGCCGCCGTCCCCGTCGAAGAACAGCTGGCCCACGACCAGGTCGGACAGCGGCTGTCCGAACTGGTTCGCCCCATTCTGGATCGGGACGTCGACCGTTTGCTCCGTGCCCGGTTCGAGGTCCTTCAGGATCGCGACGGTGGCCCCCAGGACCACGGCCGGGCGCTCCAGCTTGACGTCGGACGCGTTGCGGACCGTGCCCTTGAGGCGGCCGTCCTCGAGGCGGAGCGACGCCTGGACGAGGGGCACGTCCATCGCCGTCTCGGCCCGGACGGTCCGCAGCGATCCGAACCCGACCGTCAGGTCGCGCACGCGCGACGGATCTCCCTGGAGGACGTCCAGGGCGGTCCCGGACGTGCCCGTTCCGAACATGTCCCCGTTCACCGGCGGGGAGAGCAGCGCGCCGCCCGGGACCCGGACCTGGTAGGTGCCACGCGACGGGGAGAAGATGCCGATGTAGACCTGTGCCGTCCCGTCGGTGGCGCCCGGCGCGCCGCGGACCAGGGCGATCTGGTTGACGATGACCTCGCTGCCGCGGAGGGTGGCCCCGAAGGCATAGGCGCCGACCGCGAAGATCGCGATGAGCGCGGGGATCGTGGCCCACGCCCATTCACGCCGGCCGATCCGCCGCAGGACGAGGTAGTTGATGGGACCGACCAGCAGGATGTAGGCGCCGAGCAGGGCGAACAGGCCCCCGATCGGTGGCAGGGCGAGCGATGGCAGCTGCGCCACCGCTCCCACGAGTTGACTGTCATCGGAGAGCGACAGACCGGCGTTCAGTCGCTGTGGCAGGAGGCGGCGCCAGAACGAGTCGGCCGACGTCCCACCCGCGAGCCACTCGACGGTCGGATCGAACCCGATCAGCGCGGTGGAGCCGCTGCCGTACGCGCGTTCTGCGGCGATGACCCGGTCGCCGACACTCACCAGCGCCCGTCCGGCGACCAGTTCGCCGCCCAGGGCCGGCAGATCGGTCGCACCAGACGGGGCGGCGCCGAGGAACGCGGTCAGGGATGCGGCAGGGACGTCGAGGGTCGCCGCGGGCCGGAAGGGGAGGAGCTCGTCGGGGAACGTCCCGAGCGCGCCGGGCCCGCTCGTCCCGCCGACGATGACGAGGCGACCACCGCCGGCCACCCAGCCGCGGAGCGCGACGACCTGTTCGGGGCTGAGTCGGCTGGAGTCCACGTCCTGCCAGACCAGCCGATCGAGCGCCTGCCAGGCTTCGACGCGCTCGGGCAGCTGGGTCGGGTCGAGCGGCACGATGACCGGCGCGACCTGGTTCTGGTTCGGGAGCAGGTCGATCCCGGCGACGATCGCCTGCGATCGCTCCGCCACGACGCCGACGACGAGTTGCGTGCCGTCGTGGATCGTGAACGCCACCTTGGAACTGGCGATCGTGTCCGCGCCGTCGACCAGGCTGAGGGTCAGTTCGCGCCCGAAGGCGGGCGGCTGGACGTACAGGGTGTAGGTCTTGTCGGACTGGGTCGGCAGGTCCACGACGGTCCCGAACCGGGACGTGCCCTGCGAGCCGCCGGACAGGCGCAACTCGCCGGTGATCGGCGGTCCGTCGTTCTTAAGCCGGACCGACACCGCCATCCAGGCGCCGATGCGCGCGTGGCCGTCGAGCATCGCGCGCGCCTCCATGGTCAGTCCATCGGCGGCCGCGACCGGCGCGGCGGCCGGCAGGAGGAGGGCGGCGACGAGACCCAGCCCGGTCAGCAGACGCCGGGTGCGCGACGTCACGCGGCGCTCGTGGCGGCGTGACAGGCGGACGCGTGGCTCCGCGTCGGTGAGGGCGAGATCACGGCGACTCCGGGTGCATGCGGGGAGCGGGTCGCAGCAAGGACGCCCGAACCCCCCTGAAAGTTGCGTGGGCGTCCGGTGGCCATCCACGCCGCCGCTATCGTACGATGCGGGCGTCCCGTGACCCGTCGGCCGGTGTGCCGTCCACCCGAGGGTAGTGTGCCCGTCATCCGTCCCTTCCGAGCGCTCCGCTTCGATGCGACCAGCGTCGGCGACCTCGCCGCCGTGGTGGCCCCGTCGTACGACGCGATCGATCCTGCCGCTCACGAGCGCCTGTTGGCGCGTCATCCGGCGAATGTCGTCCGCGTGGACCTGCCCGAGACCCGTCACGGCGACGAACCGGACGATCGGTTCCGACGGGCGGCCCGGTCCATGGCCGAGTGGCGCTCCGGTGCCATCCTGCACAAGGACCCGCACCCGTCCATCTACGTCTACGCCTGCGACCCGCTCGACGACGGGCGCCCGGGCCTGCGCGGCTACTTCGCCCGGCTCCGCCTGGAGTCGGTCGGTGCCGGATCGGGGGTGGAGGCCGGGTCGCCGATGGCCGCCGCCGACTTCGATGAACGGTACAAGCTGCTTCGCGCGACCGGCGTGAACACGAGTCCGGTGGTCGCCGTCTACGACGACCCCGACGATGCGACGACCGTCGGCCTGTCCAGGCTGTCCGCCCGGCCCCCGGAGATCGATCTGGTCGACGAAGCCGGCACGCGCCATCGCGTGTGGGCCGTGGCAGCCGATGGCGGCGGCGAGACCGCGGCGGCCGTCGAAGCGTTGCTCCGGCCGGCAGCCACGGGCCCGGTCCGGGTCGTCGCGGGCCGTTCGACGTACGATGCCGCCCTGCGCTACCGCGACGAACGGCGCATGAGCCGGTCCTGTGAAGAGGACCCGGCATTCGACTACCTCCTGGCCCTGCTGGTGGCCGGGACGGACCGCCCGACCATCCCGACGGCCCCGACGGGCCTCGTCATCAACCCGCACGAGTGGTGACCGCATGACCGACAAGACCCCCGAAGCGATCCTCAACCAGGCCCAGGTCGCGCCGGTCAACGGCCGACCGGTGCGCAAGGACGAGATCGAGCTGCACGACCGCGGCCTGTATATCGAGTCGTGGCTGCCGGAGCGCCGATCGCGCCGCAAGCCCCTCCTGTTCGTCCACGGCGAGCTGACCGGCTCGTGGGTATGGGAGCGCTACCTGGGGTACTTCGCTGGCCGGGGCTGGGAAGGCCACGCGCTCAACCTGCGCAACCACTACTGGTCGCAGACCGCCGATCCCGCGACGTTGTCGTTCGACACGTACACCGAGGACGTCGTCGCCGCGATGGAGCGGCTCGGGCCGTCGGTCGTGGTCATCGGTCACGGCATGGGCGGCCTCCTTGCCCTGAAGGCGGCCGAGCGGATGGCCATCTCGGGCATCGTGCTCATCAGTCCGGAGCTGCCGCGCGACCTGCGTCCGGGTGGGCGATCCCACGAGCTGCGCGAGATCCCCGAGGTCTATGGACGATCGATGATCGGCTGGGAGACGCTCCCCGAGCGCCTGCTTCGGGACGATCGCGACCTGACCCTGCCCGACGTCCTGCGCATCCAGCATATGCTCGGCCAGAAGCCGCACGAAGCCGGTGCGGCCCGACGCCAGATGATCGCCGGGGTGCCGGTCGACCGGCGCGGCGTGGACGCCATCCCGCGCCTGGTCATCGGTGGTGGCCTGGATCGCACCGTCAGCGCGGACGATTCGGAGCGACTCGCCGAGTGGCTGGACGCCGACTACGAGCCATTCGGCGCGCACTCGCACTACGGCCTGATCGCCGGCGAGAACAGCTACCAGCAGGTCGCCGACGGGATCCGCAGCTTCCTGGACGCCAACCGCCTGTAGGCGAGGTCTCGCCTCCCTCTGGTATCATCCCGAACCGCGCTGCCGCATTCGTCTAGAGGCCCAGGACACCGCCCTCTCAAGGCGGAGATCATCGGTTCGAATCCGATATGCGGTACCAACTCCCGGTCCCGGACCGGTCGAGTGCGTGGTCGGCCCGCCGCCCGGATCCCCGATCGAAGCTAGACCACGCCCAGGGCGGCCCAGGCGCGCGCCCGGATCGTGAACGGCTCACCGGGGATCAGGTCGCGACAGCGCTTCCGTTGCGCGGCCTTCGCCTCCGGGTCCAGGCTCCCCAGGTGCGCTCCCGCGGGCCCGACGCCATGCGTGAACGGCTCCCACCAGTCGTCGAATGTGTCCATCTCCAGGTCCGCGATGAGCACGGTCGACTCGATGTGGCCGAGGCCCGCGGCTTCGAACAACCTCGCGAGGTGGCCCTCGCGGGCACCGGCCAGGTCCGACTCGTCGTGGACCGTCGGGTCCAGTCGGCGCGCGGCCTGCCAGTACAGGCTGAGCGGGCCCTGCTCCCCGCCGTGATCCCAGACACACGCGGCGACGATGCCGCCGGCGCGGGTCACGCGGGCCATCTCCGTGAGGCCGCCGATCGGGTCCTGCATGAAGTGGACGACCAGCTGCGCCAGCGCGACATCGAAGGCGCTGTCCGGGAATGGCAACGCCTCCGCCGTGGCGAGGCGGACGTCCACCCCTGGATGCCGCTCGGTGGCGGCCGCGACGAAGGGCTCCGAGGGATCGGCGGCCGCGACGGCGGCAGGGCCGAGTCGGCTCACGAGTTCCGAGGTGAGGGCGCCCGGTCCGCAGCCCACGTCGATCGCGCGCTGACCGTGCTGGACCGACGCGAGGTCGGCCAGCTGGGGCGACAGCAGTCGCGAGAACCGGCCCATGAAGCGGTCGTACGACTCAGCGGCGACGTCGAAGCTCACCCTGCCAATCTACACGCCGTGCCTCGGCGATCCACAAGCCCGACGAGCTGGCCTCGGTCCTGGGTCCCGACGCCCGTGGCGGATCGCCGCCCGGGTCAGCATCCATGTCGCAGCCGACCCGAACGGACCGCGTGCCCTCTGCTAGCCTCAGGCGGCTTCCACCCTGCCTGAGATGACCGAGTGACGTCCGCCGAAGACTTGCGTAACCCACGAGGTGATCGGATGAGCCGGGCGCAGCCGTTCGGCGGCGCGTCCGTCCCGACCGGGTGGATGCCGCGGATGGGCTTGGCGCCGGGTCGCGGAGGGTCCGTCCGATGAGCGGCATCGACCGCCGGGTCCCGCCCTGGCTGCCGAAGCTGGTGCCGATCGTGGGATGGCTGCCGCGCTATCCGGCCGGCGACCTGCGCCCGGACCTGATCGCCGGCTTGACCTCGTGGGGCGTGATGGTGCCCGTGGCCCTGGCCTACGCCTCGCTGGCCGGGCTTCCGCCCGAGTACGGCCTGGTCACCGCGTTCGCGGCCTTGAGCGCCTATGCCCTCCTGGCGACGAGTCGCCATCTCAAGGTGACGACGAGTTCGACGATGGCGGTCATGTCCGTGTCGGTCGTGGCGCCCCTGGCGGCCGGCGACCCGGGTCGCTTCGCGGCATTGTCCGCGGCGCTGGCCCTGCTCGTCGGCGTCCTGCTCATCGCCGGCGGCCTGCTGCGCCTGGGCTTCATCTCCGAATTCATGGCGAAACCGGTCGTCACGGGCTTCGTCTTCGGGATCGCCGTGACGGTCATCGTGGGACAGCTGCCCAAGCTGCTGGGCGTCCCGGCGGGGAGCGGGAGTGTCCTCGGCCAGCTCGGCCAGCTGATCGCGGCGTTGCCCGACACGAACGAGTGGGCGCTCGCCATCGGAACCGCCTCGCTGGCCCTCATCCTGGTCCTGCGCCGCGTGGCACCCCGGATCCCGGGCGCGCTCGTGGCGATGGTGCTGGGCATCGGCGCGGTCTATGCCTTCGATCTCGACACGACGCACGGGGTCGCCATCGTCGGCGAGATCGCCACCGTTCGACCGACGCCGGGACTGCCGGGCGTCGGACTCAACGACGTCCTGTTCCTGCTCACGGGTGCCGCCGGCGTGGTGTTCCTCGCCGTGGGCGAGTCGCTCGGCGCGGCTCGTTCGTTCGCGACCAAGCATCACTACGAGATCGACGGTGACCAGGAACTCGTCGCGCTGGGTGGCGCCAACCTCGCGTCGGGGCTGTTCGGCGGCTTCATCGTGGACGCCAGCCTGTCGCAGTCGGCGACCGCCGAGGCCTCGGGTGCGCGGACCCAGGCCTCCTCGCTGGTGACCGCGGGTCTCGTCCTGGCCACGGCGCTCGTGCTGGCGCCGCTGTTCGAGAACCTGCCGATGACCGTCCTGGCGGCGGTCGTCATCGCCTCCGTGCTGGGGCTGATGGATCCGGCCGCGATCGCCCGCTACTGGTCCTGGCGACACTCGGATGCCGTGCTGGCGCTGATCGCGCTCGGCGGCGTCATCGGCACGGACGTCCTCACCGGCCTCTCGATCGCCGTGCTGCTGTCCGTGAGCCTGCTGCTGTACCGGGCGAGCCGGCCGTACCTGGCCGTGCTCGGGCGTCTGCCGAGCACGCCACCGGCCTATGTCGACGTGACCCGCCACGAGACGGCGGAGCCGGTGCCCGGTCTGCTCCTCCTGCGCATCGACGCGCCGCTCTACTTCTTCAACGCCACGGTCGCGCGCTCGCAGATCCTCGCGAGCGTCGACCAGGCGGACCCCGTGCCGCGGATCGTGGTCATCGACGTCGGCGCCACGACCGACCTGGACGTGACGACGGCGGACATGCTCCGGCAGCTGACCGGGGACCTCGCGGACCGGGGCGCGGTCCTCGCCCTCGCGCAGGCTCGCGGCCCGCTGCGCGACCGCCTGGCGCGCACCGGACTGCTCGAGGTGATCGGGGAGGCCCACGTCCACCTGTCGATGTCCGAATCGGTCGCCGTGGAGGGCTCGCGAGCCGCCAGGGCGGACGCAGACGCGGGTCCGGGCACGGAGCGGATCCCCGAGGCCGCTCGGTCGGAGGTCCCGCCAGCCACGACGTGACCTCGACGCCACGGGCGCCGGCACGCTCATCCGGCCCGACGGGCGCGGTGCCCTCTGGTAGCCTCCACGGATGGCCACGATCCACCCATTCCGAGCCCTCCGACCCGAGCCGGGCGAGGCTGCCAGGGTCGCCGCGGTGCCGTACGACGTCGTGAGCGCCGCGGAAGCCCGGACGCTTGCGGAGGGCAACCCGCTGAGCTTCCTGCGCGTCTCGCGGCCGGAGATCGAGCTGCCCGACGGCACCGATCCGTACTCGGATGCGGTCTACGCGACGGCGGTCGCGAAGTTCGCCCGACTGCGCACGGTGGCGCCCCTCGTCGAGGAGGCCATGCCGACGGTCTACGTCTATCGACTCCGGATGGGCGAGCACGAGCAGACCGGGGTCGCGGCGTGCTTCAGCGTGGACGAGTACGAGTCGGACGTCATCCGCAAGCACGAGCGGACCCGCAAGGACAAGGAGGACGACCGGACCCGCCACATCATCGAACTCCGAGCCCAGACGGGCCCGGTCTTCCTGACGTACCCGGCGTCGGCCGTCGTCGATGCGGCTGTGGCGTCGGTCGTGACGGACGCGCCGCTGTTCGACTTCGTGGCCGCCGACGGGGTGCGGCATACGGTCTGGCGGGCCGATCCGCCGTCCGGCGACGCACTCGTGGCCGGATTCTCGGAGATCCCGCTGCTGTACATCGCCGACGGCCACCACCGAGCGGCCAGCGCCATGCGGGCGCGCCAGGCCATGCGCGAGCGGACCCCCGGCGCCGGCGCCCTGGAGGCGGACCTGTTCCTGGCCGTCGCGTTCCCGGACGACCAGACCCAGCTCCTGCCGTATCACCGGGTCGTGAAGGACCTGGCCGGGCACTCGACGATGTCGTTCCTCGACGGGCTGGCAGCCCATGTCCGGGTCGCACCCGGCACGGACACGCCCGACGGTCCGGGCGAGGTCTCGATGTATCTCGCCGGGTCGTGGTACCGGCTGACCCTGCGCCCCGCCGCCGACGATGCTCCCGCTGCGGACCGGTTGGACGTCCAGCGACTCCACGACCAGGTCCTGGCCCCGCTGCTCGGGATCGGAGACCCGCGGACGGACAAGCGGATCGACTTCATCGGCGGCATCCGCGGACCCGGCGCCCTTGCCGAACGGGTGGACTCGGGCGCCGCCGCGGTGGCGTTCGCGATGGTCCCGGTGAGCGTCGCGGACCTGATGGGCATCGCCGACGCCGGCGGGATCATGCCACCCAAGTCCACCTGGTTCGAACCCAAGCTCCGTGACGGCCTGCTGACCCACCTCATCTAGGGAGTGACGCCGATGAAGGTCCTCGTCGCCGATCCGTTCGAGGCGTCCGGCCTCGACGGCCTGCGCGCCGCCGGATGCGAGGTCGTCCACGACCCGGCGCTCAAGGACGAGGCCCTCGTGGCGGCCCTGGCCGAGACCCGCGCCGACGTGCTGGTCGTCCGCTCCACCAAGGTCACCGCGGAGATGCTGGACGCGGGCGCGCTCGGGCTGATCGTGCGGGCCGGCGCGGGCTACAACACGATCGACGTCGCCGCGGCCTCATCCCGCGGCATCTACGTGTCCAACTGCCCCGGCAAGAACGCGGTCGCCGTCGCCGAGCTGGCGATGGGCCTCATCCTGGCCCTGGACCGCCGGATCCCCGACAACGTCATCGAGCTGCGCGCGGGCCACTGGGACAAGAAGGCATTCGCCAGCGCGACCGGCCTGGCCGGTTCGACCCTGGGCCTGCTCGGCTTCGGCAACATCGCCCAGGAGGTGGCTCGCCGGGCCCAGGCGTTCGGGATGCACATCGTGGTCTGGTCGCGCCGGTTCGCGTCGGCGCCGGACGTGGACTTCGGCGCCTACGGGCTCGAGTCCGCCCGCGAGTCGCGGATCAGCGTGGCGGCCACGCCGGGCGACGTCGCGGCCCAGGCGGACGTGCTGAGCATCCACCTGGCGCTTGCGCCGGACACCCGCGGTCTCGTGGGCGCCGAGGTCCTCGCCCGGCTTCGGCCCGGGGCCCTCGTCGTCAACACCGCCCGAGCCGAGGTCGTGGATCACGACGCGCTGGCCGCGGCGGTCCGCGACAAGGGCCTGCGCGTCGGCCTGGATGTCTATCCCGACGAACCGACGACCGGCACCGGCGAGTACTCGCTGCCGTTGCTGGCGCTCCCCGGGGTCTACGGCACGCACCACATCGGCGCGTCCACGGATCAGGCGCAGGAGGCCATCGCCGCCGAGACGGTCCGGATCGTCCGCTCGTTCAAGGAGACGGGTCGCGTCCCGAACGTCGTCAACCTCGCCCGCCGGACGCCCGCCACGCACATGCTCGTCGTCCGGCATCGGGATCGACCGGGCGTGCTCGCGCACGTCTTCGAGCACCTGAGCGGCGGCGGCCTGAACGTCCAGGAGACCGAGAACATCATCTTCGACGGGGCCGAAGCGGCCGTCGCCCGGATCAACCTGGACGGCGAGCCGACGGCCGCCCAGCTGGCCGCCATCGAGGCCGGCAACGACGACATCCTGAGCCTCCAGCTCGTGGCCATCTGAGGAGCACCACATGACCGCCGTGGACCGCGTCTACAACTTCTCCTCCGGCCCGGCCGTCCTGCCGGTGTCGGTCCTGGAGCAGGTCCAGCGGGATCTGGTCGCGTTGCCCGGCGTCGGCATGTCGGTCATGGAGATCAGCCACCGGTCGTCCACGTTCGAGGCGATCATCGGCCAGGCCGAGGCCGACATCCGTCGGCTCGCCGGCGTCCCCGACGGCTACAGGATCCTGTTCCTGCAGGGCGGCGCCAGCCTCCAGTTCAGCATGGTCCCGATGAACCTCCTGACCGAGGGGACGACCGCCGACTACATCAACACCGGCTCATGGGCGGAGAAGGCGGTCAAGGAAGCGCGGCGTGTCGGGAACGTCCACGTGACGGGTCTGCCGGACGGCGCGCCATTCGACCGGATCCCGACCGATGCCGAGTGTGCGTTCACGCCGGGGGCCGCCTACGTCCACATGACCTCGAACAACACGATCGAGGGCACGCAGTGGCACAGGCTGCCGGACATCGGGGACGCGCCGCTGGTCAGTGACGCTTCGTCGGACATCTTCAGTGGACCCATCGACATCGCCCGCTACGGCCTGCTGTACGCCGGGGCCCAGAAGAACCTGGGACCGTCGGGTGTCGTACTCGTGATCATCCGTGAGGACCTCCTGGAGCGGTCCTCCAAGTCCCTGCACACGATGCTCAGCTACGCCGTACAGGCGGAGAACGGGTCGCTCTACAACACGCCGCCGGCCTTCGGGGTGTACGTGCTCGGTCTGGTCATGCGGTGGCTGCTCGAGCTCGGCGGACTGCCGGCGATCGCCGCCATCAACGAGCGCAAGGCGGCCAAGCTGTACGGCGAACTGGACCGGACCGGGTTCTGGCGGCCCACCGCCCAGGCCGACAGCCGGAGCCAGATGAACGTGACGTTCCGGCTGGCCAGCGAGGACATCGAGACGGCGTTCATCAGGGAGTCGACGGCGGCCGGTTTCGACGGCCTGAAGGGCCATCGGTCCGTGGGCGGGATGCGCGCGTCGATCTACAACGCGTTCCCCGAGGCGGGCATCGACGACCTGATCGCCTTCATGCGTGAGTTCGAGCGCCGGAACGGCTGAGGATGCGGCCGACCGCGACCCGCCGCCTCGTCATCCTCGCCGAGGGCTACTTCGGCGACAGCCACGCCAAGACCGCGTACGGGGTCATCCGGTTCGGGCGCGATGAGGTCGTCGCCGTGCTGGATTCCGAGCAGGCCGGCCGCGACGTCGACGAGTTCCTCCCCGGACACCCGGCACCGATCGTGGCGTCGCTGGCCGCTGCCCTGGACCTGACGCCGCGGCCCGACGCGCTGCTGATCGGGATCGCCCCGACCGGCGGGAAGCTGCCGGCATCCTGGCGGGCGACGATCCTCGAGGCGATCGACGAGGGTCTCGATGTCCTGTCCGGGCTGCACACGTTCATCGGCGACGACCCGGAGTTCGCGACGGCGGCGACCCGGCGTGGGACGCGCATCGTCGACTACCGTCGGCCGCCGGAGCGGATGGAGACGTCGACCGGCCGACGGCACGCGCGCGGCAAGCGGGTGATCCTGACCGTCGGCACGGACTGTGCCATCGGCAAGATGTCGGTCGCCCTGTCCCTGCGGCAGGCGGCGCTCGACCGTGGGGATGCAGCCGTGTTCGTCCCCACGGGCCAGACCGGGATGATGATCGACGGCTGGGGGGTCGCGGTGGACCGACTCGTCGCCGACTTCGCCCAGGGCACGGTCGAATGGCTGGTCGAGCAGGCCGAGGATCGCGGCGACTGGATCATCGTGGAAGGCCAGGGGTCGCTCGATCACCCCGCGTACTCGGCGGTGACCCTGGCGCTCATCCACGGCGCGACGCCGCAGGCGATGATCCTCGTCCACAAGCCGGGGACCACGGAGCACGACTTCGACCACCGGCCCGACGTGTCGTTCCCGATCGCGTCGCTGCCCGGGTTCATCGCGATCCATGAGCAGGTCGCCCGATTGGTGGCACCGTCGACGGTCGTCGCGATCGCCTTGAATACGTCGCTCTACCCGGCCGATGACGACGCTCGGCGGGTCATCGCGGAGATCGCGGCGGAGACCGGCCTCCCGACCCACGACCCGGTCCGGTTCGGGGCCGAGGAGCTCTGGGAGACCGTTCGGGCCAGGATGCTCGAGCTGGTCCCGTGAGCCTCCTCCTCACGGCCGAGACCCTGCATCTGTCCCTCAGGGATCCGTTCCGGATCGCCAGGAGCGACGAGGCGAGCGCCGGTCGCGCGACGACGGTCATCGTGGAGTTGCGCGATGACCGGTTCCCCGGGTCGGTCGGGGTGGGGGAGGGCTTTCCGGACCCGTATTACGGCGAGACGCCCGAGACGATGGACGCGGTCTTCTCGCTCCTGCTCGGGGCGATCGGCGAGCCGGACCCGTCGGTGGCTGGACTCGTGGCCGCGGAACTCGTGATGGATTCGGTCATCCGCGGTCACGGCGCGGCCAAGTGCGCCATCGACATCGCGCTCCACGACCTGGTCGGCAAGGCGACCGGGACGCCGGTCAACGTCCTGCGCGGTCTGTCGGCAGGCATCCCGCCGACCGACTTCACGATCGGCATCGACGAACCGGCGGCCGTCGCGGAGCGCGCGGCTCGCGTGGCCGCGTTCCCCGCGCTCAAGATCAAGCTCGGCGGGCCGTCGGACCTGGCGACCCTCGAAGCCGTCCGCGGCGTCTTCGGCGGCCCCATCCGGGTCGATGCCAACACGGGCTGGACACCGGACGATGCCGTCGCGATGCTGCCGCACCTCGAGCGCCTCGGCGTCGAACTCATCGAGCAGCCCTTCCCGGCGCGCCGGCTCGATCAGCTTCGATGGCTCCAGGAACGCTCGCCACTGCCGATCGTGGCGGACGAGAGCTGCGTGTTCCCGGAGGACCTGGACGGGCTGGTCGGGGTCGTCGACGGCGTCAACGTCAAGCTGGCCAAGTGCGGCGGGATCGGCCCGGCCAAGCGGATGCTCGAGCGCGCCCGCGAGCTCGGGTTCCGCTCGTTCCTCGGCTGCATGGAGGAGACGCAGGTGGGGATCGCCGCGTCGGCCGTGGTCGCGAGCCTTGCCGAGTGGATCGATCTCGATGGCTGCCTGTTGCTGGCGGACGATCCGTTCGAGGGCCTTGAGCTCGGACCCGACCATCGCTGGCGGCTGTCGTCCGCGCCCGGCCTCGGGTTGTCACGGCGGGCCGACTGACCGGGTCGCGCTCGCTACCAGCGTGCGCTCGGTGAACGTCCGTTCGTGTGGATAAGTTGGTGGACGAAGTGGTGGACAAGACCCCTTCCCGGTCCGGTGGCGCGGGCCTACGATGGACGGCACACCGGTCGGGGAGCCCTCGAAGGGATGGACGACCGCAGCCAAGGCCCCATGTCAGGCCGCCGATCCCACATCGATCGGCCGGCAGGACCGGGCATCGTAGTGCCATCGCGCGTCGCCGGGACCCCAAGCCGGACGCCGCCGATGCAGAGGGAGGACACCCCATCGATGGAGCCGCGCGCCGCCGCCAGTCAAGGCTCGGACCCGGAGGCGGTCGAGTTCATCCGCTTCTGCTACCAGCGCCGACGCGTGGGGTGGCCGGAGCTGTATGACGAGATGTGCGCGGTCGCCGCACGCGGGCTCTATCGGGGCTACGGGTCCGATGACCTGGCGCAGTTCGGGATCGGGTTCAGCCTCTTCGAGATGCCGTCACTCGCGGCGATGTCCGCGCGGGTGGTCGCCGAGGAACAGGCGCGCCGCCGGCCGGTGAGCGTGACGATCCGGGCCGACGTGCCGACGGGCGACGCGCCGGTCGCGCCGGGGGTCGCCATGGTCGAGGAGGTCAACGTCGAGGTGCCGATCGCCCCGCCGTCGATCGTGGTCCCGGTCCGGCCCGAGGCGGTCCCGGTCATGGACACCGAGCCGGATCGCACGATCCCACCCGTCCGCCTGACGCTGGCGCCGACCCGAGCCTGACCCTAGACTCGGTGGCATGGCCACCGTCCGCATCGCCGTCGCGTCGACCCCGCCGACCTCGACGCTGGACGACGCGGTCCCTGCGGCCGTGGCCGCGATCGAGGAGGCGGGACGGCTGGGGGCACGGATCGTGTGCCTGCCCGAGACGGGCATCCCCGGTCATCGCGTCCAGCGGACGCCCGTGCCGGACGTCTCGAACGAGGCCCTGGAGGCGGGTCTGGGCGTGGTCGCCGACGCCGCCCGTCGTGTCGGCATCACGGTCATCGTCGGCACAGAGCGCCACGCGCCGGGCGGCCGGGAGATCGTGTCAGTCGTGTTCGGCGCCGACGGCTCGAGGCTCGGTGAGCAGGTCAAGACCCAGATCGACCCGTCCGAGGAGGTCGACTACGTCGCGGGCACGGGACG